>JACOEL010000008.1 GCA_024998625.1 Nitrospira sp. | reverse complement strand
CGCCGGGCATGTGCGACATGGTCGCCTCCGCCAACGTGCGGCCGTCGAGCTGCAGATTGATGGTCATCAGGCCACCGGCCCCACCCCCGAACCCCATGGCTTTCTGCATGAAGGCGGCACCCCGGTCGTTGAGTGGGATGGCGGCTTCCGGTGATCCGGCTTCGGCGAATTTGCCGATGGTCGGGCCGGTCATGATGCCGCCGTCCTTGAACTCCGGGAGGTTATCGGTCATGGCGAGCGCGGCCGCGATGAGGCCGATCCCGACCACGATGGCCCCGGCGAAGGGGATGCCAAAGACGGTGGCGGACAGAGCCGAGGCAATGGCCGACAACACCCCCATGATGAAGGTGCCGACCGCGACCACGGCCGCGACGAGTGACCCGATCACGGCGGCAAATCCAGCTCCGATGGTGGCGAAGAAGCCCAGGATGGCCGCCGTGGCTCCACCCCAGATCCCGACAGAGGCCGTCGCAGCGGTAGCGTTGCTGGCAACGATGGCGCCGTCCGACGCGGCATTTACAGCGACCCTCGAGGTCGCCCCCGCCGTGGTGAGCGCGGTCTTCGTCGCCTCCTGCGTGGTGACCATGGCCAGCTCGCGCAGTTGCGACAGGGCTAATTGCACGAGCCACTGTTCAGTAAATTGCAGAGCGCTGGTCAGCAGCGTGGTCTGCGTCTGCTCCCAGAACTGTGTGAAGTTCCCCTGACCCTGAATCCACTGGGCGGTCGCATTGTTGAAGTTCGAGGTAATGCTGGAGAGCGAAAAGGCATTGCTCGACACGATGGCCTGCAGCTGTTGCTCCCAGAAGGTCGGAAACTGATTCAGGAGGTTGATCCGCTTGGCCTGCAGCTCTTGGTCGAGGGCATAAATCGCAGCGCCCTTTCGCTCTTCATCGAAGATGGTCTCGTCGATGACCTGGCGACGCATGTCGCTCTCGGCCTGGAGCAGTTCGAAGCCCTTCTCCCTGGCCGCCGTCGCTTGGCCGATGAGTCCCGGCGCCTGGCTGTACCAGGCTTGCTGCAGCTGGGAATCAGCTCGCGCATATTCCACCCCGAATTCGAGTTCTTTGTTGCGGTCTTTATAGGCCTCGGTGGCGGCCACGATGGAGTCATGGGCGCTTTGCTGGTTCAGCATCACCTGCAGGGCGGCTTCGTGGTGGTTCAACTCCGGCATCAGCCGGATGAGGTTTTCGACGGCCGCTTCATGGGCCTTCATCCCCTCGCTGATGGTGGCCGGCCCGAATTGCAGGTTGTGGGTCTGCTCTTCGACTTCGAGCATGCGCTGGAAGGCGGAATCGGTTTCCTTCTTCATGGCCAGCGCAGTCTTGGTCGACGACTGCAGGCGGGTGGTGTCGCTCTTGACCTGCGCGATCTCGATTTGCTTCAGCAGATCTTTGACTTTGGCCCCGGCCTCGATCTCGAACTTGTGTTTTTCGGCCTGGCTTTTTTCGTCGGCCCCGAACAGGGCCAGCTTGGCTTGGGTGTATTTCTCGTAGTTCCTCAGCTGCTTCTCGAGGGAATCTATCGTAAAGTCGGCCATGCGTTGAGCTGCCGCTTCATGCGCTTGCGCGAGTTCCACCTCCGTCGCCGTGCCCATCGCCTTACGCGTATCCAGGTACGACAGGAAGTTGGCGAGTCGGGCTTGGGCGAGAGCTTCCTCCCCCCGGAACAGCGATTCTGAGGCTTTGAGCTGGGCATCGGCGGCGGACTGGGCGGCGGCCGCCACCTTCGCGCTATCGATCAAGGCTGGTGCGGCACCACGGCCATCGGCTGCGCCGGCACTCTGGGCCAGGGCCCGGCGCTGCTCGATCAGCTTGGCGGCCTCGGCATCGATGCGCTTGATGTTCTCCAGCGTCTGCGCCCAGGCCGCCCCGTTGAAGATCTGTGCCGAAAAGACCTGCGACGCCACTTCCATGAAGGCCTGCCCCATGGCCGTGAATCGGATCCCGAGCGTCGCTGAGGCGGTGCCGAGCTCTTCAAAGACGTGCGAGCCCCATGACAGGAGAGACGAGAGGGCGTTGACGGCCATCTCGACGGCGGGCGCGAAGAAGGCCCCGATCTGTTGCGAGAAGCGCTTCCAGGAGATGCCGAGATCGTCGATGGAGTCGTCCATCTTCCCGAGCGTCTCGATCTGGACGCTGGAGAGGGTCGCCCCCATGCGTTTGGAGGCGGCGGCGGCTTCGTCGATCGCGGCCGCGCCCCCTTCGAACGCGGGAATAAATTTCAGGCCGCTCTTGCCGAGCAGGTCGGCCATGACGGCGGCTTTCTCGGTGCCGTTCGAAAACTTGGAGACCGACTCGGCGATCTTTCTGATCAGGTCATCGGTGCCGGTGACTTTGGTGATATCGATGCCGAGCTGCCGGAAGCGATCCGCTGCCGCCCCGGTGCCGGTCTTCGCCTCTTCCATTTTCGTGGAGAGGCTTTTCATCACGAGCGTGAGGTCTTGCCCGCCCAGCCCCACACGGTTCAGCAGGACGTCGTATTCCTGGAGGGTATCGGTCCCGATGCCCATCACGGCGCTGAGCTGCTGCAGCTCCTCGGCTTGCCGGCCGGCCTCGACGGCCATCATCGTGGCTGCCCCGGCGGCCGCGACGAGTGCCCCGGCAAAGACGCCGGCTGCCAGCGCCCCGCCTTTGGACAGTCCCATGAACGCGTCGAGCGCTTGATTGACCCCGCCCCCGAGCGATTGCCCGGCGGCCTCAGAGCCTCGCACGAAGTTGTTGATGGACTTCTGCGACTGCTCCATCGCCTTCAGGAGGTTGTTCGAGTCGGCGATGAGTTCGAGAACCAGCTTATTCGCCACGGGTCGGATGGCTCCTTGCGAACAGTTCGATGTCCTTAAAGGCCCTGGTGACTTGCTCCCCTACCTGCTCCGGATCCTGCTCCGGCTTCACGCTGAAGGTGTCCGGCATGAAATCCTCGGCCGTCGCGATCGGCTGCGATTTCTTCGTCCGGTTCACATTGACGATCGTGCTGCGAATCGCTCCCGCTCTCCAGAACTCCGCCGGCGGTCCGAACGGCTCCAGCTGGAAGAAGGCGGCCCACTCGGCCAGCTTTCTGGCGCTCAGCCGGCGCCCCAGCTCGTCCGGGTCCGCGATGCCTAAGCAGAGGGCAAGGCGGAATCGGAATCGGCGTTCTGGGTCGTCTCGGAGGTTTTTTTTAACTCCTCCGCATCTTCGGCCCGCATGCCCGAGAGGCGCTGTGCAATCGCGCAGAGCCGGTCGAGCACGGCGGCGCTCTTGGTCCCCAGCCTGATGATGTCGCTCTCCAGAAAGAGCGGCTGCCGCTGCTCATTGACGAGCGTGCGCACCAGCAGCTTCGCCCGGACATGATCGAGATTGACGGTGCGCTTGTTGCCCTTCACTTCGACGATGGATTTGTCGTAGGCGTCTTTGGCCGCACCGGTCAGCCCGCACACGATGACCGACCCCTTCCATTCCGGCACATACACGGTCTCCGTGAGGATGTCGTCCGCGGCGAGAATAGCGTCTTTCGAGAGCAACTGCGTTCCGTTCTCCATGCGATTCCTTGTCCTTCTCTGTGCGGCGAGCCCGAAGGCCCGCCGCGATGGCCTGTGATTACGGCAACCGGAGGATGCAGAACTCGATCGAGGCGTTGCTGCCCTCGAGGTAGAATCCGCCGTCTGTTTGGAGCCAGCCCGCTTGCTGATCGACCATGAACGCCGCCACCTTGCCGGCTGCCAGGGCATAGGTCGTGATGTGTCCGGTGCGCTTGCGTTCATCGGCCGAACTGGTGAGCGTGAAGGTGTACCCGGTCGTGGCGTGCACGTTGCGGACGAGGATCAGGTACTTCCCCGTCCCGAGCGGAAAATAGTTTTGATTGGTCGTGTCCGCCGCTTGCCAGGCGAGATCCAGCGCCAAGGCGGAGACCGGCAAGGAGGGGTAGGGTCCAAGCGGCGTGATGATCGATGATGCGGCGATGACTGTGCGTGGCATGGTGCCTCCCTCTTAGGTCAATCGTGAATGGTCCCGTTCGCTCCCTGTGTTAGCTCCAGGTCGGTGCCCCCGTGATGCGCAGGCTGATCTTCTGCGTGATGGCGTCATCCGTCGAGAACTCATACGGCATGCTCTTCACATAGGCCGAGAAGCTGATGGTCTGAATGGCCCCCGGCAGCACGATCTGCCAGTTGCGCTTGGTGCGAGCCAGGAAGTCCTGCCGGATGCCGACATGGGTCGGATCGCTCGGCACATAGTTGGTTTCGAATTCGATGCTGCCGGCATCGATCAAGGTCATGATGAATTCCTTGAACGCGCCAGAGGCGGCCGAGCTGTGCGTGGTGACATCGGCCTCGTCCGTTTCCATGGACGGCCCGCTGATGGAGCGCACCTCGCCCACGGTGGTGAACGTCTCCGGTGATCCGCCGTCCCCCCGCTTGAGTAAGGTTCCGTAACCAGAAATGGCTTGTGTGGGCATCGTCTCCTCCTTGGTCGTTACACGGCGGTTCGTCGGCGATGACGCACGCTCCAGCGGAGCTGCGCCTGAGCATACGGATGCGAGGACCGCGCCCCCTCATCGGTGGTCACATCCTCCAGATCGAGTTTCCACATCGTGTCGGGCTGCCGCGCCTTCACTCCCAGCAGCGCCTCATAGGCGTCTTCGAGCGCGGCATCGAGCCGCGCGCGCGGATCGGTGTCGTCTTTCGCGTAGATGACGACCAGCAGTGTGAGCGTGCAGCTCATGTGCTCAAGGGTCTGCGACTCAATCCGTTCGTCGGTGGCCACGACGCAATAGGTCGGAAAGGTCTTGCACTCGCCGGCTTCCAGGTACTTCGGGCTGACGTCGAAGGACGGCTCTCTGACGGTGGGCCAGTTCTTGAGATTCAGCAGGGCCTGCAGGAACAGATCGCGCACCTGCGTGCGGACGCTGACGGTTGGCGCGCTCATTTCCCCACCTCCGCGAGGACGGCACTGAGCTCTTTTTCGGCCGAACGCTGCATGTCTACGGATGATGGACCGATGACCGGACGAGGCTGAATAAACCCTCGCCCGTTGGCTAATGTGGCACCTCCTTCGAAAATGTTGAGGAGGCGCGGGAGCGGTGACACCCATCCAAGCACTTCTGATTTCTTTACCCAGACTTGCGTCTGCATCTTGCGGGCAGCACGCTTCAAGCCGCCCGTTCTCACCGCAAACTGGCCGGTGATTTCCCGACGTGCCCGAGTGCGAGCGACATTCACCGACACCCGCATGGCTTTTCGAATCTTCTGGACGGCTTGCTTGCCCTCTTTGGCGTAATCGAGCAGGCCCTTCGTATTGAGCTTGACTTGAAGGTTCATCAGGCCACCCCCGTTTTCAGGCGGTATTTGCCGATGATGCTGTCGAGATCGAGCGGCCAGGCGAGATTGACGAACTGGGTGCTGCCGTCGGCGATGGAGCGCGAGCGCACCCCGACGAGGCTGTGCTCCCCCTTCATGCGGGCGGCCCAGACCATTTCGATGGCGGCCTGCTCCAGATCGGTCGGCATGATCTGGTAGCCCCCGACATAGGTGATCTTGATGTTGCGGAGGCCCTGCTGAAACGTGAGACCGTCGAGCCGGATCACGCCTGCCTCCGCGTTGTCGATCACGTAGAGGCTGCTGGCCAGCGGTGTGGCGTAGACGCGGAGTGGATCGTCCCAGATGTTCGTGATGCTGAGGATGGGTGGCGCGGCCACCAGCAGCCGATCTTGCCACTCGGTGCCGCTGTAATATTCGGTGAACGTGCCAGCCGTGAACGTGCGCCCGCATTCCTTTTCGAGGAACGCCTGCACGGCATCGACGAGCCGGTCGAGCTCTTGATCGTGCTCGGTATTCTCGGCATCGATGCCTCGAAAGGCCTTGCAGTTGGCGACGGTGGTGATGGGCACGGTCGCGTCCTATCGCGGTTTCCGGACGGCTTTGGGTTGCATCGCCGTCTCGGGTGTGGAGACGGCGGCGCTCTCTGGGGTTGGCGGCTTCGGACGAGGATTCACCTCCTCCGCATACCGTCCTTCGATCAGCGCCAGGGCCGTCTGTTCGTCGAGATTGATGATCTCGCCCGGTCCCGCGCAGCCGTGCACGGGATGGGCGAAGATCGTTCGCAGCTTCACTTTCATGGCCTAGGCCGTGCCCTCAGCCGGGCTCACATGGGATTCGGCGAAGGCGATGCTGGTGTCTTGCACCGCCGGTGCCTTGCTGCCCCGGTACTGAATGGCGATGACGCCATCGATGACCGCGTTCGCCGTGCCGCGCGTCACGACACACCGCACGTAGCGTTCCTGCGGGCGGTAGATGTCCAAGGCGAGACACTTGTTCGAATCGCCATCGGCCAACGGCCCGACGGCTGTCCCGATGAGATCGGCGGCGTCGCTCAAGTTGGAGGCCTGCCCCTGCTGCCCCTTCAGTCCGGTGACCTGCGTGGCGGTCAAGGCTCCCAGCGCGGCGATGAACACCACCCCGTCCCATCCACTCATGTCGAGCACCGAGCTGTTTTGGACGCTCGTGCCCGCCGCGACCGCGTTCATCACGCGGGTGACTTTGATGTCCTTCAGCAAATTCTGCATACGTCCTCCGTAGTTCCTTCGGTGCCTGTCTGTCGTGCCTCTGCCTGTTCTTGCGCCGCCGTTAGCTGGTCTTGATACGGACGAAGGCCTCGCTCAGGACCGGCAAGCCGTCCAGTTCCATCCGGCCAATGAAGCCGACCTGGTTGGTTTCCGCATACAGCTCGCCGAGCCGCTGCACGGACATGCTCAGCGCATCGGCAATGTGGTAGTAGGACCAATCGGCCAACATGCCGACATAGAGCCCGGTGGTGAAGGTGTTCGGGAAGAACTCACTCATGAACAGCGGCACGCCCTTGATGCGGTCAGGCTGGCCGACTTGCTGCGACGGTTCCCAGAGGTACCGGTTCTGTGAGTCTTTCAGCTTCGCAATGCGCTTGACCCCGTCGCGATGGAAGCCCCAGGCCGTGCTCGGTCGGTTCACATACGAGCCCTTCAGCGAATACAGGGCATCCAGCAGACCGTCGAAGGTGAAATCGGTGGCCGATCCCGTGACCACGTCCCGTGACGTGGGAATGCCATCGTTAGACGCGGTGAAGACGCCGAGCGGTTGGCCGGCTCCGCTCCCCGTAAGGAAGGCTTTTTCTTGGGTGACGGCGAACTTGTAGGCGAGACGGGCACGGACGAGGTTCTCCACGTTCATGGCCGAGGCCCGGATCAACTTGTTGCTGACCTTGATGCGCTTCGCGAGCGGATAGGGTTTCAGCTCGCGGCGGCCGAACTGCATGCTGGAATCTTCGGAGCCTGTCGCGATTTCCGCCGTCCAGTCTGAATCCGCCGGGTCCGCATCCAGCGAGGGCATGCCCACGCCGTCGGCGTTCGTGACCAGGTGCTTCGTCGCCTTCTGGCGGATAAACACGAGATCGTCGACCGCCTGGATGAGATCCATGCTCATCTGCAGCGGCATGACCAGGTAGCCCCCGGAGATCGCGACATCCGCCGCCAATGCACGGAGCTCCTGCTCGCCGATCTGTCCGCGCAGGTAGCGCTCATGATTCTGGTGGTACGCGAGGCCAGCCCGCGCTTCGAGTGACCGATCCTGGAAGGACACGGATCGTGAGGCCCCTTCCCCCGTGACGGATGCGAATCGCGACAACCGTACAGCATGAGCGATGAGGCGAGACCGGTGCTCCCGATCGTTGGCCTCCTGCTCGCGCTGGCCCGCTGGCGGCGTGGCCCCGGCGGCGACGGTCGTCGCGGCCTGCTCGCGCTCGAGCTCGATCTGCCGTTCGATGCGCTTGATGTCGCTGCCCAGATCGGCGATCTCGTTGAACCGAGCCTCGTCGTTCTGCTTCTCTTCGGCGGTCATCGACCGCTTTTCCTTGTCGACCTTTTCGTACAGGTCGCGGCCTGCCTGGATCAGCCGATTCCGTTTTTCGAGCAGCTCGCGGAGTTTCGCCTGCATACGTGGTCTCCCTTCAAAAGTGATTGCACCCACCGTGGGCCTGCATAGGCACGACGGTAGCGCAGCGGGGCGAGTCCGTCTAAGACAGACAAGACAAATAAGACACTTTTTCGAATGGCTACTCGGTACGGAGGAGCGTGACGAGCGAGGCGCGCGGGATGACGATCTTGTTATTGATGCGATCGACGGGCGCGATCTTGCCTTCGTCGATGAGGCGATAGACGGAGGCGCGACTGATGGGCAGCAGGTGTGGGATTTCTCCCGGGCGGAATGTGGGCTTGTTCGGCAGTTCTAGCATGCGGCGGCTTCCAGCTCATTGCGGCGGCGGCGCAGCTCGAGGTCGTTCGCCTCGGCTGGCGCCTGCTTCAAAAAGGCTTCGTGGCTGCGCACGGCGACATCGGTGTCGGGATAGGCCGGAAAGGTGACCGGGCTGACATCGAAGAGGCGGACCTTGCGCAACGTGCGCACATCGGGCGCGCCGTTCTCCCCCCGCGTCCAGCTGTCTTCGATGGTCTGAAACCCGAAGCTCATCTGGGAAATATCCCCCCGCTTGGCGCTTTCAAGCAGGTCGTTCGCGTATGTCGTATTGGGCGGATCAATCGTGACATGCAGCCCCTGGTCGTCTTCTTTGAGGGCCAGCGTGCCGCTGATGTTCCTGGCCAGCAGGAGGTTTGGATCGTGATTGATGAGGGCGCGCACGTCGTCAGGCTTGGCTAGGCTCTCGGCGAAGGCTCCTGGCGCGATGCGTTCGATGAACATTCCACCGATCAGGTCGCTGTCGCGGTTGAACACGGCGGCATGGCCGACGATTTGCGGCTTGTCTCCTGCCGCTCGGACTTCCATGTTGGTGGCGAGCACGCGGCGTTCGATCTTCATGGGTTCCCTTTCGGTGGAGTCGTTGCAGCCGGCTCGGTTGGCGCCGGCTCTTTCGAGGACTGCATATTCAGCGGCTCATGATAGGCATCGCCGTCGTCATCGTCGCGCGGGTTCATGTTTTCCAACCCCCGCACGTCGTTCGGTGAGAGCCACCCCCACTGCCGGCCCACTGCATAGGCGTCATACCGGCTCTTGATGTCGCCGCGCAGCAGGCCGTCGACATTGAATTCGATGAACAATCCGTCAGTCCGTTCCTTTTGCGTGAGCAAGGCCAGGGCGAGGCGTTGCTCCCAGCGCACGAGCCAGGGCCGCAGGCTATGCACCACAAACTCGATCGACTGCTGCTCGATGTTGCTGAACGTGGCCCGATCCAGGTCCGCTAGCATGTGCGGCGGGACGCGGAAGATCCGGGCAATCTCCGACACGGAGAATTTCCGGCTGTCGATCAGCTGGCTATCCTTCGGGTTGATGCCGATGGCCTGCCAGGTGAGCCCTTCTTCGAGTACGGCGACCTTGTGCGCGTTCTCGACGCCTTGATGCTTCTGCTCCCACTGTTCACGCAGGCGGACGACCGCATCGCGCGAGAGGGTTTTGGGATGCGTCAGCACGCCCCCCGGATTGGCATAATTCCCGAAGAATCGAGCGGCATAACTTTCTGTTCCGATGGACAGGCCGAAGGTTTCCCGAAACTCGGCAATGGGGCTGAGGCCGACGAGCCCATCATCCGATAGGCCCTTCAGATGCAGCACTTCATCGTGGAAGAGAAACCGCGAAGGCCCCGAGCTCGGCACATATTCATAGACGAGCGGCTGCTCGCCGATCTGTTCCTGCGTGAGATCGTACACACGCATGCGGTCTGGATGGCGCGGGATCAACGCGCGGATCCCCCCGCGACCGTCGTACAGGATTTCACTATAGGCGTTGCCGCGCAGGCAGAGGTGCCCTTGCATCATCTCCCGCCATTCGAAACTTGTCTGCCAAGGGTTCGGCTGATCGTGCAACAGTGCGTGGAGCGGGTTTTTCGTCAGGCGGTCTTTGCCCTTGCCGTCTGGTCGGCGCTGGTAGACGAAACACGGGAGTGAGGCGACGGATTCCGAAATGATCTTGATAGCAGCCCACACGGCGGTGATCCGCCGCGCAGAATCGGCGGTGACGGTCACGCCGGCGGCGCTGGTGCCGCCCCCGAACCAATCGACCAGCCACTTCGCCGGATCTTTCAGCGTGGTGGCCTGGCTGCGCTGCTCCATGAGGCGCGCGGTCAAGCCCATCGGATCACCGTGCAGGAGGTTTGCCCGTGGGCACGCCGATCATCACGAGGCTGAGCAGCAGCCCCCCCAAGGTGACACAGGCCCATCCGCTCCCGGCGAGCTGATAGACGCCGAACGTGATCAGGGAGAGGGCGGCCAGTAACACGACATCGAGCAAGTCGATGGCGCGCCAGAGTGCTCGGGCGATGGATTTCATGAGGTGTCTGCATCCTATCCGCCACCTTACCGCAACCATTAAACGGCGCAAGGCGACTTTGAGAGGTATAGGTAGAATTAGGTGAGAACTCTTACAGATACTTGAGCACGGATTCGGTGCGCACGCGGCGATGGCCTCCGGCGGTGCGGATGCCGTCGAGCTTGCCTTCGTCCACCCACCGGCGCACGGTGTTTTGATGCACGTCGAGCACGGCGGCGGCCTCATCGATGCGGAGCTTCGCTTTCTGCAGGAGCTGGGTCGTATCGTACATTGGGCCTCCCTTACGTGGTGGTCGTGCCGCCATCCGCAGCACCTCCTAGCGTCGTCAGCCCCCGGCTTTCATAGATCGAGGGTGTGGTTTGATGCCGCATATCCCGATCGAGCGCCAGCAACAGCGCGACGAGGCCATCGATCTTCCCTTGTGACTGCGCCTTGTCCGGTTTCTTGTTCCCGGCCGGATCCTGTTTCACAGCGACGTTATTCGCCATCCAGCGAAGCACTGGGTTGCCCCCGTGCCGTAACCCTTTTGACAGCAGCCGCCGTTCGAGCTCAGCAGTGGGCCCGGCCATCGACATGAAGCCCATCCCGCAGGCCGCGACCGTGAGGCCTTCTTCCGCGAGCTGCATGGACATCTGATACCCCTGGAAAAGCCGGTCGACCGCGAGTTCCTGCATCTGAAACGTCTGCGCATCCTGCAGCACCTGGGCCTTGACGGCTTCATAGTCGATGGCGTTCCCGGGTGTGGCGGTGATCCAGCCATCCCGCGCCCAGGCTTCGTACTGATCGCGGTAGCGGTTATGCTCATCGGTCAGCCGTGCTTCCGGACACCAGAACCGGCAGAGCACCGAGGCTACTCCCGTCGCGGCATCGGGAAACAGCAGCACAAATGCCGTGAGGTCGGAGACGGACGATAGATCAAGCCCCGCGAAACAGACGCGCCCTTTGAATGTCGATTCATCGATCGGTCCGCCGGCGTTCTGATCCCACAGTCCGAGGTCGATCCAGCGTGTGACCTGCTGCGTCCACTGGTTGAGGTCAAGCCGCAAAAAGGTGTTGAGCTTCGACGGCATGTTCGCGGCCTTCTGAGCCTGGTCGCGCATGTAGTCGAGCTTCTTGCTGACCCCGAGATTCGGGTTCGCCTTGTACCAATTGCGTTCGCTCCGCCAGTCGTCTTTTTCATCCATCGCGCAGATGAACCCGAAATAGGTATCATCCTGAATGACTCCGCGGAGGATCTGCTCGACATAGACGTGCTGCTCCCAGCAGATGGAGGCCTCGGTCTGATCGGTGCCGGCGGTGGTGATGGCGAATAATAGTGGCTGTCGGCGCGCGCTGGTGCCGGTCTCCATGAGGTCATAGACGCCCCGCGTTTTGTGCGCGTGCAGCTCGTCGACGATGGCGGCGTGCACGTTCAATCCGTCGAGCGTATCCTCATCGGCCCCCAGCGGTTCATACTTCTGGGCCTTGTCGATCCGGGTGAGGCTATTCTTATAGACCTGGATGGCGTCGACGAGATCCGGCGAGGCTTTCACCATGCGCGTCGCTTCGCCGTGCACGATGATGGCCTGGTCCTTTTTGGTGGCGGCACTGTAGACCTCGGCCCCCGGCTCATTGTCCGCGAAGGCGAGCTTGAGGCCGATGCCGGCGCCGAGGGTAGAGTTGTGCGTGGTAATCATTGAACGTCCGGCCAGGTAAAACCCTCCTTCTACCTCGATGCAGTTCACGAGCCGCTCCCCGATCGGCTGCGCGTCCACAACCATGCGGGTCGCGCACCGCGGCTGGCGCGTAGACATCGCCCGCATCCTCGCGGTCTTCCTCGGCAACGAGACGATCTCATCCTCCGGTCTGGCCCAGAATTGGACTCGATAGCGAGGGCCGATCACCCGGCCGTTGAGAGTTGCCACATCCGTGGTCTGCGTTGGCTTGTAGCCCAGCCCGGCCAGGAGCTCGATGGCCCCATCAAACAGCGGCTTATGCGTCAGGACAATTTCGCATTGTCCCCTGGCCGTGACATGTCCGTCGGTATCCATCAGGCCAGCCAGGAGTGCTCTACGTTGCTTCTCTGATGCGCGAAGATATGCATCCGGGATATGTTTATTGTTCAGCACTCCTATGCTGGCCAGCTTTGCCTGCAGGGAGCGCGCCTTTTGTGCGAGTGAGCCACCACGGCCCACCCCTCCCAGCCCATAGCCCAGCCTGGTCAGCTTTTTAACCGTCACCCCCTCGGCCGCAATGCGTTCAACAATCCCTGTCTCCGTGCACGTGAGCCGTGCGGATGCAGAATGGCCATCCCCTAGCCAAGCGCCCAGCGTATAGGGCGGAACGGCGAGCTCGGCGGGCGGCAGCTGCAACGGCCGCGCAACAGGGATGCCGTGGGTGAAGTCGCCACGGGCCCCCACTCGAAGCGTTCTCGCAACTTGTTCGGTTTCTACGAGCGGGAGCGGCTGCCTTGATCCATGCGGCCGCCCCGTGTGCCACGTTCGCCTCGTTTGCCATTCGTGTTTGGCATGCGCGACGATGACCGAGCCATCGCTAAATGCCATCCGATAGCATGGGCCGAGATACTGGCTCGTCACCGCCAAGACTTTTTTGGGCAGCCCATCCGCGCTGAATACCAGATCCCCTATGCGCAGATCCCCATGGCGCTTCCATCCCTGCGTCGTAAACACTGGCGTCTCAACATCGAGCGCCTTCCCGTTTTTCCGTGGCACCTCGAGGTAGGCGGTTTTGAAGCGGCGGGTGCCGTCTTTCTTCGCCCAGCCGAACAGGACCCAAACGATGAACTGCTGCCACGGCTCCAGCTGGAAGGACTGCCCCGCCCATTCGCCTTTGGAGTGCTTCAGGTAGGAAAAGAACTCGATCGCATCACTGGCTTTCTGCTCATCGAAATACAGCCCTCGCTTTTTTCCCTTCTGCAGATCGAGCAGATGCCGCTTGACCGCCAGCCGGATCAGCTCCCCGGCGATGACGGTTCCATTCAGCACGCCCTCGATGTAACCTTCGACGGCCCGCGCGATCGGCGAGCGCCGTGCGGGGGCCGTCGTGCGCTTTCCTCTGATGCGGCCTCTGCGCTTCGTTGTTCCCACGGTGGTCGGCATAGCCTAGCTCAATAATCGTTTGACGCCGCTCTTATCTGTCTCTGGGATGCGCTTCACCTTGGTGCGCGCCGATGGTGTGAGCCCCAATTCCGCGAGGGCTGAGAGATATTGCCGGCGGGCCATGTTGCGCTGGGCCACTTCTGGGTACGGCTTATAGCTCGCGCCGCTGGTCTCCGAGCTGGCGTCATAGGAGAGCGAGCCCTTGTCTTTCAAAAACTCCTGGCACTGCCGAAGCTGCGAATAGGCATCGCACGCCACCACCAGCACCCCGATTTCTCCCTTCGTGAGCACCCGCGCAGGAACCAAAATACCGGTCAACGCGTCCCATTCCGCCGAGGCGTAGTCGTCAAAATAGTCAGGCTTCGACGGCGCCCCCGCCCCATAATCCGGCTCTTCCTCATTGAGTGCCCGATTCCCAGGATTCCCCTGTAGCACCTTCAGCGTCGTCGGCTTTGCCCGGCGGCCTCGACCCATCCTTAAACCCTCCCAGAACTAATCCAGACTTGCCGAAACTGGATCATAATACTAAGTATTATTCCCCATATTCCTACACCCACCACCCGGGCGATTTAATTTCGCGGCCACACACGCTGAGGGAGGACGGTCGGTCTAGGTGTCCAGACTCCAGAGATTTTCCCCCCCCCTAGGCCCTACCATGCTCGACCCACCTTGAGTTGATACACATAGTCCTTATGGATCATGAATCGACCAGCGATCTGTGTGTATGGCACGCGACGGGCAATCATCGATCTGATCTCGGCAACCTGCTGACTCGTCAACTTGCGCCTGGTGGCCTTCATTCCTCGGCCCTGCGTACCATGCAGCACAGAATCGGCATGGTTCTCTTTGTCAGTTCCCCATCGCAAATTATCTTTGCAATTGTTCTTCTTCATCCCATCCAGATGTCGAGATACGACCCGGACAGACTGGGTACTCGGAACGCCATGCCAAGCAAGAAGAACTAAACGATGGACGACAATCTTCTTTTTATTGGCCCTTCCAGGAGCGTCTTTAATATTCACGCACAGGTATCCATCCTGATTCTTCCGCTGCGCTAATTCTCTCCGGATACCCGAAGTCCGCAGGCTAATAATTCTTCCATCGGCTGTCGCCAGAATTCCTGGGTATCCAGGGACTTCCCGTTCTTCAGTCATCGTTGCGGCCTTCGTTCCTGCGCAGTCTTCTGCTTGTGATGAAAGCTGCACAATGGTTGAAGGTTACTGTCATCATCGCTTCCGCCTCGCGCCCTTGGGATAACGTGATCCACATCTGTGGTAGGCCGAGAGCACTTACAACAGAATGGATGTTTCCTGATGAACTCTTTCCGTCTCTGCTGCCATGCGTATCCGTACCCACGCTGCGTTGAGCTTCCTCGCCGGTCATCGTAGAGGCGAACTGTCTGAACGGCAGGCTTCGGTGCTCGCTTATGGGCAGGACATCGACCGGTAGCGGTGAGTGCTGGGCAACCTGAATATGTGCACGGTCTCAGCGGAAGAGTCGGCATAACGTCCTCCCTTCAACTGACCACGCCCTGTGTAAGCGATTGTATTTATTGGGTGCAGGTTGGCCGTTGTTGTCCAATGAGAAATGATGTAATGCGTTGATATATCGCATTTATCGAGAGTCCTGAAAAGGCTGGTGTCGACAGTTCGATTCTGTCCCTCGGCACCACAAATCGCATGCTTAGAGATTGTTCTACGTAGGATGGTGGCACCTCAGAGGCATTTTCGCCGTTCAGAAGAGCCTCAGTGAACGACTCCAAGCGCGTCACTGCATCTCGTAATCGTCCATCCCAGTTGTGAATGTAGTACTTCGCTGAACCCGGAAGCGGTTCACCTTTCAGGGTTTGAATCACAGCGTAATCCACACCGCATTGCATCAGCCAAGTCGCGAAGGTATGACGGAGATCATGAAAATGCAGATTGTGAAGTCCTGCTCGTTCACACGTTCTCATCCAACTATGCTTAAAGGAGTTCCCATTCTTCCATTGGCCGGGCCCCCCATTTGGCTCCCCAGGCGCGTCAAAGTTTGATCCCCCTGTGAACGAACTTGCCGCTGTACACTCCAATCGGTACACAAAGGCAACAAATTGGGCACCAAAATTGTTGTGCAATCTGAGGTTTGTTACGACTCAACCACAAGTTGCTCCAAAACGATTGCCAGATTGGTTGGGCATTCTGGTAAAAACACACTGACATGTCTGGTCCCTTCCATCTATCACGCACCCAGGCAAGGAATCGTGTCCACGACTTCCCTGCCTTACCGGTCATGCATTCTTCTTGTTCCCCTGTTTAACCGCAGGGACACCAGGGGACGCCTGCACCCAAGACTGAACGTTGAGCGCGTTCACCGTGGGTTCGTGAAAGAACCAACTGAGATCTTTCGTCTCATTTGCATCAAAGTGCAATTTCTGCTCTCGTTCCCATTCACCCTCTGAGGTGGACAATCTAGCTTTCACTCGGATAAACCCGCCCTGCCCGACATTCTTAATGCTCGTCTTTACCAGCACACCTGCATCTGGCGCACCATCCATAACGCCGATGTCCAGCTGTTGATGGACGGTGACAATCTCACCACGCGCCTCATTCCCTGGGTCCCATCCGCCAACATAGGCCAGCCCCAGCACTGCAATGACCGCCCCGAAGATAAAGTTTCCCATGACACACCTCCATTTGTGGGTAGCGATTTGCCATCTGTTGCCCCCAAGGGGGCTCTCATCCTGATTCGTCAAAAAACTCCAAAGAATGCCCTCTCATTCATGCTGCAGCGAACGCGGCCCATGTGGATCAGAACCAATGTCGATGAGATCCAGCACCGCCAGGATGAAGATTGCTCCTCCAAGAATGAGCTCCAGCATGGTGTCCTCCTTTTCAGCGACGCGGTTCATACAGGAGGTATCGCAACCCCAATGCCAGCGGGCAGCCCTCAAGAGAACGGGAGCATGATCAGAACTAACTATTCAGAAAAACAATGAGTTAGGGAAAGCAGGGGCAGGAATGATGCGGCTGGATCATACGAAGGAAGATGAGGACGAGCCTGAGACATCCCCGCATCGTGAAGGGAACAGGCCGCGCCCTGTAGGGAAGAAGAGGCCGAAAACGGGTGAACCGGCCTCAGTGCCGCAGGGCGATGGGAAAGTCTGGAACCGTGTTGGGTTTGGTGGTCGTGGGAGTCTGTTTGCCGCCGGTGAGTTGCTTGACCCGCTCAGACAGATACAGGTCCAGCATGTTGATGCTGATCGTGCCCTTGCCTGTATAGTCAGCCTTGCCGCCCAGGCCTTCCACCAGCGCCTTGGTAAATGCTCCATTCCCCCAAGCTTGATCTTCCAGCGAATATTGCTTGCCGGTGGAGGAGGCAAAGACCACGGCACCATTCTCCGCGCTGGCCAGTTCGTTCACCACGGCGTTGATGTCCGCGACACCCCGCCTGGCGCCCATGATGCTGCCGGAATGACAGGTATCCACGAAAAACAGCGTCTTGCCAGCGATCGAGGCCAGGGTGTTCTTGATGTCGGAAAACACCACGCCGGTCCGCAACAGCTTGTCGGGATTGGCATTCGTCGGCAAGAAGTAATAGATACCGTTGGCATCATTCACGCCGTGGCCCGCGAGAAACAGCATCGCCACGTCCTTACTCGTGGTCTCTTTCCGCAGCCAATCCAGGCCATCGAGAATATCGTCTTTCGTCGCCTCTCCGTCGGTGAGGACCTTCGCCGTCACGTCTCGATACAACCGGCCCTTCTGGCTATGCAGCACGGCCGCGAAATCCTGCGCGTCCTTGGCGGGAAATCCCAGGGTCAAATCTTTGTTCTGGTACTGACTGACTCCGATCGCCAGGACATAGAGTCTGGGTTGGATAACGAAGGCATCCGCTTGCCCAGCCCCTGGCCTAGGACCTGTCCACTTCACCCGCACCACCGCGGGCACGCTGGCGCTGTAGCGATTCTCGGCAAGAATGGCAATTTCAGCATCCCGCTCGGGAATCGTGACTTGGAGTTCCTGCACATCGGACTCCGCCTGCGCCTTCGCGGTGACTTTGAGATCCCGTGCCACGGAGACGGGCCGCCCATCCACTAAGGCCTTCACGCCGGTCACCGGTTCTCCCGAAGGCGAACGCAAGGTGAACCGCACGGTGACGTCGGATGTGGAGACCATGGCCCCCTCGCCAGGAGAAAGAATCGTGACCACCGGCGGGAGTTGTTCGGTCAAGGCCACGGCCTGGGCCTTGCGCCCGCTTTCAATGGTAGCCAGGCGAACTGCCGCGCCCTCATCTAATGTCTCCAACACCTTCGCGATCACATCGGGCCGGTAGTAGGTGTTGCGGAATTGCGCGGCAGGGAAAAAATCCCCCGCCCGGTCCCTGCCGTGGTTGATGTGCCACCCAATCAGATCATCAGCTCCTGGCGAGGCATCGTAAAATCCCGAAAGGGTCCACAGTATCCAAGCCTTGTTTTTGGCATAGAGAGCCAGTAATTCCTGACCATCGGTCATGCGATACCAGCGGATAGTGTCATCGGAGTGAGCTACCACGACCACGTTGCCATTCCCAGATACATTTACCGCCATCGCCGTATGAGGTATTCTAATTTCCCACTCCACACGGCCGGAACGGTCGAAGCAAACGACAGCCGAATCGAATCCCAGCACGAGGCGGCTTTGGTCAGGGGCGATCGCCAAGCT
Source organism: Nitrospira sp. (assembly GCA_024998625.1). Classification (GTDB taxonomy): domain Bacteria; phylum Nitrospirota; class Nitrospiria; order Nitrospirales; family Nitrospiraceae; genus Nitrospira_A. The sequence goes on along the minus strand of JACOEL010000008.1, from coordinate 155,369 downwards.
GCGAACCATTGCGCCGTCTGGTAAAGAGGCGGAATGTCCATTAAGTTTCGGGGTATGGGAATTCTCCCAATCCGTCACCACGAGACCAGGAGCTTTTGTAAGCGGCGGTCTGAATGTGCGGGACTCTATACTGCGTCCTGAATCTAGCGTACGTGCGTCAACCGAAAAATATTCAGGGCTCTTGGTGGACCGTTCATAACCTAAGTGAACTGTCATCCCGTCCTGAGAGATAAGGAATTCCTCACGACTGTTCATCGTATAATCGCTCTCATTCTGCCTGAAAAAGCGCACTCGCCCCAAAGGATCCAAGACACCGAAGGCAGGATCGAAGGCACCAAAGGCGAGACTCCCATCGGCAAGCGCGATGAGATCGCTGATCCGCCTCGAGGCTCCAGACAACATGTCGGTCCTTCGACCATAACCGCCATTTTCCCAACAACGGATCATTTTCGAGTGACTGACATTTTTAGTCCACCCCCCTGCACAGATCCTTTGCCCATCAATAGACCAGGTGACCGAGCTGAGCGTCCCTTCAGAGAAGTTGCTCGTATCAGGAGCATGCTGCACCGAGAGGTCGTATCCTGAAAGCACGTTCACCGTATTGGCATCATCGAACCCCACGACAACTTTTGTGCCGTCTGGAGAGAAGCTGATGCCGAACGGTTGACTTCCACCTGGGACTCGACGCTTGGCAATAAGACGGAAGCGTTGATCATAGAGCCGAACGCCACCGTCATAGGAAGTCGTGGCTAATCGACCTGCCTTATCAAATGTTGCATACGCAGCAGTATCCGCGTATTCCCCATCTTTGGCGGCAAGACCATAGTCCGCGGTTCGATAAATCTGGATGCCGTTTTTAGCGCCCAGCGCTGCGGCCAACCATCTGCCGTCCGGACTGTAAGCTAGATGACCAATTGAATTCGAATGCCCTGTCGTTACCCGCCGGAGCAGTTTTCCGCTGACCCTATCGAAAACGTAAATCGACTCTCCGCCTTCCCAAAATATACCAGTTACACCTCCAGCCGCGATGGTACGACCGTCCGGGGAGATCGCCACTGCATTGATTCTGCCTTCGGGTCCCTCTCCAATGGGTGGTCGTAGCGTGGTAAGGAGTCTCCCCGTAGCCAATTCCCACACCCGTACTGTCTTATCATCTGAGCCAGTCACTAAATATTGATTGGCCGCATCCACGGCAATTCGATTGATCTTGGTGTGGTGCATGCCCGTTTCCACTCGCAGAATCGGATCGCTCGGCGGCTCCCCGGCCCAGACCTGGCCTATTCCATACAAGAGGGCCACAGTCGCCAGCAGGCCCAGGGACCAGCGCGATTTCATCACTTTTATCCCCATGAGTGAGCTCCTCATTTTGTGACCAGCCCTCGGGCCTTCAGGCCACGCAGGCCTTTCGTATCCGTTTCCCCCGCTTCCAGTGTCACGATGCCGGCATGGGCTTCGCTCCACTGGTTGCCTTGCGACAACAGGTCCGACCATTCCATTCGGTTGACAGCCGCTGCGTCCGAAGGCGTCAGCATGAAGTAGCCGCGGCTCACATCCATATTCTTCACCAGCGGCGTAGGCTGCTTCATGCAGATGGTCTTGATCCGTTCCGTGCCAAGCGGACGATCCACCGTGAACTCAAATTCATCCTTGATCGAATCGGGAATCGTCACCCAACCATCGGCGGCGCGCACGAACGTTTGGCGAAGATCCGAACGATAGTGGTTGGGAGACAGGACGATCCAGGAACCGCTGACACCGATGCTGATCACGGTCAAATAACAATCCTGCGTCGTGCGAAAGCGAAAGCTTGCCTTCTCTCCTACTCGATACTGCGGCCGATCGGCCACCAATTCCGTGCGGAACCCAGCTGGATTGCGCAAATCCCAAAACCCCTCGACCCAACGGTGAAACGACCCCGCCTGTCCGGCCCCAACCGACGACACCGGAGGCCTTCCGCCGGCCACTACGCCGTTCAACTCGCGCCAATCTTCACCCGTCAAGGCCATGCGCGGAATCGTGCCTTCCGCCACCGCTTCCATGACATGGTCGCGCAAACGCACCACCTTGGCCGAAAGCCAGAGTCCCCCCGCCGCGTCTGCTTCATACACAGCAGACAACACCGCTTGCGCTGGCCCGCCGGTGGAGCTGTTCGTCGAGTCCTCGGCCTTCACGACTTCGCCATCCATCATTCGCAACACGCCGAACCGGCTCAATCCGGCGAGCAGACCGGTTTCCAATCGCGTACTGACCGACAAGCGCGTTCTCGTACGGTTTTCGAGAAACCCCTCCAGGACGGTGAGGGCGCCATCGGAATCGTTGACGTGGGATGAGAGGCGCAGCGCAAGGTCGTGCAAAGCCATCGCGAGGGGACTATTGTCTCCGGCGAGCGGCGGCGGCGCCATGGAAAACTTGACCACCTGCTCCGCGAGATGGCGCGTCAGTTGATCGCGGAGGGAAGGCGGGAGGGTGACTCCCAACTGATCGACCGCCACCTTCACCACCACCACGGCAGAGCCTTGGCCTGGCTCGACGTGGCGAACACGCGCCTCCGCCCGTCCTTGCTGGTTCGTACGGAGCACCGAATCCACTTCACCCTTGCCCGCTTCAAATGAGAAGACAACCGGCATCTCCGGCACCGGACGGTCTTGCCCCTGTAATGCCGAACGGACTTGGATCGCCAGGAGATCGGACAGGGGTTTCCCCGGCTTGGCTCGCTGTTGATCGCCCGACACCTTCTCAAGCTTCAGAGACATCAGGAGCGCGGCAAACCGCTGGCGAGTCTGTGCCAAGCGCGCCGCGCCGGCCTCGCCTCCAGCATTGTGCGGCGCGAGGGAATGAATCCGCCGATCAAGCTGCTCGGCAATCGCATCGACTTCAAGCGCCTGATGCCACAGCCTGAGCGCGTGCAGCACCTCGCCCTGCTCCTGCAATGTGGCGGCTTGCCGGGTCAACTCACCATGCTGCTCGCCCAACGCCTTCAGATCGACACCCCAGGCGTTCACGGCCTGTTCCCGGTCCAGCCGAGCCAGCGAGTAGTAGTACGGGCCGCAGCTATCCGCATGCCGTTGTAGGATTTCGAGGCCGGAGATGGTGATCTGGACTGTCTCCACCACATCAGACGAGACACTGTAGGAGAATCCAGCGCCAGTCGTCTCCTGTTGACTGGTCCGATCCGATCCTTCAATCTTGACTTCGAGACTCTTGATCATCTCAAGGCGCGCGCTCTTATCAGCCTCCTCCTGACTGACGCTGGAACGCCCCACCGCCTGCAATGGAACCGTTTGCCCCACCCACCCCGGCAGGGGTAACGATTCACACCGGCCACTCCCACCGGACACAACGCTGGTGGCCTGAACGGGAACCGGCGCAGGCTTGCCGGTACGCAACTCCTCCTGTGCCGCGTCCATGCCAGCCTTAATGGCCGCTTGGTCCTCATGGGACAGCGCGCTCGGGCTTGGCAGAGGCAACGGATCTTTCGCCCCTGAGTTTGGAGCCGTCGTACATCCCGTAACCAGGAAAAGCCCTGTCCCCGCAAGCATGGCAAAAGCAACGATGGTGCCTCGACAATTGCCCATACGCCCCCTCCGTCTCACCGTCTACACAAAGGATTCAGCAACGCTTGTCGCCCGATACACCCTGGCTTGGACATACCCGATCCGACCGTCTCCATCCTTTTCAGAGTCATCCGGCCCTTGACCGCCTCAACTCGATGACCCGGTGCCCGAGACTCCCAACCGGAACCCTACCTCACCAACGCCACGGGGAAATTGCTATACCCCTGGGGCGTATCTGTGATGGGATGCTGGGCGCCGTTGGTCAGCTGCGGCACGGTTTCCGACACATACGTGTCGAGCTCTTTCATCGAAACCTTCCCATCTGGGACAAGATCGGCCTTGCCGTTCAGACCATTGAGCAACGCATAGGTGAAAGCGCCATGCCCCCACTCATCGCTCTCCTGCGACAATTCCGCTCCCCGACTGGAGGTGAAGACCACTGCGTTCATTTCCTGCAGTTCCTTCACAAACCGGTCATTATCGACGCCCCGCGTTTTCTTCTTGCTGACGCCCTCCGAGTGACAGGTGTCCGCAAGAATCAGCTTCTTGGCCGGCAGGTCAAGAATCGTCTTCAACTCTCGCCACGAAATGGCTTTCGAACGCTTCAGCGATCCGTCTGGGTTCACCACCGCATCGGTCGGCAGGAAATAGAAATCGCCGCGCTCGTCATTCAGCCCATGTCCAGCCAGGAAAAGCACCACCACATCGTTCTGTCCCGCCTGCCCGAGATAGGTCAGATTGTCGAGAATCGTATCGTAGGTCGGCTTCAAGGCGCTGTGATCGGAAATGACCAGACTATGCACCTCCCGAAACAACTTGCCCTTCTGTCGAGTGAACGCGTGGACGATCGCTTGGGCATCGGCCTCGGCATACGAAAGCCCACGAATCTGCCGTTCCTGATACGCGTTGATCCCGATCGATAACATCCAGAGATTCGGGAGGATCGTGTCGCGCAGAGGAAGCGCACTGGGTGGGAGGGATACGGTAATCGACTTCACCGACTCGCTGTAGCCATTAAACGCCCGGACCTCGATGACGTTTACCGCTCCTTCTAATTTCAGCGGAATCGTTGCCGTCCAATCACGCGCGCCCGCTGGCAGCACGAGCGGCGCTGCCGACCCTGTCCCGCCGACGCCTTTGCTCGTCACGACCAAATCTCGTGCTTGGCTTGGCCAGACCTGTGCGCCATTCATTGACACCCGCACAGATCTCAGCGGGTAGGTCGCATCCGCCACATGAATGGCCAAATCCATCTGTGTCGACGAGAGAATGGCCTGATCCGCCGGTGCTGCAATCGTCACAACCGGAGGCGACACAAATCCAACGTAGCCGACGCGCGTTTCTGGACGTTGCCCCCCGAACACTTGCACCAGAGCCCGTTCTCGATCTCCCAGTCGAAGCGTCTCTTCTACGACCTGCGGCCGATAGAACGTAGAGCGGAATTGATCGATTCCATACACCTGATCGCCCAGCCGAACGTTCAAATGGGTATCGCCGTTGGGCGAGGATGCGTAATACCCTTCCGGCGTGACAGACAGCCATTCACCGTCCAGAAACCGAACCATCGTCATGAGTTCCTGCCCACTCTCCACATCCCAGAGGCGCAACGTGCCATCTTCTCCACCCGTCAGAGCGCGCGTTCCACCCCCGATCCATGCAAACGAAGCCAGTTTCCCGACGTGCCCTATCAGCTTTCCCTGAACTTGCCCGGATACTGCATGGCGGATCTCCACTCCCGTGCAATTCACATTGCATCCTGAGACCACTTGCCCCCCTGGTGAGTCCGTCACCAAACCCATCCCGTCAACTTTGGACCCTGAGGGGAACGCTGCCACCAATGATTGCCGAGCAACATCCCAGATCTCTGCCTGCCCATTCCATCCCACTACCAATAAGCGTTGTCCATCGGCGGAGAACTGGACCAGACGGGGCTCTTCTCGTTCCCCCTCCTTGTCCACCAACCCATGAGCAATGACCTTCCCATCCCCAGGTCCGTTAAAAAGGATTACCCCATGGTCCCTTTGGGACCAGGCCGTCCACTTTCCGTCTGAAGAAACGTCCACGTGGGGATAATCCCCAGCATTGATCTGATACCCCAAAACCAGCTGACCGGTCTGTAGATTCCACTGGTAGACATCCCATGGGCCATCAGATTTGCCCTCCTCTCTGCCAACAACCACTGCTTCGGAGTGGCCGGGAACGACCGTACACGCTCTCATTTCCCACTTTCCTTTAAACGTCCACTCTGCTTCCACTTTGCCGGTGTTCGTCTCGAAAATGGCAAAATTCGGTTTTCCCTCTTCTGATCCCAATACCGCGAATCGTCGCTCTCCCGCCAACGCACCCACACACCGCACGGGCCTCTTCCATTCGAGGCTCCATTCAACACGGCCATGTTCCAGGTTCCATAGGTTGATGCGATGATCCTTCCCCGTCGAAAGGGCGCGTCCTCCAGACTGAAAGGCAAATACCCGCTCTACTGCTGGAATCCCGCCTGTCAATCGCTGGACTACACGACCTGTTACCGTATCGACGATGACCAAGTCCTTGTTCGCAAACTTAAACCGATCACGGCTCTCGCTGTTTTCAATGTCCAAAGGAAATACAGGTGTGACAACGAGAAACCGCCCGTCAACAGATTGGTCATAGATAGCAGGAATTCCAACGTCAGCGATCTCAATGAGCGACCGCTGGTTGCCCGTGGGAATGTCCTTCCGAATAGGACGTGAATTTTTCAGGACCTTAAGGTCAGGTTCATAGGGCGCTAGGTAGGCATCCCGTGTGTTTCGTGAGCAGACGCCAGTGGGGCGCGAGAGAAAAGCGAGCCCGACATCCTTCCACTTTTTGACCACCTTTCCTGTCTGCCAATCCAGCGCCACAAGCTCGTCTTTGCCGTGGTACAGAAGCCACCGGTCACATATGGCGAAGCCGGGACGATAGTCGATCCAGAAAGATTCCTCGTTCTGGCCTGTATCAAATGTTTGGGGCACCCCACCGACCTTGGGATTCCAGATGATGATCTTCGTCACTGTGCGGGATGCAATCCTCCCGTCAGGGATAAAGGCAACCTCCTCCAATTTGTCCCCCTCAAACCGTTGCACCACACCTCCCGAGGATAGTGAATACAGAACAAGGCCGGGATTGTTTCCATATGCGACCGCCACCGTCGAGAAATCCGGAGACACGTCCAGATCTTTGACTTTGCTCTCCTTCATGTCATTGTGATCGAGCCAAATTTCCCGAAGGATTTCCCCACTCGCTACACTCACAATCGTGAGAAGGTCCCTCTCGCCTTTCACCCCTCGAACGGCAACTTGTTTCCCGTCCCGATTCACAAATAGACATTTTCTGCTTTCCAACTTCCCATCGAGATGATCGCTAGCCATGATCAGATACAGTTCTCTGCTCGTTTGCCGATCCCAAACCCTGAGCACGCCATCTCCCCCCAACGAGATGACGCGACGCCCATCTGGGATAAGCTTTGCGTCCAACGGCAAGTCACTATGCCCTAACTGCGGGTAGATCATCGGCCTCTGGGTCTCCGTTGATTGCGAGCTATTAGACCCGGCAGAAGCAGCGTTCACTTCAGCAATCACAGTAAGCATGGTCAGGAGGACGAGCCCGCCCACCGTCACGTTGTTCCATTGGGAAAGCGATGCCCTCCGGTTGATCATCCGTTGTTTTAGCCATCCCAGCATCATCGTGGATTCAGGCATGGTGAACACTCCTTAGTAGGCACGGTTGTTGAGAATGTGACGGGGCGCACAACCGGCTCATTTCTGCCCTGTGCTCAATCGAAGCGGCATGCTCGTATCACACCTCCGATGAGGCCGCAATCCCGAACAAATTGCGCGACGTTGTTGGGCTGGCATGATGCAAACGCTATTCCCTGACGCCCAGCATTTACATGTATTTCACGCTCGTGGGTTTTCCTTGAGAGTCTGTCCGACCATTGAACTCTGACGTTGCCTGGCCACGTCGGATTCCCCTTCGACTTTCCCCACAGCTCGCGGGGAACCCCACACTGCACTCCCAGATGCCTTCGCCCTATCGTCCCCGGCCTGATCGCCATTATTCTTTTCATAACAGCGACTTAGATGATCACTCTGAACTGACCCGCAATGGCATTTCTCTTGCTCAACTCCTCGCTAGAAATTCCACACGGTTGATCGATGTTCGTTATGACCATTTGTAATCATTCACAAGGAGGGTGCCATGTTGATACGAGCCATTGCCCTGTCTGTTTCCCTTGCGATCTTGCTGTTACCGCTGGCCGCTCAGGCTGCCGACTATCGCTTCGTCGATCGGGGCGACACGTACTATCTGGACCACCTCTTCGAGAATCAGTTGGTCGTCGTCCTGGGCAAAGAAAACGGGTGGGTCAAAGTGCGGTATCTGAACGGAGCTGTGGAGTGGGTGGCTCCAAACCGGCTCATGACTCAGAGTCAGTCCCGCGCCAACGATACGGCTGAGCAGGTTGTTGGAACCGGTGTGTTTTTGCTGGCGCTCTACTGCTTGGCCAACCCTGCGGCCTGTTCGGATTCTCCATCCACGCGTTAGAGAGAGCCACCTGTGCATGAAAGGGCGGCCAAACTCGTTGCTTGTCCGGAGGGCCTGTGTGAGGAATGCATTTCCCACAGGCCCTCCCTCGGGCGACCAGCTCAGTGATCGTCCCTTTGGTCAGTCGATCTTCTAGACGGCTCGGAGGTAACAACCCGACACCATCGTGACCTTCACGCCGCTGGCCCCATCAGTCATGCCCCTCCCGTTCCAGTCGGTCACGAATCTCCGGCGCCACCACATCCCCCGCCTTCATGAGTGGAATCACGACGGCCAATGTCTGGACCAGGAATCGCCTCCGGCCTTCGAATTTATCCTCGGGGTGAACGCACGATGCGACCGTCTTGACACGGGCTTCAAGCGCCATCAGTTTCGCCACGAGATTGAGGGCCTGCGCCTCAAACTCGACGCTGGTCAGCTTCTTCTGAAAATATTTGTGGTGCGTATTCATGTAGGAGGTCAGCGTCATCGCCGCACTCAGGAACTCCGATTTCCATTTCTCGCAACCGCCGGCCTGGGCTGATGGAGCAGAGAACACCCCCAACACGTACAGGATGCAGCACACCGTGAAACCAGTCACGGACCGTGCAGGAGTCATCGGTTCCTCCTTCTTCGCCCGCTCCAGCCTACTCACCGACCGCCTACCCGCCACCCTCCATATTGAAGCGGACCAGCGTCGCCAGCGCCTCCTGGTAACGCTCCGGCAGATTCTTAAACCGTTTGCGGCATCCGATCAGTGCAGCTTCTTGTGAGGGATATGTGGCTACAACCTTCCTCAGATGCTCGACATACTCCTTGAGCTTGACCTCCACCAGTCTGGTCAATCCCGGTTCGCCCGCCAGACTCGCCGCCGCCGCTCGTTGATCCCCCGCCGTCTGCACTAAGGCTTGGAAGCACATTCCCTTCAGCCGCTGCATCACCGTGCTGCGGTCCCATCCTAACGTCGTTGCGGTGGCTTGCAGGTCGAAGCTATGTTCACGAATGGTCTTCAGCAACGCGGGATCACTCTTTTTAGGATCGCCCTCTCCTTCTGAAGCATCGGTCACCGGTACCGCCGAAGCAGTCGTGGCCGCTGCTGACCCCGCTAACCGCAAGTCCTCCACCTGAATCGTTGCGCCTTCCGCGAGCATCACCGCATTCTCAACGCATCGTTTCAATTCCCGCACATTGCCTTTCCAGGGCCAACTCTGAAGACGATCGGCCGCGCCCTGGGAAAGCGCAACCGGTCCTCGGCCCGCCTTGGCGACAAACTGATCGATAAAGGCCTGCGCCAGCGCCGGCACATCAGTTTGGCGTTCGCGCAACGGTGGAAGACGCAGTTCAATGCCATGCAACCGATAATAGAGATCCTCGCGAAACCATCCCTCGGCAATCCCCTGTAAAAGATTCCGGTTAGTGGCCGACACCACCCGCACGTCCACTTTCATGGCTTTCTTGTCGCCGACCCGCATGACCATGCCATCTTGCAGCACGCGAAGCAGCTTGGCTTGGAGGTCGGATCGAAGGTCGCCGATTTCATCGAGGAAAATCGTACCCTTGTCGGCTTGCTGGAAATAGCCTTCGTGGTCACGGACTGCCCCGGTGAAAGATCCTCGCAAATGCCCGAACAGCTCGCTTTCGAAAAGGTCAGCAGGCACGGCTGCCATGTTCACAGGCACGAAGGCGTAGGACGCCCGCTCGCTCAACCGATGCCCGGCTTGGGCGAACAATTCCTTTCCCGTACCCGGCTCGCCAAGGATCAGAATGGGCACATGGCTCTTGGCAACCTTCTTCAGGTCTTTCCACGTTCGGAGCAACACGGCATCCCGCGTCAAAATACCGAATTGCGCACAGTCTTGCCGCAAAACGTCCAGTTCCCCTTCCAGGAGAGGAGACCGATTGGCCTGTGCCCTCTGCATCTTGTCCAATCGAGATTGGAGATCGTTCACGGCATCTCGGGCTTGGGAAACTTGCGCCTGGGCAGTCTGGAGGTCACGTTGGAGAGTGGCGACCAAGGCTTGGAGTTCCGTGCCTTCTGTCTGTCCCACGCGCGCGTCGGCCTGCGCTTGATTGAGATCTTCTTCGAGTTGCTCCGCCCGAGTCTCACGCTCGACCAGTGCCCGTTGTGTGTCCGCCAATCGACGATAATACTCGACGCGTTCGTCCTCCAACTGACGAATGTGTCGGGCACCGAGCCAACGCGTCCAGACCAGCGTGCTGCCTGTGGCCAAAGCAAGCGCCATGAAAGGGAGGACCACCGGCAGGACGAGACCACTCCAGGCAAATCCAGCGAACGACACGAGGAGATAGGCCGCGCCGATTAGACCGGCGGCGACCAGTCCACCCCAGAGTGAGAAAGCCAACAGGCACCACGCGGTCCCTGTGCCTATCCCCATGATCAACACCCAGTGGAGCCAGACGGGGACGGTCCATAAGGCACTTTCTGTCAGAATGGTGTTGAAAATGTTGGCCAAGATGAAGCCGCCTGGAGCGGTAAGTTCAAGAGGCGTCTGTCGCTTATCCGACCCCAGAGCGGCGTGCACGATCAAAATAGCCTTCCCCGCAACCTGCTCACGGAGTTCTGCATCACGCCCTTCCTGGATCGCATCCCACACATCCACAAACGATAAATAGGGGAAAGGGCCCTCTGTCCAGCGCCCCGCATAGCTGATCAGGATGTCGCCCTGTTCATCCACAGGAATGGAGAGATTTCTCTTCGTACCGTCGGAGAATGTCGCTTCCTGAAAGGTCAAAGAGCGGCCTGGAGAGAGCGTCATCCGATCCGGAGGAATGTGGAGATACGCAGCCGCCAGCGCGACCCCCAGCGATGGGATCGCCTGCCCCCCGGCATTCACAAACGACGGAACTCGCCGGTAGACGCCATCCGCATCCGAAATCGCACCGATGTGCCCTACGCCGCGTGCGACATGTAGCAGACCTGACAACGGCCCGGCAATATGATCCGTAGTGGGAAGCGCGTGGAGGACCGCCGGTTCAAAGGAAGGGAGGGATCGTGCCATGCCGTTTCTGAGTGGGAGCGGCACAGTCGGGGCTTCTCCGGCATGGTCGCTCAGATTCACAGGGAGCGGAAATAGGACATTGCCAGCTCGAGTCGCAGCCTCCACCAAGGCACGATCACTGCCTGCTCCGCCACGCTCCGCAGGGCTCTCTTCGCCGAAGTGAAAATCCAGGCCCACGACCTGAGCACCGGCGCGATGCAACCCGGAGATCATGGTGGCAAATACCGCACGATCCCAGATCCCCACACCGAATCGAGCATCACTCTCGGCATCACGGCCAATGAGGAGAAGGCGGCCGCTGTCGGGTATAGCCCGATGCCACTGTGAGCGAAGGTCGAAAGTCTTCGCTTCCCACGATTCAGTCAGACCGGGGACAAGCAGCATCAACAGGGCAAGAAGGATAGTGCCAGCGAATCCGATGAGAAGACTGACAGACCTCGAAGCTTTCATATGCCGCACACTCGGTCACGGCTCGCTAGGACATCAGAACGCAGGGCAGAGAGTCGACACTTCGGCAGAAACATTTCTGCAATCCTTTTCTAAACAGTCGATTCACCTGACTCTATCTACTTCCTTACCCCCTGAAACATCATCTCACCTCAGCAGTGCCACGGGAAAATTGCGATAGCCGCCGGGGGTGTCGGTGATCGGATGCTGCGCGCCGTTGGTGAGATTCGGCACCCGTTCCGAGACATAGCCATCCAGCTCCTTCATCGATACAATGCCATCTTTGGTAATGAGATCTGCCTTACCGCTGAGTCCCTCCAGGAGCGCGTAGGTGAAGGCGCCGTGTTTCCAGTCATCGCCCTCTTGGGAGAGCTCATTGCCGGCACTCGACGTCAAGATCACCGCGTCCATCGCTTGCAGTTCTTTGATGAACCGATTGTTGTCGACCCCGCGCGTCTTCTTCTTGCTGACGCCTTCGGAATGGCACGCGTCCAAGAAGACTATCTTCTTCGCCGGCAGATCCAGCACCTTCTTGATCTCGTCGTTCGCGATGGCGCGGGATCGCTTGATCGACCCGTCAGACTGAATCGCCGCATCGCTCGGCAAGAAGTAGAACTCGCCACGGTCATCGTTGATACCATGCCCTGCGAGGAACAATAGGACGACGTCATTCTGCCCGGCCTGCTGGAGATACCCGAGGTTGTCCAGAATCGTGTCGTAGGTCGGCTTCATTGTGCTCGAATCCGAAATGATGAGACTGCGCACATCCCGGAAGAGCTTGCCGCGCTGCTGAGTAAACGCCTGCACGATTGTCTGGGCATCGGCTTCGGCATAGGACAGCGCGCGAATCTGTCGATCCTGATAGGCATTGATTCCAATCGAGAGAATCCAGAGGTTCGGCTTGATCACGTCCTCGTGGGGGACGAGAGCAGCCGGTAGCGACACGGTAATGGCCTTGACAGTCTCGCTATGCCCATTAAAGGCCTTCACTTCAATCACATTCTCGCCCTCTTCCAAATCCAGCGGGATGGTGGTCGTCCATTCGCGGACACCGGCAGGAACGGTCACTGGAACCACCGGTGCCTTCTCAACGCCGGATTTGGCGGTCACGACCAAGTCCCGAGTCTGAAGCGGCCATACCTGAGCGCCGTTACGAGAAACCCGCACAGACTGAATGGGGTAACTCCTGTCTGTAATCGTGACCGCCAGATCGAGTCTCGGTGTTGCCAGAACAGAACGATCTTCCGGCGAGGAAATCGCCACGGTCGGCGGTGCAATAAAATCGCCTGCCCCGCCTGCCGCCCGCTGATCACCTTCACCCAAGATCTCGGCAATGGCCTGTTTGCGATTGCCAAGCCGCAAGGTCGCCTCGACAATCTGGGGGCGATAGAACGTAGACCGAAATTGATCGATGCCATACACCTGATTGCCCAACCGGACATTGAGATAGATATCGCCCTTCGGGGAGGCAGTGTAATAGCCTTCCGGGGTCAGGCTAATCCATTCCCTGTCACCCAACAGCACCGTGGTGAGTAACTCTTCCCCGCTTCCCACTCGCCAGACATCCATCCCCATCCCCCCAGATACGGCAAGGCTGCCATCCGGCGAGAACGCCACGGACCTCACAGCATTTCCGTGCCCTACGAAGCTCCGCACTTCCCGGCCGGTCGCCACTTCCCAGAGCTTCAATTCCCCACCCAGGCTACCCGAGAGGATCCAGCGCTCATCCGGCGAAAACGCCGCAGACCATACATCAGAACTGTGCCCCGTGAAGGTCCGCACTTCCCGGCCGGTCGCCACTTCCCAGAGCTTCAATTCCCCACCCAGGCTACCCGAGAGGATCCAGCGCTCATCCGGCGAAAACGCCGCAGACCATACATCAGAACTGTGCCCCGTGAAGGTCCGCACCTCCCGACCCGTCGCCACCTCCCAGAGTTTTATCGTCTGATCCCCACTCCCTGAAAGCGCCCACTGGCCATCCGGCGAAAATGCGACAGAGTGCACCGCTTCTGTGTGCCCCATGAAGCTTCGCACTTCCCGCCCCGTCGCCACCTCCCAGAGCTTCACCGTTCCGCTCCCGCCAGAAAGCACCCACTGGCCATCCGAGGAAAAGGCCACAGAACCTGCATCAGCAAGGTGCCCCGTCTGCACAAACACCTCTGGATGGCCTTCCGCATAAACCCGTCCGACGACGTTGAGTAGAAACATGCATGCCAAAACCAAGAGCCGTGACTTCATAGACCTCATCCTAGCGAAAGCCCCACGGGCCGTTGCACCATATCTACTCGGCGCCACTCCTGCCGGACTCCTTACTCAACAGTTCCGTCCGGGATCTGGCTGCGCTCCCGGCGCTCCTAACATATCCGGCGGCTTACAAGGCGCAGCTGGCTTGAGCGGTTTGCCGATCGGGTCGAGGTGTTCCACCTTTTCGGCTAATGCCTTGACCGAGGCTTCTACTTCCGGCGGGACAGATAAGTCTTTGCGCTTTCTCCCAAGCGCTTCGTCCATCTCATCCCCTGAGGCCTTGGCGCGCTGCCGTGTCGCCGCAAACAGCTTTTCTTCCATTTCCTTGGTTTCTTTATACAGCGCTTCGATCTCCTTCAATCGCGCTTCATATTCGGCCTTATCGACCAAACCCGCATTGTAGCGATTACAGAGTTCGACATAGCGTGCGATGGTCCCATGGACGACCTTGTCCCATGCGACCCCCGTCGTGCGGCTGAACCCGATCGACGGAATGATGTTGAATACAAACTGCGCGACGGTGAAAGCCGCGGACACGTTCATGGATTTGGTTTCGTAGACGGAACAATCTAACTTGGCAGCCGGCGGCTCGACGGCCTTGGTGGTCGCTACCCCTGAGCCGACCGTCATGACTAGCGCCGAGATCGCCGCGCAGCAGGCCCGGCCTTTTTCTCGCATCCATCTTCTCACCGTTCTTGGTGTCACCTGCTTCATGATCGCTCCTTACCGGCGCTTACGAATTTCTTCCTGCATCTGGTCCATCTGTGACTCCAGATCTTCGCTCACCTGCGCCAACCCGCGCATGAGCCGATCCAGACTGAACGGCCGGACCGGCGGCAGGCCTGGTCCCGTTTCGGGTTTGGCCTCCGGTTGATTCTCGAGCACCTTGGCAGGCTGGGGCTTGGCGCTCGGGAGTGCCTGTCTGGGGCCGGAATCGGTCGGTGGGACAGTACCTCCAACTTGCGGCGCGACACTGTCCTTTCCTTGCCCAGCAGGAGGGAATGATTTCGCATAGGCAACCTGCACGCCCTGCTTGGCCAGCCATTCCTTGGCTACACTGGACTTCACGGCGAAACTGATGCTGGTGATCGCCAAGCCGTCTTTCGCCTTTCTCGCCATCGAGGTGTTGACCCCAATCTGCTGCCCGTTCTCATCGATGAGCGGCCCGCCGGAGTTGCCACGATTCAGGCCGGTTTCTGTTTGAAAGACATGCTTGCCTGGGACTTGGGTGAAGTTCTCCCACTCAGCACTGATCACTCCCGTCGTCAAACTCCAGAGTCCGCCCTGCTCGGGATGCCCGATCGCGAGCACGCGTGCCCCGATTGCAATCGTCGCGGGATCCCCCATCGGCAGAACTGGAAGCGCCTTGGATAGGCCTGTCACTTTCAGCAAAGCCAAGTCCAACTCAGGGTCGTGCGCCACAAGCGTCGCTTGGAGGCGAAGGGCGAGGTCCGTTTTTTCATTTCCCGTGACTCGATCTGGGCGCAAGAAAACCCACATGCTACGGTAGGGAGCCTTCGCATCCTTGTCGAAAATCACATGCGAATTCGTGAGGACGAGTCCTGTTGGATCGATGATAGAGCCGGTCCCGGACATGACGTCGCTCCCTGAACTTGCCACGACTAATACCACCGCCGGAGCGGCCGCCGCATAGATCTGAGCCGGAGTCGAAGCTCGTGCCGGTGCATCAGGCCATGGTGCCGGCCCCACCACGGCCCACACGAGAGATAGACAGAGCAAGACGTATCTGCGCACATACCGGTTCGTGTCGGTTTCGCCCCTCATATCCTTCTCCATTGTGGCTTCCTCCCCGCCCCTCCCCCGTTCATCGACGGGCTTATTTACAGGACTTCGAACTCAATCTCCTTCACGCTTCTGGCCCCATCCGTATCCGCCACACTGATACGCACGATGTGCTTGCCGGCCGGGATCTTCGCTTCCTTCATCTGAATGCCCGCTGACGTGGCGTAGTCGCGCACCCGGTCCGTGATGTCGAACGGAAACAACTTCACCACCGTGACCTTGAGACTGGTCAAATCCACCGCTCCTGTTTTGGGCACAAAGTTGATCTGAATTTCGATCGGGGCCGACGCCCTGTCGCCGTCATTGGGCTTCAAGACTTCGATCGTTGGTCCGAGATTGCTTTCCTGCCGCCCTACATCGAGCAGTGCCCCGCCTGGAGCGTCAGCCGCAGGCGCCAACGCTGCTTCCTGCGGGGTGATGAGCCACCCGTCTGTCGGCGAGGTGGCTCCGGCCCCAGCGCCGCAGATCATCAGGAATGACAGAACAACCCCTGCCGCGCCGAGTTTTGCTTTTAGGAAACGCTCACAGTTCATGATAGTCATGGTGCCCCCTCCTTAAATTCACTACAGGAGCCTCAGCATGCTGGTGTGTCATGGTCTGCACTGTTTAAATCCGTGATTCGCCCGGTTGGGAAAAACAAACTCACGCCTTCTTCCGCATGGTGGCGGCAGGCTGCGGGCCCAAAGGAGAATGCTTCTTCTACAAGGGCCCGCAGCACCCGCGACCGATCGCCGTCCTTCTCTACAGCACCTGTTAGCTTGCGCCGTGCTTTCTTCGCTCCAACTCCTGGTTCAGCTCGTCGTGCGCCTTGTCGGCATTCTTCCTCACAAATTCGCGCAAGTTGGCATCCAATTCTTTGAACTGTCCGCTGGCCGCAGCGTAGCTCTTCATGATGTCCATAAATTGTTCGATGTCGAGCCGTGCCAAGGCATAGGACTCGTTTCGTATCGGATTTTCCCAATATTGCACAATCTGCGCACCGACCAAGGTCGCTTCGGTCACCTGTTTGAACGTGTCTTGGATATGCTGTTCCACACTCGTCTTATCCATACTGCCCGCTGTCGTTTCGGCCATGTATTGTTTCTGGAGCCCCGCGACGTAGACCTGCAAGGTGGCCGCAAGGTCGTTTCTGGACTGCCCCTCTGCCGCCTTCCGGCGCAGCGCCGGATTATAGATGCCCGCGCTGTTGCCGACCCCATACAACACCCGACGCTCGCCGCTGAAGGCCGCCCCCTTCTCGGTGACCCACTTCGGCAGATCCTTGACCTCCTGAATCGGCGTATCCGTCCTGGCCAGAGGGCCACCTTGCTGCGGCTTTTGTCCCGCACAGCCCACAACCAAGGTCGCCACCGCCAGTGTCCCTGTGACCAAGAATGCTTGCATCTTCTTCATGTCCTTCCTCCTCCTATAAGAATGATTGTCTAGTCCCCGACTTTCCTGTATTCGATTGCCAACCGCATGATGCAACCACACTTGAGCAACCTTCGTTCCCGCTCGGATCTCCCAGCTAACATATTGAATTTGAATGAATCCGATGGATTGAGCGAATACACATCCCGCGTCTGCCCCCACCCGCTTCCCCGCACCATTCGGGGACCGTTCCCTTTGCCCTGTGAGAATACCGCCTAAGTAACAAGCCCCTGCCCCCTCCGCCTCTTTGATGACGGTCCAACGAGTATCCAATTCCCATCCGCTTCTAAGGCGCCGCAACTGTCGGCGCATTGATTCGATTGAGAAACAGTTCATCATAGGGTTGGCTTTCATTGTCCAGTACACTCGCCTCACTGGCGATCAGCGCAAGATTGGATTTCAGGAGCGAAGCATCCACCACGATTTGTTTTGTGCGCGCCATCGCAAGATTGCCCCCACTTTGGGCGATCCGCAGCAGTTCTTGCCTGATATTGAGCGTGGCTTTCGGCAGATGCACGGTTGCGATCACCACCAGGAAGCGAGTCCCACCCAAGAGCCCCCGCGCGGTATCGACCACGGCTTGCACCTTGACGGCCAATTCCCGTTGCTCCGGAGTGAACGCGCCATTCTGACCTTTGATTTGCCCCAAGGCCACACTCAGTTGTTGAAGGGACATCTGGTACGCGTTGACAGCATCCTCATATTCCTTCTTCTCCTTCTCAAACTGCGCCTCCAACTCTTGCAGCCCCTTCGCGGAATCGCTGTCATCGCTCCGTTTCGCCACTTCGTCCGGCGTCGTCGCATCCCCAAAGGTTTGAGCCTTGAGCTGGCGAATTCGTTGCGCGGACTCCTCCACGTCCCGAGAAGCCTTTTCGCACATCTCCTCTCCCTGCAGAACAGCGTCTCGAAACTGCTTGAGATCTTCTCGGTTTTCGGCCAGAGCCAACACCGCCTCCATCACGTTCGGATGGAATTCAGCCGCTTTTCCCTCAAACTGCGCAGCAAACAACTCTCGCTTGGGCTCAAAGCCCGGATGATAGCGAAGCAGTCGAAAAAAATTCTGATCGAAGCCTGGGTCATACCCCTTCCCCAACACCTTCTCCCCAAACGCGCGGACGTCTTCGGGCGAGGGGGTTTTCGATCGATAGGTCCGCTCGTAGTGGAGATCTGGTGGCGAGCTAAAGAGTCGCTGTTGAAGGTCCAGCGCGCGCCCTGTCCAGGGCGACGGCTGGAATCCCAGCCCCGCAGCATACAGCGCCCCTTGGCGATAGTGTTCCTGGAAGAATCGACTGAAATTTTGCGCATTCAGCGTAAGCGTGCCCTTCATCTCCTGAGGCCACAGCGAGCCTGCGGAGAGCGGAATTCCCTGCAGCATCAGTTCCCCAAGTTCAATCAAACGGGCAGCGGTGTTGACTCGCTCCAAGGAAGCCTCCACGGTCGGAACCTCTTGGCTCGCCCGCCAGGCTTCCTCCCAGCAGGGCATTCCACATTTATGAACATCCCAGGGTTTCATCTTGATAAACATCGAGGTGCTTTCACACCCCACCAAGCTACTGAACAAGGCGAGCGCCAACACACCCGATATGCTTATTCGTCTGATCCTCGACCATCTGACGCCCATCGTCATCCCTCCTTTCTATTGGATCGAGGGCAGCCGCCAACTGCGGCGCCCTCAATCCATCATCTCCAAATCCTTCTTTAATGTCTTTTGCACCTCCTTGCGGCAAGCTTCCGCCGCTGCGCGATCGATCATTTGAATATCTGCTCTGGCCTCGGCTGTGGCTTTGCACGTGACGTCGAACGAGGACACCTGCCGCTCTTGAAAACGCAGGCCGCCTTTGACGCGAAACCTGCGCTGGCGCAATTGCCCATCCCCCGAGACGGCCTCCTTGTCCAGTGACACCGTAATCGCCCCGAAGATCGTGTTGGCGCGATCTTGGCATTCAGATTTCGCACTATCGGCCACGCACCCCTCTAATCGCGCATCCGCCGGCACAACAGCCAAATCATCACGCAACACCCGTTCAAGATGTCCCACCAAAAGTCCTGCTATCTCGAGTGAGGGAGGCGACAGGTTGAACATCATCACCCGTCGCATCTCAACTTTGTCTCGAGGTAACGTCACCAGCACCCAGACCATGCAGCTGCCTTGATCGAGCCATCGGTGCTGGACCTTGGCCCCTTTAAGAGTTTGTCTGGTTTTTGATTCGGCCTTGAGAAGAATTTTTGATTGCTCCTCCTCTCCACACTGTCCTTCGCAGAGATTCTGGATCAACTGTTCTCGAATCTTCACGCTGACTTCTGAGGCAAGGTTGCTCCGAGCACCATCCTCTGCAGCACGAATCTGCTTCTCAGGACTCTCACTCGACCCAGCCTGCCCCACCCCGACATAGTCTTCCGTGTCTGGACGGGTGGTTACCCACGCAGGTCTCGGGTTCTCCGGCATAAAGGCGCACCTCACTGCGGCGGGTGCCGTCCTGACCGCGGAGTCTGACCCATTAGTCGCGCAACCCAGCACACCGCCTAACGCGAGCACCATCAAGATTTGCAGCGTCAGGACAGGTCGGATCTTGCGTCCCAGAGACCCCATCCGTATACGCGAAGGTCTAGGTATCGGCATCATGTCTCACTCCCCGTGCTTCTTGCGTTCATCAATTTGCTTCCGAGATTGCATTTCCTTGTCCACTCGGGCGAGCGCCTCGACATACTGTTCAGACTGCTTGAGTTCGATGGCCTTCCGAAGGTCTTTCATCGCCAACTCGTACCGGCCGGTCGCTTCATAGGCGATTCCCCGGTTGTACCAGGCTCGATGTTCGTTGGGCTTCTCCTTGATCTGTTTGCCGAAACTGTCGATAGCCAACGACCAGTTTCCATTTGATGCCGCACCCATGCCGGCATCGCCATCTCCATCGATAGGATAAAACTTACGGATTTCTTTTCGCTTGAGCGGAAGAATGGGCTTCGCCATGCGAATCGTGACGCGGTCGACCAAGACATCACGGACTTCATTGGAAGGGGCACCCGGCCGATTCGTGTGCTCCTCGACCACTGCCTGATGGACTTGCTCGCCCATATACCAGGCTGACAGGACTGTATTGAGCGTGCCGGATCCCAGGCTCAGAGCACAGGTGCTCACGCTTCCCCTGAGCGTGAGCGTCTCCGACGGTTCCGAGAGGCCTGGGACTGCAGGCTTATAGATTCCTGACTCGGTCACCTTCGTGACGAGTTTCTGTTTGAGGTGTTTCGCACACTCGGCAGGGCCTTGGAATTCTTCAACATCTATATCTGTTACCTCGGCTGGGACCGGGACGCTCGGCGGATGCATCATGTCTACCAATACCTGCTTTCCTGAGTGGCAGGCCCCCAATATCAGCACTACCCCAGCTGCTCCGAAGACAGCCGACAGAGCCCTGGCGACACGAGCCCTGCTGCGCCTCCTCCCCTGCGTTTGTCCTGAACCTGTCCGCATCTTCACTTCCCTCCCTTCTCAAACTCTGCCCACACTCAATGCATCACCGGCATACAGACGAGCGTGTAAACGGTGCCTGGCTCTCCGTGACGAATGTCTTTCCCACTCTGCACCCATTGTTCACGAACCTGGGCTTGCTTCAGCACCACATCGCTGCCGAATCCCGCCGTCTCGTTCAGCCTGATGTCAAAGCCGCCACTACTCCCCTCGCTATTGAGCACCATATTGGCCTTCACCCGTACCTCAATCGTCCTCGCCAACTCCGCCATGGCTGACGCCTGACTCCGAGCGCGTGCATCTTCCGGATAATAAGTGGGACCACTGACCCCAATGGCGCAGAGTTCTTGAGTCGAAGCAGGCATCGTATTCAGCCACACCGGTGCCTTCTGCTCTCCTGCACAACCAGCGGCGAGAAGCACAAGAGCCACCAACATCCGACACATAACGTCCCTCCTGGAGGACCACATCAAGAACGCTTCACCGAAAGACCCGCTGGCCTGATCAGCACCGATCGAGGCAGCTGCATAGATCTGCTCAAGCCTTGTTAAGGCTTAACCCGATACACCTTAAGTAAAAGCAAGGCCCATTCCCACACCGTCGGCAGGTGGGAATTAACCGTCTTGTGTGGATCTATCGTGTATCGCCCTGATTTTTGGTGCCCCCGCTGGCAGTCCATTCCCCACATCATGCGGGGAGGCTCCCCGCACAGTGCTTGCAGCGGAACCAAGTGAATTCTGTATGAAGTGCGCCAGGCAAATGTTCCCAGCGATGGGCGAATACCACAATCAAAGAGGAGTGTCGTGAGATTGGTGGCGAGTAGGAGGAGAAATGTGTGGCACGCCCATTTATGGATCACCATTTCTGGACTCACACATCCTCCTGAGGTAGGCGGGATAATACGGCTGTGAATGCTTGAAACTCAAGGCTTTACGACTGGTCATAATGAAAATTACTAAATATTTTCTCTCATCAGGGGGCTGCATGCATAGAAGACAGGGCATCATGGAAGCGGCAAGAGGAGGGAATTAAAATACAACCATTTGGTAACTTCTTGAGAATGCTAGGAAGACACACCCGTAGTAAATATTGACTGGATCTTACTTATCATCATCTATCTATTCGATCACAAGACAGGCGCACCCGGTAGCATTCCAAGAGGATTTAGGCGATGGCGCGGCCCATATGTGCCCGTCCAAGCTCACACGGAAATCACACCGCCATAATGTTTGGGAATTCGATGGGGCAACGTGTGGCAAATTGAGCCTAACCCAGTGACTACTCGCGCTGCGATACTGGGCTCTCCCTCTGGAGACATCAGAACAACGGTGGGCTCCTCATTGTGGCCAAAGTGCTAAGACCAACATCTTCTTCATAGTTCTCCCGTAGGCGAAAAGGTCGAGAGAAGCCGTTCACCTCAACGTTGGAGGATAACGCACAAACTCACCCACTGACGGCAGGAATGCAATCCGACCGGACCAGGCAACAGCCTCCCCCGTGGTTAATCGGTCCGGTAGCACACGGGCCAGTCAGGAATCGCACGAACGGTTGGCATCATACACATAAACTGTATGACCACCGCAGAGTCGACTCAAGCCGATTGAGTGCAGGGTCAATTCCTCACGTCCAATTGGCTTGCTCGTGCAAGACAGATCAACTGAATTCGCTGCCAATACAACATCTCGAATTGGAGCAGACGAGGAAGAACTCACAGCGATCATGGGGAAATGATCAGTTGTCCATTTGGTTGTCCAAACATGCCGCAACGACAAACCAGAAACGATTTCAATCTATTGCAAACAAAGAGCATGTCCTGAAAAGGCTTGTGTCGACAGTTCGATTCTGTCCCTCGGCACCACATTTCGCATGCTTAGAGATTGTTCTACGTAGGATGGTGGCACCTCAGAGGCATTTTCGCCGTTCAGAAGAGCCTCAGTGAACGACTCCAAGCGCGTCACTGCATCTCGTAATCGTCCATCCCAGTTGTGAATGTAGTACTTCGCTGAACCCGGAAGCGGTTCACCTTTCAGGGTTTGAATCACAGCGTAATCCACACCGCATTGCATCAGCCAAGTCGCGAAGGTATGACGGAGATCATGAAAATGCAGATTGTGAAGTCCTGCTCATTCTCATTCGCAGGTTCCCATCCAACTGTATTCGAATGAATTGCCGTTCACTCATTGGCTAAAGAACCGTCTTCCCATGCCAGGCGCGGTCTTAATCAAGACTTCATAAGCTAGACCGTTGAGGGGGATGATCTTGGGTACGCCCTGGATCTTTGACTTGCCGGGCGCCGGCACCATCCACCACCCATCCGCCCGCTGCATCAGCCACTCTTCATGCATCTCAATAAGTTGATTCTGGCATAGTCCGATTTGAAGCGCGGCCATGATCATGCGCCAGACTTTCGGAGTGGCTACCTCTCGAAGCTTGAGCAGCTCCCATCCATCAAGGACACGTTCACGCTTGACATATTCCGGTACAGGCAATCGCTTGAGTCGTTTTTTATCCAGATGATTCATATCAACGGCCAAGTTCAACACAGCCATTAATACAGCGCATTCGCACTCAATCGATCCGGCTGTGAGTCGTCGACGATTATCTTTAGACATCTGAGCCGGGCTTTGCTAGATAAGCAAGGCCGTCCTCCAGGCGAATATCGGACACTCGTGTCGTCCAGTAATACTGGACAATCATCGAGGCCGTGCTGTATGAAAGCCGATTAGCATCACCCCAATTACCTCTCCAGGAAACGTCCCAACTTTGATACACGTAGAGGCATCTATTCAAGCAATCTTATTGAACATATTTACCGAGCGACGCACGAGAATCTCATCTGCACCCGCCACTCTGAATGTCATGAACTCTTAAACTGTTCATTTGACGGTGGGAGAAAGGTCCAGCCATACTGGACAGCGTAGATTTGCGATGTTCTGGCTGGGTCATTCACTAACTCATATCTCAGAGCTAGCTAACGGGCACTCACTGTCAGCGATTGTTTACATGAAATCCAGGGAGGGCCGGTCGAGTCATGCGTAATGGGGAAAAGCGAGGGGTTGTCAGCAGTCTAACCATGGCCGTATTCCTTCTCGGATATGGCCTACTCCTGCTCACTGGAGTCACGAACATCAGACACTTGCTCGATAATACCATTGCTTCCTACCTGTTAGCATGGGCGCTCTACGGAATGTTTGCACGAGTGCCACTTTCGGAAGTGGGAACAAGGTTCCTGCTCACCACAAGCGCTCTGGTCGTCTGCTGGTTGTTGGCGGAGAGTGCCGCCCTACTCGGATTGATTGATTACCGCACGTTGTTTGGGAGATTTGAACAAGGTAATCCCCTGAGCATAACCGGGAGGCAGTTTGACAACGAACTTCTATGGCGACATGACGCTTACTATCACTACAAAGCGGCTTATCAAGGGAATATAGGACAGGCCTTATGCATTCCTCCTGATCCAGCGCGAACAATCGATGTCAAGTACGACAGAAATGGGTTTCGCAATAATCGAGACATCCATGAGGCGGACCTTGTTGTGATCGGGGACTCCTACATAGAGGGATACCTGACATCCGAGGCAAAGCTGATCACGACGATCCTCAGTGAGCTTCAAGGCAAGTCAGTTGCGAATCTTGGTCATTCGGGATATGGCCCTCAGCAGGAGCTGGCCGTGCTCAAGCGTTTCGGCCTTCCGCTCAAACCAAAGACCGTCGTCTGGGCATTTTTTGAAGGCAATGATTTTATTGATGCGCACGGGTATGACAACGGGGCGCATCTCAGCAGCAATACTTTCTGGCAAGATTTCTGGTTTCGGTCGTTGACAAGAAATCTCGCGGTGTCGATGTTCCGTCCTCCGGTGCCCCCATGCGTGCCTCATGACTCGATCCAGAAGCTTCGGGCCGAATTCACCGACACAAACAACAGGACCAACACCGTATTCTTCGCTCCGACTGAAGTGGAGCGCCCCTCAGAGAAGACCCTTCACAAAGCCGCCGCTCTCATCGCAGAGGCAGCAAGCCTGTGTCGCGAACAGAATATCCGGTTCCTCGTGGCATTCGTTCCAGAGAAATATCGCGTATACCATGACCTCCCCAACGTGTCGTTGCTGACAGATGCGGTGCGGCAATGGCGCGTCAGCGCTCTGCCAAATCAACTACAACAGCTCCTCGTCCAGTTGGAGCCAAGCATTGAGTACATTGACCTCACCCCTGCGCTGAAAGCCGCCTCTCAGAAGGGTATCGCGACGTATCTGCCCGATGATACTCACTGGACAGACGAAGGAAATCGTGTGGCGGCGGAGACGATTCACCGTGCACTCCTACAAGCGATGAAATGAAAATTTGAGAGGAAAGCAGGGCGCTTAAGACCGAGCCGGGCCTGGCAGGCACTGTCGCGAGGAAGTGACAACATAGATAGGTGTACTGATTGGCAATTGTCGAAAAGCGATCCGGCTTCTGGGATATATGAACAGGCTTCACTCAGGTCATGGCATCCTCAGGACTAGGCAATTCTCTTAGTGTCGGCCGAACTTGCTGTACGTATTTTGCGTGTCAGCGGGTTTGGTACAGCCGCCGCCATCTCATGCCGGCCTCTGCGTAGTGAAATATCTTGTTGAGAGTTGGCCCCCTGCCTGGATTACAGTCACATGCCATGACCAGGGGGGATCCCATGCAATTGATCACGACGAAGGAACTGAGAACCTTCCATATTGCCACACGGCATCACCACACCATCAACAGCGGCTGGCGGTCTTACGCTAAGCGCAAGACTACGGCTTCAAAGGCGCCGCCCGGCGATTCGGATTGGATCGCAAGACGGTGAGAACGTGGCACCGCCGTTGGGCGGCCAGTGGGCCTGCGGGATTAGTCCCACGCCATCCAGTGAAGCGCCGTCGACGGCTGTCCGAAGAGACCGTACAGCTCATCAAGCAGGCTCGCCGCGACCTGCAGTTTGGGGCGATGCGGACGCGCATCTGGCTCAACCGGGGGCATCAGATTCGAGTCGCTACCGCCACGATTCGCCGGATCTGCCGGGATCTCGGCTATCCCCCCATCCGGCGCACTGATCCGCGTCGCCCACGTCACCCCATTCTCTTCAGCAAGGAGCACCCCGGCGAGTGTGTGCAGGTCGATGTCAAGGCAGTGAAGGTCGCCGGCCAGAAATGTTTTCAGTACACGACCCTTGACGACTGCACACGGTATCGCGTGTTGCGCCTATATCCCCGCAAGTATCACGGCACCAGTCTGGAGTTTCTGGCCACGATCCGTCAGGTGTTCCCATTTTCCATTCGCAAGGTACAAGTAGATAACGGACTATAGGCGGAACGCAAGCACGCCGTGCGGACAGATCTCCCCTGTGCCGTTGGAACGGCCACTCTGCACGAGTCGGCACATACTCCCAATGGTCTTCCACGTGGTGTGAGGCGCTGTTGACCATAGTGATACAAGGTCCAACATCCTGGCCTTGACCGTACTCCACACAACAGGCAGCCCCAGTGGAAGCTCCGAGCATGATCTACGAGGTCAGGATCTGCCTCGATGGCCCTAGCGAACGGAGTGCTTCACTGGGTGGGAGTGCCTCAAAGTACGGTCGATAGTCAGTGCCGCTCTTGATTAATCCGTGCGCGACGCGCGCCACTTTGGCGGCGACGGCGCAGAGGGCCTTGCGCTTGCGATCCGGATTGTGGGGATCGGCCTTGATATACCGCGCATACTTTTCGCGGAATGTATTTTGTCGCATCCGGACCGCCCCATTCGCGGCCATCCAGAAGGCATAGCGGAGCCGCGCATTGCCATGCTTCGAGAGTCGGCTTATCCCACGGAACTGTCCGGACTGCTGCGTACAGAGATCGAACCCACAGAACTTGAGAAATTGGCGGTGATGTGGAAACCGGCGCAGGTCCCCGGCCTCCGCCAAAATCGTGAGCGCGAGAATCGGTCCCACTCCCGATAAGGTTCGCAGCCGTTGATAGTCGGGATGGGACTGAAGCGCCTGGTCGGCCTGGTGCTCAATCGCGGCCCGGATGGCGCACAGGTGTTGATGTTCCGCCAACGTGACACGGAACATCTGACTGGCCTCGGAGTCTTCCGCCACGGCAAGCCTAATGCTCCGACTCGCCGTGGCATAGAGATCAGCAAGGAAACCGCGTTTCTTGACTTTGCGGCCCACCACCGTCCACGCCCCGTGCACAAACTCGTCCTGGGAATAGCGGATGATGGCGGCGGGACAGGGGAACCGATGCAGCAGTTGCGTAAACCACTGCGCCCGCGAGTTCGTGTAGCACCGTTCCGCCTCGGGAAAGTACAACGGGAGGTAATGGGTCATGAGGCTATGCTGGACCTGCACCTTCCGCAGTGAGACCTGATAATGGGTCTGGGCGAGTTCCTGCAAATCGTTCATGGCGTGCACGAGCGGATCGTGATACCGCTGGGACCCCCCGGTTTTGAGTAAATGCAGCAAGACGTGCGTGTCTTTGGGATCGTTCTTATCCCATGAGTTGTAGCGCGCATCGCGCGTCCGCGCCGCCGCGAGGGAAGAAATGAGACGCAACTCGAAGCCGCATTGGCCCAGATAATAGGCCAGGGGACGATGGTAGTTGCCCGTGACTTCGAATCCGACCAGCACGGGCGTCTGCAAGGCACGGAACCGGTCACGTAACACCACAAAATCCGGCTAGCAGTTCCTAACCCGCCATCGTTGCCGGCGTCCAGTCGGTGGCTCCACCAACACTTCATGAATCGACTTGGCCATATCAATTGCCACCAAGGTACACGGTTGCGCGCTTGCAGAACGCTCCATCATCGGATGCCCCCTTCCTAGAGTGAGGTGCCACGTACATTCTAGGGGAGATCTGAACGAACGATAATGCCTGTTCCGCTTATACTCTGGCGCAGAATTCCCGCTGGCCTTTGCCCTCGCCGTGCAAGCAGCTGGCATTCGTCTCCGGCATATCACACCGCGCCGGCCCGAACAGAATGGGAAGGTGGAACGCAGTCATCGCATCGACGAGGAAGAATTTTGGAGTCGCACGACGTTTGACGGGTTTGCGTCAGCGACCCAGGCGCGACGTACCTGGGAGCATCAGTACAACCACAACCGCTTCTCCATGGCCCTCCAGGGCCCGACACCCGCGGAGAAATTGGCGTCGTTCATCTCACCGCCGGCACCATCATCACCGACCACGCCATGCACACATACGGGGGCCGCTACTTGACAAGTCATTACACCCCCCATTTCCCGGCAGAAATGACCCAGGCATACAAGAGAGAGCATATTTCGGCGTTCTACGATTGGCTCAAAGGTGGATCCGGCGAGAGGAGCTTTCACACGCGCACGGTTGGGGAGAAGTCGGAGGAACACAAATGGGGCCGGTCGTCGAAGGAAAACCTTGGCGTTGTGGTGCGGGAGGCGGGACTTGAACCCGCACACCTTTTACAGTACAGGATTTTAAGTCCTGGGCGTCTGCCGATTCCGCCACTCCCGCAGTAAAAACTGCCGGGGCGAAATCTAACATCGGGCTCCCGGGGGGTCAAGCTGCCAAGACGAACATTTGCTCACATGCAAACGGCCTGTCCCTGAGGAGACAGGCCGCTGCAGTATGCGCCTTGTGTCAGAACCGGGCCGACAAACACCGGGCTTACGCGGCTTCTTTATGATCGTCTCTCTTCACCAATGCCTTGCTACGTTCCACCATGGTGGAAACGCCACTCTTCACGGAGCGACTGAAACGGGTGGCCTGGACCTGCGCCCGCTTGGCATATCGCGCAACATCCCGCCTCGTTTCCGCCCCAGTCTTCGGAGCCAGAAGTAATCCCAGCGCCGCCCCCACAACTGCGCCCCCTCCGATGATGGCTGCAATCTTCGCTGCTTCACGCCCCTTGGTAGACATCGTGACATCCTCCCTTTAGTACCACAAGGTTTACTGTCCACTGACTTCCGGCGAGAGCTACCGATGAGTACAGCATCAACTGTGCCACGGCCGCGCGATGCGGATTCGTTGAGATTTCTGCGTTACGACGACACCGGGTTAACGACTTCTCATAAAGGGTGCTGTTTTGTGAACAACGGAAAGAGACAACCGTTTCAGAAAAGCGACAGGTGTGCATCGGGAAAACATCTAAACCGCCTGCAGCCCTTGCCCGGCGCGGCTTCTCGCCCTGCCTTGCATTGCAGAACAGGCTCACATAAGATCGCGAAACTATGTGGAGTCCTACTATGCTATCCTGGTTGCACGCCATCCCCTATCCCGACATCGACCCGGTCTTCCTGCGGTTAGGTCCGCTTCAGTTCCGGTGGTACGGCCTGATGTATCTCATCGGCCTCACGCTGGCCTACTTCATCATCGCGGCCCGGACCAGGGCACAGAAGCTGCCGCTGAACAACGATCAGGTCTACGACATGATCGTCTACGCAGCAGTCGGCGTGTTTGCCGGCGGCCGGTTGGGGTATGTGCTGTTCTATAACCTGTCCTATTACCTGGAGAATCCGCTGAAGATTTTTGCCGTCTGGGAAGGCGGCATGTCGTTCCATGGCGGACTGATCGGGACCATTGTGGCATTGATCCTATTTGCCAGGCGGCAGGGCATGACGGTCCTGACCATCGCCGACCTTGCCGCCGGTGTGACCCCCGTGGGTCTCGGACTGGGGCGAATTGGCAACTTTATCAACGGCGAACTCTACGGCCGCCCCACGGATGTGGATTGGTGCATGGTGTTTCCGGCCGGCGGCCTGGTTTGCCGCCACCCGTCGCAGCTGTATGAAGCGTTCCTGGAAGGGCTCCTGCTCTTTACCGTGCTGTGGCTGATCACCCGACGCCTGCCGCCTTCGGGCACCATTTTCGGTGCGTTCCTGATGGGCTATGGGCTTTGCCGGATCGTGGTGGAGTTCTTTCGCGAGCCGGACGCGCAGATCGGATTCATCGTCGGTACGATTTCGATGGGACAGGTGCTCAGCATTCCCATGATCGTGGCGGGAGCCGTCATCCTGGCGATCGCGTCCCAACGGAAACGGCCGCTTCAGCCTGACTCAGGAACAGCCGCTCCACTCTGACAAGGGAGCGCCGTAGCGACCTCTGCTACTTGGGATTGGCGTCCATCCAGGATTTTCTGTCCAATCCGAGCTCGCGGTCATATTTTCGAAGCGGCGGAGCATCCCAAATCACCTTGTTCCCTGGAGCCAGGTTGGCCGCTGCGACATAGTGTTTCCTGGCTTCCGCTTTCTCACCCAATCGCTCCAGCGTCAACGCAAGATTGTAGTGAGCTTCGGCGAGCGTCTGGTCGGCCTGGATCGTCGCCAAATACACCTGCCGAGCCCCGGCCCAGTCCTGTTGTGCAAACAACTGATTGCCCTGCTCCAACTGTTGACTCACCACCGCGCTGGTCCCGGCCACCGCATGCAGCGGCCGCACCTCCGCCTTGTGTTGACTCGCACAGCCGAGGACCGCCATCATTGCCAACACCGCCCATCGAAACGCCCTCATGCCACCCTCCTTTGCACTCAGACCGTGACCGCCACTCCATGTCGCAGGAAGATAAATTCAAAACCCGCCACCGGCTCGCCCAACGACTGTTCGACCGCCGCCCGATACAGGCGCGCCTGTTCCCGATAGAACTCAGCCCTTGCCGTCACCTGCTCCGACGGGATCATATCCGTCTTATAATCGGCAATCCAGAGCATGCCGTCGATCCGGTACAGCAGATCGACGACCCCCTCCATGATCTGGCGACCGCCGTTCCAGGGTACCAGAAACGGGACCTCACGCCCGATCACCGTCGCCCGCCGCAGTCGATCATAGGCCGCAGATTGGGCGAAGGTTCGCAACAGGTCCCGTACCTCCTCGATCACAACCTCCTGCGTTGCCGTATCCGCTTCATCGAGCGCCAGCGAAGTGTGGTCGATGAGCGCTAGCTGTGACGCCACATCGGCGGTGAAATCCCAGTATTGCAGAAGCCGGTGTACGATGGTCCCCACGGTCTTCCCCGGCGTCACCCGTCTTACCTGCCCTGTCTCCCTCTCGGATACCGGCGTCGGTTTCTGAATGAAGTCCGACGGAGAGACCAGCAAGGGTTCCGATCGCAGTGCCTGCCAGTTCCGATCGCGCTGCATCCAACGTTCGGAGAACGCCCGGTCCATGACCGCGCCTTCCAATGCGATGGGCCATTCACGCTGCCTGGCGGGCGGACGATCATCACCCTGCAGAACGATCTGACGCAATCCGACGTCACCGACCGGAATGTCCTGCTGTTCGGCCAGGCCGAGTTGCGCTCCGGCCGCCTCCTCCAACAATTCCAACAACGCCCCCCGTACCCGCCGCCGCGGAAGGGCTCCGGACAACACCAGACACTCCCGTGCGCGCGTCATCCCGACATAGAACAGCCGACGCCGTTCCGCCTGTTCACGAGTGCGCGCCTTTTCGGCCACCAGCACCGCACCCAGGCTACAGCGATCCCCCAAGTCGAGACCCTGCACACCCGTCGACCAGTCATGCCAAATGAGCGTTCGCGCAGGACCACGCCCCGCGCCATCTCCATGGTGTAATCCGGCCAGAATCACCAGCGGGAACTCCAAACCCTTGGCCTTATGGATGGTAAGCACACGTACCGCATCCAGCGTCTCCTCCGACAGCGCACTCTCCGCTTCTTCCGGCTGCTCCGTGAGGCGGTCCAGCATGAGCGAGACAAAGCCGTTCAACGTGAGATTCGGGCGATCCGCCAGATCCGCCGCCATCTGGCGAACCTTGAAAAGATTGGCCACGGCCTGTTCTCCGTGCAGGGATGCCGCCGCGAGTTCGAGTACAGGGAGTTGTGCAAAAATGAGATCCAGCGCTTCCTGCAACGGACAGCGGGGCGCCTGCTCATGCAGCCGCGCCAACCGGTCGTACAGCCGACGGAGCGGCTCGGCATGCGGACTGCTCCAGTCTGTCAGGCGCTCGACGTCGCGGTAATCCAGCGCCTGTCGTTCCTGCAGGCCGACCAATGCGGAATCAGGCAGCCCCCCCACCGCCGACCGGAGCAACCCCACCAGAGCGATGCGGTCGTGAGGATTGTCGACGCACCGGAGAATGTTGACCAGGTCGATCACCTCCTGCCGGCGGTAAAAATGTTTCTCGCCATCGATGATGTAAGCAATGCCATGCCGACGGAGGGCTTCCAGGTAATGCTCGGCCTGAGTTAGTTTTCGAAAGAGGAGCGCGATATGCCCTGGTCGAAGCCCGCTTTCCGGCCCCCTCGCTTCGCTCCCTTGCCCGACCGGCCGCAGCAAGCCAGACACCATCCGTGCGATCTGTTCCGCTTCCACTCGCGTTGCCGCTGCCGAATCCAAGTCGCCGTCATCTTCCGATACGACCAACCGGAGTTCCACACCGGGATTGCGAAACTGACTCGATCGATTGGGCTGCACCGTCAGCGGAACGTTCGGCGGCTGAATGGCAGGTTGCGCCACCAGGAGCCGATTGAATACGCCATTGACCAGATCGAGCACCTGCCCATGGCTGCGAAAGTTCGTGGCCAGTTCGCAGCGCAACGCCCCGCTGCCTTCCAGTCGATCGACGACGTGGTCGAACGCTTCGATATCGGCCCGACGGAAGGCATAGATCGATTGCTTCGGATCACCGACGATGAACAGTTTTCCCGATTCGAGTTCCGTTTCACGCCATGAACCGGCTTGTGTGCCGAGGCGCTCTGCCAAATAAAGCACAATCTCGTACTGCACCGGATCGGTATCCTGAAATTCGTCGACCAACAGCGCGCGATAGTCCCGTTTCAACTGCTCACGGATGGGCGGATGATCGCGAAGCAGGGTTCTGGCCTTGCCGACCAAGCCGTCGAAGGTGAGCCAGCCGGAATCCAGGAGCGACTTCCGCACCGACTGTACGAAGGGCGAGAGGAGGGCCAGGAGATTCTGCAGGAGTTCATGATCGACCCTGAGCAACCGTTTGGCGATCCGCTGCAATGACTCGACAGCTTCGTAGTCGTCTTCCTCCCAACCGGTCGGGGCGGCGCCGAGATCTTTGGCCAACAATTCCTGCGACTCGCCTGAGAAAGACCGCACCGCGCCCAAACCCTCGGCGAGCAGGAGAGCGAACAGGTCCGCAACCGCGGCGAGCATCAGTTCGACTTTGCGTCGCTTGGGTCGGTCATACCGTGCGAGTAGTCGTTCCGCCTGCGCCTTCCGGAGGGAGAACCAGTCACGCAATCCCGAATTCAGGCCGGTCCCCGCCACCTGTTGCATCAGCCCGTTCAGATCGACCAAGTCACTGTGCAGGCTGTAAGCCAACTCGCGTAGTTCATCGAGACTGAACGTATCCAACAGTACCCGCCAGCGTCCGTGATCGCTTCCTGCCGCCCCCAGCTCGCGATCCAGCCACAACTCCCACTCATTGGTGAAATGTTCTTCGAACCGCGAACCGTCTTCGTCCGTTTGAAACGTCGGTGTCACTCCGGCTTCAATGGGATACAGGCGCAACAGATGCGCGGCAAAACTATGCAGGGTTCCAATCTGCGCCTTCTCGATGTCACGGAGTGCCGCATCGGCCCGGGTTACGATCTCATCGGTCGTCCACCCATACCGCAGGCGTAGGTCGGTGATCGACACGGTGCCACTCCCGGCCGGAGGATTGTCGCGGCCTTTCGCATTCACCAACGAGCGGAGCCGCTCCCGTAAACGGAGTTTCATCTCGGTGGCGGCTTTGTTGGTGAAGGTCAGGGCCACGATGCGCGACAGGTCCAACGGATCGGTCCGGCGCATGAGTAGGTACAACAACCGGTTCACCAGCAGCGTGGTTTTCCCGGTTCCCGCCCCGGCGATCACGACGACATTCCGGTCGAACGTGGTGGCGGCCGCTTCCCTGGCCGCCTGGTCCGGAATCTGCGCCGGTTCAGTCACGCGCCACCTTCTGCGCTCGCAGGTCCCGTAACGTCCTGGCCGGCGAGGACCGATAGGCCCGCCACCAGCTTAGTTGATGGGCGCGGCGGCAGGCGGTGGAGAATTCACAATGGGTGCAGTGGGCGTCCGGAACGATGAAATATTGTCCGGCACGTATGCCATCGAGCAGCACCTGCATCGTCCGGCTCAACATCGGACCGGAGGGTCCCTGCCAGGCCGAAGCGGCAAAGGACACACGCTCAACCGCAGGAGCGGCATGCGGCAACAGATAGAGGAACTCGACCTGCTCCGGTAGAGCCTTCTGCCGGTCACCGGACGACCCGGCAGCGGTCATTAAGGCATAGAGCGCAGGCTGCAGCCGTTGAGCACGCAGGGCCGCTTGCAGAAGATTACGATCCTTGGCCTCCACGCGGTCGTTCGCTCGATACTTGTAATCGATGACCCTCACTGCGCCAGACCCCGGATGCCGATCCACCCGATCCCATCGTCCACGGAGAGGAATTTCCTGCCCGCCAGAACCACCCGGCAAAAGTCCGTTGGCATCCAATTCGAATTCAGCGGGATGGAACCCCGAGGCCAACGCCGCTTCACGATCAAGTACGATCGTCGCTTCGATCAACCGCTGGACCGACTCCTGTGCCAACTGCCAGGTCAGAGCATACCCGGTGCCATGCGTCAAGGCATAGGCTTCAAAGGCCTGCGCGACAGCCCGATTCACCTCCGCAGTGATGACGGGGGCAGGCAGCGCCGTCGCCGGCCAGCCCTGTTGGATCAGTGCCAGATAACAGCGTCGCAACGCGTCATGGCAGAGTTGCCCCATCGCCGGAGGCGTGAGTTCCATGGCAGGGACGGGGCGCACCGATTCAAGCTTGAGCACCTGTCCGGAAAAATATTGAAAGGGACAACGAGCATACGTTTCCAGCGCCGTCGGCGAGAATCCACGTTCAGTGACCGTCTTCCAATGGGCGCCTGAATGTTCGAGCATCCCGTCGTACGCGCTCAGCGCCGGATGACCGCTTTCGATGACCCCTTGCGCGCCCAGCCCATGGGAAAATAACAACCCGTCACGCCCCACTGCCTCCAACAGGGCTGTCACGTCACGCCCCTGCAGCACCGTACTCACCGTCAATTCCTCTCTCGTCTGCAGGTGGGGCGTGAAGAGCGGAAGATCGACACGGTCCGGCCACCGACGTGGAAGGGAGAACAGAGACTCAGGGTCCGACGGGTGTGGCACCACCCCGACCACATCCAGATAACCGGACGGCGCCAACGGGCGACCGGCGGCATCCGCCCGTTGATAGGAAAGATACAGGCGTTCCCGGGCCGACGCTCGCAACAGCTCGAACAGCAGCGCCTCCTCCCCATATCCTTGCAGCTTCTGGTCGATCTTGTAGCCCAGGGTTTCGCTTAGCACCAGGCGGTGCCGATCACGAAGAAATCCATCCTCATGGATATACCGGGGAAACAGTTTTTCGTTCATTCCGATAAGAAAGAGGGCGCGGAAGCCCACGCCGCGGGCCGCCATCGCATCCAATACCTGCACGCCGTGGTGCGAGGACGGCGTCAGGGCGTAGGTCGTTCGCTCCAGGATTTGGACGAACGTCTCCGTCCACTCGTCCCAGGTAATGGTGACATCGAGTCGATCCAACGCGCGCAGTTCAGCCATGACCCGGGACAATGCCTCATTTACATCCGGGGCATCGTCCCACTGCGCCGTCGCGTCAATGGATGTGGAGACTCCGAGGGGAACGGTCAGATGGGTCTCAGCAAGGGAGCAGAAGGCATCGGTCAGGGTGCCATACCCACCCTGCTCGGGAAGGCGCTTCACATCCTCGATCAGCGGCGAGAGACAGCCCCACAGTAGACGCAGCTGTGTACCATCGATCGAGAGCGACCCGAGTTCTTCCGTCACGGTGTCGTCGGCATCGGACGACCAGGATTCCAGACGCCCTAATTGCGCCAGCCGTCGCCACTCCTCTTCGCCGCGAGTAATCCCAAGCGCCAACACCGCCAATCGCCAGAGGTCCGGACGCGGTTCGACTCCGCCGCGCTTGGCCGTCAAGCGGCGATTCCATGGGGAGGTCATCACTTCCAACATGGCCGGTCGATGCAGCCCGCCCCCCTTGAGCCGGGCCAGGTGAAGCAGCGTCTTCACGGACGGCTCCTGTAACAGCGGCACCGTCGCGCTGGAGAGAAACGGAATGCGATGCTGGTCGAAGAGTCGTTTCAGGGAGGCCTGGTACGGCACGAGGGTGCGACCCACCACACCGATCTCGTCGAACGCAAAGCCGTTGGTTTCCACCAGCGACAGGATCTGTTTGCAGACCAGCGTCAGTTCATCGTCGATCCCGGCGGCATTGCATACCTCGACCGATACATTTAGTTCATGAGAATCATGCGCGCCATCACCGGAGGCAGCCCCAGCTGGTTCGTCGGCCCCCCCGACGATCGGGTAGAGGTGCCGCTCTAGAAACTGTCGCGCAAAACCGTAGGCCGGTCGTTTGCTGAGCGGGAAATACACTGTGATCGGCAGGGAGACGCTGAGCGATTCCAGGAGGGTCAGCTGGGTTTGCGTCAGGTCGTACGACCCGTAGTACCAGAGACCGCTGAGGCTGCGGAGAAATGGAGAGGACGGTACAAAATCGGTGACGAACGCGGCCAAGTCATCCGGAGATCCCACACCCAGCGCGGTACTACCGTCCCTCAGCGCCGCATATAACGTAAACAATCCCTTAAGCTTCTCACCGTCCTCAGGCGGGAACTGACCTTCCTCCACCGCGCGTAACGCCAGGGCGGAATCCACCGTGGCATCCTTGAGGTCTCGCAAACTGGCCCACAAAGCCGGCCAGGCTCCGGACGGCAGCTGCGACAAACAAAGCGCCCCGGTCTGAGGCACGTTGCGCTCCCCGAGGTGCTGAAGCAGGCGCTCGAAAAACATGTCGGTAACGAGTTCCACCTGCCACACCGCACCAGCCGCTCCGGCTGTCGTGAGGCGCTCGCGCTGCAACTGTAACGCCAGCTGGTGAAACGAGAGAATGTGGACGTTAAGTAGTGCCAGACCCCGCTTGACGACCAGCAACCGCTTGAGCGAGCGACGCAACTGATCCGAAGGCACCACCAGCGCGACTGCGGCTTGGGGATTGCCGGACTTGAGAACACGCAGATCATGAACGAGTTGCGATTCGAGTGTGGGATGAAACGGGCCGGTGACGAGGCGGAGCATGGAGACCGTGGGCCGTTAATCGTAGAGCGCGGAGCGGAAGGCCGCAGAGAGTATCTCGGCGACGCTCCGCACTTCACGCGTGAGGGGCCAAGAACGCCGGTGGCTGCTAGCCGGTTTCCGGGCCGAGCAGCTCACCGTTGCAATCGACGCAGGCCCAATCGCCATCGATGAACTTCATCGGGTCTCCGCACGTCCCGCATTCAGGCGGCGGCCCCTTATCGATCATAGGAAGAATGGGCAATTCAAAATCGTCATCATCGGGAACGGTCATATCTCTCCAGTCTCACGCGCCCTGCGGTTTCATCTTCAGCTGCAACGCCTTCTCGGCGCTTTGACGAGGCGGCACCCCCACGAAGGTCAGACGGCCGTCGATAATCGTCGCGGGCACGGCCCGGACCGAGTGTCGATTCGCCAATTCCTGACCATCCGGGGTCGTGATATCAACCTCGCGATAGCTAAAGCTATACTTTACCCTGAGTTCCTTCCACAGGCGTTTCGCTGATGGACAGGCTCCGCAGGTCGGTGAGTGCAATAAGGTAATATTCGGCATGGACAACCCCTCTCCTTAACGTGAGCGGATCTTAACACCCGCGCGGAGGACCACGCAAGCAAACGCATGCCTGACATTGCTCATCGAGCCGTATATACTGAGCGAGGCATCATTCAGAATCGCCTCATCCACCCTCATCGTTTGCTGAGGAACCTATGGCTCTCCACCCTCGTGCCGGGCAACCGGCACAACCGGAACAACTGGTCAATCTCGAGAAACTTGAACAGGCCTACTATGGTGAAATACCGGACCCGTCCGATCCACGGCAGCAGGTAAGTTTCGGCACCAGCGGACATCGCGGCTCCTCCCTTCACCGCACCTTCAATGAAGCCCACATTCTCGCGATCACCCAGGCCATCTGCGAATATCGGGCTCAGGTCGGAACCACCGGGCCCCTGTTTATCGGCAAGGACACCCACGCCCTCTCCACACCGGCTCAGCGCAGCGCACTGGAGGTGCTGGCCGCAAATGGGATTCAGGTTCGCCTGGATCAGGCTGACGGGTACACCCCCACTCCGGTCATCTCGCACGCAATTCTGACCACGAATCAGGGCCATAGGTCCGGTCTTGCCGATGGCATCGTCATCACCCCTTCGCACAACCCTCCGGAGGACGGCGGCTTCAAATACAACCCGCCGAACGGCGGCCCGGCCGACACGGAGGTCACGAAGACGATTGAGACTCGCGCCAATGCATTACTGGCGGCCAAACTACACGGCGTCAAACGTGTCCCCTATGACCAGGCGCTGAAGGCGGCGTCCACGACGCGACACGATTTCGTCGGCCACTATCTTGCCGATCTTGCCAACGTCGTGGATCTCGAACGCATCAAAGCAGCGAAGTTGCGGCTGGGCGTCGATCCATTGGGCGGCGCCGCCGTGGCCTACTGGCATCCACTAGCAGAACGGTATGGATTGGACCTGCACATCGTCAACGAAGCCGTCGATCCAACCTTTCGTTTCATGACGCTGGATTGGGACGGCAAGATCCGCATGGACTGCTCTTCTCCCCACGCCATGGCTTCCCTCATCAAACTGAAGGACCGTTTCGACCTCGCCTTCGGCAACGATACAGACACGGACCGCCACGGCATCGTGACGCCCGGAGGCGGCTTGATGAACCCCAATCACTACCTTGCTGCCGCGATCTCGTATCTGTTTACCCATCGCCCCGGGTGGAGCGCCGGCGCAGGAATCGGCAAGACCGTGGTGAGCAGCAGCATGATCGATCGGGTCGCAGGCAGTCTGCAGCGCCTATTGGTGGAGGTGCCGGTGGGCTTCAAGTGGTTCGTCGCAGGTCTTCGCGACGGTTCGTTAGGATTCGGCGGTGAAGAAAGTGCGGGCGCCGCATTTCTCCGTCGCGACGGCACCACGTGGGTGACCGACAAGGACGGTATCATCATGGATCTGCTCGCGGCGGAAATGCTCGCGGTGACGGGAAAAGATCCGGCGCAACTCTATGCGGACTTGACGGCCAGACTCGGCGAACCGGTCTACGAACGGATCGATGCACCGGCCACCAGGGCGCAAAAGGCCGTGCTCCAGAAATTCTCGCCACAGCAGGTGCAGAGCCGGGAACTCGCGGGAGAACCGATTACCGCCATGCTGACGGAAGCGCCGGGGAATAAGGCCTCCATCGGAGGGTTGAAAGTGACGACGGCCAACGGTTGGTTTGCCGCACGCCCCAGCGGAACGGAAGACGTCTATAAACTTTATGCGGAAAGCTTCAAGGGCCAGGCCCATCTCAGACGGATTCAGGAGGATGCGCAGGCGTTGATCAAGCAGGTCTTCTCCAGCGCCGGAACCTGACCGGATGCCGGAACGTTCCGTAGAAACGTTCACAGGAGTCGTCAAACGTCATTCGTAAAAGGTGAAACGTGGGACGACGTAACGCCTTTTTCCAGACACCTGTTACGTGTAACGTTTCACGTCTTACGGATTTCTGAACGGCCGTGGTGAGCATTCTGTAACTCATTGCTATCGAGCATGATTCTGAAGACCAGCTATACTTAAGTCCGTATGCCAAGATTCTCTCACAGGCTCTGCGTCTTGCTGGTCGGCGCCGCCTTGAGCGCCTGCGCCGCTCCGGCATCCCAGGGTATCCGCCAGGCGGTCACACCGCTTCCTGACTGCTGCCGCACCACCCAAGCCGACCCCCGCAAACAGGCGATCGTACAAACGGCTATCAACCTGGTCGGCGCGAAAACGATCGAGAGCCAGGGGCGTCGTATCTCCTACGATTGCGCCGGAGTAACCCGCGCCATCTACCTCGCCCACGGCATCGATCTCTTTGAAGGAGGGACCGGAGACGGAAAGGCCAACGGCGTGGGGTTGATCTACAACCACCTGCGCAAACACGGGCAGCTTCATCGCGGTCCGGTCGTGCAAGCCGGCGATCTGGTGTTCTTCGACAATACCTGGGACTACAACGGAGACGGCCTCGTCAACGATCCCTTGACCCATGTGGGAATCGTGGAGAGGGTAGAGAGCAACGGCACGATTGTCTTTATCAGCCGCGTGGCCGGAGCGATCGAGCGGTACCGGATGAACGTGGCCTACCCTCACATCCATCGCAACGCCGCCGGCCGCTTGCTCAATGACTACATACGCCGGAAACACTGGCGGGATGGAGAACAGACGCCCTACCTGACCGGAGAGTTATTTGCCGCCTTCGGCACGAGGGTGGTAGAGTCAGCCTCATCACCAGACAGAAGGTAAACACCTTGTCGCTTGCTCCACCGCGCATCACCCGCTGTCCCGAATGCCACCAATCCACGACATGGCAGGACAACCCGTGGCGTCCGTTTTGTTCGGAACGATGTCAAACGATCGACTTAGGGGCTTGGGCAGGAGAGCAGTACCGAGTCTCAGGACCGAGCCTGACGGTGGGCAGATCTGAATCGTCTTTACCGGACAACGAATGACTGGTCGGTCGCCCACTATTCGCAGCGACAGTTCGCCTTGTAGTCCATACACATCGGGCCGATACTCCGCTCGCAGTCACAACTGCATTTGGGCGTTTTATCGGCCGGACAGGTAATCTGGCAGGTTTGTTTGATCCCCATGCCGCAGGACACGATCTCGCAGGAATTGGAGCCTTCGGCGAACAGCAGCGGCAACGTCGGCGCCACTGGGGCCTGCGTCTGCTGAAGCATGCCGCCACGACTCTCCGGCGCCTGGGCGATCGCGGGAATGTTTTCCGTTCCAGCTTCTTCTGCCCAAACCGGCGCCGTAACGCCGATCA
This sequence comes from Nitrospira sp., assembly GCA_024998625.1. Taxonomy (GTDB): domain Bacteria; phylum Nitrospirota; class Nitrospiria; order Nitrospirales; family Nitrospiraceae; genus Nitrospira_A. The sequence continues at coordinate 114,988 of JACOEL010000008.1, read as the reverse complement.
GCAGGACGACCTGCAGAAACACTGCATTCACCCCCATACGTCGCAATGGATAACGTGTCATGCCCTCACCTTCCTTTCAGACGGCAGCAGAATAGGAAGAACGGCCCGTAAAATCAAGTCGCGCCCCGTTCTGTGAGGCAATCTGTGAGGCGCGCAAGTGCGGGCACACCTTGGGCACTTCGGCAATGGAGGGAGACGATGGATCCAGGACGGCAGCGTTGTCTAAGGCTTGTTCGTGGGAATCACCAAGGCCTGCGCCACCGCAATGGCGCGATCCAACTCCATCACACGCCGAATTTCTTCAGGCGTTCCACCGAACGCCGTGCGGGAGAGAAAGTGGCGAGCCTCGTCGAACGTCAGACTCATGCGTGAACTCTTGGAACAATGAACGCAGTGCTCTCTCTGACAACGATCCTGTCGCAACCGGGTTGACAGGGTTTCTTCCCGCTTCCCTACCTGGTAACAATCCTAGTAGCCAACGCGCGACATAGTTCTGTAGGATCGCGCATGCTTCGAACGCTGTCGCTTCTCATGTTACTCGGTCTGCTCGTCGTAGAGGCCGGTTGCAGCACCCCATCCGGCCCGCGCCTCACCGGTGCGGTCCGCTATTTCAATATCCGCTCGGAGGTCGCGCCTCGTCACTTGATCGTGCAAGTCGGCGATGAAATTCGATGGCAGAACCTGAACTCCCACGCCGTCCGGCTGCGGATGCTCGAAGAAACCAATCCCGAGTTGATCGCCTGTGACAAGGGATTTTCAGCGCTCGGAATGCTGCAGGATACGGTTACGATTGCTCCGATGCAGTACGTGAGCCTCTGCTTCTCGAAACCCACCACTGTTCGCTTCAATGTCTGGCTCGAAGCAGACAATCCACAAGGCGCCATGACTCCCACTGGGAGCATCCGCATCGAACCCTCTGCCTCGAAGCGCAGTTCCTGACTCCGCCTCGATCGAATTGGCCGGCACCAGGAACAGGTCTGACTCACTCACCCCGGCTCTCCATGGCTACCAAACACCACACCACAGAACAGGCCTGAGATCCAAACCGCACCTCGACGGCGAGATCCCGCACGCCAACACACGTTTACTCTAGCCCCGCTTATTCATGAATGCCGTCCCGAGACGTTCGAGACGGAAGCCCGACGAGGCTTCTCGCGCGTAAGGTCGACGCAGGCGTACGTGCAGTCCGTCGAGGGCGCACGGCGCGATGACTAAAGAGCGCCACGTCTGTGCGAGCCGGTGAGGCGGTCGGGCGGCCGAACGAGAACAGCCTCGCCGGGCGAGAGGATCGGACACCGGAAGAGGTATTCATGAATAACCCGGGCTAGCTGCCGGCGATCGCTAGCAGGGAATATTGATGGACGGATCGCAGAAGAGCGGAGGAATGACGGTAGGACGCATATAGCGCGGGGATGGATCTTCCGACCCCATCGGCGCGGTGAGCGCCGGTCCACCAGTCATGCCGGGTAGCCCCTTGCCGATCGTGCCGAACGACTTACCCCGACTGGATGGAATGGTGTTACTTTGCGGCGCACTGGCGCCGGAGGCCGTGGCCGTAATCGACGACTGCTGCGCGAGGGGATTCTGGAGCGGAAGGATTCCCGGGGATTGCAGGTTTTGTCCGGGCTGATTCTGTGGGGTCGATGTCGGTGGCGACGTCTGAGCCGTCACGAACGAAGGGGCCAGCATCATGGCCACACTGAGGGCGAGGGCACAGAGCTCCACGTGAACCCGCCCCGGATACGATCTGCCATGCCGACTCACAGAGACTCCGTTTCTTCGACTACACCAACTGCCTGCAAGGCCAGCTAAATACCGTAATGGAAGGCTTCTGTCCACCCGGACGTTGGGCCACCTCATCGCACCACGCCTTCACGGCTCGTTCAACCCGCTCGGCATGCGCATCGTCCACGGCGACCATGATCACATTGTTGACCCCCGGATAGAAGGAGACACCGTCAGCGGGTCCCGTCTGTCCTGCTCCGGTCGTCTCGGGCATTTCGGTGTACGCGCGCACGTCACACTGTTCGAGTAACACATGCACCCGTTCCTTCAATGACGACCGGAACGCCAACATCAGCATATTCATATCGCAACTCCAGGAGCGCCATGAAACTCGTTCGACGCGAGGCCCTGTTGGAAGTACCGCGAAGCTCGGCCGCTAATCCAACCAGTCCTTTTCCTTCAGCTTGCGCGGAAGATACTTCTTGGTCAGGTATTGAAAGTCCTTGTTCGCGAGCGCGTCCAGTTCGTATTTCAGCCCGCTCGTGAGCATCCGTTTGATTTCCTGCTGCCAGGCCGGCTTCTGGAACCATTGATAGTTCAGCAGTTCCTTGGCGCGGGTGATGTCTTTCTCGTTCAGCTTGATGCCCACATTACGCGGCAACTCATACCGCTCCGGGTCTGCGCTGGAGAGTCCGATGAACTTCGCCTTCGGAATCGCCATGCGCTGGCTCTCAAATGCCAGGTTGATCGAGCCCTGCTTCACCACCGAATAAATATAATATCCCCATGGGTCGTTGTCGACCAGCACATACACAGGCAGCTTGCGCTCCTCATGCAGACGACGCGCCAACCGTCGCACCCCGCGCGGCGGCTGCCCGTTCCCCGTCAGGAGCACGCAGTTGTATCGCCGCCAGAACTTATCTTCCGAGAGCCGGTTCCACTGCGTGCCTTTTTCGACCAACAGGAGAAAATCGGCGGTGCAGCGGCGGATCTCCAGATATTCCGGTTCGACGATCGAGGGCACGGAATATCCGCCCTTGCCCAGCTTGGCACAATCCACCCGGTCACCGTCGTCCCCGAACACGACCGGCCCGACGATGCTGCCGCTGTTTTCCGCCCGCACATGGAGTTCTTCCCGGAGCGCTACCAGCGAGACTTCGAGATCCTCGATAATAGGGTCGGACTCGTCCTGTGTATCGAAGGTATTCTCATGGGAGTCTTGAATCGTATGTTTCGTACGATAATAAATTTCCCTCAGCGAGGTGGTCAGATCGGCTTGCTGCAACTCCGCCAGCGCATCGGCCACCAGCATCGTCTGCATGAATTTCTTCGCCATCCCGACATTGAAAAACGACCGCGATTGCTTCTTCTCGCCCATCTCGATCAGCCCCCTGCGGGGATTGAACGACACGTTCGACAACGCGCGAATCGGAATCTCAAACGCCGGGTCTTTGGCCCGTTGCGCCGCCGCAATGACCACATCGGCCATCCCGACGAGCTTTTTCCCCACGGCCCCGTTCTTCTTCGTCTTTGCCTGTGCCATACCCTGTCCTATTTCCTTTTCCGGGTGGCGGATACCTGAGCGGGCTTTTTCTTGAATGGAACCTTTTTCGCCTGAAGCTGTTCATCGACAAACAAGGCTTGCTGTCCGGCCTTCGCTCTCGTTGACTCCACTGACCTGCCCTTGCCAACTTTCACTGTCTTGTCCGGAAGCCCTCTGCCTTTGACCGGCCTTTTCGTCCCGGTAGCCGGCTCGCTCTGTGCCCTTTCGGCTGCAGCCGCAGGTGTCGCCGGAATCTGCCCGGAAATCTCGGTCTCTCCCTCGATCCCCTCGGCAGTCACGATGATCGAAGATGGCAGGCCTTCGGGTCCGGCACCGGTTTTTCCCAGGGCCTCATCGGTCTTGAGGCCGCCAGTCCGTGAACTGGCGATCTTGTGCAATTGTTCCTTCAATTTCTGCGTGGGTAGGTTTCCGCCTTTCAGGCGATTGCAGGCGGCCACAACCTCCTCGATATAGAGATCGAAGATATTACGGCGACGAAACTCACTGGCGGCCCGCTCTCTTCTTCGCAGAAAAATCCCCAGCCGCCGACCGGCCTCACGAAGCGCCAGCGTGATTTCTTTCTGAATTTCGTCGTAGTCGGCAATAGCTTCTTTCGACTCGCTGGTGAACGGCACCCACACGGATGCCATGTGCACGAAGATCACCATCGGCCCGGCAGGCAGCGCGCCACGCGACTGCGACACCCCATAGTTTCGCCAGGTGGTGCTGAGCACCGCTTTGAAGGTGGCGCAAGCCGATTGTTGATAAAGCAGCGGCACCCGGTTCGCATACCGAATCACCCGCGCCTGTTCGGTCTCGTGTCCCTGGTCTTCACCCTCGGCCAGCGGCACGGCGGCCTGCTGCGGCTTGGCGGCCTCTTCCGGACCTTTCCCGAAAGCGAGCCCTGCTTCGATGATAAAGGGATAGCCGCGATAGACGGCCGGTGGACGACTCACGGCCGTATAAAACTCACCTTTGATTTGCTTATAGAGGCCCGAGAGGATCGCTTTCTCCCCGATCGGCGAGATGCAGTTCGTCGGCGGCGCCATGATCTTGGTGGTCTGAATCGTCTTGTAGAGCGTTTCGGCCGCCTGATGCTTCACATCGCGAGGCTTGGTTGCAGGCGACACTTTCGCCTCCTTGCAGATCTCCTCGGCCAAGGCAGGCGAAACCCGGCAGAAGTCGCTCGCGAGAAAACTGGCCACCGTCTGGCTCTTCGTGTCCTGCAACATCTTGAGCAAGGCCCCCAACTCGATGCCATAGGGATGCGGTTTGATTTCTTTCGGGGAAGGCGGCAGTTCGTGATAGGTCCGGGGATACTCTTTCGTTTCCCCTTCCGGCGTGTAATAGACCAACCGCACGTGCGGGTTGGCGATCGACGTCTGTTCCAGCCACTCATCGACGGACGCGCGGCCCTTCTGATAACGTCCTTCCACTTCAAGCGCCACTTCGGTGCCTTGAGGCTGAGCCCAGTCGATCTGTTTATTCTCATGCACCAACGGCTCGTTTTTCTTGGTGTCGATCTGCACTTCAAAGTAATGCGCCGCGGCGCGAGGCCCCGTGCGGGATATCACCTTGACCGGTTTCCCGGTCGTCAATTGCCCATACATACCGGCCGCTGAAATGCCGATGCCCTGTTGGCCCCGGCTCATCCGCATGCGATGGAATTTCGAGCCGTACAGCAATTTGGCGAACACACGGGGGATCTGTTGACGCACAATGCCCGGCCCGTTATCGGTCACCGTGATCCGAAAACGAGTCGCCTGACTGGGCGCAGCCGGCGCCTGCCCGTTCGCAACCGTTTCAAGCTTCACGGTCACGTCGGGAAGAATCCCCGCCTCTTCACACGCATCCAGCGAGTTATCTACGGCCTCTTTCACGCAGGTCAGCAGCGCTTTGCGGGGATTGTCGAAACCCAGGAGGTGCCGGTTCTTCGTAAAAAATTCGGAGACGGAAATTTCCCGCTGCCGTGCCCCCATTTCGACCGCGGTCACCGCGGCGGCCGATTCTTCCCGGGAGGAGGGTCTTTTTCGTGACGCGACTGATTCAGGCACGGTGGTTTCGAACTGGGGCGCAGGAGCGGAGGACTTAGTACGTGGCGATGATGTCTTGGTGGCCATTCAACCTCTCACGCAAGGAATTCACACCGGACCGGCTTGCTGGGATTCACACGACGAATACGTACGCTCTTCGTCGTTTACAGGGAACGACCAGGAGAGTCAAGTCTTGAGCGTATTCTCGTCGTCACTTCCTGCGCAGAATCATCACTGTCCCTCCGGGAATACTGGCCGATGTGATGAAGCCATACGATGAAGGAAGACAGGCTGCGAGGGAGGGAAGAGAGGTTTGGGTGGGAGGAGGACGCACCTACCGAGGAGAGGTAGATACGGCGGAGATCTCGGGAGGATTTCAGGCTTCCCAGTACAAGCTGGGCATGCACACCATCCTCAACACTCAATCCCCTCTTTGTACATATTCCCCCGGGGCGTTAACTCCCCCCACCCGGTTACGATAGGCCTCCTCACGCCGATGAGTCAAGAGCAGGGACAGGCGATTTACAGACCGTCCGTGTCTGCCTGGCGATGTGTGATGGTCGGGTGATGGAGCCAGGCTGCCTCGATCCGGACCTCCGCCCCGATCGGACAATACAGCGGCTCAGCCGTATTGTTACTCTCGACGCGAGCCCTCATGGTGCCTCGTTCGTTCTCGAGTTCCAACAGGCCCAGATGCTCATGAAGATCCACGACGCAGGTCGTGCTGCGCGACTCGCGATCACTCATGATCGTCTTCGCCACCACCGGCTCTTGCAGCGTGAGCAGATCATTCGGCCGGAAGGTCGGTTGATCCTCCATCTCGACGGCAATCAACCAGCCTGCCCCGGCCAGGAGCAGGCACACCCCGAACAAAACAGCGTTGGCCCGCTGCGGAAAATGGATCTTCAACCAACGCACAGCCGTGCGGATGCCGATTATCAACAGCAGAACGATGAAACCCAGCGCAACGAAGGTCAACACAAGTCGAAGGTTCATGCCGTCCCTTCTGCCTGGTTGACGGCAATCACTGAATACAGTCCGTTCGTCGTCATTAACGGACTTAGCGTCATCGTGAATGGAAACTCCGTGCCGTCTTTCCGTAAGCCGACGCATTCACAAGGACGCATTGATCGGTCATCCGAGCTGACCAGAAAGACGGTAGAAGGGTCTGAGCCTTGCGGACGCAGTCTCGCCGGAATGAGCCGTTCAACCGGCTGACCGAGCAGTTCACCTCGCTCATAACCGAACTGTGTTTCGACCTGAGTATTCGCCAACAGAATCTTTCCGCCGGCATTCGCTATCATGATCCCGTTCGATGCCGATTCCATCACCAGGCGAAGGCAATCCGCACTCTCTCGCAGCGCCTCTTCGGTCTGCTTCCGCTCAGTGATGTCTTGCGCGAACACCAGGACCCCGAGCACCTTCCCCTGCGTGTCCAGGTACGGCACCTTGTCGGTTTGCACCCAGCGCTTCTCACCGGCCCCTGTTTGATACGGTTCGACAATCCCAAGCTTCGGCTGCCCGGAGACCATCACCTCCAGATCATCCTGATGATACCGATCGGCTTCCTCCGGATAAAACTCATCGGTCAACCGGCCCTCGATCTCGGCCACGGTCTTCTTGATGGATTCAGCCGCGCGACGGTTCGCGCGCAGGATGCGGTTGTGCGAGTCCTTATACCAGACCATCGCCGGGATCAGGTCCAGCAGGACCTGCTGCTCGATCTGCTGCTGCAACAATTGCGCTTCCGCCTCTTTCCGCGCCGTAATATCCCGCACGATGCCGCAGTGCACACGCTGACCATCGGAGATCCAACTGCTCAGTGACATCTCAATCGGGAATTCCCGGCCATCCTTGTGCAACCCGTGCATGGTCACGACCGTGCCCTTCAGGCGTAAATCGCCCGTGGTACGTACACGCGCTAATGCCTGTACATGCCTGGCACGATACCGTTCGGGCATGATCATAGTCAGGGACTCCCCCAACACTTCCCCGGCCAGATACCCGAACAGACGCTCGGCGGCGCTGTTCCAGGACAGAATTTTTCCCTCCCCATCCGCGAGCACAATCGCGTCGGGCGCGGTTTGCACGACCTCCCGAAACCGGTCTTCGCTGGCCGTTAAAGCCTGCTTGGTAGCCGCAGCTTCGATGGAGAGATGCTTCACTCCCACGGCACGCCGGATCAGAGCCTTTAATTCTTCGGCATCGTAAGGCTTCGTCAAATACCCGAACGCTCCTTCGGTGAGGGAGCTGTGCTTTTTCGCCACCTCGACAAATGCTGTCAGCATAATGACCGGAAGCACCGGGTCGATTTGTTTCAGGAGGGTGAGAACCGAGAGTCCGTCCATATCAGGCAGCATCAGGTCCAGCACCACCGCGGACAGAGATTCCGCCTTTGCCTTGGCAAGAGCCTCGGCGCCGGTGCCGGCGACTGAGACACGGTAGCCGACGTGCTCCAGGAGATCATGTAGTACGAGTGCGATATCGGGGTCGTCGTCTACGATCAGGATTGTGGGAGGTGGAAGCTCGGTCACGCTGGGCGTGGTCTTTGACATGGCGGTCAACGAAACCATGGGTATCGTCATACGACCGGTCAGCTACTTCGGCTGCCATTGTCCTCTTTTGGATGACAAGAATCCAGCTGTCTATCGAGCAGCTCCCGAACGGCTCATCGGATAGGCACAAAAACGACCTCGTGCGGCCCTTCACTGGCCGTTTACCCGATGAACCGTTTCACTTCAGAACGCCTCACTTCTTCCGGTAGACATTCAGGCCGATTTTCTCCTCTCGCCCAGGAATGGTGACATTTCCCTCCGTCGAGGCAATAATCGTGGTTTTGCCCGATGCCGACGGCCCGAACTCTTTCGACAAATCCACCTTGATGGTCAGCACAGCCCCCTCGACGGTCATTTCCACATTTTTCATGATGCTCCCTAATCCTTCAGGACAAAGGTGACTTTCAAGGCCACCCGATACTGCGTGATTTTTCCATCTTCGATATCCACCTTCTGATCCTCGATCCAGGCGCTTTTCACATTCTGTAACGTTTTGTTGGCGCGAGCAATTCCACTCTGAATGGCATCATCAAAACTCTTCGGGGATGCGGCAATGATTTCCGTCACACGTGCGACAGACATGATAGCCTCCCTGGTTGAAAGGTGAGTACCACACTCGGCACCTCAGGCTAGGCCGACCATACAGCCCTGTCAAGCCTGCATCTCATTGAACGGCCTGCCTCAGCAGCGGCACGTGAAGATGACGGCTCAATCTCGGCGCCTGGTAAAACACCTAGGTTGACTTGTCGTCCATCCGAGGATAGCCTGCCCCGCATCGACGGTCGTTACACAGGATGGAGCCTCTTCCATGCCGACCGAGATCGAGATTCAAATTACGCCCCTTTTCTCCACGCCTCTGCTGGTGTTCACGCCTGCGCATCACGAACGCATCAACGCCGAGCTCTCTCAATTGATTCTGGCGCGCGAGGCTTCCGTCCCGAGCCACCGCGACACCGAAGTGATCGGGTGGTCCTCGCCTCACGACCTGTCGATGATGGATTGGGCAGGAAGCCCATTACGCGAGTTGTTTGCGCCCGTCATCGAAGTAGCCAAACAAGTCACAACCCTCTCGGACCGATGCCGCCATGCTGCCCGTCGACCCGATTGGGAAGTCGTCGAGGTGTGGGCCAACGTTCAACGAAGCGGCGGAGCCAATGCAGCCCACTCCCACCCCGGAAGTTTTTGGGCAGGCGTCTATTATGTCGATGTGGGCGAGGTCTGCCCGACTCTGGAAAAGGGAGGCGAACTGCAGATTTACGACCCGCGAGGCTGCCTGCCGCGTATGCTGGCGCCCTATCTCCAGTACAGCATGACCGAATTGCATGATGCCGGAACCAGCATTTCCTACTCCCCTGCGGCCGGACAATGCCTGCTGTTCCCTGGCTGGTTGTTCCATGCCGTGAATACGTATCGTGGAACGGCACCCCGAATCAGTGTGGCGTTCAATCTCGATCCCGTCTTACAGCAGGGCCCCCTGAGCAGCACTCACGCGGATGCCGGCGGCGGGTCACGCCGGTGAAAGGCCCCTCGACGCAGCCCGCGCAGCTCGCAATCAGGCGATGCGCATCGCGGCCCCCGGCTCTCGCTATGGCAGTGCGTTCGCCTGAATGAAGAGCGCCTGCTCGAGCGCGCGAAAGAATTGCTGATACGGCTCCGGGGACTCGATGGCCTTGAGGTAATACTGAGCACTGGCACGCACGATCAACTGCCTGTTTCCACGTGGCCGGACGGTGACCGTGAGGCGGACAAGATTGCTACGGTGATAAAACGGCCCCCAGCTCCGGAACTGCCGGGTGAGGATCAGGAGTCCGTCGTCCCGATACAGGTGATAGGAAGGATCACCCCATTGTGTGGATTCGTAATCATCAAATTTCTTGCCAGAGACAATGCCTAGCGTTTCATCCAATACTTCCACCGCAAAACCTAAGTCCTGACAAGTGGCGACAACCGCCTGAATCGTCTTGAGACGATCAGCGGTATCGAAGACACGGCTTTGAGCCGCCCGCACCTTGACCTGGCTGGCCTCGGCGAGCCAGATCTGGTCGCGCGACTCCCATTGGTTCTCATGTCGCCATTCATAGGGCGAACAGCCGGCGGTCCAGGAGGCCAGCAGAACGAAGCCAATCACGACCATACGGTTATTCGACCGGCGGCATCCATAGATGGCGGGGCGAGACACCGGTTAGTCCTTTACCAAAAATAACGAACGTTCCACCGCTGCGAAGAAGTTCTGATACACCTTGGGATCTTCGATCGGCTTGCTATTGTAAATTGCATTGGCACGGATCATCGTCTTGCCGTCCTGTTGCGGGCGCACGGTCACGGTCACACCGAGCACATCGTAATAGTTCGGTTCTGCAAAGCGGGCCGCCGTCACCAGCCCGAGCGGTTCGTTCGCACGTTCGATGATAAATCCCAGGTCTTGCAGAGCCGCGATGACGCCGCGCATGGCGACGGTCTGCTCCTTGACCTCGAACGTGCGGGTCTGCGCGCTGCGAATCTTCATCTGCGCATCGGTCGGCGCAAAGAGTTCTTGTCGCGGCTCCGGCGCAACGCAACCGTGCAACATGACGCTTCCCATCACGACCACAACGGCGCCGACGACCTGTATCCAGTTCATGAGTCCTCGTAGTTAAATCGAATGCGGCTCTAGAAACACCGCCTTGGAAAGCTTCGCAAAAAATTGCTGATAGATCTCAGGGTCCCGAATCATTTCCATTTTCTGTTCACCGGGTGGAATGTAGTGACGGTCGGCCTGCCCGTCCCCCTTCCACACCGCCCGGTAGAAGATAATCCGGACTTCCTGCCGCGAATGTGCCTCATTGAGGGGCCGCGTCACGAGGCTGGCCGCAATTTTTTGGTGCAGATCGATCGGGATGACGACATGCCCGAGGGACAGCAGCCAGATAAAGAACCGGTTTCGATACTGGCCGTACTCCCGGGCACTACGTTCTTTTGCGGCTCGCAGGAATCCGACTTCCCGCACACTTTCCTCGACTTGAAACCCGAGATCCTGAAGCGCAGCCGCCGAGGCGGACAATAACTCCTGATCGTTCTCCGTGTCGAAGAAACGGGTCTGCATGGCCCGATTGGCGCTACTCTCCGGCGTGAGTTGAAACAATTCCGCCGGCTGCGTCTGTTGCACGCAGCCCTGGAGCAAGACCCATAGCCCCATGAGAAGAAGAACGGCTGCAGGGAGCCGCGGCATCAATCGACCGGCGCTCTCAGAATTGGGTGGAGTTGTAGGCAAAGTCCCGGACCTTCTTGTCTTCATCGTACTTGATGATGATGGTGAGGGTGCGCTGACGTTGCGAACTGGACCGATCGCTGGAGTTGGCTCCGAGGATGATCAGTCCGGCATAGGAAGAACTCGCCGTATCGACACGATCCGTGGACACCTTGTCGTAAATCCACACTTCACGGCGCTTGTCGTCGGTCGTGACGATATTGGGCGACCCGAGGAGCTCGGCCACCTGCGCGGCCGACATGCCGACTTTCACCTCGCCCTGTACGCGCCCGACCGTCAACCGGTCTTCCTTGATCTCCGCTTGCCTACCGCCGCACCCCGTAGCGCCCAGCAGCACACAGAACCCGAGCACTGCCATTCCCCATCGCGTGTGTCGCATTGTATGCGTCTCCCTTCCTGGCATGACCATGTCTGCACCCCGCTGCCGGACCATCTTATCCTGCCGACAACCCCGTAGCAAAGAACGATCTGCGCGCCGGAATCACATCACTCCCCTCAGATTGCTGGACAATTCACCGGAGGCCGCTACAATTGGCTGATCAGGAGGTACTGCGATGTCGATGCCGGATACCAAGTCGAATGATGATCTTGAAGCAGCGTGGAGGACGTTGGCCGAACAAACACGAACAGGCGTATTACTGACCCTACGGAACGGGCATCCCTTCGGCTCCCATGTACCCTTCCTGCTCGCAGTCGACTGGTCCCGTGTGTATCTTCACCTCAGCCGGCTGGCCTTACATACCCAGCATCTCCTTGAAGACGCCCGTGTCAGCCTGTTTCTCGCCGAACCGGACAAACCGGGCAAAAACCCGTTGGCGCGGCAACGCATCAACCTGCAGGGAACGGCCTCAATCCTCCTTCCGACTGAAATGGCCTATGAATCGGTGAAGCAGCGTTATCTCGCAAAGTTCCCCCAGTCACACATGATGTTCGATTTCAGCGACTTTGCCTTGTGGGAGCTTCGGATGGAGAACGCCCACCTCGTGCTTGGATTCGGGCAGGCCTACCAGGCCTGTTCAACCACACCCGGACAGTGGCAACATCAGAAACCCGATAAAAAGTCCTGACTCGGCTCATTCGCGGCACCCGACCATCATCGGCCAATCCCCCTGCCGAACACTCCTCGCCCCTCCAATGTACTAGTCCCTTCGCCGAAGGACCGATGGTGATTCACGCACCCTGCACAGTACCCTGCGCAGGGTCAGATGAACTCATCGAAAGGACCTCTCTCCATGTTCCTCATCGTCGTAATTACCGGCTATATGTTGCTGCTGGCCGGTCTTGCCGTCGCTTCGCCCGGCATCGGATTCACCGGATCGCTCCTACACCTTGTGCCGGATGACTGGCGTGATGCGGCGCACGTGCCGACCTATGGCCTCCTGGCCTGGTTGGCTATGGTTGGGTTCCGCCTGCGCGGCTGGCCGCTTCGCTCTGCCCTACTCGTTGGAATCGCATTTTCTGGGGTGTTTGGCTTATGGACGGAAGTGGCACAGGGAACGGCCCCGGGGCGCGAAGCTTCCCTTCATGATCTCTTGAACGATCTATGGGGTGCCGTGATGGCCGGTGCCCTGATGCTGTGGCAACACAGCACCTCCGCACAGACTGATCGGTTCATGCCGGCTCGAAAAGCGAACCTGTACCACCTGAAGAAAGGAACGTCGTCGAGATGAACACTGCCTATCGTGAGCGCGGGGCCAGGCGTATTCCCGTTCAGTATCCTATTTACTATTCAAACGGCACATTTCAAACCATCGGCGTCACTGAAGACTTCAACTCCGCAGGCGGGCGTATTCGCGGGAAAGAGCAGGTCAGCGTGGGAATGGAGCTGGTGGTGATCGTCATCCAGCCGACCCCTGAGACATCCATGCTCATCCGCCGGGCCACGGTACGTTGGTCGAAAGGCCACGATTTCGGCATCGCCCTCTCGGGCGTCCCTCCGCAATCTGAATCCGAGCTCAAGGCGATGGCCAAGGTGATGCTCCCTGGACTCTGGTCCTGTCTCAACTAGCTCGCGCTTCAGCCGCTCCGGACCGTCCCGTCATCGAACAGGAAGCAACGATGACGCCTCGCTCCCCGATGGTCTCCGTCACGGCCTCATTTTCTTCGCCCATGATCCAATGGCTGCGGCGGACCGGCAAAGAACAACTCCATCAACACAAAAAACATCATGAGGAGTGCGCCCAGCCCAATGGCCACGGCCCAGTTTTCCCACGACATATCTAACCTCCTCTTGCCGCTGAAAATCGTCGAACAATTCCCACGGGGCAGCGTTACCTGCCTGAACGATGCAACTGCAGCAAAGTCTCCAGCTTCCACAGCGGAATACTGTCCGCCTCCCTCTTGTTGCTGAACGCCAACCCGCCGACGAACAATGCAATCAGGCCCAGACAGGCCAGCACCAAGGCCCCGCGCGAAATATCGGCGGTGGCAGTTGAGTGGTATGCGACCATCGTGCGTCCGGCCGGCATCTCCTCGAGCAGAGCCAACCGATCCACCAATGCATCCGTACGAACGGCCGCACTCATCGCACTGGCAAGTTGAATCTGCCCTGCCGCCTTCGCCTCCGCATACCCTTCTTGCGCCTGTGTCACTTGAACGACGGCCCGACCGATTCGCTCCTGGACCATCGACGTCATACGATCCTCCTCCTGAATCGCGTCGACGATCGACCGGCCAAGTGTCGCCTGCCTGGTCGACTCAAACTGATCATGCATGCGCTGCCCGATCAATTTGGCCCTCTGGATCAGGTTCGTGTTGAATTCGCTGGCATACTGGTCGGCAGAGAGGACTCCGCTTGCAAGCCCACGACGGGTCTGATTGACGACGGACTTGCCCATGACATATTGCATCCGCGCACGATGATCGGCTTCCTGCCCAAACGCGCGCAACTCTGCCAACACCAGAGGACTCAGCAACGTCGTCGAGAGCAGTTGAGACTCACTCACCGCCCGGTTTAACTCCATCGCGGAAGCAGAGAGGGCGGCATCAGCTTCCCGGTCGAGCAAAACATCGTGAAGAATCGCTTGGCCCAGAACGGGCTGGAGATACTGCATGCCGGTGGAAGAATCGTGCGTCTCGGTGGTCATGTTCGCGGCGGGAGCGATCGGTGCCTGCCAGAAACCGTCGGCAGCCGTCACCAATAGATACCCGCCGAACAGCGTGGCCACCAATCCAATGGCGGCCACGACATCAATGAGGTCATATTTTCGTCCCATGATATCCTCCTATCCTGCCTCGAGTAGTTCAGCGCGCGGCAAACAGGCAGGATGCCGGCGCGCCGGAATGTGAGCCGCACCAGATCGCTGTCGTCTCAGCATAGAGAGCTCCTCCTTGATGTGTTTGGTGTGTGCTGGGGCATCCGACGAACGAAACTGTATTCCCGGCCTTGCGAAACACGAGGCACGGGCAGAAGATCTTGATGCGGAAAGCCGTTGAAGAGAGAGACCGACCGGACAGGACAGGACAAGGCTGGCTTGGTCAGAGCGGCGGTCATGTTCGCCACGGAAGACCATGCGACCACCTGCAGAGAGGGTGGCATCGAATGACCCAGTTAGTCTATGCCTCGCTCAAAAACCAGTCAATACGGCAAGAACGTAGGGTGGGCGCGGCTTACCAGGCATACACTCTCTCGCATCATTTAATATTTGAATATGGTAATTCACCCATCGCGGATAACCATTCGATATAATGCGGAAAGAGATCGTAGTGGGTATCTTCCGGAGGAGCATCCTATGCCGCCCACCACCCTGCTGATGCTACTGACCGCATGGATACTGATAGCCCCCGTTTCCATTGCGAGTTCTCAGTCGTCGATCCTTCAGCAGCGCGACGGAACCACCGGCACCCTGACTCCGCTGGGCGAGCGGGACGCCATCTATTCCGACGCGCATGGAGACAAGGACGTCACCCATCTCGGGTCCGGCCTTCCGTCACACACCTTCAGTTCGCCTCATGGCGGAGTGCCCGGATCGGTTACACCATTCGGAACACCGACACCGCCGAATCTGGTCACACCGGCGCCGGTACTGCCGCTCCAACCAAGAGGTATGGCGACTCCATACCCACAGCCCCCCACCTCATCCGTTAGTCCAGGCAGGTACAGCGCCTTCGGCGGGCGATCGGGGCGTTAACCGGTCGAACGACCAGCCTAGGGTGATCCTCGCCCCAGCGCATCCGTCAAAGAGCACGGTTGAATCTCTTCAGGTCTTTCGTTAAGTTACGGTCAATGACCATCTCCCGCGCACGCCTCATCCTGCTTGCCTGCGCGAGCGGTCTTCTCTATCCCCTCTCCTTCCCCGCGTTCGACCTCGGCATGGTGGCTTGGTTCGCGCTGGTACCGCTACACATTGCCGTGGAATATCTGTCGCCAGGACGCGCGTTCCGGATCGGCTGGCTGTCCGGCACGCTGGCCTTCACTGGTTCCATGTTCTGGGTCATTACCGCCATGAATGTCTACGGGAAGGTCCCGTTCCCGATCGCCACCCTGGTGATGTTGTTGCTCACGGTTTACCTCGGACTCTACATGGCCGTCTACGCAGGCGGACTTTCGTGGATCCGGACGGCGTTCCCGACCCTTGGATTCCTGCCCGCGCCTTTTCTCTGGGTGACACTGGAACTGATCCGGACCTACTTTCTCTCCGGCTTACCCTGGGCGCTGTTCGGATATTCCCAATACCAATGGCTCCCGATCATCCAACTGGCCGACCATTTCGGGGTGTACGGCGTCTCCTTCCTCCTCGTGCTGGTCAACGCCGCGCTGGCCGAAACAATTATCTGGGGTTTCAAGGCCTATCGCGGATTTCAGATTCGTTCGTTTCCCTGGCCCTCGTCGGTCGCGGCTACTGCCGGATTCGGCGTCGCCCTGTTTTATGGCACCACCCTCTTGTCTTCCGCCCAGCATGTCCCGACCCGCACGTTGTCGGTGGGAGTCGTACAACCGAATGTGGAACAGGCGCAGAAATGGGATGTGGCATTTCGCCAGGAGACGATGGCGCGCTACGATCGGCTCACGGCGGGACTCGGCGACAATCTGGATCTCATCGTCTGGCCGGAAGCCGCCACGCCCTTTGTCTTTGAAATGGAACCGCAGTACCGCGCGGTCGTGAACGACATGGCTCGCCGCGCCGGTGCCCCGCTGCTGTTCGGCAGTCCCGCATTGCGACGCCATCCGGACGGCCGCCCGTTCCTGCTCAACAGCGCCTACCTGCTTGCCACCGACGGCCAGATCCTCGGTCGCTACGACAAACAACATCTGGTTCCCTTCGGCGAATACATTCCGTTCCACAATTCGTTCCTGTTCTTCCTGGACAAACTCGTCGAAGGCATCGGTGACTTCGAAGCCGGACCGGGATCGACGTTGTTGATGTTCAAGCCCCGCGAGAAGACCCCGCCCGTGGCGCCCGCGGCTACCCTCACCGATTTCCACGTGAAGTTCGGCGTCGTCATTTGTTACGAAGTGATCTTCCCCAACCTCGTGCGGCAGTTTGCGGCGAACGGAGCCGATTTCATGGTCACGGTCACGAACGATGCCTGGTTTGGCCCCTCGTCGGCCCCCTATCAACATTTCGGCATGGTGGTCTTTCGTGCCGTGGAAAATCATGTCGCCTTCGCGCGAGCGGCCAACACCGGCATCTCCGGATTCATCGACCCCTACGGGCGTGTCGTGCAACAGTCACCGCTCTTCACGCAGGAAGCGCTCAGAGGAACGATTGCCATCAGCCACCAACAGACCTTTTACTCGCAATACGGTGATCTCTTCGCGTATGCCTGTGCTATACTCATCGCGCTTTTGTGCCTGACCGGCTACTTCTCACACGACACAGAACCCGCCGGTGGTGAACCAGCCGGGCGACCAGCCTGACAGAGAAAGGACCGTGCCATGTTAGATGATGTCCGAACCCGTGTGCGTACCCTCGGCGAACAGTTGGCTCAACTACGGGGGCATCTTTGACCTGGCTCGGATGACCGCTGAACTCAACGACATCGAAGTCAAAACCTCCCAGCCTGATTTCTGGAAAGATACGCAGGCGGCCGCCAAGGTGAACCGCCGCAAGGCCGCCCTCGATCGGGAACTGACCCGCTGGCGGGAGACCGAACGCCGGCAGAACGACATCGAGGCGCTCCTCGAACTGGCGTTGGAATCCGGCGATGCCGGGCTGGAGCAGGAACTCCTGGCCGAACTCGAACCATTCGAAAAAGCCGTCGCCCAATTCCGCATCGAATTGCTGCTCTCAGGCGAATTGGACTCGAGCAATGCCATCTTCGCGATCCATCCCGGAGCCGGCGGAACCGAGTCGCAGGACTGGGCGCAGATGCTGCTCCGGATGTATGTGCGATGGGCCGAGCAAAAAGGATTTAAGGTGGAGACGTTGGATCTGCTCGCAGGAGATGAAGCCGGCATTAAGAGCGCGACGCTGTCCGTCAGCGGGCCCTATGCCTACGGCTATCTCAAAGCCGAAGCCGGCGTGCATCGCCTTGTGCGAATCTCCCCGTTCGACGCCAACAAACGTCGGCATACGTCCTTCGCGTCGGTATTTGTGTATCCCGAACTCGAGGACGATGTGCAGGTGGTGATCGACGACAAAGACCTCCGGGTCGATACGTTTCGAG
The DNA here is from genome assembly GCA_024998625.1 of Nitrospira sp. Classification (GTDB taxonomy): domain Bacteria; phylum Nitrospirota; class Nitrospiria; order Nitrospirales; family Nitrospiraceae; genus Nitrospira_A. Next base: position 97,276 of record JACOEL010000008.1, on the reverse strand, counting down.
CCGGGGGTGCCGGAGGACAGAATGTGAACAAGGTCGAAACCGCCATCCGCATCACCCACATTCCAACAGGCATCGTGGTGCAATGTCAGAACGAGCGGTCGCAACTGCAAAATCGCAACGGCGCCATGAAAATTTTGAAAGCGCGCCTTTTTGAGGTGGAGCAACGGAAGAAGGAAGCCGAGTTCAATGCCATTGTCGGCGAAAAGAAAGACATCGCCTGGGGCAGCCAGATCCGGTCCTATGTGTTCCAGCCCTACCAGATGGTCAAAGACCATCGAACGGGATACGAAGTCGGCCAGGTCTCTGCCGTCATGGATGGTGAGCTGGACGGGTTCATCGAAGCCTATCTCCAGAGAAAACTGACCGGCGGGAAAACCCCGGAGCCGGTCGCCATGAAGGACGACGACCTGTAAAGAAAGGGAGCTGATAGCCTATGGCTTAGAGCAGATAGCAGGAAACGGAACCTGTTCCGGACCATCAGCTATTCGCCAGTAGCCATACGCTCCATGTGATCATGGATGAACTGAACGATCAACGCCAACAACGCATCAAGAAACTCGACCACCTTCGGCAACTTGGGGTGGCTCCATATGGCACGCGCTTTGAAGTGAAGGACCGGGCCGGACAACTCACGCGCCTGCACGGTGAAAAAACCAAGGACGTGCTCGAGCAGGAGCAGATCGGCTGCACCATCGCCGGCCGCATCGTCGGACTACGCCGGTTCGGGAAAGCCGCCTTTGCAGTCCTGCAAGACGGATCCGACCGCCTGCAGGTGTATCTGAAAAAGGACACGCTGGGCGAGCAGGCGCACCAGATTTCCGAGGGACTGGATCTCGGTGACTGGATCGGAGTGACGGGCGTCTTGTTCCGCACCAAGACCAACGAGTTTACCGTTGAGGTGAAGACACTTACGTTTCTGAGCAAAGCGCTCCGCCCCCTGCCGGAGAAATGGCACGGCCTCACCGATGTCGAAACCCGATATCGGCAGCGCTACGTCGATCTCATTGCCAATCCGCAGGTACACCAGATATTCGCGCTACGCAGTCGCATCGTGTCCGGGATCCGCGCGTTTCTGATCGAACGCGGCTTTCTCGAAGTCGAAACGCCGATGATGCATCCGATTCCCGGCGGCGCCGCCGCAAAACCCTTCGTCACCCATCACAATGCCCTGGGTGCCGAGCTCTATCTGCGCATTGCACCGGAACTTTATCTCAAGCGGCTGATCGTCGGCGGCCTCCCGCGCGTGTTCGAGATCAACCGGAATTTCCGAAACGAAGGCATCTCGACGATTCACAATCCCGAATTCACCATGTTGGAGTTTTACGTTTCCTACGCCGACTACCACGACTTAATCGTGCTGACCGAGGAGCTCTTCGTCCGGTTGGCCCAGGACATTCTCGACACCACCACGATCGACTACCAGGGCACACAGATCAATCTGGGATCGCCGTGGCGCCGATGGTCGTATCACCAATCGATTCTGGAGGCGAATAGCCTGCCACCCTCCGTCCTCACGAATCGTAATGAGGCCCTTGCGGCGGCCCAACGCCTCGGTGTCGAAGTCTCTCCCAAGGAATCACTGGTGAATATCCTCAATGAGATCTTCGAAGAAACCGTCGAGCCGCGCCTCCAACAGCCGACGTTCATCACCGACTACCCGATCGAAATTTCCCCGCTCGCGCGTAGGAAAGACTCCGATCCGTCACTCACCGACCGGTTCGAGCTCTACATCGCGGGGCGTGAAATCGCCAATGCCTTCTCCGAGTTAAACGATCCGCTCGATCAGCGCGAGCGCTTCGAGGCTCAGGCGGCGAAACACGCAGCCGGAGACGAGGAAGCTCACCGCGTCGATGAAGACTTCCTGCGTGCTCTCGAATACGGCATGCCGCCGACTGCGGGCGAAGGCATCGGCATCGATCGGTTGGTCATGCTCTTCACCAATCAGTCTTCGATCCGAGATGTCGTCCTCTTCCCGCAACTGAGGCCTGAAAAGTAGACATGGCACTGCCCTACGAAATTTTCATCGGATTGCGGTACCTGCGCGCGAAGCGACGCAACCGCACCATCTCCTTCAACACCATCGTCTCGGTTGCCGGGATTACTCTCGGTGTCGCCGCCTTGATCGGCACGGTCGGCATCATGACCGGGTTCAAGGAGGACGTGCAGGCCAAGATTCTCGGCACCACCGCGCATATCCTGGTAAACGACCGTATGAAGGAATCAATGGTCGACTACGAAGACCAGGTGAAGAAGGTCGCGGCCGTCCCGGACGTCGTCGCCGCTACCCCGTTCATCTTCCGCCAGGTCCTGCTCACCTCTCCGTCCGGCGTCCAGGGCATTATTCTTCGCGGGATCGATCCGGCGCGGGAAGGCACCGTCACCGAGTTGGCCCATAATCTCGTCAACGGCAACCTCGACGACCTCGCGCGTCAAAACAAAGTGGTCATCCCCGAAAAAGAACGGGAACCGAACGGTCCCGACACAGCCATGCGGCCGGGCATCATTCTGGGGAAAGAACTTTCGATGCGGCTCGGCGCCTTCCCCGGCGACACCCTGAACGTGGTCTCCCCCGTCGGCCCGGTCACGGGCGCCAGCATGACGCCGAAAATCAGGCAATTCGTCGTCGTCGGCATCTTTCAATCCGGCATGTACGAATACGACTCCTCCCTCGCTTATATCGAACTGGGAGAGGCGCAGAAGTTTTTCAACATGGGCGCCAGCGTGACGGGTATCGAGGTGAAAGTCACCGATGTGTTCCGCGCGGCGGACATTGCCCGCGCGATCGAGCACCATCTCGGATTCGCCTTCTGGGCGCGGGACTGGATGCAGATGAACCGCAATCTGTTTTCGGCGCTCAAACTCGAAAAGACGATGATGTTCCTCCTGCTGGTCTTGATCACCATCGTGGCCTCCTTCAATATCGTCAGTACCCTGACCATGATCGTGACGGAAAAGCAGCGCGAGATCGCCATCCTCAAGGCGATGGGCGCGACGCGTAAGGGCATCATGCGGATCTTCATGCTCAACGGTCTGATCATCGGCTGTTCCGGTGCGGCGATCGGCGTCCCGCTGGGGTATACGTTTCTCTGGCTGATCCAGACCTTTTGGACCTTCGACCCGACCGTGTACTACATCTCCCGCATCCCGGTCCATGTGCTCGGTTCGGATGTATTGCTGGTCGCCGGATCTGCGATTCTGATCAGTTTCGCGGCCACGCTCTATCCCTCGCTCCAGGCCGCCAAGTTGGATCCGGCGGCCGCCTTGCGCTATGAATAGGAGAGTCCTGGACTTCCGAGCAACACGATTGAACCTAAACCATTGCAGATTGCAGCACCGACATGATTGATGTCGTCGATCTCTACAAATCGTTTCCGATGGGCGGGCGTGAACTCGTCGTGTTGAATAACATCAACCTGCACATCAAACGCGGGGAATTGATCGCAATCATGGGCGCCTCCGGAGCCGGGAAGAGCACCCTGCTGCAAATCCTCGGGACCCTGGATCGCCCGACCAAGGGCACCGTGTCGTTCGACGGCCAGAATCTTTTTGCACTCACGGAACAAGAGCAGGCCGAGTTCCGCAACAAACGTGTCGGGTTCGTGTTTCAATTCCACCACCTGCTGCCGGAATTCTCCGCCCTCGAAAATGCCTGCCTCCCGGCGATGATACAAAAACGCGATATGGCCGATGTCGTCGGCGAAGCGACGAAACTCCTCGGCGAGGTCGGTCTGGCGGATCGACTCCACCACAAACCGGGCGAACTCTCAGGCGGCGAGCAACAGCGAGTCTCGGTCGCGCGCGCCTTGATGCAGCAGCCCGATCTGGTGCTGGCCGATGAACCGACTGGCAACCTCGACTCCCATACCGGCGACGCCCTCTTCACCTTGCTTCGTCAATTGAACCGCTCACGGGGAACTACGTTCGTCATCGTGACCCACAACGACAAGCTCTCATCCCAGGCCGACCGGATCGTCTCCATGCAGGACGGGATGATCGTGTCCTCATAACGCGAGACCATCGGTGGATGGCCCTCGCCCACTCACACGACGCGGCTGAATCGTCCGACCTTGACCGGGATTTCTTGACGGCGTCAGCATCTTTTCGTAGACTGACCCATCCTCGCATTCACGTGGGAGTTCGACCAGGTTTATGAAGACATCGTTCGCACCGTACGTCCGACTCACGACCATTTGTCTGGCCATCCTCCTGCCTCTTCAGGCGGCAGCGGTCGAATTTGTGTTTGTCGGATCGCGCCAAATGGGCATGGGCGGAGCCGGAGTGGCCACGACATCCGACTCCCTGGCCACCTATTGGAACCCGGCCGGCATGGCGATGAGCAAGAAATTCGATATCCGCTTTCAAGCCAGCGGCCAAGTCGTCGATCGTGGCGACGTGTTCGATTCCCTGAAAGACATCAACAACCTGAATTTGAACGATACGTCGGCCGGCAACATCGCCCGCCTCCAGCAACAGATCGATCGCATCAACCGTCCCGGCACCAACCTCACCGCCGCTGCCTCCGGCGGCCTCTATGTGAAAGGCAACTTCGGCGAACATGCATTGGGGTTCAACGTCTCCGACGTCGCCACCGCCGGCGGCTTCCTGCGCGGCCCGGTCGGATTTACGAACAACGGTACCAACCTCAGCGTGAACGGGCAGTTCGCGATGAACGGCCTGGAAGTCCGCCAAGCCGCCCTCTCCTACGCCTACGCCTTCATGGACCGGATGTTTTCGATCGGTGTCACCGGCAAGGTCATCCAAGGTGCGGCTTATACCGGCGCTACCAACATTCGCGGCGCAAGCGACGATGTAAGAGTGTTCGAGGACATCGGACGCGCCAAGATCTCGACCGCCATCGGAATCGACGTGGGAGCGATGTTCCGGCCTTCATCCTGGTTGCGGATGGGGATCGTGGCGAAGGACATCAACGCGCCGACCTTCGATGCGCCGAACGGAGACAAATTCAAATTGCTCCCGCAGGTCCGCACCGGCGTGGCCGTCAACCCTTATAACTCGTTGACGCTGTCTGCCGATGTGGATATTACGAAGAACAATACGCTCACCCCCGGCGTGTACAGTCAGGTCCTGAGTCTGGGAGCGGAGCAGACGATCCTGTCCGAACTCCTGTCTTTCAGGGTCGGCGCATTTAAGAATATGCAGGATGCCAAGACACCGTTTATTCCGACGGCAGGCTTCGGACTTCGCGTCCTTGCCTTGCGCATCGATATTGCCGGCGGGTATGATTTCAGGGACCAGGCTGCTCTGGCATCCGGGTCCGTAGCCTTAACCTTCTAAGGTTACGTTCGCACTGAATCAATCTGCTACACTGTCTATATCAACCATGACACGACACACCGTACGCACCATCAGCGTTGTTTTCTGCCTCGTGATGACCGGCCTCCTGGCCGGCTGCGGGGGCTTGCAAGAGATGTGGGAAGGGCCGGCCGCGCGCGGGTTCTACCCCAAGACCATGGCCATTCTCCCGATTTCCGGCACCTACGATAGTGCCCGGGAAGACGTCGAGGAAGTGGTGGCGAAAGTGCTGATCAAGAGCCGCCGCGTCGAGAAGGTCGTCCCCCCCGATCAGGTCACCGATACTTTCCAGACCACGAAAGATGCGTTCGATGCGCTTGTGACCTACTTCTCACGCATGGAGACGACCGGTCAATCGGACAAGAATTCCGCGATCAAGATCGGCCACGCGCTGGGTGCCGACTCTCTGCTGGTGGTCAAGGTGAATGCCTGGGAATATACGAGAGAAGAAGGCGATAACATCGCCCGCGTGGGCCTGAGCATGCGGCTGGTCGATGCCGTGAACGGCGCCATTGTCTGGAAAGCGCGTCACCAGGTGCAGGAAAGTTATCTCTTCATCCGTCCGGACATGCGGGATCTTGCCACGAAGCTGGCGACGGACATGATCAAGTACATGCCACCTGAAAAACGGTAACCTTAGCCGACCCGTTTCGGACCGCCCTCCCCGACGGCTCCTCTGCGCAGATTGTCGATCGCCAGCCCGAATTGATTCGAGAGACTCGCCAGTTCCAGCACATCCCAGTTGCTGAACGGCTTACCGCTGCGGCGATTGACCACCTCCAACACACCCACGGCCTGCGTTCCCATACGGACAGGCACAGAGACGAGAGACACCACCGGCAAGACGGCCTGCCATCCCTGACCCACGACCAATCGGGCATCCTGCTCTCCTCGCGTGATCAACACGGCTTGGCCTGTGCGATACACGCCGGCCGCGATGGGCGAGTGAAGGGCCAAGAGACCTGTTGCGCGCTCGCCGGCGACCGTGCAGAGTTTCAAGGTTCCATCACCGGCACTGAGGAACAACGCCCCGGCCTCAGCTTCCACCAGGCGAACCCCGGCATCCAGCGCCCGGCGTAACTTCTCCTCTTCGGCCAGCGACGAATTCAAAAGATCACTCACCTGCTCCATGTGTTGAATCCGAAGAATTTTTGCCGCGTATTTGACGGTCAATCGCGCATGGTCCAGCAGGACCGCCAGCCAGGGCTCGACTGCCGTCAACACCGTCAGCAACTTCCGCGAGGGCACCCGCTGGGACTTCCCGGTTTGAAACATGACGACACCGTCCATTCGACCGATCCGGTGCAATCGTAAACCATACAAGTCGCCGCTGCTCACCTGCGAATTCTGTTCCGCCCTGACCAGGCCCTCCCGCCATTTCCCGGCCACAGATGTATCGCTGCTCCCGGCCTCCGCCAGGCAGGTCATCTCGCGGGTCTGCTCATCGCGAACGTACACGGCGATCGCCTGAACCTTGGTCAGTTGCAGGAACGATTGGACAAACGCCGCCGAGACGCTGATGGGTGAACGGCCCTCCCCTTCGGAACCGGACAGGGTATCGAACAATCCCTGTTGCAGAGTGCGGATGATGCGCTCTTCACCCATTGCCGCAGGCACACGAGCCGTAGGTTTGCGGCGTGGAGCGACCAATGCGGTTTTCGATGTCGTCTTGCGGTTGGTTCGGCTGACCTTACGACGAGCTACGGCCATGGCGTCTCCTCATATGAAGCGTCACACGTTGCACAGCAGGGAACGTCTCCGCTCCCACGAATTCCTTGGATCAGGACAATACGCAACCGGGAGCCGCCGTCTTGGTCTGACGACCGGGCGGACAGGGCTCCATAGAAATAATGTACGAAGATGTCGGCTGAAAATTTGAACGGAATACTGCGGGGGGAGAAGACCTGCGGCTAGGCCGGCTGCATCGCCTCCTTGAGGGATCGCACGAAGGCACCCACTTCCTGAACGAGTCGGCCATCCTGCCCATGCTCTCCAACACGACGCACAATTGCGCTGCCCACGATCACGCCATCGGCGACCTGAGCCACCCGCGCGGCATCCTCCGGAGTCGCCACGCCGAATCCCACAGCCACCGGGGTCTTGGTGTGCTTTCTGATCTTGGCGACGTTCTCGCGTACGCCCGCCACGTCCTGTAGTTTAGCCCCAGTAATGCCCGTGATGGAAACATAATAGACAAATCCGCCGGACTCCTTTGCCACATAGGCCCGCCTCGACGCAGTGCTGGTCGGAGCCAAGAGAAAGATCAGATGGAGCCCGGCCTCACCAGCCGGACCACGCAACGGCCCCGCCTCATCCGGCGGCATATCCGGCACGATCAATCCATCCACACCCGCATCCGCAGCAACCCGGCAGAATTCCGCCTCACCGAACGCATGGATGTTGTTGTAATAGGCCATCAAGACGAGAGGGATCTGGGTCGAGGCCCGAAGATGCCGCACCGATTCGAGAATCCTTCGAAGCGACGTACCGCTTTGGAGACCACGCTCGGCTGCTTTCTGAATCACCGGTCCATCGGCGATGGGATCGGAAAAGGGCACCCCCAATTCGATGACGTCGGCGCCTGCCCGTTCCAATTCGAGCACCAACTGCTCCGTCTCTTGCAGCGACGGATCACCCGCCATGATGTAGGTGATCAGCGCCTTCTCCCCCTTCGCCTTCAACTGACTCAATGTGTGATCCAAACGATTCATATGGATATACCTCTACTTCTCGCTCGTCCTTCAAAACCAAGTGTAGGAGGTTCAAAACGGTCATCCAGCGCGGCCGCAGCAAGCGCGGAGGTGAGGTGTACTCCTGCAGTACGTCGAACCTCTGCGCGCAGCGAGAACAAAGCTGGAGGCCGTTTTCAACCTCCTGCTACAGCGTCACGCCTTTGATTCTCGCCACCTGCTGCACATCTTTGTCGCCGCGCCCGGACAGGTTCACGATCAGGATCTGGCTCTTCTTCATTTTTGGCGCACACTTCACCACTTCGGCGATGGCATGGGCGCTTTCCAGCGCGGGCATGATCCCCTCCTCCCGCGCGAGCAGATCGAACGCCTCCAACGCCTCGTCATCCGTGACCGACGTATACTGGGCACGATTCGTTTCCTTGTAGTAGCTGTGCTCCGGCCCCACGGCCGCATAGTCCAAGCCTGCCGAGACGGAATGGGTGAGATTCACCTGGCCGTTCTCATCCTGCAGCAGATAGGTCATAGTCCCTTGCAACACGCCGGGGCGACCGCCCGCAAACCGGGCCGCATGTTTGCCGCTCTCGACACCCAGACCTCCGGCTTCGACCCCCACCATCCTGACCTTTTTATCCGGAACGAAGGCGTGGAACAGCCCCATCGCATTGCTGCCGCCGCCGACACAGGCGATCAAGCAATCAGGCAGACGCCCTTCCGCGGCCAGAATCTGTTTGCGGGCTTCACGGCCGATGACGGACTGAAAATCCCGGATCATCATGGGATAGGGATGCGCGCCGAGGACGGAACCCAGCACATAGTGGGTCGTCCGCACGTTGGTCGTCCAATCCCGCATCGCTTCACTGATGGCGTCCTTCAACGTCCGGCTGCCGGCATCCACGCCTGTGACCGTCGAACCCAGGAGCCGCATCCGGAACACGTTCAGCGCCTGCCGCTGCATGTCTTCCGTGCCCATGTAGATTTCACATTCCAGGCCGAACATGGCGGCGACAGTGGCCGTCGCCACTCCGTGCTGCCCCGCGCCGGTCTCTGCAATGAGGCGCGGTTTCTTCATGCGCCGGGCGAGCAGCGCCTGCCCGATCGCATTGTTGATCTTATGGGCGCCGGTATGGCACAGGTCTTCACGCTTGAGGTAAATCTTGGCGCCGCCCAATCGCTTCGTCAGACGCTGGGCGAAATACAGCGGCGTCGGCCGCCCGACATATTCTTTCAAATAGTGCTTGAGTTCAGCTTGAAACCCCTTATCCCGGCGTGTGCGCTGGTACACCTCTTCCAGTTCCAGCAAGGCCGGCATGAGAGTTTCAGGGACATACCGTCCGCCGTACGGGCCGAACCGCCCATGTCGATCTGGTATCGCCATGTGAATTCCTTCAGCTAGTCGTGAAAAATGAAAGTATAGACGCTGGCCTAGCGGGAGACAAGCCTGACGGCCTGCACAAAGGCCCGGACCTTGTCATGGTCTTTCCTGCCAGGCGAGGCCTCGACTCCGCTGCTGACATCGACACCGTAAGGCCGCACCTGCTCGATGGCTTGCGCGACATTCCCGGGAGTCAGTCCTCCGGCCAGGAGAATACGCGCCACCGCTGCCGCTTCCGAAGCCAGCGACCAATCGGCCACCTGCCCCGTGCCGCCATAGGCGTCTGGGGAAAAGGCGTCGACTAAAAATCCGCGCACGCCGGCGCGCCCTTGAAACTCGGCCAGGGCCAGGAACGAACGTCGATCCCGAAGCCGAATCGCCTTGAGCACCGGACGCCCCAGCACCGCACAATAGGCCGCCGTCTCATCGCCATGCAGCTGCGCAAGGGCAAGCCCGCAACTGTCCATGATGTCGCGCACCACCTTGGCATCCTCATTCACGAACACGCCGATCGGCAACACAAACGGGGGCAGTTCCTTCACGATGGCCTTCACCGCCGCCGCTTCCGCGCACCGAGGGCTCTTCTTATGAAACACGAACCCGACCGCATCGGCACCGGCCTCCACCGCCACCGCCGCATCCTCGACATTCGTCAGACCGCAGATCTTGACCTTCACAGCCATGGCGTCAGCAGCTCTGCTTACTCTTCTGCATGCCGTAGAACCCGCGATAGGACCATTGGCAGGCCTGTCCCTTGCCGTTGAACGTCAGGCCGATCAGGTCCTGCCGACCGTCCTGCTGGGGAACAGACCACTCGCACACTTCTCCGCCGTCCTTGAACGAATGGCACTTCGTGGGGATGCCCATGTCCTTAATGCGGTCGTCCTTGCTGCTGCCCATCCAGGAGTCCCACTTCGGAGAATATTCATGGATCTCCTGATTCAGACAGCCGGCCAAGGTCAGCAGTGCCGCCGTTACAGCGAGAGAGAGTCGCGTCTTCATGGCTGCTCCTTGTTGGATTCATCGCCCAGCAACTCACGAATTTTCACGCCGATATCCTGCGCCCGGATCAGCGACTCGCCGATCAGCATGGCATGGACGCCGGCCTCCACCAACCGCATGACATCCTCTCGCTTGTGAATCCCGCTTTCACTCACGATCAGCTTGTCGCCGGGAATGCGTTTCACCAATCGCAGGGTCACGCCCAGATCCGTCGAGAAGGTTTTGAGATCACGATTGTTGATGCCGATCAGACGGACATCCGGGAGCCATTCCAACACGGTATCGAGTTCCCGCTCATGATGCGTCTCCACCAGCACATCGAGAGACAACTCCTTCGCCAGTGCGGAAAAGTCGATCAATTGGCGCTTCTCCAACCCGGCCACGATCAACAGGACCGCGTCCGCGCCATGGGCCCTGGCTTCATAGAACTGAATGTCCGCCACCATGAACTCTTTGTTCAGCGCAGGCAGGCCGACTTTCCGCTTCACATCGGAGAGATACTCCAGACTGCCCTGAAAAAAATCCTTGTCCGTCAATACGGAGACAGCCGCGGCCCCATGCTCCCGATAGGCTTCGGCGATGGCCACCGGCTCAAAGCGCTGCTCGAACTCCGGCCGCAACAGACCGAGACTCGGAGAGGCCTTCTTGACCTCCGCGATGAGCGCGGGCCTGGCCGGAGTACGTCGCGCATCGAGGTTCACGGCAAACCCCAGTGTCGGGCCGGCATCGCGAATTCTGGTTTTCAGCTCCGCGAGATAGCCGCGGCTGTTCTTGTGGCGAATTTCCGCTTTTTTATGTTCGAGAATCCGATCGAGAATCACGATGTCACGACGCCTTCTTCGTAAATGCGATGAGCTGATCTAGTTTCTCCATCGCCGCACCCGAGTCGATCGTCTGCTGGGCGAGGTGAAACCCTTCCTGCAGCGTCTTCGCCTTGCGTCCCGCCACGAGCGCCGGCGCGGCATTCAGGCACACGATGTCGCGCTTCGGCCCTTTCCGTCCCCGGAAAATATCGCGCGTGATGGCGGCATTGTCTTCCGCACTGCCTCCGACCAGCTCTTTCGGTCTGACGCGCGTGAGCCCAAATTCGGTCGGATCGATGGTATAACTCGACACCACGCCGGCTTTGCCCTCGGAAATCCGGGTCCGGTCCGTGACGGTGATCTCATCCAATCCGTCCATGCCGTGCACGACAAAACAATGTTGCGCGCCCAGGTGAAGCAGCACCTTGGCCAACAACTCCGTCAAGCCGGCATCGAATACCCCGACGACCTGTATGCGGGCACCGGCCGGATTGGTCAACGGGCCAAGAATATTCAGCAGCGTCCGAATCCCCAGTTCCTGCCGCGGCTGGGCACAGTGTTTCATCGCACTATGATACAGCGGAGCGAAGAGAAACCCGATCCCCACCTCGTTCACACAATCGGCGACCCGCTCAGGCGGGAGATCGATCGCCACACCCAGCGCGGCCAACACATCGGCACTGCCTGATTTGGACGAGACCGACCGGTTGCCATGTTTCGCCACCGTCAGCCCGGCGCCCGCCGCCACGAACGCCGCAGTAGTCGAAATATTGAAGGTATGCGCCCGATCACCGCCGGTGCCGCAGGTATCTACGACCTGGGAATCCCGCACCCGGATTTTGGTCGCGCGGGCCCGCATAGCCTGCACGGAGCCGGCGATCTCGGCCACGGTTTCCCCCTTCATCCGCAGCCCCATGAGATAGCCGGCGATCTGGGCGGAAGTGGCCGCGCCGTCCATAATCTCGCCCATCACGGTTTCAGCTTCTTGCTCGGTGAGATCGGACCGTTCGGCCAATGTATTGATTGCGTCTTTGATCATGAGGGGCGCGATCAGCGATCCGCGGTCGGTAATCAGTCGGAAGGCTTCATAGAGGACACTGATTGCCGGTGGCCGACAGCCGTGGACTAGAGTTTCAAGAAATTCCTGAGCAGCTCCTTACCGGCGGTGGTGAGAATCGATTCCGGATGGAATTGCACACCCTCGATACCCAGCGTCTTGTGGCGCATCCCCATGATCTCGCCTTCGGCGGTCTCGGCGCTGATCTCGAAACAGGCCGGGAGATTCTTGCGATTCACGATGAGTGAATGATAGCGGGTGGCCTCAAACGGGTTCGGAAGATTGCGAAAAATCGTGCGACCGTCGTGGCGAACCATCGACGTCTTGCCGTGCATGAGACGCTCGGCGCGGATCACTTCGCCGCCGAACGCAACCGCCAACGATTGGTGGCCGAGACACACACCCAGCAACGGCAACTTGCCGCCGAAATGCCGAATCGCTTCCACCGAGATTCCCGCCTCGTTCGGCGTGCAAGGGCCGGGCGAAATGACGAGACGGCGCGGCTTCAACGCCTCGATCTCCCGGATGGAAATCTTGTCGTTTCTGTAGACGACCACATCTTCCCCCAACTCGCCGAAATATTGCACGAGGTTGTAGGTAAAGGAATCGTAATTGTCGATCATCAACAACATGATACAACCCGTCACTCGTTAATAGTCATTCGTCAATCGAACGATGATTGGCTTCGGTCGCATGACCATTGACGTTTGACGTCTTCCTCACTCCAGCCCCTGCTCGGCGAGTTCGATGGCTTTCATCATTGCCCGCGCTTTGTTGCAGGTTTCCTCATACTCATATTCGGGATTCGAATCGGCGACGATTCCGGCGCCCGCTTGAATATAAGCCTGCCGCCCCTTGATCACGATGGTCCGGATGTTGATGCACATGTCCATGTTGCCGGAAAAGCCGAAGTACCCCACCGCGCCCGCATAGGGGCCGCGGCGCGTCGGCTCCAACTCTTCGATGATTTCCATGGCGCGAATCTTCGGCGCACCCGACACGGTCCCCGCCGGAAAACAGGCCCGCATGACGTCGTAAACAGATTTCCCCATCTCCAGCTGTCCCGTCACTTGCGACACGATATGCATGACGTGGGAATAGCGCTCGACCTGCATGAGCGACTCTACCTTCACCGAGCCTCTGGCTGCCACCCGCCCCACGTCGTTCCGGCCCAGATCCACGAGCATCACATGTTCCGCTCGCTCTTTTTCATCCGCCAACAACCGTCGCGCCAGGTCCAGATCTTCTTCCGGCGTCTGCCCGCGGCGACGCGTGCCGGCGATGGGGCGCAAGGAGATCTGGCCGTCTTCACACCGCACCAGAGTCTCCGGCGACGATCCCACCAACTCCACGCCGGCCACACGCAGGTAATACATGTAGGGCGAGGGATTGATGACCCGGAGGGCACGGTACAACTGGAACGGGGTCGTATGGATCTGCGTTTCCCATCGTTGAGACAGGACGGCCTGCACGATATCGCCTGAACGGATATATTCCTTGGTCCGCGTGACCATCTTCTCGAAATCGGCCTTGTTCATGTTGGACGTAAAGGTGATCGGCTTCCGGCGGCGTTTCTGCCGCGGTTGCCGCACCGGCCGCTTCAACCGCGCGATCATCTCTTCGATCCGCGCGGTCGCATGGCGATAGGCGTCACGGATGTCTCGGTCCTTGGTCGACTCCAGGTAGGCGTTCGCAACCACTTTGATTTTCTGCGAGACGTTATCGAAAATCAACAGCGTGTCGGTGAGCAGAAAGGCGAAGTCCGGCAGGTCGAGGCTGTCTTTGCGCAGCGCCGGCAGTTCCTCGAACGTCCGCACCATATCGTAACTGAAGTATCCCACCGCACCGCCCACGAACCGGGGCAGGCCCGGCACCGTCACCGGCCGATATTCTTCCATCAATTCACGCAGCCGCTCCAGCGGATTGCCGCGGCTCTGAATCCGCAGGTTCTTCTTCCCGCGGATCAACACCAAATCGCCCTTCTCTTCGCGGATGACTGCCGAGGAGCCGCTTCCCAGAAACGAATACCGCGCCCAATTTTCACCGCCGGCCACACTCTCCAGCAGATAGGCCGTCGGCCCATGGTCGATCTTGGCAAACGCCGACACCGGCGTCTCATAGTCCGCCAGAATCTCCCGATAGAGCGGAATCAGATTACCTTCCGCCGCCAGGGCTCGAAACTCATCCAGAGTGAGAGAGTAGTGCTGTCTGCTCATAGGACACGACGATCGCCACACTAGGGCCGGCTGACAATCAACTTCTGCCCGACCACAACCGTGTTATTGTCCAAATTGTTCCACTTCCGCAATTGATCCACACCGACGTGGTATTTCTGCCCGATGCGATACAGGGTTTCACCGGGACGCACCGTGTGGGTGTTGCCGGTTACCGATGCCGAAGCTGCCCCGAGGGCATCCGCAGCCGCCTGCTCGTGACCGAAGGTATCCTTGGCCGCCTCCTTCGCCGACTCCAGGCTCAATTCCGACGACACATCCGTCTTCAGCGCCTCATCCACGGCCGCCGTAAAGTCCTTCTTCGCCGTAGTTGCCGCCTTTTTCGTCTTTGACGGAATCGTCGTCAGGCGCTTCATGTCTTCATGCGCCCGCTTCTCAAGCAGGCTGGCTTCCTTCATCGCCTGCGCCTCTTCCTGAATTTGAGCCGCCTGCTGACGCACCGCTTCCACCTGAGCGCCGAGTTCCCGATTACGGGCCTCGTATTCACTCAGTTCGCGTTTGCTTCGTTTGACTTCGCTGTCTAATTCGGCGCTTCGCTTTTCTTCCTGCGCCAGGAGCCGCTGGAAATTCAAGCTGCGCGCTTTCTCGGCTTCATACTTCTCCGACATCACGCATCCGCTCATATTCAGGCCGCTCAGTACGAGCAACCCGATCGGAACCACTACTGCGTGTCTCATCCGTGAGTTTCGCTGACTCATCATGTCGCTCCTTCGTTGCTGCCTTCTCCAGGAGAGGCTTTCGAATATCATCACGGTAACCCGCTCATGGCGCATCCGTTCCCATTTGCAGCCGTGGAAAGCCGGTAGAATACGGTCCAAGGCAGCGAAAGTCAAAGTGAAATGGGCTGCTCAGAGGTTTGACCCCCTCCCCACCCCTATGCTACCGTTCGCACGAGATTGCCGTTCCCCTTATTTTATGCAATCGCCGACACGAAAGACCATGTCACCCAGCACACAACCGGCCGCGTCTCGCACCATCACCATCGAAGGCATTACACTGCACCTGGCTCAACCCATGACGATGGGCCAGGAATGGATCGGGAACCGAGAGATTCTGAAACAGTTGCTGGCCTGCTGGCTAGTGATCGACGAGCGGGACCGGCCGCTGTCTCCCCGCATCACCGGCCAACCGGGGATCGGCAAGACCACCCTGGCGATGGCGGGAGCCCGCGAACGCAAGCAGAACCTCTATGTCTTCCAATGCACGGCCGATACGCGCCCGGAAGACCTGCTGATCACGCCCGTCTTGGCGGAATCCGGCACCATCAGTTACCACGCCTCGCCGCTGGTCACTGCGGTGCTCACGGGCAGCATCTGCGTACTGGACGAAGGCAACCGCATGAACGAAAAGAGCTGGGCCTCGCTGGCTCCGCTACTGGATCACCGGCGTTGCGTGGAATCCATCATCGCCGGCATTTTGATCAACGCCCATGCCGATTTCCGCTGCTGCGTGACCATGAACGAAGACGCCTCCACATATGAGGTGCCCGATTATATTCTCTCGCGCTTGCAGCCGACGCTGGGCATGGGGTTCCCTGCGCGCGAAGACGAACTGGCGATCCTCCGTTACCACCTACCCTTCGCGCCGGCAGAGATGCTGGCCATGACCGTCGACTTTCTCCAGGAAGCCCACCAGCTCAGTCTCGAATATTCCGTGCGCGATGGCATTCATCTCCTGCAGTACGCGCTGAAGCGTCGCGCGCAGGACCCGACGCACCCGCTGTCGGCCGATGCCGCCTGGCGGGAATCACTGATGAAAGTCCTCGGTGAAGAAGCACTCGATTTGCCGACTCAGTCACGCCGGCGAAAGCGCGCCCTGGGCGACCAGGCCTTGCCGCAAGGCCTCGGCGATTTCTTTTTCGAGAGCGACGATCCACTACATCCCGGCCGATAATGGCAGTGTCATCCTCCACCGCCGACTCCGTCTTCCGCCTGTCACCACGCATCGAACTGTTTCCGCTCCTGCACGGCAGCGGCGATGTCGCTCAGGAGGTGCGCGACAGGCTCACCGACCGCCGATTCGATTGCCTCGCGGTTCCGCTTCCGCCTTCTTTCGAGCCTCCGCTGGAAGAAGCCGTGACGGACCTGCCGACGATCAGCGTGATCGTCCAGCCGGAACGCAATCAGGAAGGCGCCGCCACGGTGAACTACGTGCCGGTCGATCCCTGTCAGGCAGTCGTCATGGGGATTCGCGTCGCCATGGGAGAGGGCATCCCCAGGGTCTATATCGATCGCGAAACGGCCGTCGTGGAACCGGTGCCCTTCGTCTCTCCCGATGCCTACGCACTCAAACGCCTCTCCTACGCCATCTTTGCCGCCGCGATGGTTCCCACGCTCACGCCGCCTAGGGAGGGCAGTCAACAGCAGGCCCGCATCGCCTGGATGGCATTTCAACTCCACCAGCTCGAAATGGAGTATGAGCAGATTCTCTGCCTGTGTCACTTCGCCGACTGGCCCTGGATTCGTCAGGCCTATCAGCAGCGAACGGACTATCAAGTCCCGGCGCTCGACTTCGGCCGCCCCGAACGGTACCTCGTCGACCCGGCCTCACTCTATTTTGTCTTGGGTGAGTTGCCGTTCCTCACAGAGCTGTATGAGCGACGTCGTGCCACCGTGCATTCGGACCGCCACCTCTCCATCGACGGGATCAAAGAACTCCTGCTCGAAACACGCACCCGCTGGCAGACCGGCCATGACGCGGAAGGTCAAACCGTCCCCACCTGGGTGACACCGCAGTTGCTACAAATCTACCTGCAGTATGTGCGGAACCACGCACTCCTGGACCGGCGATTGACGCCCGACCTCTACACACTGGTCCTCGCGGCAAAACAGATGGCGGGTGATGACTTCGCGGTTCGCTTGCTCGAAACCGCCAAGAGTTATTCCTATCAAGACATCGAGCAGCGCCATGTGCCTCACCTCTCGGCCGGGCTCGGCCGGTTCGCCCTGTCGGACGAACAGATCGTGCGGGCGACCAACCGGCTCCAGGGTACGCCCCTGGCCTGGCGTTCGCTCTCGCTCCGGCCTCGACCGCCGCGTCGCACGAGCCGACAGTGGTCCTATCTGTGGAATCCGCATCGGCAATGTTCCTGGCCGCCGGAAGATTCCAAAATTGAAAGTTTCCACACCCATGTCCGCGAGCAGGCGAAGGCCATCATCGGGGCCGATCTCGCCAAGAGTGAGAAGTTCACCACCTCGATGAAAGACGGGATCGACATCCGGGAAAGTCTGCGCCATTGGCATCAACGGCAGAAGCCGGGGCATCCGCAACGCATGGAGATTTACGTCAAGGAAATTCCCCCCGCGCGCGGAAACGTGGATACGGTGATCTTTTTGTTCGATACTCCAGGCGATCCCGAGCAATACAGCTGGCAGGCCACCTGGTATGCCGAACATGCGCAGGAGTCCACCCTCTGTTTCTACGCCACCCCCTTCCTGAACAACATGATCGCGCCGGGCATCGGGCAATCGCGTTACGGCGGCGCCCTGTTTATTTTTCCGCCCCGCCCGATCCCCGACATCTGGACCGACGAAGCGCTCGGATTTGCCGGGACCCTCGAAGAACGGTTGATTGCAGCCGGGGCAGTCCATTCACGTGAAACACACCTGGCCCTGGTGACACCGGTTTCCCCCAAGGCGCGCTGGAGGCAGATTGCCAGACAATTCGACCGGCGCCTGGTGCCGATTCCGTTGAGCCGGTTTTCAGGACAGATGATCGACCGCTTGCGGCGGTTCCATGTCTTGAACGGACATGAGATCCGCAGCTTCGCGGCCCAATTCATTCGTGAGTAACCAGCCCATGCCTCATCAGACCGCCGAACAGCGAATAGCCGATCTTCGTCGTCAAATCCGGCATCACGACCACCTCTACTACACCAAGGACCGGCCGGAGATTTCCGACGCGGAATATGATCGGCTGTTTCGCGAGCTTGTCGACCTCGAAACCGCCCATCCCGACCTGGTCACCGCCGACTCGCCGACCCAACGAGTCGGCGCACCACCGCTGGAGGAACTCACCAAGGTCTCCCATGAGAAACCGATGCTCAGCCTCGATTCGATCACCGATCAGGATGATGTGCGCGCCTTCGATACGCGGATGAAGCGGGAGCTGGAAACCGACCAGATCCTCTACACGGCAGAACCGAAATTCGATGGCTTGTCGGTGGAACTGGTCTACGAACAAGGCACCTTCGTCCGTGGTGCCACCCGAGGAGACGGCATGGTCGGCGAAGACGTGACGGTCAATCTGCGAACGATCCGCGCGTTGCCGCTACAGCTTGATCCTCAGCCCTCCCTGCCCGCGCACCTGGTCGTGCGCGGGGAAGTCTACATGCGTCTGGATGAGTTTCAGTCCCTGAACCGACGCATGACAGAACGGGGCGAGGAAGCCTTTGCGAACCCGAGGAATGCCGCGGCAGGATCGTTGCGCCAGCTGGACAGCCGCATCACCGCATCACGCCCCTTAACCCTCACCTGTTACGACATCATGGCCATATCCGGAACAGCCCCACCCACCCACTGGGAGGAGTTGGACGCCTTGGCCGCCTGGGGGCTTCCTGTTCCCGAACACCGGCAACGCTGCCGCTCGATCGAGGAAGTCCTCTCGTTCCATGCTGCCACCGATGCGATGCGGGACTCTCTGCCGTTTGAAATCGACGGCATCGTCGTCAAGCTCGACCGCCGGACATGGCAAGACCAGCTGGGCAGCAAATCCCGCAGCCCCCGTTGGGCCATCGCCTACAAGTTTGCACCCCGAAAAGAAATCACGGTCATTCAGGACATCGCCGTCTCGGTCGGTCGCACCGGTACCCTGACGCCACTGGCCCTGCTGAAGCCGGTGGAGGTCGGAGGCGTCACGATCAGTCGGGCCACCCTCCACAATGCGGACGAGGTTGCGCGAAAAGACGTGCGCGTGGGAGATACCGTCAAGGTGGAACGCGCCGGCGACGTGATTCCCGCGATTGCCGAACGGGTCCCGGTTCCCGGGGAAACGAGACAGGCTCCGTTCGTCATGCCGAACCACTGTCCGGTATGCGGATCGACTGTGGCGCGCGAAGGAGCTTACTTCTACTGTACCGGCCAGACCGTCTGCGTCGCCCAATTGAAGGGCGCGATTGAACACTTCGCATCCAAGAGCGCGCTGGATATCGACGGGATGGGAAAGAAAACGATCGCTCAACTGGTCGATGTCGGGTTTGTCCGGGACCTGGCCGATCTCTACAGCCTGACCAAAGAGCAGATACTCACGCTGGAGGGATTCGCCGACCGATCGGCAAGCCTATTGTTAGAATCGATCGAGCGAAGCAAATCTGTCTCACTGGACCGGCTGTTGATGGGGCTTGGCATCAGACAGGTGGGGCAGCATATCGCTCGCGTGCTGGCGAAACAGTTCGGCACCCTGTCGAAGCTGATGTCGGCGACGCAGGAAGAATTGCTGCAAGTCCGCGAAATCGGCCCGGAGATTTCTGCCAGCCTCGCCTCGTTCTTCAGCGAGGAGCGGAACCGGGCGGTCATCGCGCGTCTGATCGAACGGGGTCTGACGATCGCTCTCCCGACCACTGAGAACACAACCGGCAGCCAACGCCTGGCCGGTAAGACGTTCGTCTTTACCGGTGGGCTCGACGACTACAGCCGCGACCAGGCCAAACAGTTGGTGGAGCGACAAGGGGGACAGGTCTCGTCGAGTGTCAGCAAGAAGACATCGTTTGTGGTGGCAGGAACCGATCCGGGGTCGAAACTGGACCAGGCCCGGAAACTGGGCGTGCAGATTCTGACGGAAACGGAATTTACCGCTCTAGTGACGCCTGAGTGACGGGCACATGCTCATCGACGATCGGCTCATGCGTGACGGGGTGTTTTTCTTCTTTGTAGATATTGACGCTCTTGATGACCCGCGGATCCGCCTCATGAATGACCAGGCGGCAGTTGGCGATATGCACTTCTTCACCGACCTTGGGAATCCTGCCCAGCTCATGCTGCACCAGACCGCTGATCGTCACGGCATCGTCGCCTAAATCCACTTTCAGGAAATCGTTGACCTTCCGGACCTCGGTGCGTCCGTGCACCAGGATCTGGTTCTTGCCGATACGTTTGATCAACTCCTCGGTGATATCCGTCTCGTCGACGATTTCGCCGACCACCTCTTCCAGCAAGTCTTCCAACGTGACCAGCCCCATCACACCGCCGAATTCGTTCACCACAATGGCCATGTGACGTTTATCTAGCTGAAATTGCTTCATCAGGTCATCCGCGGATTTTGTATGCGGGATGAACAGGGCCGGTTGCGCGATGTCGCGAAGCTTCATCTCCGTATGCCCTTGGGCCAACGCCGTCAGGGCCTTCGTCTTGTAGAGAATCCCGATAATGTTATCCAACGTGCCTTCGTATAACGGGATACGCGAATACTTGGACTTGAACAGGAGCTCCTTCGCCTCGCGCAGGTACTGATTGCAGTCGAGCGAGAACATGTAGATACGCGGGGTCATGCAGTCTTCCGCCGTGATGTCCTTCAGCTGGAAGACGTTCTTGATCATCTTCACTTCCTGCGCCTCGATGGCCCCGCTTTTGCTACTCTGATCCAGCATGATCTTCAGCTCTTCTTCCGTGACGAAGGGAACATTGAGCCCTTTGCCGCCGGTCAACTTATAGATGAGCGGCACCACGAAAAACATGATCGGAGTGAGCACCTGCTGAGCCGCATAGGCCGGATAGGCCATATTCAGCACCACGGGGACCGAATACTTGGCCGCCAGGGTCTTGGGTACCAGGTCGGCAAAGACCAATAGGACAAAGGTCAGAATACCGACCAGCACCGCGAAGGCTTCACCGAGCACACCTTCCAATCCCTGCCCTCCGAACCGGTTCAAGGCAATAATCGTGGCCAGCGATGCGGTGGCGGTGTCGATCAGTCGATCTCCGACCAGGATGGTCAGCAGGAGGCGTTGTGGATCGGTTCGAAGATGGAGGGCCATCTCCGCCCGCTTGCTGCCCGTGTCGGCCAGCGCCCTGAGCTTCGTATCGTTGACGGAGTAGAATCCGACCTCAACGACAGAAATCACCGCGGACAACAGAATGAGGACTATCAGAACGATAATGTCCATAAGACCTATCGAAGTTAGAGGTGCAGACTCACGTTGAAGGAGTGAATGGTGGAACCTTGGATCAGTCCGAAGCCTTGGGTTCGAACTGCAAGACTTGCCCTATGTCGTGAGAAGACGACCAGACCGGGTCCTCTCGGGTCACTTTCATCCATCGCGTATTACAATTAGCACAGGCAGACAGGCGCATCAAGCATTACGACACTTCCTTGCCGAGCACAATTAATCAGCATATCAGTCATTTAGACTATTTACCATGCTCCCGCAGCCTCAAGGATTCCCCGTAGTCGCCCCCGGCGCATCGTCGCGCACGATGAATGGATCGGTCTCCAGTGCCCGTCTCAGATGCGCGGCGGCCTGCTCGGCTGCGACCTCCGTTTGAAATTGTCCCACATACACCCGATACCGGCGACCATCCGGCAGATCGACACCGACGATCTTTGAACCAGGATAGGCACTCCTCAACCGTTCGAGCAAAGCTCGTGCGTTGGCCGGATCGGCAAAGGAACCGACCTGCACGCGCAACACCCCCATCCCCCCGACTCGTCCCTCGTAACTGATCACCCGGAGTTCGATCTCATCGGTGCCGCGCCCGACCATCCCGACAGCCTGGGCTCCGGCCAGAGACAGGTCCAGAATTCTCCCGCGCGCAAACGGCCCCCGATCGTTGATCCGCACGGTCACCTGCCGGCCAGTGCTCAGGGATCGCACGACCGCCACCGACCCCAGCGGCAATGTCCGGTGCGCCGCCGTCAATTTGTGCATGTCGTAGACTTCTCCGTTTGCCGTGCGGTTGCCGTGGAAGCCTGGCCCATACCAGGACGCGCTGCCCCGTTCGATAAACCCCAGCGGATAACCGGGTGGATACGAAGGGCGCGCCGGACTCCAGCCGGAGCAGCCGCTGAGCCATGTGGTGAGGAGAAAAGCGAACAGGGAGAGAAGAAGACGGCTGGTGCTTGTCCTCTTCTCCCCAGGCATAAGGCGGATTAGAATTCGTCGAGTGAATGGGTGCGCAGCACCCCGAGGGCTTTGGTCGTGTTCGAAACGGTCAGCACCACGATCGCGCGTTTGCCTTCCCGCGACGGGGTGCAATAGCCGCACTTCACATTGATGCGAGCCCTGGTGAGCGAATCGGCCACCTGTTTCAAGGCGCCGGGCTTATTCTCCAGACTCAAAATCAGGGCGGTCTCTTCACGGAACTTGATCTTGGATTTTCTGAGCGCAATACGAGCCGCATCCACATCCGCCACGATCAACCGCAGCTTCCCGGGGCCGGTGACCTCGGGCGCAGAGAAGGCCTTGATGTTGACTCCCGCAGCCCCGAGCACGGCCGCTACTTCAGCCAGCACTCCAGGCTTACTCTGTCCACTCACCACAAATTGCGTCGTTGTCGGCATGGGCTCCTCTCCCTCTGCTGAGTCAGTTCGTCTCGGATGTTAGCGACTATATCCATACAGCCACTTCACGCTGGTGCCGCCGATGTTTCTGACGGTATGGGACACTCCGGCCGGAATGAGGATCTCCTCGCCCGGTTCGGGCCTGACACACCGGCCCCCGAACTCCAGTTCCAACCGGCCCTCGACCGGCATCACCAACTCGTCGGTCGCGTGGCGGTAATCCTCCCACACTTGCCCGGGCGGATCAACCCAAAGATCACAACTGAAGCCCCGCGCCTGCCATTCCCTGGCGACTGCTTGCTGATCGACCGTGACCATAGTTCTCCCCATCCTGCTACCCCTTGGCCCAGCGACCTTCCAACTTCTTCATAATCTGCGGCATGGTCGTGTACTCCATGTCATCGAGGGGCAACCGGTGCGGTTCAAAGGGACCGTGCATCCGTAACACATCGGCGATCCGATTCGCATCCCGGCGCGCTTCATCATACGACGGATCGTCGAACATATCCCGCGGCCCAACGAGTGTGCCGTCAGCCAATTGAAATCCCAGACAGGCGACACGCGGAGGCCCATCGAAGCGGGTCGGTGTCGCCTGCTTCACCGAGACCGGCATGAGCGGACCGTAGTGCGAACCACGCATCCAACCCTCGATGATCCAGGGATACCGGAACGGATCGAGCACTTCGCCCACCGCCGGAAAGTTCTGCTGCGCGCGGACGATCATCACCGGATCGTCTTTCCCGACATACTTGCCCGCAATGAGTGAGAGCCGCTCCGTGGATGAAGCCGCCGCAATCGTCCCGTCCGCCCGCGAGTACACGTACTTGATCGTGTACTTACCGGGAGAGCCGATGAACATCAACATGTCGTAGAGCTCTTCGGGACAATCGAATGAGATCTTCTTATGCTCGTAGATATCGTGCACCTCGAACCGGAATCCCTGGTGCAGCGTGGGCGCAATGACGAGACCCGCCGTATTGAACGGATCGGCGAACATTTTGTACAGGGGGAGATTCCAGGCGCCCGCCGAGGTCTTGTCCGCCATGAAAATCAACACCGGATCGGACTTCCGTTCCACGAATTCCATTTCAGCCACACCCGGCCCCTGCCCGCGCACATTTCCACTGAAGGCATCGGCCAGCAGATCCTGCCCTGCGCCGTAGAGGTGCAGTTCCTTCGCGACCGCCGTGCCGGCTTCAAACGTGTCCCAGGCAAGACGGTGGATCCGCTCGTGATCCACGCCGTGACGATGCGTCATGATGAGCTGCAAGTCATCGCCGCAGGCCGACACATGGTAATCGACCAGCAGCCCGCTGGTCTTCGGCCCCGCAAGCTTCTCCTTCGCGCAATCCATCAAGGCCGGATGCATGGCCGAATGCCCGACGAATCCACCGATGTCCGCCTTGATCACGCTTAACGTGATGGTCTGTGTGCTCTCCGCTGCCATGTTGCACCTCTGGGTGATAAAGCCTGGTTGATGGCCTCTGCGCCGAATCTCCAACGTCGGCCCTGGAAGGTCCTCATGTCGGAATGAGCAAAGGCAATGCCTGAATCGTGATCAGCAAGGGAGAGGTGAATTCGCAGGTGCGACGGACTTTGCCTGAGGTCACCACCGGTCATGCCCGTGGAGCGGCGCTACAGCGGTAGCCGCTCAGCTGTAGCAGAAGGCAGCATTAAAGATGTCGTTCGCCTGGCAACAACCGAGGGGGATGCAGCTGATGCTGCATCCCCCTCGGCTTCAGGCCCAGACGACGTTGGTGGGCTTACGATGTTACGTGTGGAGAAAAATAAAGTCGCTTACCGCAGAGTCTAAAAATCCAGCAAAGTATGATGTTCTCTACTTTCAATGTGACTGTACAAAGTCGTTTGCTTTCACTGCACGGGCACTAAAGGCGACAAATAAACTCGCTTACTTAGTCGACTAATAAGGGACTTAATTTGCGCGTGTGGGCTGCTGCCGGTGTCACAATTCACATTCCCTGGTAGTGCCCTTAATTGAAATAGTAGCGGTTGGCAAAATTTGTTTACTTTTGCGCATCGAATCAGCTGCTAAGTCGAATGAATTAGTCCAGGCGGGGGAATCGACGATAATCATACAGGCAGTCGTCCTTGACGTGCTTCATCTAAATTGCCTTCCCAATGTATTGTGCCTCGGAGCTTGCGTGCTTCTCCTTGGCGGTAGACTCGGATAAGCATTTTCAATCCAGCCTCGACGGTTTCACGTTTGGTTCGAGCCCCAGCTGCCTTCATGGCCTGATGCATCAATTCTTCGTCGATCACAATATTGGTACGCATAGCTGGCACTCCGGATGATGTGCGTAACACCGCCTACTTTCGCATTGGAATAAGTCGCCATATTGTCCGGCCCCCCGGAAACGGCGACCTTCCTACATCCATACATGAACCCTACGCCGACTCTTCGCGAGCATGTCCTGGAAAGGACACAGCCGGTGGATCTCAACCACCCACGCGACCGGCTTGATAGCTTACGCAGCCATCGCGGCGAGAAGTCGTGCTTTGTAGGGTGTGAATAGATTCAAGACTCGCCTTGTCTGGGGCTTCGCCTCTGTCGCTGTTGTCCATGCCGGTGGGCAAAGAGAAACTGCTAACGTTGTTAGACCGTATCAAGCATGGCGTGTATTCCTAACCAACAACTTGCTGCCACTGTACGCCGATGTGCTCTTTGCGTGGCGAATTGACTCATCGAGACTCATAAAATCCCATGTCCTGCGCCTCGACCACTAGCTCGTCAAGCACGGCGCGCCGCTTCGCATCGATCTCAGACTTGTATCGCGTGATGTCGGATAGCATCACCACTGGCCGCTCATCAATCATGCGGTAGGGAATAGCTCGAGCTCTAATGACCCAAGCAACCCATTCGCTGGACGCGTATCGTGAGAACAACCACCGTAGTTTCCTACGTGTCCTGCAGTGAGATATTGCCACGAATCACGATACTGACTCAATCACAGCCAGCAATGCACATCAGTAGCGGGAATGGTTGAAATGATGATGTCAGAATTTCGGATGACGGGAGACACCGTCGGCCAGATGCTCGATCGTGCACACGCGCGGTCCGCTCCATTAACGTCGATCACGGAACGGAATTTCAATCCCGGGCGCTGGAGGATTGGGCGTGTGTCCTGTTCATTGCCGGAGAGAAGTCAGTCGGAAGTGACAAGCGGGTTTTACAAAGAATTGATCCGCAAGGCCGACGGCAAGGTTTGACCGGCATCTCGGCGATGAGAAAAGGAAAGGATTGACGTCATGGTTACCACACTGAAAGATAAAATGAAGAAGCTGTCAGCGGCGCGCCGGAAAAAGGTTGAAGCGCGCGCGGCTGGACTGATCGCGCGGGAAATGACCCTGCGCGAATTGCGCAAGGCCCACAGGCGCACCCAGGAGCGCATTGCCGAAACCCTCGGCATCGGGCAGGAAGGCGTGTCCCGCCTCGAAAAGCGCAGCGACCTTTTGATTTCAACACTGCGCAGCTACATCGAGGCCATGAGCGGCAGGCTGTCGATCATTGCAAAATTTCCGGATCATCCGCCTATTGAAGTCGCAGGCCTGACGGCCATCGATGTTACATAACACTCGCCGAAGAATTTTGCAGAAAGTCTTTACCTCAGGACCAGCTTTAGCGACGGTTCAACCAGAAGGAATCAAATATTCTCAGCGGATCTGGCAGCCATCTTGAGAGGTTCAAGGGTTCACAGCAGTGAGCACAAAGTCCGACGATACCTGATCAAGCAGATCGAATTCAGAGAGGTCCCGCATCCCGATGTGTCGCCTGCTTGCCTACACATGGCTCTCCTACATCTCCTTTTGTTGTCTCCACCACCGCCACATGACATAGACTGGCGGAATGACAAACAGCGTGAGCAGCATGGCAGAGAAAACCCCGCCAACCTGAGGGGCGGCGATGCGTTTCATGACATCGGCGCCGGTTCCAGTCGCCCACATCACAGGGATCAACCCAATCACATCCACAAGGCCAATCATCATCATGGGTCGAATCCGCTCGACCGCACCGGATTGCACTGTCTCGATCACATCCTGGAGAGTTGTCAGACCACCTACGGATTTGCGTCGCGCGCAGGCCTCATCCAGATAGGCCAACATGACGGCACTGGTCTCCGCTGCCGTCCCGACGACGGTGATAAGTCCCACCCACACCGCAATGCTCATGTTGTAACCAAGGACCGACAGATACCAAATCGCGCCAACGAGAGAGAGCGGGACCCCTACCATCACCATGCAGGTTTGGGCGACAGATCGAAAAGCGAAATAGAAGGTGACGAAAATGAAGATGAGCGTCAGCGGGACGACCAGCTTCAGCCGTTCTTTCACCCGTTCCATGAATTCGTACTGGCCGGACCACACGATCGTATAGCCCGCAGGTAATTCGACTTTTTCGGCCACAACCTTTTTGAGATCCTCCACATACCCGCCGACATCTCGCCCGGCCATGTCGAGGAAGACATACCCAGCAAGCAGCCCATTTTCGTCTCGAATCATAGGGGGGCCATGGACAAACCGAAGCGTCGCGAGCTGTGCGAGCGGCACTTGCGTGCCTGTCGGCGTATCAACGAACACGCGCTTTAGCTTTTCAGGATCATCTCTTAATTCACGAAAATAGCGGACGTTGATCGGATAACGTTCTCGGCCTTCAATGGTCGTGGCGATATTTTCACCGCCGATGGCGGTCTCGATGATCTTTCCAACATCCATCAGTTTGAACCCGTAGCGCGCGATCTGATCACGGTTGATCTCGAAGTCCAGAAAGTATCCGCCAGACACACGCTCGGCATACACACTCCGAGTGCCTGGTACATCCTTGAGAACCATCTCCAAATGCTCGCCGATCTGTTCGATCTGCTTCAAATCGGGGCCAAAGACCTTGATTCCGACTGGCGTCCGAATCCCCGTCGTCAGCATGTCGATCCGCGCTTTAATCGGCATGGTCCACGCGTTCGTCACACCAGGAATCTGAAGCGTGCGGCCCATCTCATCTACCAATCCCTCGTAGCTGAGCCCTGGTCGCCATTGATCTTTCGATTTGAGTGCGACCACCACTTCCATCATGCTGAAGGGTGCGGAGTCGGTGGAAGTTTCAGCCCGTCCAGCTTTGCCAAACACCTGTTCCACCTCCGGAAAGGAGCGCAGCTTTTGATCCATGATTTGAAGGAGCCGGCTGGCTTCAGTCACCGACAAGCCGGGCAACGTCGTTGGCATATAGAGAATCGTGCCTTCATATAAAGGCGGCATAAACTCGGAACCCATCTGCTGATAAACCGGCACAATGCTCGCCATCAATACGATGGAGCCCATCACGACTGCCTTCCGATAGTGTAATGCCATGCGCAAGAGCGGCGCATAGAGGCGTTGCAGTGAGCGAGTGACAGGATGCTTCAGTTCCGGAAAAATCTTGCCTCGAATGAACGTGGGTAAGCAGGCTGGGACCAATGTAATAGCCAGCACAGCACACATGACGATGGCCAGGTTGTTCGTCCAGGCCAGCGGCTTAAACATGCGGCCCTCTTGCGCTTCAAGGGCAAATACCGGGATGAATGAAATCGCAATGACGAGCACAGACGCAAAAATGGGCGGTCCAACTTCTTTGGCGGAATCAATCAGAACTTGGAGCCGATCCCCGACCTTCCCATCCCGCTCCCATTCCTCCAGGCGTTTGTGGGCGTTGTCCACCATCACGATCGCAGCATCGACCATATCGCCAATCGCCACAATGATCCCGCCCAAGGACATGATGTTCATGCCGATGTTCATGAGATAGATAGGAATGAATGAAATCAGAACGGCCAACGGAAGTGTCAGGATCGGGACGACTGCCGAACGAACATGAAGTAAGAACGCCAGGATCAACATGCCCGTAACGATGAGTTCCTCCATCAAACTTTCGTTTGCGGTCGCGCTGGACTCACGAATCAGATCGCTACGGTCGTAGGTGCTGACTACTTTCACACCTTTTGGCAAGGACGGTTCTAGCTCTTTCAGCTTAGCCTTGACGCGTTCGATTACGGTCAATGCATTTTCGCCGAATCGCATGACAACGATGCCGCCCGCGACCTCACCTTGGCCGTTGAGCTCGGCCAGCCCTCGTCGCATGTCTGGACCGAGCCGGACTGTCGCCACGTCGCGCAAGAGGATAGGTGTACCGTTTTCGTTGACTGCCACAGCGATCTTCTCAATGTCTTCGACTTTCTTGATATAGCCTCGTCCACGGACTACATATTCGATTCCAGAAAACTCGACGACACGGCCCCCAACGTCGTTATTACTTTGGCGAATCGTTTCGACAATGGCAGGAAGCGACAGTCGATAGGCTGAGACCTTCGTAGGATCGAGGTTGACCTGGTACTGCCGAACAAATCCGCCGACACTGGCCACCTCGGCCACACCTTCTACTGCTCGAAGCCAATACTGCAGATACCAATCCTGGAAACTGCGAAGTGCGGCGAGATCATGCTGGCCAGATTCATCAACTAGCGCATATTGAAAGACCCAACCCACCCCGGTCGCGTCGGGACCCAATTGGGGCATGACGCCCTCGGGCATGCGTCCAGAGAGTTGATTCAGCCGTTCGAGAATGCGCGATCTGGCCCAATAAATATCCGTGCCATCTTTGAAAAGAATGTAGACGTAGGAATAGCCGAAATCCGAAAACCCGCGAACAACGGTGACGTTGGGTGCGGACAAAAGGGCCGTCACGATCGGATAGGTAATTTGGTCCTCGACCAAATCGGGAGACCGTCCTGGCCAAGTGGTGTAGACGATCACCTGTGTATCGGAAATATCCGGCAGGGCGTCGATAGGTGTCTGACGCATAGCCCAGAGTCCGACTGCTGAGAAGGAAAAGACCAATAAGAAGACAATGAAGCGATTTCTCGCGCTAAAGTCGATGATCTGTTCAACCATTGAATCCCTAGTCCTTCATCTTCATACCCGGCATGCCACCCATGCCTTCGACTACTGACTTCAGCCGACTTTCGCTATCAATTAGGAAGTTGGCCGACGTCACGATGTGCTCCCCTTCTTTCACCCCCTCCAACACCTCAGACCATTCCCCAGTCTTCAAGCCGGTCTTGATAAAACGCGGTTCGAGCTTGCCCTCACCGAGATGGAGAAACACGACCTGCTTCTGACCTGACTCAATGATGGCTTCTTGTGGAATAGCGAGCCTCACCCCAAGCTCCACACGAAATTCCACGTTTGCGTACATATCCGGCTTGAGCTTCTCATCGCGGTTGTCGAGCTCGAAACGGACCTTGGCCGTGCGAGTTTTGGGATCAAGTGTGGGATAGATAAATCCAACTTTTCCCTGCAGAACTGTCCCTGGATCGTAGGAGAGGGTCACAGCCGCATGCTGCCCAACCTTCACGAAGGACAGCTCATACTCGTAGATATCAGCCAAGACCCACAGGTGAGAAAGATCCGCAATGGTATAGAGTTCTTCGCCTGGAGCCACATGGGCACCGGCCAAGGCTTCTTTTCTGATGACGGTCCCCGTGATGGGTGAATGGATCGGAAGCGCCTTCATCACTTTGCCGGTATGCTCGAGCTCTCGAAGATGGTCCTCCGTGATATCCCACAACTGAAAACGGCGTTTGGTCGCCTCGAGGAGATCGCGTGAGCCGCGCGCGACTTCTGGAAACTCGCTTGCGCCTAATTGTTTCTGTCCTTGTAATGCCAGCAGGTATTCTTCTTGGCTCGCGACCAAGTCTGGGCTATAGATCGTAAAAAGCTGTTGCCCTCTCTTCACATGATCGCCCAGCGCACTGACAAAGAGGTCTTCAATCCAGCCGTGAAACTTGATCGTGACTTTCGCCAGTTTTCGTTCGTCGACCGCGACGCGCCCGACGGTCCGGATGACTTTCTCCAGCGGCCGCCTCACAACTGCTTGGTACTTCACCCCGATCATTTGGAGACGCTCGACCGGGATTGTGACGATGCCCGGGGATTCCGGGGTAACGGTCGAGGACTCAGGTCTGGGGTGGGATTCAGGCTTCTCACCTTTCGCCCTGGGCTGAGGGGCCATCCCCGGCATGTTTTGCATGGCCTCCTGTTTCGAATCCGCCGGCTGAAGCAACGCCGGACGCCACCAGAGCAATGTGAGCGAGCACATAATGAGAATCAGGAACACGACAGATCTAATAAGACTACGGCGGGTCATGATCCCCTACTTCCTTTCCAAGAGTCCGCCGATCAATGGTTGGCCTGTCACGGCTTCAAGTCGTGCAATCGCCTTTTCGTGGTTCACCATTTCCCCGTGCAGTTCAAGCTGGCTATCTTGAAGAGTTAACAGACTATTGAGCAATGTCAGAAAATCTACCTTGCCCACCCCATAGCCAGCTTGAGCCGCCTGGAGCGCCAAGGTCGCTTGCGGAATAATCGCGTCTCGTAAGATGGTGATCAGGCGTTCAGCCCGTTGCGCTTGCACAAATCCATCCTTGACTTGAAATAACAGGTCTTGGCGGGTTGCCGCGAAATCCTCACGCGCGCCCTCTAAGCCGGCCATCGCCTCACGCACCCCTTGTTTCTGCTTGCTCTCGTAGAACAGCGGAATCTTGACCCCGAGCATGACCTGATACCCGTTATCGTTAATCCGGTCGTTCCGAAGTCCCAAGGCCGTGATATCGAAATCGGGGTAATACTGCCGCTTCGCCAGCGAAAGCGATCGCTCGGAGCGATCGATGCCCTTGGCCGTCGCTAGAAGCGCGGGCGAGAATGCGTCAGTGCGCTGACTGAGCTCATGCAAGGGGATGGTCAGAATCGTGGTGTGGATTTCGTCTGGTGTTCCCAGGGGACCGGCTGGCGGACGGTTGACAAGACGGTTGATCGCGGCGTGGAGGCTTTCTTTTTGCTGATCTAACACTGCCAACCGATCCAAGACTCGTGAAATCTCCAGTTGGGCTCTGAAGACATCCTGTTGGGCGGCTTGCCCCACGCTGTACCTCGCTTTGGCAGTCTTCTCGAACTGCAGTAACAGCGTTTTATTGCGTTCGACAATCTCGATGCTTTTATGCACGAAATGCAGGTTGAAGTACCCCTCCTTCAAGGCTGCAATGAGTCTCAGCCGAGTGGCATTAAATTCCTGTTCCATCCGCTCAGCCTCACGTTGAGCGACCTCGCCTTTAAGACTCAGCTTACCGGGGAAGGGAATCTCCTGTCCGAATCCATACATCGCTCCTTGGAGAGGATCGCTCATCGGCATGCGTTGATATCCGAGCTGGAGTCTCGGGTCGGGAAGCGCCTGGACTTGAGGCACCACAGCCTTGGCCGCTTCCCAACGTTGACGGGCTGCTCTGATTTCCGGATTAACGCCTTCCAGTTCAGCAATCAGACTCGCAAGGTCGATGCGACCCTCTTCCTGCGAACTGCTATTGGACGGAACACTCCCAGGATGTTCCTCGGCACGAACTGACCAGGGTGAGAACAGCACAATGAAAAAGAAGAAAAATGGAAAAGACCAGATCGGATTTCTGGCGATAGATGATGTCACGGCAGCACCTCCACAGTGCGTAAAAGAAGAGAGGGAGAATCGCTCGCTCATCCGAGCAGCGACGGGCAGCACTGGAGGTATGGGATCAGATCCGGAGGACCGGGGAAGAGTCTATGGAGAGCGGCACAATGGAACAAACGTTGCTCCAAGAGCACTGCGTAGACGCTGACAAACGCGTGAGTCCGTCACCAGGACTAAGCAACATTGTCGCGGGCGTCACATCCCTTACGACGACGCTTTGCTTGCTCTGGCGTTCGGGAGACGAGGTGAGCGACGGCGGACACATGACCGTCCCGTCCATGGGACAAACCATGTGCTCTTCCACTAAAGCTGTAGCCTTTTCTGCCATCGACAGATCGACCAAGGCACACATCGACCCAATCACCTGACAGAAGGTAAAGAGCAGCAGCAAGGCGATATATTTGGTAGGCTCTCGCCGGATCATACGAGCGACAAATCTCCTAATGATCTGCTCAAATGCAGGCATAGTTTCCAATAATCGCAGGGGGTCGTCAAGTCTGCCCGAGCTCATGTAAAAAGAGAGCATGGGTAGTGCCAGAGAAGCTTCTATCGGCACATCGTCTTCCTACACCTGCCGTTTCAGCATGTTATACGGATATCCAAACACGGTTCAGAAATCTCAACGTGTACTCGTGTTGAGGCATTTAGGGACAACACAACATCATCCATCTGCGGTAAATCGCACCACGGCTCTTTCTCCTCAGCCTCGCTACTTGAGGCTTGTCTCTTCTTCCTTGAGGGTCTGAATGAACGCATTCCCCTCCCGTGAGAAACCGAGCAACCGAACGCAGATGGGGAGATGATCTACAAAGCCTGCCAATACGAATCATGGTGTTTCATATGACGGAGCCTTACTCACTCCACGTGACCTGATCAGTTTATCTGCACTCTCCGTAGCCGTAGGCTGTTCATGACGACGCTGACGGAGCTGAAGGCCATTGTTGCGCTCGCCAGTACAGGACTTAACATCAGACCCGTGAACGGATACAACGCACCGGCCGCGATAGGAATACCAACCACGTTATAAATAAACGCCCAGAACAAATTCTGCTTCATCACGAGCATCGTCTTCTTGGCAAGTCTGATCGCCGAGGCGACTCCTCGCAGGTCGCCTCGCATGAGTGTGACATCACTCGCCTCGATCGCGATATCTGTGCCCGTCCCAATGGCCATTCCCACGTCGGCCTGTGCTAGCGCCGGCGCATCGTTAATACCGTCTCCCACCATGGCGACGACCTCCCCCGCCTCACGCAGACGCCGGATCTCCGCCACCTTACCCTCCGGCAACACCCCCGCCACGATCCGATCGACGCCGACCTGGCTCGCCACAGCCTGCGCTGTTCGCTCGTGATCGCCGCTCAGCATGACAACAGTTAATCCCATTTGTTTAAGCTGTCTGATTGCCTCGTGTGACGTTCCCTTGATAGGGTCAGCCACCGCAACAAGTCCAGTCAGCTTGCCGTTGACGGCTACATATACCGGCGTCTTTCCTGCTCTGGCGAACCGGTCGGCTTGGTCAACGAACGATTCCAACGAGACCGCATAGTCGGACATCAGACCTTTATTCCCAACAAGGATCGCTGCACCTTCTACCACACCTATGGCCCCTCTCCCGGCCATGGACTCGAAGGATTCCACCTCAGCCAAAGGAAGCATCTGCTCTCGGGCCGCAGATACGATCGCTTCCGCTACAGGATGTTCCGACAAGGCCTCCAAGGAGGCCACGAGACGAAGAAATTCACGATCGGACCACTTACTGCCCTTGGCCCGGATTACATCGGTGACAGCCGGTTTTCCCTCCGTGATCGTGCCTGTCTTGTCGAGGACCACCGTGGTAATCCCAGCGGCCCGCTGCAGCGCTTCTCCACCTTTGATCAAGATGCCCTGCTCTGCCCCTCTTCCCGTTGCCACCATCATTGCCGTGGGTACCGCGAGTCCCATGGCGCAAGGGCACGCAATGATCAGCACAGCTATGGCCGCAGAGAACGCTTGCATCGCAGACGCCTGATCCACCGCGACATACCAGGCCACGAAGGTCGCAAGCGCCAGAGACATCACGATCGGCACGAAGACCGCGCTGACTTGGTCGGCCAGTTTTTGGATCGGCGCTCGGGAGCCTTGTGCATCCCGCATCAGCTTGACGATATGGGCCAGCACGCTGTCTGCGCCCACCGTGGTCGCCTGATAGCGGAACGCGCCGGACTTGTTAATCGTGCCACCAATAACCCGATCCCCCAACTGCTTCTCTACCGGCATCGCTTCACCGGTCAACATGGATTCATCGACGCTACTCTTGCCGGACAGAATGTGGCCGTCCACGGCGATTCGCTCGCCCGGCCGGATCACAACAATGTCTCCGCTCCGCACGGCTTCGACGGGCACATCAATCTCGACGGTCTCGCGCACAACGCGAGCCGTCCTGGGTTGCAATGCCACTAACCGACTCAGGGCAGCCGAGGTCTGTCGCTTGGCACGGACTTCCAGCGTATGCCCCGTCTGAATCAGAGCAATAATCATCACCACGGCTTCGTAATAGACATGCGGCCTGACACCGTGATTCAAGAAGAACTCGGGAATGACAGTGGCCAGGACGGAATGGACAAAGGCCGCGCCGGTTCCCACCGCAATCAGCGTATTCATATCAGCAGCGCGATGCCGAAGCGCAGACCAGGCCCGCACATAAAAATGCCGCCCGCTCGACCCCATCACCGCTATCGTGAGCCCCATCAGAACGTAGGACCAAACGACTGGAGTCGCGAACGACAGCCAGGAGGCGACCTTCATTATTAAAAGCATGAAGAAGCCGACTGCATGACTATCTGGTTCACCCCCCACCATGAGCGGCATTGATAACGCCATCGCCAACAGGCCGGCGGCGCCGCTCCACAAAGCCTTACGCCGCGCCAGAAGGTATTCTTCTTCCTGTGCCCGATCCTGTCCTAGCTGATCATCGAAGGAGCTTGGGCTCTGAGTCGCCGGTTTGGCTTCATACCCCGTCCGGTTGATCGCCTCCACTAACGATGCCTCCGAAGTGACGGCGGAGTCATAGGTGATGACGGCCTGCTTCAACATGAGATGGACGGACGCATCGAAAACCCCTGCTTCTCTCTGCACCGCCCGCTGGACGCGGCTCTGGCAAGCGGCGCAGGTCATGCCCTGGACTGGAATCGTCACCCTCCGAAGCTGTATAGCCTCAGAAGCCTCCGTACTGACAGGTCGGGCAACCTTCTGCTCCAACAAAGCGACCTTGTTCATGCAACCCTCCCGGCCGGCTCGGCCTCATACCCCACCTCGTTTACCGCCCTCGCGATGTCCGCCGGTGTAATTTCTCCCGGATCGTACGCCACAAAGGCCTCACCAACTTTAACGGCCTTGACTTGCACGCCATCAAGTTGGGTCAGCACCTTCGTAACCTGTCCAACACAGTGCCCGCAGCTCATTCCGTCTATTTTCAAAATCAAATCTTTCATGATGGCCCCCCGAGTTTAGTGAACGAATGGACTGAGCCCCATGCTCATCAAATCGCTCGTACAACCCTATAGACGGAGACGAAGCCAAAACATTACAGTGCGGGTCTTTTGAAGAAGAAATGGGAGTGGACAGGCCGTGATCGGCAGAAGGTCTCTGCATCGACTGAGGCAATAAATGGACTCATGGTGGGGTCGACACTTTATTTCCTAAGGCGGGGTTCAGTCCAGCAGATGGCCTAACCATACTCCAGCCGCACCAAGTTGCGTCTCCCCTGGTGTGAGAGGTTAGCCGATGATGGGTTTAACAAATGATGAGCCAAGATGCCCTATTTTTTCGAGTTCTTTGGCTTAGTGTGGAAATTCCGAGTGCATCGATTCATCAAAGACCGTTTTGTTTAACCGCAGGTCCGAGCACCTGTATAAATGCGTTCCCCAGACCCACGTAGCAGGCCCTCTATGACTAAAAGTATTGCGATCAAGATCGATCGAGCTAAGAAACATCTAGAAGACCTTCAACAGAAAATCCACTCGCATATTGTGCAATATCCATTACGGGTGGAGAAGGAGGAAGAACCAGACACAGGTGACATCGTACATAAAGTACGGATCACAGAACCAACTCCAGAGCATTGGAGCGCAGACCTAGGTGATGTGATCCATAATCTCCGTTCAGCACTCGACCATTTGGCTTGTTGACTAGTAACGTCCAACCATGGGACGATTACTAGGTGTGACCGTCCCCAATCTGAATGAACCTTGTGGGGAGACAAACGGCTGATAGAGAGCGCTTTTTGCCTTCGAATCGTCACGAAGCCATTCGCCTAGATCATGATAGCGAAACTCCGCGGCTTCATGGGCCGTGTCTGGTATGCCCAGAGCCTTGGCAAGTTCCAGTAATACCTTTTCGCGCTGGATATCTGTCATCTCAACCTCACTTGATGTGCAGGGCCTTTGTAAACGTTCCCGTCATCTTGTTCTGATCGTAAATAATCCATGGGATGTCAGCCTTCGACATTCTGACACGACCAAATTCAACTGCCGCCGCCACTGGCATCGCTGGAAAAATCGCTAATGGCATCTCATTTCCATGGCGACTCGCTATCTCGAGCATGAGTTGTCGCGTTAGGTTCCTGAATTTAGACAACTGAACGCGGGTCCGAAGAAAATCATTGTGTGGGGACCCCACCCCGAGTTCCCAAATCGTTACCTTTTCACCAAGAATGGCGATGACGCGTTGCCTTGAAATTGCAGCACTCAGGGAAATGATCAGAGCTGGTTTGTGCCTGAATGTTGATGGACGTCGTATGTAATAGTCCGTGTCGCACAAGGCCTGACTCCACTGCCAAGTTTGTTGTGGCTCACGTCGTAACTGGTACACCTGGGTCGGAACTTTATCTGTAAACAATGTCCCGAGTCGTATCAGAAGAGGAATCGGCGCAAGGCCGAAAACGGAGAAGTGTGTACTTTCTCCAATGCGCGGCCTGACATATCGATCGAATCCTGCGCAAAGGTTCTTCTCTTCTGTTTTCCAGTAATCTGCCTGATGATCCTTCCCTTCCCAGCTCATACTCAGACAAATAGGCTTTTCGTCTGCGGGATATGAGTGGGGGAACATGGCTAATTGTGCCTGCGTGGAATGCAAGGGCGACGCTTCATCACCAATATTGGCACCATACAGCACGACCGTTGACTTTTTGTGTGGCGCCACCCCAGTCACAATAGCGATTCGTTGTTCATGCTCAGATTTCCATACCTGGATAAGACTGGCCGGGTAGCGGCCACCGTCGTTTTCCTTATCGATGATGCGATGGCAGTCGTGACACACTAAAACCAAATTATCGATTTCGTTGAGCTTTTCTTTATGATTCTTGAATGGCCCCTGCCCGCGAAGCCCCCCGGCGGAAAAGGAATAAATATGAGCCTTCTCGGCAATATGAACACGTTCCTGGGTGATGGGTGATTTGTACAGAATTCGGTTACAGCTATTGAACTGACAGCGTCCCGCTGCCCTTGCCCACAATTCCCTCTCCGTTGCGCAAGGCACTTTCCTAGCCAACCGCATCGATGGATTCATTCGATGTTCACCAGCCCCCTTTTCTCGCTCAAATTACGTTACTCCACTTCGCTAATTCTCACTCCTTTGCTTTGCTCACTAAACTTGATGGCGTTAGCCATCAGTAACAGTCGGCCAGCCTGAAAAACTTCTTTGTGCTCCATCCTCTGTTTTGCCTTCATACCTAAAATTATTTCTGGTCTCCATGCTCTCGCGTTGCAAGTGCACTGGAGTCCCTCCCTATTTTGAGTCGTGGCGTGCAACAGTTTGAGGTGGTATTCCTGCCATGAGCACCAAAAAAAAGGCCGCACCCACCCTAGTTCACCTAAGGTAGTCGCGGCCTCTGCGTTACACTGACGGTGCCTCTGCGACCTAAACGATTACTGCCTGCTAAATAACTTCCCGTGGAATCCTAATCCAAGAATCACAGCGACATTGGACTTCGAGATAATTGCCGATGCGCCGTAGAGCTTTACATCTTGTTACCAGCCCCCATCACGCTCCCGAGCCGTCTGGATAACTGTATTTCTGCATCTAGGACATCGAAGCTTGATCGTTGCGAATTCCATGGTTTTTTCCAATAAGCACCCCCTTTAGCAGTAAACAGATTTATTTGCTGGTGAACGACTTTATTTTCCAGTTAACAAGTTTATTTTTCTCCACATTACGAACAGCCGCTCGTCTCTCCGCAGCTCATGCACTTGAGGCAGGTTCCGTTCCGCACCAGGGTGAACTGTTTGCAATTCTGGCAAGGATCGCCTTCGTAGCCCTTCTCTTTGGCCTCCTGGCGCACCGAGGTGACCGTAACGGTCTCGCGCTTCAATTCCACCTTGTGCGCGACGCTGCCGGTTCCCGGTCTGTGGCTATGGCCGTTGCCGCCATTCATGCCGTTGCGTCGCACGGGCAGATGTTCGGTGAGGATCGACGACTTGGCGAGCGCGGTCATGTCAGCCTCTTCATCCACGCATTCGGGATCCTGCTCATCCTTCTTCATCGAATCCATGCGCAGGTCCTCTTCACGCACCTGCGACAGATCGGTCCGCTCCAGATACGTGATCGCGAGTTCGCGGAAGATGTAGTCGATGATCGACGTCGCCATCTTGATGCGATCGTTAAGTTTCACCGGCCCGTTCGGCTCGAAGCGAGTGAACACGAAGGCTTCGACGAACTCCTCCAGCGGCACGCCGTGCTGCAGGCCAAGAGAAATGGCGATGGCGAAATTGTTCATCAAGCTGCGGAAGGCCGCGCCTTCCTTGTGCATATCCAGGAAAATTTCGCCGAGCGTGCCGTCCTCATATTCGCCGGTGCGAAGATAGAGTTTGTGCCCGCCGATGATGGCTTTCTGCGTGTACCCGCTGCGTCGCGCCGGGAGCGACCGACGTTTATGGAGGTAACGAACCAGCACGCGCTCGGCAACCTTCTCAGCCACGGTCATGACACTGGGCGTCGCTTCCGCCCCCTTGCCGCTGTCGGAGGAGGCATTCAGCGGTTGGCTCAGCTTCGACCCGTCGCGATACAGCGCTACGGCCTTGACCATGCTCTTCCACGCGAACAGGTACGCCGCCTTCACATCTTCCAGCGTGGCATCGGCCGGCATGTTGATGGTCTTGCTGATCGCACCGCTGATAAACGGTTGCGCCGCCGCCATCATGCGGATATGCGCATCGACGGCGATATACCGCTGGCCGATCCTGCCGCAACGGTTGGCGCAATCGAAAATCGGCAGGTGCTCGAGCTTGAGGTGCGGCGCGCCCTCGACCGTCATGGTGCCGCAGCAATAATCGTTTGCGGCCGCCACATCTTCCTGGGTAAAGCCCAGGTGCTTGAGCATGTTGAAGGTCGGGTCCGCCAGCTGCGCTTCGCTGATGCCCAATTTCTGTCGGCAGAAGTCTTCTCCCAACGTATACTTATTAAAGACGAACTGGATTTCGAACGCCTGCGCCAACGACCCTTCCAGCCGCTCCAACGCCGCATCGTCGAACCCTTTTTGACGCAACACTTCGTGGTTGATGAAGGGCGCGCCTTTTAAGGTTTGATGTCCCGCGCAATAGGCCCCGATGTCCCGGATCTGGGCCTCGGTGTACCCGAGCGCCTGCAAGGCCGGCGGCAGACTCTGATTGATGATCTTGAAGTAGCCGCCGCCAGCCAGTTTCTTGAACTTGACCAGGGCGAAATCCGGTTCGATGCCGGTCGTGTCGCAATCCATGACCAGGCCGATCGTGCCGGTCGGCGCAATGACGGTCACCTGCGCATTGCGGAATCCATAGGCCGTACCCAATTCCAAGGCGCGATCCCAGGCGCGTCGCGCCGCCAGCAACATGGCCGGCGGACAATGCTCCGGTTGAATCGACGTCGGTAGAATCGTGAGGCCTTCATACTCTTCATGCGCCGCGCTGTAGGCCGCCCGCCGGTGATTCCGGATGACACGCAACATCGCTTCGCGGTTCCGGTTGTAGCCCGGGAACGGGCCAATCTCCGCCGCCATTTCCGCCGAGGTCGCATAGGACTCGCCGGTCATGATCGCCGTGATCGCGCCGCAAATCGCTGTCGCCTTCGGTGAATCGTAGGGAATGCTCTGCTTCATGAGGATGGTGCCAAGGTTGGCATATCCCAATCCCAGCGTCCGGTACTCATAACTCTTTTGCGCGATCGCGCGGCTGGGGAACGAGGCCATCAACACGCTGATTTCCAGCGCCACAGTCCATAGACGCACAGCATGGCGAAACGAATCCAGGTCGAACTCCCCTTCCACATTAAAAAACTTGGCGAGGTTCAACGAGGCCAGGTTGCAAGCCGTGTCGTCCAGGAACATGTATTCGGAACAGGGATTGGAGGCGTTGATCCGCCCGTCTTCCGGACAGGTGTGCCACTCGTTGATCGTCGTGTCGTATTGGGTTCCGGGATCGGCGCAGATCCAGGCTGCCCAGGCAATCTTGTCCCAGAGGTCACGGGCCTTAACGATCTTGCTGATCTTGCCGTCGATCCGGCGGCGCAATTCCCAGTCACCATCCCGCTCCAATGCGTCGAAGAACCCGTTCGGAATACGCACGCTGTTGTTGGAGTTTTGCCCCGAGACTGTCTGGTAGGCCTTGCCGTCCCAGTTGGTGTCGTATTCGTGAAAGACAAAATGCGTATAGCCCTGTTTCGCGTAGTCGAACATGCGGTGAATATAGGCTTCCGGCACCATATCGCGCCGGGCCGCCGACACGGCATCCCGCAGTACCTGGTTCTTCTTCATATCCAGTTCGACTTGGCCCAAGCCCTGCGCATCCACCAGCAGGCAGGCCTTGAGCACGGCGTTCAGCCGTTGCGCGCAAATCTTGGAACCGGTGACCATGGCGGCCACCTTCTGCTCTTCCACCACTTTCCAGTCGATGAACTCTTCGATATCCGGGTGATCGAGATCCAGGCAGACCATCTTGGCTGCGCGCCTGGTTGTTCCGCCGGACTTGATCGCCCCGGCCGCACGATCGCCAATCTTCAGGAACGACATGAGACCGGAGGAGCGACCGCCGCCCGACAAGGATTCACCGTCTCCGCGCAACCGCGAGAAGTTGGTGCCCGTGCCGGACCCGTACTTGAACAGCCTGGCCTCACGGACCCAGAGGTCCATGATGCCGTTCTCGTTCACCAGGTCGTCTTCAATCGATTGGATAAAACAGGCGTGCGGTTGCGGATGCTCGAAGGCATTCGTCGCCCGGACGACCTCGCCGGACTTCGGGTCGACATAGAAGTGGCCCTGCGCCGGTCCAGAAAGCCCATACGCGTAATGCAGTCCCGTATTAAACCACTGGGGACTATTGGGCGCCGCCATTTGGTGGGCCAGCATGTAGCACATCTCGTCATAGAAGGCAGTCGCATCTTCCGGTGTTTTGAAGTAGCCGTGGTTCTTGCCCCAGAAGGTCCAGCAACCGGCCAGCCGGTTGAACACCTGGCGGGAGTCGCGCTCCCCGCCGAGCACAGGCTTGCCTGCGGCGTCCACCACCGGCGTGCCGTCCTCATGGACTTGCGGGACTCCGGCCTTCCGGAAATATTTTTGCGCCAGAATATCGATCGCCAGTTGCGTCCAATGTTCCGGGATGTCGATATGGTCTAATTTAAACACGGTCGATCCGTCTGGATTCCGGATCTCCGAGGAACGTTTTACGAACGCAAGACCCTCATAGGGGCTCTGCCCACGCTTGGTGAATCTTCGTTCAATCCTCACTGGTTCCTCCTTCGGCAGATGCGAGACGTTCGGTGCAGAGAACGGTCGGTGATGATGTTTCGGGGTGTGATTGGAAAAGACGGTTTCTCAACGGAGTCAATTTCATCCATAACCGTACTGCATACTAGATATAGCGATCCCATTTCTTTGTCAAACAAAATGTTGTGGCACACCTGTGATTAATGGGGATAAGCTGGTGATAGTGCCGACGCCAGATTTGAAGCTGGTTTTATTCATTTTTCGCAGAGTTATCCACAACGATTCTGAGGCTGTGGAAGAAGGCTTTTCACAGGGAGGCAAGAAAATTTCTGGCACAGGCTAAAAAGCCAGCCGACCGACCTTTACCGTCGCCTCCTCGACCCCTCGCAAGGGCACAAATTGCCCGGCGACACCCACTACCAATACCGGTTGGTCCAGCACATTGGTTTCGAAGAAACTGAGCAGGCCCCAGTTATTCCTCGTGGTGTTCGGCCGAACGACGCCCTCCACGAGTTTGGGGCCTTGCGCGCGAAAGACGGCCTTAATAAGGTCGCGATCGTGGCTCGGCCCGGACTGGTCCATCTTTTCGATTTCGGCCACCAGGCGGGCTTCGACAAAATGCACATAGGCATCCATCGTCGGATTGGTCGCCGCCAGCCCTATGGCGATCAGGAGGCCAGCTACCAAGCCGGCCAATTTCAGGTTACTCATCATGTCCTTCGTCGAGAGCAATACGCACAGGCTTCGTGTCCATCGAGACCTCGGTCTTGCGGTTTGACAGATCGGACCCCATTTGTTTAGCTTACGCCCGATTTCTGAAGAATGGAACCCTAACCCGGACTTGAGAGCAGTCCGGCGGGCTTCGGTCGCAACGCCTCGCGGTGGCAGTCATGAACGACCCAGGCTGGCTGATTCGATCGCACTGGTTCGACGGTAACGGAAGGAGCCCCCATGTTCGTGTGGAGTAAACGCCTGGTGACAGCCCTTCTGGCAGGGTTTGTCCTGCTTATCGGAGTCTTTCTCATTCAGGGAGAGCCGGAATCGGCCAGCGGCTTGAAGATTCACACGACACGCTGGATGGCCGTGAACTACATCGGCCTGCTCGTCTGGCTCTTTATCTGGATGTTCGATCAAGCCCGGGTGCGGGGGAAAAACGTGCTGCTCTGGCTGCTACCCTTCGCGCTGGCGCCGCTCCCGACCCTGATGCTGTTTATTTTGTTTCTACAGAGGAAGGTGAAGTAGGAGCGCACTACATAACCTGCCGGGACCTTACTCAAACCAGTATTCAGTTGTCAGCAAGGCACCTCAGCCGCCCCCCTATCTGCAGAGAGTTCCGCATGCTGCGTCACTGGCTTGCGCAGAAGCCACAGCAACCACAGTCCCGGCAGCGCCGCGAGGAACGTCACGAAGAAGAAGGGTCCCCACCCGGCCAACCCCACCAGTTTCGCCGCAGGCCAGCCGAGAAAAACACGTCCGAGGGCTTCGACGGAGGAGAGCAACGCGAACTGAGTCGCCGTGTAGCGGTGATTACAGAGCGACATGACCAGCGCCACGAAGGCCGCTGTGCCCATACCGCCGGTGAGGTTCTCAAATCCAA
The DNA here is from genome assembly GCA_024998625.1 of Nitrospira sp. Lineage (GTDB taxonomy): Bacteria > Nitrospirota > Nitrospiria > Nitrospirales > Nitrospiraceae > Nitrospira_A. The sequence continues at coordinate 53,462 of JACOEL010000008.1, read as the reverse complement.
CTGCGAACGCCATGACAGCGTAACTCTTTCCCCCCCAGGCCAGCCACAAGAACGACAGGTTCGACAGCGCCTGCAATACCCCGAAGACCATCAACGAACGAAAGAGGCCTAACTGCGGCATCAGGGCTCCGCCGATGAACGCGCCCAGAATCGTCGCCCCGATGCCGAACGCCCGGACCAGGCCGATGTCTTCCGACGAAAATGCCATTCCGCGCAGCAGGAACGAGGTCGTCAATGCGCCGGCGAAGGCATCGCCCAGCTTGTAGAGCACGATCAATCCCAACAACGCCAGCGCCATGGGACGAGATAAAAATTCCGACAAAGGTCCCCAGACCGCCTCCGCCATCGACTGCGGGGCCGCCCTCGCCGCCTCCGGTTCCGGGATCATGAGAATGGTGACAATCCCCAGCGCCATCAACCCGGCCATACAGAGATAGGCCGAGGACCATCCCAGGCGCGCCGCGACGATCAAGGCCAGCGATCCGGACGCCATCATCGCGAGGCGATAGCCCATGACCCAGGTGGCCGCGCCAAGCCCCCGCTCATCCGGTTTCAGTAAGTCGGTGCGATAGGCGTCGAACACGATATCTTGCGAGGCAGAGAGAAAGGCGACACCCATTGCCAGTGCGGCAAAGATCTGGGCGCCGGAGCCGGGACCGATGAAGGCCATTATCGTCAGTGCCAGTGCAAGACCCGCCTGCGTGACGATCATCCAACCGCGGCGGTGCCCGAGCCAGGGCGGCACAATGCGATCCATCACCGGGGCCCAGAGAAATTTCAACGTATAGGGAAGACCGACGTAGGCGAACAGGCCGATCGTGGTCAGATCCAGGCCGGCCTCTGTGAGCCAGGCTTGAAGCGTTCCACCCGTAAGCGCCAGCGGCAACCCGGAGGCGAAGCCCAGGGGCAGCATGATGCCGAGACGTGGAGTGAGAACGGCGCGCAGGGTCGCTCTGTTCATGAGATTGAAGAAGACCGGGAGATCACGAGGTGCAGCATATCACCGCCGCGCCTCTCCTGCGCATCAGAATCGAGTTTTTTAAGCGAAGTCCGTTATGAGGCCGGCTCTGTCCGGAGGTACACGAACCAATAGACCAACGCGACCAGCACCGTCCCGCCGATGATATTGCCGAGGGTCACCAACAGCAGATTGCTCACAGCACCCATCACGGACAGGGGGGCCGATCCGCCGGCAGCCAGCGCGATGCCCAACGGCAGAAAAAACATGTTGGCCACGGAATGTTCGAAGCCACAGGCCACAAAGGCTGTGATCGGGAACACAATGGCGAGGATTTTATCCGCCACGCTCCGCGCGCCCATGCACAACCAGACCGCAAGACAGACCAGGACGTTGCACAGGATTCCGCGAGCACAGGCTGAAACCGGATCCAGCGCGATTTTGCTGCGCGCGATCTGAACCATCGTTTCCCCGACCGCCCCATCCGCCAACGTCTGCACCCCCGCGAACAGGACCAATAGGGCTGTCCCGCTGGCGCCGAGCATGTTCCCCAGGTACACCCATACCCAATTCCTCACCACCTGCCGCGTCTGCACACAACCGACGGCCCAGGCCATGGCGATAAGGTTATTCCCGGTAAAAAGTTCCGCGCCTCCCACGACCACCAGCACAAGGCCCAGACTGAACGTCACCCCTCCCGCCGCGCGCAAGAGTCCGAACGGCAACGCCGGCCCGCTTTTCCCGGACGTCATCGTCACGATATAGAAGAGCGCACCCAACGAAATAAACGCGCCCGCCAGCACCGCTAACGCAATCATGGTCGGCACAGGGGTAGTCACCTTGGCGAGCCCCACCTTGCAGACACGCGCCGCAATTTCAGGCGGCGGATAGGCGTCGGCAACGGGATTGGTCGTGACGGGAGTGGGCTCTGTGGTCATGTGATCAACATCACATGCATGGGGGTGGAGGAAGTGCCAGCCGGCAGGACTTTCTCGATTCGCACCGTTGAGACTTTATACTCCGGACATTTCGAACTCTCATCGGCACTGGAGGAGAGCAACACGTTCAGATCCGTGTCGGGGAAGTGAAAACTTGTGAACAGTTCTCCCGGTTGGACCCGATCACTGACCATGACGGGCAATCTGGCTTCGCCGCGGGCGCTCACGAGCCGGACGATGTCGCCCTCGTGAAGATCCAGCCGGGACGCATCGGACGCGTGTATTTCCAACACATCGGTATCGACGACCTGCATGATCCCTGTCCGCCTGGTCTGGGCACCGCAATTATAGTGCTGCAGAATACGTCCGGTGATGAGCACCAGGGGGTAGCTCTCCGACGGCACCTCTCCTGGCGGCAGATAATCGACCGCGACAAACTGCGCCTTCCCCTTCGGAAACGATCGTTCGTGCATCAATGACGTTCCGGGATGGTCTTTCGACGGCACCGGCCACTGCACCCCCTCCGCCGCCTCCAGTCGATCATAGGAAACGCCGGCAAACATCGGAGCCAGCTGCGCAATCTCATTCATGATGGCGGACGGATGTCCGTACCACATGGGATAACCCATCCGCGCCGAGACCTCACAGACCACCTGCCAATCAGGCAAGACGCCGTCCGGTGGTTCCACCACTTTTCTAATGCGTTGGATACGCCGCTCCAGATTGGTGAAGGTCCCATCCTTTTCCAAAAACGAGGCGCCCGGGATCACCAGGTGGGCGAGCTTGGCCGTCTCGCTGAGAAACAAATCCTGCACGATGAGGAACTCCAGATTCTTGAGCGCCGCATGCACCTTCTTGAGATTCGGATCCGTCTGGGCCACGTCATACCCGATGATCCAAAGGCTCTTAAGTGTGCCGGCTAACGCCGCATCCCACATGTCAGGCGTCTTCATCCCACGCGTCGTCGGCAAGGGTCGCCCCGTGATAGCCAAATGCGCAGCCGCCAGTTCGGGGCTGTCGAACGGTTGATAGCCGGCGAAATACGTCGGCAGACAGCCGACATCCGATGCGCCCTGCACATTATTCTGGCCGCGGAGCGGGTTGATACCGGTTCCCGGCTTGCCGAGGTTGCCGGTGGCCAGCGCCAGATTCACGAGCGCCATGACCCCATGGCTCCCCCAGCGATGTTCAGTCATGCCCAAACCATGCACCGCCATCGAGCCGCCGCTCGTGGCATAACGACGCGCCGCTTCGGCAATCAGATGAGCCGGAATTCCGGTCACCTTCGATGTGGCGTCCGGCGTGCAGGACTCCACGACCTTCACCCACTCTTCAAAGCCCTGAGTGCGGTCGTGCACAAAACCCTGATCGATCAACCCTTCCTTTACGATGATATGCCCGAGTCCGTTCAACAGGGCGACGTTGGTGCCGGGATGCAGTTGCAGATGGAGATCCGCGAGGCGGGCGAGTTCGGTGCGCCGTGGATCGATCACGATCAGTGCGGCGCCGCGCCGCGCCGCTTGTTTGATTCGGGCGCCGACCACCGGATGCGACTCCGTGGGATTGGCCCCGACCACCAGGATCAATTTCGCCAGCTCCAGATCCCGAATGGAATTGGTCGCCGCCGACGCGCCGATCGTTTCCATCATGCCGGTCACGGTCGCGCTGTGGCAGACCCGCGCGCAGTTGTCGATATGGTTGCTGCCGACTACGCAGCGCATGAATTTCCCGAACAGATAGTTTTCTTCGTTCGTTCCGCGACTCGATGAAATCGTCGCCAGCGCATCAGACCCGTAGGTGTCTTTCAAACGTACCCACTCGTGTGCGATCCGGTCCAATGCGTCCGGCCAGGAAATCTCCACCCACTTGTTGCCCTGCCGAAGCAGCGGCGTGCGCAACCGGTCGGGCGCATAGTTGTACGTCCAACCGAATCGCCCCTTCATGCAGGCATGCCCCTGATTGGACGGGCCGTCATCGGCAGGCACCATGCTCACGACGTTGCCGTCGCGCACTCCCGCGTCCAACGCGCAGCCGACACCGCAATAGGCGCAAGTGGTACGCACGGTCCGTTCGGGCGGCCCCTGCTCGGCGACAGTTTTCTCCATCAGGGCCCCGGTGGGACATTCCTTCACGCAGGCGCCGCAGGAGACGCAGTTCGAGGACGCAAACCCGGACGCCTCCCCAATCAACGACGCAGCACCCGCTGCCGGCCTGCTCATGAAGCCGCGATGGAGCATCGTCAGCGCATGGGTCCCCTGAATCTCATCGCAGGCACGTACGCAGCGGGCGCAGGAAATACAGGCCGCATTGTCGAAGGTGAAAAAGGGATTGGAGCGATCGACGACATCCAGCCGGTGGGAGGGCTGCGGATACCGCACCTGTCGAAGCCCCAGCGACTTGGCCAACCATTGCAGGGATTCCGGAGCCCGATCCCCAACCGGTTGCTCGGACAAATAAAGTTCGACAATGTTCCGCCGGAGCCGATTCAGCCGCTCGCTCTCCGTGTGGACCACCATGCCCTCACGCACCGGAGTCGTGCAGGAGGCAGGCAAGCCACTCTGGCCCTCAACCTCGCAGAGGCAGAGCCGGCAGGAGCCGAACGGAGCCAACTGGTCCGACGAACAGAACCCGGGAATCGCGATCCCGGCCTTTTTCGCCGCGCCGTAAATCGTGTCGCCCGCCGACGCCATGACCAAGCGCCCATTGATTTGCAGCTTCACGCGGATGGCTCCATATCTCGTCGTTCGTCTCGCGTATCTCGTGAACAGCGCTTCACGAGATACGTTTCACAGTTCACGAACAACGCCTCACACCCTCAGCTTGGCTCGAAACTCAGCCGGAAAATGTTCGATTGCCGTCAGCACCGGATAGGACGCGCGCCCGCCGAGGGCGCAGAGACTGGCGATTTTCATCGTGTCGCCTAAATCGTGCAACAGCGCCAGATCCTCGATGGTGCCGCTCCCGGCCTGAATCCGTTCGAGAATTTCACGACCCCGCACCGATCCGATGCGGCAGGGCGTACATTTCCCGCAGGATTCGTCGGCGGTAAACGCCATAAAATGCCGCGCCAGATCCACCATATCGGTCTCGTGGTCGTAGACCACGATGCCTCCATGCCCCAACACCGCACCGGCCTTCGCAAAGGCGTCGTAACAAATCGGAATGTCCATCTGGGAGGCCGGAAAGAGACTTCCGAGCGGTCCCCCGACCTGCACGGCCTTGAAGCGCGATCCGGGCGCCATGCCTCCGCCGAATTGTTCCAGAATCTGATGCAGACTCAATCCGAACGGCACCTCGACCAACCCGGGATGTTTCACCCGCCCGCCGAGTTGTAATGCCATGGTGCCGCGCGACTGCTCCGTGCCGAGCGCCGCATGCCAGGCGCCGCCGCGCGAAAGAATGTTCGGGATGGTCGCAAAGGTCAGCACGTTGCTGACGATCGTCGGTCGTCCATACAGGCCGGACTGCGCAGGATAGGGAGGTCTCGCCCGCACCACACCCCTCTTCCCTTCAAGCGACTCAAGGAGCGCCGTTTCCTCTCCACAGACATACGAACCGGCGCCCTCCACGACTTCGATCGGAAACGGTTCACCGTCCAACTCCAACAACTCCGCTTCATCCGCCTTCTGAATGGCCGCGCGTAACGTCTTCGCAGCCGCCGGATACTCCTGCCGGCAATACACATATCCCTGGCCGGCTCCGATGGCTCTCGCGCAGATCAACATGCCCTCCAGCAAACGGAACGGGTCGCCTTCGAGAATCATCCGGTCGCAATAGGTTCCCGCGTCGCCTTCGTCGGCATTGGCGACCACGTACTTCCGGTCGGCCCGCGCCTGTTGCGCCACCTTCCACTTGTTCCAGACCGGAAAGGCCGCTCCGCCCCGGCCACGCAACTGCGACACCCGCAACTCTTCGATGATCGCCTCAGGGCCGATCCGTAAGGCCGTCTCCAGGCCGGACAGGCCGCCGCGCGCCTGATATTCATCGAGCGCCAGGGGTTCCGTCTCGCCAAAGTTGGCAAACGTGAACCTGGTTTGCTGGACAAGAAAAGGAATGGATCGCACCGGAGTGCCGTCTGTCCCGGAGAGAATGCGCGGCAGATCCTGAGCCGTGACATTGAACCAGGCGACACGGCCGGCGGGACTCTCGCGCTCCACCATCGGTTCAAGAAAAAACGCACCACGCGAGGAGACGCGAATGAGCTGGACCTCAGGATGTTCCGACCAGGCATCGGCCAGCACACCGGCCCCCGCAGCCCGTGACGATGTATCGTTGGACAGGTAAAGCCTGGTGGCCGTACTCATGCTACTTGTACCGTTCCAGCAAGGTATCGAGCTGCGAGGGCAGCAGGCGGCCATAGAGGTCGCGGTCGATCGTGACCGTGGGAGACACCGCGCAGTTGCCGGCACAAGACATGGTATCGAGGGTAAATTTTCCGCCGGCAGCCGTTTCGCCCACGTCCACACGAAGACGATCCTGTAATTCCCGCAGCAACCGTCCGCAACCATTGGCGTAACACGATTCCCCCATGCAGACACGGATCAGGTGCCGGCCCGAGCCTGTCAGGCGCAAATCGGGATAGTAGGAAAGCACCCCGGCGACTTGCGCAGCGGGGACGCCCAACGCATGGGCGATGTCTGACACCGCCTCTGTCGGCACATGCCCGAGTCGCTCCTGCAGAGCCAGCAGAGCCTTGAGAATATTGGGCGGTCTCTCCACAACCTGTGCGAGAATTTCACTCAGCTGCGGCGTCATGTTCGCCACTTTTCCCTCGTCGTTCGTATCTCGGTGCAAAGCAGGAGCTAATAGCGTATTGCTTAGGGCGTATAGTTGAGAACGACGGCAACCCGTGGCGTTCTGCCTTCATCCATCAGCCATACGCTCTTCTTTCCCGCCATCAACTATCAGCTCAGATGCCTGTCGAGATACGCTTCACGGATCAACGTCAGCAGAGTCCCACATGCGCACGAAGCTTGTCGTAATCGAAAGCCGGGACACCGCTCCGAAGGCGGCCGAAATCGTTCCGTTCCATCTCATCGATGAGCGCCGCCACCTGAGCGCGCCCGGCCTGACTCGTCATCACATGCCGAGGAGTTTCACCGCCAAGTGCGGGAGACTCACGGTCGGCCCATTCCAGATAGACGGTTTCCAAGAAGGCATTCATCAAGGTGCGATCTTCTGCATCCGTGACCACCACCGTCAACGGCTCTGCGGCGGACAACTCCGCCTGCGTCACCTGCCGCATCGGCGGTTGAACCGCTTCACCACGGAAGTGCAGCGAAAACCCGAAGGCGGCCGCCAAACGATGTTTGACCGTATCAAGCCGCTCCCGCGAATCGCATTCAAGAAACAGTTCCGTGGCCGTCACGGTCACCCTGGCTGTCGAGCTTGCTCCCGCCGCTGCCTCATTGTTCCCCTGAACGAAGCGTCGGAGTTTTCCGGAAGCCGTCGCACCGGCGGAACGAACCGGAGCTTCCTCTTTCCACCCCTCCAGCTCAGCCATGCCTCCGGTGATAAACGTGAACTCGTGATGTTCATACAGAGCCATGACGTAGAAGTAGGGGGCGCCTGCAGTGGTCCGATAACGAATCTCCCTCACCGCCTCGACCAGCGCCGCCAGGCGCATGCGTGCAAAATTCCGCAAGAGCAGATGACCGAACCGCTTGGAAAATTCCGGCCAATCGCCCAGCTCAAATGAGCCCCCGACGACTTCCATCTCACGGCGCTCCTCGCCGGTCGTCTCGTAGAGTGCCCTGGCATCCTCCGCCGACAACATCAAGACCGGCCCAGCCAACACCGCCAAGGGACTTTCAGGATCACCCGGTTCCCGAACGAGTCTGGTCAACAGTACCTGTCCGCTTTCTGCGTCCGGCCCCAGGCTGTCGGGCGGCACCTCGTACAGGCGGCCGTTTCCGATCGACCGTAGCTTCCGCCGTTCCTTTCCGATCTCCTGCGGCAGCAATTCGACGAGATCCATATAGGAATGTTTGAGCGGGTCCAGCCACACGCGCTCTTCCTCCGGAATATGCTCAGTGATGACGTCACGGAGCTGCTCGATCAAGGTCAGCTGGCCATCTTCCGGGTAGAAGTCCGCATAGAGCAACAGATCGGCCAGCTCGACTTCTTCCGGCAACGGCGACAGGGGCGCCTGGCTGCCCAATTCAACGTACACTTGCAAGGCACGCGCGAAGGCAATCCGGCGCTGTTGGGCAAAACCCTGCATCATCGACAGGCGATCGAGACGCATCAGAATGATGTCCAGCTCCTTCGGCAGCGGCACCGATCGCCCGACGACCCGTTCATTCGCGAGCTTCATGAATCTCCTCCATGACGGCCGCTTCGGCATCCAGCCAATCCTGAAGCGCGTAGCCTTCGCGGCATCCCCGATCTCGCCACAATTCGAAGGCCTTCTGATTGATCCGCTCCCACATGCCGTCCGGCAGTTCGATGGGATTCGTCACGGAGGGCCTAACCACCCGAGCTTTCGATTGCGAAGCGGACGGCTTTTTTACTTTGGGCTTCATGGGGGACTCCTTTACGACATGCTCACCGATTACGTTTCCCCGAGTGGCACGACACGGCGATAGTCCGCGCCGAAATTGAACTGCCGCACCGTGAGCACAGGACAAGGCGCATGACGCAGCATCGCGCCGGCAATGCTGCCGACGAGGACATGGGAGATGCCACGCCGTCCGTGCGTCCCCATGATCATCACATCGTACCCTTGCTGCGTGACGTAGGATGCGATCGAATCCGCGGGCAGTCCCGGTTTCAGGACATGATCGGCTTGCAGACCCTGCGCTTGCAGACAAGAAACCAGCACGGTGAGGCGCTTCTCCAGATAGGCCCGCTGCTCCTTCCACTCCTTTGCATGGCTCAAACTGAAATCCAATCCATACGCCACCGGCTCCATGGCATGCAGAATCGTGATGGACGCTCCGAACGGTTTGGCAAACTGGACGGCATATTCCAACGCATCCAGCGAACAGGCCGAGAGATCGATGGGCACCACGATCCGTTTGAGGTTCGTCATCGCGGGCACAGCCATCCCGCCCTTCTCGGCCTTCACCGCCAGGACCGGGCAAGGCGCCATACGAACGACCCGCTCCGCCGTGCTGCCGATCAGGACATGGTCCAATCCGGTGCGCCCATGGGTACCGACCACCAACAGGTCCGCGCCGATCGTTTGGGCGACGGTCTGGACCGCCTGGCTCGGAATGCCGGTTTCGATGCGTATCGTGACCGGCTGCCCGGCCGCCTTGGCGCGTGCCTCCACTGTCGCCAACTGACGGCTGGCCTCGGAGCGCAAGTGATCCAGGTACATTTTGTTGACGGTATAGTCCGGATCCATCCCCGGATAGAGCTCCAGGACCGTCATCACACAGAGCTCCGCCTTCCAGGCCGACGCCATCGCCAAGGCATAACCCAAGGCGCGGTCCGCACAGGCCGAAAAATCCGTGGCAAAGAGCACTCGCTTGATCAGAGGCATGACTTAGACCGCCTCCACGTTCAACAGGAGCAGTTCGCCCTTCATGTTCGGATGGATGGAACAGCGGAACTCATGCCGGCCCGGCCGCTCCATGGTAAAGCGAACAATGGCTTCCTTCTTCGCATCCAAAAACAATCCGCCGATCTGCTTGCCGTACGACACGATCCCGCCGGACTCGACGCGCGTCGGAATGCCCTCGAACATGGTCGAGCCGAAATCATGGCGCACCTGATCCTGATTGGCGATGGCAATGACTGTCGCCACCCCCAGCCGGAGTGGCATCTGTTTGGTGACAAAGACGGAGTCCTTGATCGTCACTTCGATCCGCTGCTCCGCCTGCGCCCCACCCTGCGAACAGAGGGCCAGGACGAAACAAGCCGCCAACCATGCCCGTCCTCCGCTCAACGAGTCCGACACCTTCCTCACACCCATAGTGACCTCCATTATAAACTCTTGCCCGTTTTCACTTTCGTCCGTTTCACGGGGAGCGGCACCGTCAATACAGGACACCCGGCCGTCCTGACAACCTTTTCCGCCGTGCTACCGAAGAAAATCTTATCGACCCCGCCGAACGCTCCTCCATAACTTCCCATGACCACCAAATCAACCCCCTCCACCCGAGCCGTGCGCGCAATTTCCTCGAAGGGACAGCCGTCCGCAACCAACCGTCGGATCGTCACGCCCTTCGCCTCATCCTTGGCCAGCAGTTGCCGGGCATTGAGGCGGGCGAAATGATGCAGCTGCTTTTTTTGTTTCGCGGCTTCAGTGGCAGGTGCCAGCCCGAGGCGATTCAGCGCGTCTAAACTCTTGGTATCGACGACATGCAGCAGGAGCACCTCCGCTTGATACGATTTTGCAAACGAAAGCGCAACCCGGAAGGCTTCTTCGGAGCAGGGAGAAAAATCCACCGGCACCAGGATTTTTGTGAACAGACGATCGGCCATTACACCTCCGCTCAACATTTCTACTCTATACCAACATCAGCAAGGCCGATGCCAAGCAGAAGGGAGCGAGTGGCATTTAGCGTATGGCTTCTGGAACGGAGGATTTCGCTGACAGGACGGCCATCGGTCATAGGCCCTCTCCTCGTGTAGTTTATGGGGGGGGTGTCCTGCTACAGCCGGCGCCTAAGTTCTGTAGCGGAACGCCACAGAGCAACAAAGAGCTTATGGCTTATAGCAAATAGCCAAGGTGCAGAGATTTCTCTCATCGTGCCATCAGCGATAGGCTCTTAGACCTCCCTTTGCCGTCCACCCCTGCGACGATGTTCGGATGGCACTCCTCTTGCTCCATCAACGTTCAAGAGGCCTGAATCATGTCGAAAACGCAATGGCTCTTGCTCGGAGCTGTGCTGGTGGGAGCAGCAGTCGCCCTGTATCTGATCTTCTTCTGTCCGACCGAATGTCACTAACAGTCGGTGAGATTTCACGTTGCGCGACCCTAAGGGTCATGAACCGACAGGATCCATATCAATCAATGGAAGCGGAGAACATCTTCCAGATCAGAATCAGCCATGATGGCATCACGCTCGATGGAATCCTGGGTCTCCCTGCGCATCCGAAGGGTGTCATCGCCTTTGCCCACGGCAGCGGCAGCGGACGATTCAGTCCGCGCAACCAGTTCGTCGCCCGCCATCTGGAAACGGGAGGGTTTGCGACATTGCTGATGGACCTCCTCACCCCGGATGAGGCGGACGATCGCCGCAAAGTCTTCGACATCGACCTCCTCGCCGACCGGCTGCTGCTAGCAGAACGTTGGTTACAGACGCACCGCCAGACAGCCGGACTCCAGGTCGGGTATTTCGGTGCCAGCACGGGAGCCGGCGCGGCGCTCCAGGCAGCTGCTCGTGAACCCCGGGCGGTCGGCGCCATCGTGTCACGCGGCGGCCGGCCCGACCTGGCCGGCCCCTATCTGAGCCGGGTCACCGCCCCGACGCTCCTGCTTGTCGGTGGAGACGATGGTCCCGTGATCGAGATGAATCAGGACGCGCTCACACAACTGACCTGCCGGAAAGAGCTGGTGATTGTCCCGGGAGCCAGTCATTTATTCGAGGAACCGGGCACGCTGGAGCAGGTCGCCCGGGAGGCGCTCCGCTGGTTTCATCGGTATCTCCAACCGGACGCGCAGGCAACAAAGGAGTCTCGATCATGAAAGTGCTCCTGGCCGTCGATGGATCCGATCACTCCTATGAAGCCGTGCGGGCGCTGAAATATCTGCGCCGCCCGGATGAGCTGACCCTGCTCCATGTCGTCGATGCTCCCCGCCCCGCCTACCCGATGATGGTGCCGGAAGTCGCCCAGGAGCTGTATTCGCAACTGGAACGCAGCATGAAGGAGGATGGCGAGCAGTTGCTGACCAGGATCCATTCACTGCTCCCCCCTCACAGCGGCCCAGTCACCAAACAATTGGCCTTAGGCTCTCCGGCTGAAATGATCGTCGCGACGGCTGAATCACGCCATGTGGACCTCATTGTCATGGGAGCCAGGGGACTGGGACCGGTGAAGGAACGACTGTTGGGAAGCGTCTCCCATCGCGTACTAAGCCTCGCTCCCTGCGCCAAGTTGATCCTGCAAGGCTCGCTTCGCGACTTGAAACAGGTCTTGCTCCCATTGGAAGGACAATCGGACGCCGAGGCGGCGCTGCGATTTCTCCGGAAGCAACCCTTCCATGCGCCGGTGAACATCAATCTGCTGGCTGTCCTCCCGCCGACCCGTCCGCCCTGGCCCGTTGACGACTCGGCAGCGGAAACAATGGAGACGCAGGCTCTCAAGCATGCCCGTGACTTCGTGGATGGCGTGGCCAGCGAGCTCCGGACACTCGGATATCCCACCCATAGCGCAAGCGTCCTGGGAACGCCGGTGACGATGATTCTCCATGAGGCGGAAAAGACGGGGGTAGACCTGATCATGGTGGGTTCGCGCGCCAGGCAGGGCCTCACCCGATACGTCCTGGGCAGCGTCTCCCACGCAGTGCTGCATCGCGCACCCTGTCAGGTCTTGGTGTTTGAATGAACTGACAACGCGACAAGAGACGTATCCAATAGGTACGTCGCCGGGAGGCGCGCGGCCGAGAACGCCGCCGGCGGTCTTTCTCAACGGCCTGACTCAGCAGGGCTGTCCATTGAAGAGGCAGGGCTTGTACCGCGCGATGTCGAACTCGATGTTCTCCTGGTAGACACGCTCGTTCCCGTTCACCCCGTCCTGATCCGGGTCGTTGAACATCGTGTGGTCCCACCAATAGAACAGAGGGTACTGCTCGGTGTAATAGACCGGATTCCCGTAGTTGCTCCTCGTGTACTCCTGCACGAGACGACCCGTAATATAGTCGACCTTTCCGTCGCCATGCAGGGAGTAGAGCATGATGAACAGTCGCGTCTCATGGTCGTACAGTTCGTCGAGGCGACTGTTCACGTCAGGCTCGAGGGGAAGCGGATCCTGAGACCAGGCGGAGGTAGCCGGAAGGAAGAGGAACACAACGAGCAAAAGACTGACGGCAACGCGAAGGTTCGTCATGGTTCAGAAAGGAGAGCGACGCTCTGATGCAGAGAATTTGAATCATGCTACCACCCAGCTATACCCCGTTCAAGCGCCCGACCGACATTTTCGAGGCCACGTCGGCTTGCCGATCGAATGTGCGCCCTCTTATAATCGCAGACGATGTCCACCAGCATGCCACGCGCCTCACTCCATACATTGGGCTGCCGCCTCAGCCAATCCGAGACCTCCATGTTAGCCGATACCCTGGCACGCCGGGGGTATCAACTGGTGGAGTTCGGCAAGGAGACGGACCTGCTCGTCCTGAACACCTGCTCGGTGACGGAGAATGCTGAAAAAGATTGCCGCTACGCCGTCCGCAAGACCTTGCGCCACTCGCCGCATGCCTTTGTCGCGGTCACGGGCTGTTATGCCCAGACCGGTGCCACGCAGCTGCAGAAAGTGCCCGGTATCGACCTGATCGTCGGCACCCAGTTCAAAATGAGTCTTCCGGACTATCTCCCGGCGCCGGCCAAACTCCGGAAACAGCCGGAGCCGGAACTCCGCCATAGCCGTACGATCGATCGTGAAGACTTCGTCCTGCCCGGCACGGCCTATTCCGACTCCACTCGAGCCCTGCTGAAGATTCAGGACGGATGCGATTTCATGTGCAGCTTTTGCCTGATCCCCTTCGCGCGCGGGCGTGAACGGAGCCGGACCGCAGAGGATGTGTTGCGGGAGGCCCGGGAGCTCGCCGCCCATGGCTATCGGGAACTCGTGCTCACCGGCGTCAACATCGGCCAATACTCGTATCAGAGTTTCGGGCTGGTTGAGCTCCTGCGGGAACTTGAGGCGATTCCCGCGGTTATCCGGATCAGAATTTCCTCGATCGAGCCCACGACCGTCCCTACTACCTTGCTGAAGCACATGGCCAGCTCGACGAAGCTCTGCCGTTACCTGCACCTTCCCTTGCAAAGCGGCGACGACGGAATCCTGCAGGCGATGAACCGGCGTTATGCCGTCCACGAGTATGAGGAGCTGGTCGAGCAGGCCTTCGCGCTGATGCCGGACCTCGGCTTGGGAACCGATCTCATGGTGGGCTTTCCCGGCGAAGACGAGCATGCGTTCGCCAATACGGTCCGGACGGTCGAGCGACTCCCCTTTTCCTATTTTCATGTCTTCAGTTATTCGTCGCGTCCGGGTACGGCAGCTGCGCGGCTACAGGGCCAGATTGCGCCTGCCGTCATCCGGCGGCGCAGCAAGTCACTGTCGGAACTGTCACGAACCAAGGCGCTAGCCTTTTATCAACAACAGATCGGACGCACGCTCCCCGTCCTGTTCGAACAGGGGGAGCGAGACGGATTCCGCACCGGCACCACAGCCAACTTCACCCGAGTGGCGGTCGCGGCCGATGCCGTGGAGGCCGGCTCGATCCACCAGGTCACCATTACCGGTATCATGGACGGGCTGGCCTATGGCCGGCCGGTCGCCACAATCTTAGCGCCCTCGCACAGGCCACTTGTATGACACAACCCAACAAGCCTCATACCGTCCATATCGAAACCTTCGGTTGCCAGATGAACGAGTACGATTCCGAACTCGTTCGCTCGCTGCTCCGCAAAGCAGGATTCGAGTTTACCGATGATCGCGAACGCGCTGATGTCATGCTCATGAACACCTGCGCCATCCGTGAGAATGCGCATAACAAGGTCTACGGCCATCTCGCCGAATTGAAAGCGGTGAAAGAACAGCGCCCGTTGGTCGTCGGGGTGCTCGGCTGCATGGCGCAAAACCTCAAGGAGGAGCTGACGGAGAAACAACCGCTGGTGGATGTGCTCGTCGGCCCGGACGGATACCGGCAGTTGCCGGGACTATTGACGAATGCCCTGAATGCGGAAGAACAGGGCCTGGTGCGACGCGGCATGGCCGTGGATCTGTCCGAGTATGAAACCTACGACGACATCCTTCCCGAGCGCGACGGCAGCCGCAACGCCTGGATTGCCATCATGCGCGGCTGCGACAACTTTTGTAGCTTCTGCGTGGTCCCCTACACGCGAGGACGCGAGCGTTCACGCGATCCCCAGGGAATCCTCCGCGAGGTCGAGGCGTCGGTCGCCACCGGTCATACACAGATCACGTTGCTCGGGCAGAACGTGAACAGCTACCGGTATGAAGATTGGGACTTTGCCCGCCTCATCCTTGCGGTCGCCGAGGCGCCGGGAGTCCAGCGGGTGCGCTTTACCTCTCCGCATCCGAAAGATTTTCCTGCAGCGTTGCTGGATGCCGTCGCAGGCCATCCGAACATCTGCAAACATATTCATCTGCCCCTGCAGTCCGGCAACGACCGCATTCTAGAACTCATGAACCGGACCTACAGCCGGAAAGAATATCTCGATCTGGCCGCGCACATTCGGCGCCGCCATCCCGGGATCGCCCTCACCACCGATATCATTTGCGGCTTTTGCTCGGAAACGGAAGAGGAGTTTCTGGATACCTATCGGGTCATCGAGGAAGTGCAGTACCACTCCGCCTATGTGTTCAAGTATTCAGAGCGGAAAAATACCATCGCGGCGCGGAAGTTCCCGGACGACGTGCCGGAGGCCGTGAAGGGAGAACGAGTCAGCCGCCTGGTGGACCTGCAGCGCTCTATTACCGCGCGGCTCAATCGGGAGTTGATCGGACAGACCCTCCCGGTGATGGTCGAAGGCGACTCCAAACGCTCGAGCAATCAATGGATGGGCCGCACCGATACCGGCGTGTACGTCATTTGGAACAAGAGCGATGCGCCGGCCTTACTCGGCAGCATTCAACCGGTCACCATTCTCGACGGCAGCGCCGCAGTCCTAATGGGGCGGCGCGAACCCTCAACGATACTCGCGTGAACTGTTTCCGCAGTCGGCACAACTCGTCACCCGGCACACCGCCACAATCAATAGATCGCCGGCGACAGGTCTGCGGAAGACCGAAGATTGTCGCCGAAGGGCGATATGCTTGCCCAGTCCTGAACAACAGTTGCCAATTTTTAGACGCTCGCGCTCGTCAGACTGACGGGGAAAGAGCAAGCATCAGCGCCTATCGCCGCCTTCGGCTTCCAGCTCGCGTGCCGACCCACCATCACTTGCCTCTCAATGGAGTGACTTCACCGCCTTGAAACATCAATAACTTAGACGGCATCTTTCGCCGCGATCCATCACGCCGCATCAGCCGCAGCCACAGCAGAGATCGACTCTCCGGGGAGTTACCACTAGGGCCTCCGAAGTCAATGGAAAGAGGGCATAGCCCTTGCTTGGTCCATTCTGGCGTCCACAATTCACCAGGGTCATCAACCACCGACCCGGCCCCAGAGGATTTCGCATCATGAAGAAAGACATCACCCAGAGTCATGCAGAAGAGGCCCCTCGGGGCATGAGCCTGGAAACCATTATCGCCGTCGGGGTCTTCGGGTGGATGGCCCTCGGCGTGGTGATGATGGGCTTGGGAATCTGGTAATCCCGATTCGTTCTGACGCGCCTTCGTCATGAAGCCGCGCCGCTTCTGTTCGCATCGCATCGACCAGCCGAGAAGGATGACCGCCATGCGAATTCACGGCTCCCGCACTCCTTTCACCAAGACCCTGAACTCCGGACTCCTCGGGTTGACCCTGTTGGGAGCCATCGTTGCCGGTTGCTCATCGACCGCCGCCACCGTTCAACAGAAAGCCGCTGCACAATCTCAGGGTTCTGTCCGGCTCGAAGAAGTCGCCGATTGGGAATTTGAGGCCAGCCACCCCAGCACCATCGATCTCGCCACCCTCGATAACCTGCTGCATGGTGTCATGATCTCGGACGCACAGATGGATCTCTCGAATCTGCCCGTGGATGGCAGCAAGCCGATGAAAGTGTTCAGCGATGAGGACGTGCACTATCTTGCTCCCCTGCTAGCCCAAGCGTTGTCTCAAGCGCAACCCGAATATGTGGTCGCTTTCCGTCTATCCTCATCGGCAGGGTCAGGCTCTGAACCCACCGCGGGCACCCTTTACGTTCAGAACGAACGGTTATATCTCACCTTGACTGAGCATCACGGCACGTTGGCGAAAGTCGAGTCTTCCCTGTTCAGCAGCGGGCGACCGGCTCGCATCGTCAGCATCACGCCGGAATCAGCCGGAAAAATCGAGCAGGCGTTGCCGGCGATTGCGCAGGGCCGGCAGCCCCTCAAATCCCTTGCCATCGACTACAAGCTGTTTGCCAAGAATCCAGAACCGGCCCCGGCGGTCGCGGCAACGATCGCAGCGCCGGCGCCTCAACCGGTCCAATCCGCAGCCCCCCGGATGGTCGTCGCCTCAGTGGTAGAAGAGGCGCCGGCTAAGAACACACCCCCGGCGCAGTCGGCAGTCCCGGCATCCCCTGCGGCGAAAGCCTCTTCCGCCGAGGACGAACGATTGACCGAAACACTTCAGGAGTTACAGAACGCGCGGGAAGCGATGGTCCGGAAGGACGCCAAGATCAGCGCCCTGCGAAGAGACCTGGAATCGATGCGCGCGCAGCTGGAAACGAAGGACAAGGAACTTCGGGCTGTGAAGAGCACCCCGCAGACGCAACCCAAGCGCGAGACCCGGAACAAGGCCGAACTCACCGTTCGCTGACCGTCCAATTTTTCATTCAGCCCACATCGATGAGTTCCGGCCGCAGGAGCACGATTTCCCGTGAGATCGGCTGCCGGAAATTCATGCGGCAATAGCAGCCATACGTGACATAGGTATCCTGCAGGCAATACAGGGCGATTTCCTTGCCCTGCCCGTCCGCCCACATCTGCGCCACCTGCGATCCGCTGCCCGATTTACTTTCCAGGTTCAGCGCCCGCGCGAGCACGTCCAGCTTGACCCACCCACGATTGTCCCAGTTGCTCCAGATCGCCATCGTGTCGTACACCGGCTCCGCCCGGAACTTGGCCAGGTTGATCTCCATCGTCGGCTTCACCTGCTGAATGACGGAGCGTTTCTTGATAAACGGCAGGTCGAAATTCAAGCCGTTGTGAGTAATGAATAACGAGGGCCGGAGCTGCCCGAGATGACTCCAGAAACGACGCAATAGTTCCTGCTCGTTCGCCCCGTACCAGGAGGTGGCGCCACGCGGTTCGAGGTTGTCGGAGAACTCCAGCAACCCGATGCACACGATGCGGCTGAAGGTCCCATCAAAGGAGGATTTTTCGTAGAGTTCTTCATCGAGCCGATGTTGCGCCTGCGCCTCCCCTGCCGCGAACAAATCACCTCCGGTCTCTGAAAAGGCCGCCTCTTCCGACACCAGCTGACGCCCGGCCAGCCGGGCCCATTCCTCTCTGGAAGCCTGCACCGTTTCGATATCGAGGACCACCTTCATACGCCCCTACACTTTCCCCTGTTGAAGCGCCGCGATAATGGGCTGATCGGCCGAAGGAAACTCGAACGCGGCCATCTCATGAGGATAGACCCATCGAAGTTCCGCGCAGTCCAGCGCGATCGCAACACCGGTCTCGATCCGGCAGCAAAAGAAATGCAATTCCACAATCTTCTCGGGATATTCATGTCGTACGATCTGAAAGGGAGTGGGACGGCCGATCCGCACATTCAGCTCTTCCCATAACTCCCGATGCAGACACTCCTCCAACGTTTCGCCCGTTTCGCGTTTCCCGCCCGGGAACTCCCATAACCCGCCGAGATGCACCCCGGCTTTCCGCCGCGCGATCAGATACCGGCCCTCGTGAACAATGATCCCTGCCGCAACCTCGATCACTTCCATCATGCACCGCGTCCGGGAGAAGAACGGATGGCCTATGGCATGTCGCTCGACACTGAACGGCAGGCACGTCTCGGTTCCGAACTATGGCCATTGGCTATACGCCACATGCTCCTGATCCGCTACCTGGCCGGATCGAATGGATAGGTCTTGCAGAACGGTTTCATCGGGCACAGGAGGCAGTAGGGGTCGCGCGCCGTACAGACCGTAGCGCCGAAGTCCATGAGGGCCTGATTGAAGTCATACCCCTTGCCGCGCGGAATCAGGGTTTCAGACAACTCCCAGAGAGCGGCCTTCTGCGCCTTGGGGTCGCCCTGGGCGATGAACACACGGTGCAACACGCGGATCACGTTCGTGTCCAAAATCGGAGCGTCTTCGTTGAACGCAAATGAACGAATCGCCCCCGCGGTGTACCGCCCGATGCCCTTGAAGGACAACAACTCTTCCGCATCGTTCGGCAACTGCCCGCCGTAACGGGCCACAGTTTCACAGGCAATACTGTGCAACCGTTCCGGCCGGATGTTGTACCCCAGCGGATACCAGGTCTGCTTGACCTCCGCAACCGGCGCATCGGCTAACTGTTCAAACGACGGGTACCGCTCGAGAAACTCGTGGTACTTGGGAATCACACGATCGACCTGGGTCTGCTGGAGCATCACCTCCGACACCAGGATGTGATAGGGATCGGAGGTCTTGCGCCAGGGCAGATCACGCCCATGCTCCTTGTACCACTTCAACAGCCGGTTCTGAAAACGCTGTTTCTGTCCGCGTGCAAGCGGGACTGAGAACTGAGGCGACTTCTTCTTACGGCGCGGGGATTTCTGAACGCGAGACTTTGTAGACATAACCGTTCGTGATGGGTGGCGGCATTCTAAAAGGCGGGCGGGCTAAAAATCAAACCACGGAAGCCTCAAGGGCGGAGCCGCAGAGCACGAGCCACAAGCACGAATCCTTGCCTCGCGCCCTGCGGTCCCCGGCAGTACTCGCGATATCGCTCGCTACTGCGGCGAAGCCTGCACCTTGCTCGCTTCCTTCACCGGCGGATCGATCACAATGTTCGGGCCTTGCACTTTTGGCAAGATCCCGGCCCCCGGTTTTTCCAGAAGTCGTTGGTTCTGGTCGTTGATCGAAAGCTGTTGCGACACATGACTATTATCGAAAGCCGCCGCTTTGCTGAGCGCGGACTCCCCGACCGCATTGGCACGCCCCGGATCGTTGGCAAGAGACTGACCATGGACCGGATCAACCGACTTACCCATCGGATACCCGGGATGCTGTGGCAACATGGCAGGATTACTGAACGCCATGGCGGCAACCAGGACTCCGCTCACCGCAAGTGGATATATGAGTAATGAGGCTTTCATCGCAACCTCCATCGCAGCGGGTGAAATAAATACGCCCTCCTGTCGGGACGATCAGGAGGGCGCAGGAAGAGATCCATGAAACAACAGGGAACAGACGAGCGTCGTTGGATCACGGTCACCCCGGCTTCATGGTCACCTCCAAGACTACTTTGGTTAGCTTGCACTCGTTGAAGCCAACAATCAAGCCCACCCAACCTCGTAACAATATCCACCACGCCGGGACTATTCCCGGCCCAGGCCCACCCATACCCTAGGGTTTTTCCCAACTCCAAATGGTCGGAGACATTATCCTGATCGCGCGCGCAAGGAGGGACATGTTATGTCCTTCTGACGACACACGTTATCCGCGTTCGTTGTTCGTCTTCCGTTACAGAGATCACGCGGCCTGTTTCCGACGCGAGAGACGCGGCTCTACACATCGGCTCCCGCCTGACGACAGAGATTCGACAGCTCGCGCGATGATTCAATTCACGTAAGGATACAGACCGGCACATGACCTTGAAAGTTCACTATCAAGTCTCCCTTTCGACGGAGTCGGCCACGAGCGGAGAGGGAAGGCTTCTGGATCTCTCGGTGGAAGGCTGCCGGATCGAGTGCGCGCATCGTTTGCCCGTCAACACCTACCTTTCACTACGGCTGATCATTTCGCCGAAGGAGATGCCGGTCCTCGTGGATCTGGCCGCCGTGCGATGGGCTCGTGGAACCGTCTGCGGCGTACACTTTCTTTCGCTCCAGCCGTTACAGATCGCGCGGCTGAAAACGTTTCTAGCCTCCGCCGCATCGCAAACACCACCGAACACACCCGACAAGGGCTAAGTCACCGTCACCCTCTCTTCTTCTCGTCTTCTCGTGTCCCCCCTAGGATTTTCCCTTGCCTTTTTAGTGCCGCTCTTGCATCCTTGAGTCGCCCCTAGAGATATCCCTAGGTCTCTCAGAAACCCCATCGACTACTCAAGAGGAACGACGTCATGAATGAAGAGAATCAAACTCGGCGCATAGACGTGCTGGCCATCGGCCTATTCGGTCTGGCCGTGGGCGCACTCACCCTGGGGGTCGCCCAACTAGGATGGATTCAGCATAAGAACAT
Organism: Nitrospira sp.; assembly: GCA_024998625.1. Lineage (GTDB taxonomy): Bacteria > Nitrospirota > Nitrospiria > Nitrospirales > Nitrospiraceae > Nitrospira_A. The sequence goes on along the minus strand of JACOEL010000008.1, from coordinate 32,403 downwards.
GGTGGGAGCCCTGGTGATTGCCCTGATCTTCGGCGGGATCGTTCAACTGCTGGCGGGCATCACCGATATTCGCTACAACGAGCAACTAGGCGGAACCGCACTCACGATGTACGGTTTCCTTTGGATCACGCTCTGCACCGTCAAACTCGTCAGCACAAGCAGCACTTTTCAGTTCGATGCGGTGCTCTACGCGCCCATCAATCTGGTCTACGCAGTCTTTTCCGGCGTCATGATTTTTCTGACGGCCTACCGTAACCTGACCCTCAGTGCCCTGCACGTGGTGATTACCCTGACGTTTCTGGCCACCACCTTCGCCCGGCTGGACTTCATCAGCGAGCTCTTGCCGGGATGGGGCCACATCATTGTCGGCCTGATGGCCTTTTATCATGCGGTCGGCAGTTTGACGCAGGCCTTCACGGGGAGATCCATCCTCCCGCTCGGCCCGCCGCTCCTGTTCCACACACACAAACAGGTACACTCGATCGCCAAGGTGGTGTAGCGCAGGTGACGACAAGCAGCCGACTGCGATGACGTATTTCGGCGCGCGTTATTCGTAGGCTGTTCAAAAAGGCTGTCCAGCAAGGCCGCAGCGAGTGAAGAGGCGAATCGTACTCTGCTCGTACGGTGAGCCTCTGATCGAAGCGAGAACGACGCTGGCAGACTTTTTCAACAGCCTACTACCAGTCCGCGCCGATCCGGTCCACCACGATCTGGTGCACAGCCGACTGGGGACCGAGGCAGGCCAGGTAAAGCGCGGTCTCGGCAATGTCGAACGGATCGATCTTTTCGCTGCGCGCCCGCTCCACCGCCGGCGCATCGACCAGATCATCCGCCACGCCGCCGGGACAGATCGCGCTCACTTTGATACCGTGCGCTCGCCCCTCGTCCGCCAGTGCCTTACTCAGCGCCATGATCGCGTGTTTCGACGCGCTGTAGGTCCCGGTGCCGCTCCAGGCCTGCACGCCCGCCACGCTCGACATGTTGAGGATCATGCCGCCCCCCTGTTTCTTCATCTGTGCAAAGGCGGTCCGGCAGCAGAAGAACGTCCCGCGCACATTCGTATTCATCACTTCATCGAAGGCTTCGGTGCTCGTCTCGGCCAGGCGGCGTCCGCCAAAGATCCCCGCGTTGTTCACCAGGATATCCAGGCGCTGGAAACGCCGAACCGTTTCACCGATCAGCCGCTCCACCTGCGACTCGTCCGCCACGTCGGTCTGCAACGGCACGGCGGTTCCACCCGCCGCCTCGATCTGGGCCACAGTTTCCTCGCATTTGTCAAACCGCCGGGCGGCGACGACGACGGTCGCCCCCTCCTGTGCAAACCGGAGCGCAATGGCCTTGCCGATCCCGCTGCTGCTGCCCGTCACGATCGCGACCTTGCCCTTCAGTCGTTCCATCCCTCGCCTCCTTCTTGATACGAATGCAGTCATCCGCCTTCCAGGCTGGAGCGTCACCCTTGTTGAACGTGATACCGACGTCACAAGGTGTGACTGAGGAAGGCCTGCTCACCCACCGCATCGCGGGCGACGTCAAGCAAATGCCGGTGATGCGTGAATAGCATAACCTGACTGCCCTCGGCGAAGCGCGCCAGGGCCCGCAGGATGTTGGCCGCACGCGCGTCATCGGATGTGATGAGGGTATCATCGAGCACCAGCGGCATCGGCGGATGGGAGGGGCGCCGTAACTCCAGCGCCGCCAGCCGTAGCGCCAGGTACAATTGATCGGCGGTGCCTTCGCTCATCTCCTCGATGCCGATCGTCACACCGCCGGCCCGTCGCGCGCACAGAACCGGCTTGTCCTCACGCTCGTCCGTCACCAGCCGTTCGTAGGCGCCGCCCGTCATGAGCGAAAAATAGGCGGAGGCAGCGGACACCATGGGCGCCTGGGCCCGTTCACGAAACCGGTTCAACGCCTCCTGCAGCAGCGCCCGCGCAAGTTTCAGCCTGGCCCAGGGCCTGATGGCCGAACGGTATCGCGCCGCCGCAGATTCCATCGCCTCACGCGCCAGCGCCGCGCGATCCGACGCGTCGATGACTTCCAGCGCGCGTCTGGCCTGCTCTTCGGTCCGTTGCGCTGCGGCCTGCTCCTGCTCAAGCCGTAGGATCTCGCTGCGGCAACGTTCACGCTCGCCCTCGAGGGCCGGCACATCCAGCCCCGTGAGGCGCGCCCGCAACTCTGCTTCCGACTGAGGCGATGCATGAGCCAGTTGCTGGCGCAGGAGCGCGAGTGATTTCCGGAGCTCACGTTTTTTTGCCGCCTGTTCTTCAAGTTCCGGCAACTGGTCGATCGTCGCTCCCCCGGCTCGTGTGCAGAGGCCGGCCAGCACGGCGGCCTCCGTGACCTGTGCGGCCGCGGCCTGTCGCTTCTTTTCCTGGGCCTTCGTGCGGTCGCGAATGAGCGCATGCCCTTCTTGCTGATGTTGCCGCGAAACAGCCAACCGTTTGCGCAAACGATCCGCAAAATCATCCAACACCGCGGGAATTGCCTCACCGAGTAATTCAGCCACCTGTGCGGCTTGCGTCATGAGGTCATCAACCACCGCTTGCAGTTGCGCCTTTCGTTGTTGAGCCTCCGCCAAGGCCGACGCCTGCCGTGCCAGTCCCTCGAGTTCGTCGAGCCGCGACTTGATCGCCTCCGGCGGCGCGTCACCCGCCAGGAACAGTCTGGTGTGCCAGGCCTGCAGCGCGTCCAGATGACGGCGACGGTCGGCCTCGGTCTCGCTGACCTGCCGGCCGACCTTCTCCCGCTCGATCCGTTGATTATGAGCCGTCTTGAGACGCGCCTGTTGCTCAGCCTCCGCTGCGGTCGCCGATTGTTCCCAACGCACGGCTTGGTCGATCAGCACGGAGAGTTGTTCCGCCTCTTCCGCCTGAGTCGTGGCGAGAGCATGGCCGACGGCACGCAACCCCTCGGCAATGGCGGCTGCCGCTCTGCCCCCATCGGCGAGCAACCGGTCGCGGTCGGCACGCAGGGCCGTCACCCGCTCAACCAGCTGCAGCGCCTCATGCCGGCGTCCCTGCCATTCATGCAACGTCTCGGGATCCACGTCAGGCAACCCGGCTTGGACAAGGCGCTGTCTCCAGGCCGCTTGCAAGCGGTCCCTATCGGCGCGTAGCACGGCCATCTCGCCCGCCAGTTCCTCGCGGCGCAATTCCATCTGCTCGATGCGCACTGAGCACTCTTCCAATCCAGCCGCGCGTTTGGTGTCGGCGCGAAGCAAGTCCGCCTGACGGTCGGCTTCGCCCACCGCCGCTTCAAACGTCTCCGGCAAAGCCTTCGCGGCGTCGAACCCCAGCGCCAACTGATCCGTTCCGCTTGTCCTATCGATGTAGGTACGACGAATCGCCGTCCATTCCTCGGAACGTTTGGCGCGGGCCTGACGCAGAGTCTCCGCCGTCACCACCTCACCTTCCGCAGCGAGCTGCCGTTGCCGCAACCGTTGCCCGTCGAGGTCGCGCCCGACCAGTTCGGATTCGTCACGCCACTTGGTGAGTTGCGCCTCGATTTCCGTCAGATCCTGTTTCGCCTGCGCAATCTGAGCATCTAAAACCGGTTGGCTGCGACGTAACGCCTGCTCCGATTCGAGACCAAGCTCGGAGAGCGCCAGGGCAAGCTGACTCTCCAGTTCGCGAAGCCGGCGATCCAGTTCGCTCTTCTGCCTGACCACATCACCCTGTGCCTGCCCCGCTCGTATGGCCGCCGTTAGCGCCTGCCTGTGCAGTGGATCCGGCACTGGGTTGGGCAAGGCGCCGGCCGGTTGCAAGGCTGCATCCAACGATTCGGCGCGCTCACGATAGCCTTCAAGCCGCTCAGCCAACAGGCTGACCTCAGCCAGGCGCCCCTCCAACGCCACACGGTCGGCGGAGGAAGGCACGGCCGCTAGAATGGTCCGACGATCCACCCCGGGCGCCAGTCTGGCCACGGCCAGATCCAACTCGCCCTCGCTCTTCGCAATGAGGCTAGTTTGCTGATGAACCTCATGGCGATTTCTGGCCGCGGCTTCCACGCCCGAGACCAGGCGCTCGATCGCATCGGCATGGTCGAGCAGCAACGGTTCGATGACGAGTCCATCCAGCGCGGCGGCGCAACGCGCGAGTTCCTCTTCGGCGTCCCGAAGATCCATCTTGGCACGTTGCAAGGCCTGCTCTGCGGCCAGCCGTTCCTCACGTTGCTGCTCGGACAGATCGGGAACCGCCGCATAAGACTGGAGCGCAGCCGCCACGCGATCATGCTCACGCAGCAACGGTTCAACCGTGCGTAGTTCGGTCAATTCGTTCTCCCGCCGACGCAACGTTTCCAAGGTCTTGGTGAGGTCGTCGAGAACCGCCTTGGCGGTTTCATGCACGCGATTTAGCGCCTGCCACTCGGCCGGTTTGGTCTGCGCCTCGCGCCAGGCTTTCCGCTGCTCGTCGAGCTGACGGCGCGCCTCGTTGATCACCGCATTCTGCGCGCGGCCATGCTGGCTATAGAGTTTTTTGGCATCGGTATCGAGGGACGCCAGCAACGCCGCAATACCGCCGGTGCCGGCGCTCGCCTCGAACAGCGCCGAACCCAGATCGCCTTCGCCGCTCAGCAAAACGGCGCCGCCCTCTCGAAGCCGCGCATGATTCAACCCGAACATGGCTTCGAATTCCCGGCGTTCCAACCCACCGGTCAGTTCCCGCTCCAACCTGCTGTCCACCAAAAAACCAGGATCCGTCTGCTCCGTGCGGACATCGAGTCCTGAGAGGGTCGGCCCCCTGCCCTTGCGCCTGATGAGTCCGACCGGTCGGCCCGTCTGGTCGATGAAAATGCCGCCGATCCGCAAGTCGCCGGCCGCGTGGACGAAGTCGTCCGGACTGCGCAGCGGAATGCCGAAACGGAGATCGGTCATAGCGCGTAGAGCCGACGACTTGCCTGCCTCGTTTGGTCCGTAGATCAGATGCAAATTGCTTGAGCCAACGGAAAAGTCCAACGTCTTGTTGGTGAAAGGGCCGAAGGCGAGCAGCAACAGGCGCGCGAGTTTCATGCCTCTTCTCCGGAGGCGGTCAGACGCGCCAAGACCGTGGCCTCCGCATCCATCAGAAGACTTCGCAGTTCGACAGGATCGTCGAGACGCGGCACGTCACCGGCCGCGACTTCCGCGGGCATGGCGTCGAGGAGATCTCCCAGTTCGACCTGTGCCCGGCGCATCAGTTCCGTATCGTCGCCCGCAATCGTATCGACCAGACGGACCAACTCTCCCACCGCATCCTGGCGCTGCGCAGCCCGGGCGCGATCCAGCGGGGTGGAAAGATCCAGCCGCACCTGCTCGATCCAGATCTCCGCCGTGCCGAGGTCCTGCGCCGCCGCATACATCGCCGCCGCGAGCGTGCCCGGCTGCGCCGCCTCCAGCCGGTGCAATTCGGTTGATCCCGTCAGTATCACGCGCACCGCATGCAGCCGGTCCGTCGTCCCGGCCAGCACCGGTTCCAGTGCGCGGGCGAAAGCCTCGTTGAGCGATTCCAACCGGTCCACGCCATCGAGCGGCAAGGAGAGCTGACTCCAACGAACCACATCCAGCGCAATAAACTCGGCCTCGATCCTCCCTGCTTCCACCGTGACCAATTCGCACCCCTTCGCGCCCGTTTCCTTCGCATGCCGGCCCTGCAGGTTGCCGCAAAACACGATGCGCGGCCGCTCATTCAACACCTCTCGCGCATGGACATGGCCGAGCGCCCAATAGTCGTATCCCTTGGCAACCAGCGTCGGCAGATCGGTCGGCGCATAGGTATCGTGGCCGGCACGCCCTGTCAGGCTCGTGTGCAACAGACCGATATTAAAATAGCCCGAAACCGGCGGCGGGTAAGACGGAACCAGATCTTCGTTCACCTCGCGCTCAGGAAAACTGCGGCCATGGATCGCCACGGAGAGGTCATCCAGCCGGATCGTCTGGGCTGCGCGGCTCGAAAAGACCGTCACGTTCGACGGCAGGGGCAACTGGCGCGAGATCACCCCCTGCGCGTCGTGGTTTCCCTGGACGATGAAACAGCGGATGCCAGCGCGCCCCAATCGCACCATCTGCCCGCGAAAGAAGAGACCGGTGTGAAAATCCTGCCAGTCCCGGTCGTAGATATCGCCTGCGAGCAGGAGGAAACCCACTCGCTCGGTCAGCGCCCGGTCTACCAACCGCTCCAACGCACTGCGAGTCGCGCTACGCAACCGCTCAACCGGCGCACCGTCGTACCGGTCCAACCCCCGTAAGGGACTATCGATGTGAAGGTCGGAGGCGTGGATGAAGCGCATGAGAATTAGGTCCCGCCGGTTTCATCGAGAAGTGTCAATCGAAGCGGCCTACCGCCAAGGCAATTCGAGTCAATATACGATCCCTCATATACCACATCATCTCCATCGTCGCACTCGAGTCGCATAGGCCACGAATGCCTAACCGAATAGGTTGGTAAGCATCCTTTCCTCCGGTTCGATTTGGAAACGTTTCATATACATGACAAAGCCGGGAAGAATCAGGAAAGCCAATGCATTGGAGAGGAATATGCCTCAGCCGAGCAAGACCCACAAGAAGCCCAGAGACATCGCCGGCACACATGCCCCTGCCTGTCGAAATCTGTGACCCCGCCCGCCACAATCCGGCGGGCGGGGCACAACTGCCCTACCGACCGGCGGTTTGCTTGCGGCAACCACATTGGCAGTTGATTGGCTCGCAACGACAGGCGTTTGCCTGGCATCCGCAGGAACAGGATGCGCATTCGCACGTTCCGCAACAGCTTGTCTTGGCAATCTTCTGCGCGGTGGACTTTTTCACTTCGGCCATGGTGAGTCTCCTTTGAGATGCCGACGCGTGATTGCGTCGTCACAGAGGCTGACGGAGATCTCCCAGAAACCTTACAGTTCTGCGCACAGTTTGGTAAGCTGCCCCCATGAACCTCGAATCAAACCCCTCAACAGCTCTCTCGCCGGAAGCCGTTGCGCAACTGGTGAAGGGACACCGTGAGTTCCTGGCCTTCCTGGAACGGCGCGTGGAATCTCGCGCCGTGGCAGAAGATATTTTACAGACGGCCTTTACACGCGGATTGGAACGCGGGAGCGACGTGAAGGACGAAAAAGTTGTCGCCTGGTTCTATCGGGTGCTCCGCAATGCCGTGATCGATCACTACCGACAGCGGTCCACCACTGCGCGAGCGATGGAAGCCTGGGGGCGGGAATTCCCGGATGTGCAGGAGCCTGAGGCGGAGCTGCGGCAGGAGATCTGCCGATGTGTCTCGGGCCTTCTGGAGACGCTCAAGCCGGAATATCGCGACGCCCTGCGGATCGTGGATCTGGAGGAAGGAAAGCTGAAAGACCTCGCTCAGCAGTCAGGCATCACCGCCGAAAATGCGGCGGTTCGCGTGCATCGAGCCAGGGCCGCGCTACGTCGCCGGATCGAACAGGCCTGCGGCACCTGTTCCATCCATGGTTGTCTGGATTGTTCCTGTGAGGCATCAAGCGGGGAGCAGTGCGGAGGGTAAGCCAGCCGAATAGACCTATTCGACGGTACGGGCCTCCCAGATTAAGCCGGCAGCCGAGCCGGTCAATTCCGGGTTTTTGGGGCGCGGGCTGATCGGCTGGACCGGGCCCGTCTGGTACGATAGAGGGCGGGTGTTTCGGCCATGCCGGTGGCCGCTGCAATTTCCTCCGGCTCGATCACGACGCGGACTCTGGCGCTCAACTCACGCGCCACGCGGCGCAGCATGCTCAAGGAGTGGCCCTCATAGTCCGGAGACTCCAGACGGCAAATCTGCTGCTGCGAAGTCTTGACCCGTCGCGCCAACTCCTTCTGTGACAACCCGGCACGCTGCCGGAGCGCCGCAATCTGCAACGCCACATCCCAGGCCTGCCCCGCCTGCTTGAACCGGCGAGCAAAGGCCGGATCGGTCAATTGTTCTTTCAAATAGCGATCAAAATTCGTCGCTTTCATGACTGCACCCTCCTCCACCAATCACGCATGCGCTCCCGTGCCGTGGCGAGATCCCGGGACGGAATGGCACGGCCTTTATTCCGGATGCCATGCACGGCGATAATCCTGCGATTATTCATAAAGAACCACAACACCCTGGTGTTGAGCTTGCCCACGTGTCGCAACTCAAAGAGTTCATCGTCGAGCGCTTTCGACAGCGGCTCGCGGTGATACTGCCGGTTCCTCAATTTCGCCAACCCGGCCAGCACAGCGGCGAAGTCGTCGGGATCGCTTGACTTGAGATCATCCAGAAACTCCCGAACCGGGCAAGTACCGGACTCAGTCTCGTAGAACTCTACCGTGAATTCCATGCTCATGCAACATCAATATTGGTGTTAATGGTAAAACAGAGCCTCCGTCCAACCGGCGCGGCGTCGAAGCGGTCGAGGCCGCGCAAGGGACTGTCGATATGGAGGTCGGAGGCGTGGATGAAGCGCATTAGGAATCAAGACTCGATGATTTCAGGTGATGTTTCCATTGTCACAGCATCTTGTCACAGTTCGTCAAAATTAGTATCGAGGTCTTCATCGACTGCACGTTCTGGGAGGAAGAAAGGATCACGCTCAAGAGTTTGGAGCTTTTACTTTTTCGTGACCTTCCAAAGGTGCTTCCGGATTGCATCCAGTTCCAACCGTCTGATTTGAACGAGCGCATAATCCCAGTCGCGATAGCCGCTTCCGGTAGAGGGCTTCTTATCCCTTGGATCTGTGCTTCGCAATCTCGTCGCAACTTGGCGAATCAATCCACCAATATAATCATCGGTGAATTTGTCTATGGGAAGACTAGCAAGCTTGTCGATTTCTTTTAAAAGAGCGTTTGAGGTTTGTTTTCGTTTTGCCATGTCTTTTCAGACACCTCCTCTATAATTTCTCATGCGATCCGTGCTCGACAATAGAAATGCTGAGAATGATGCAGACCGACAGTGCATTAAGGCCAATGGGAAGGATTCATGGGTGTACTATCGTCGCTCTCGCTCGGTCCTGTTCACAAAAACAATATTTCCCGCCTTAGCTTTCCCAAACCTATAATTTCCCTATCCGAATCAAGCTCTGCAACTCGCTCTTGTATATACAGAGGACATCCTCGATCTCGTAGGGTTTGAGATCTTTAAATGCCGAGGGAAGACTGGTCGTCGCTATACTCTCTCTGGTTATATCAACCCCCAGTATCGCAGCTCCTTTGCGAGTTCCGGCATGAAGGTAGACCTCCTCTGGATAAAGACCAAGTTTTGCGCCGATCCGCAGAGCCGTGTCATAAATCACGAGCTCACCGATATGCATAAGGTCTTTGGATGTCTCTTTGACGAGCCCCAACAGATCAGCAAAAGACTTGGAATTCTGAACGTTCTCCTCAAGAACCAATAACCTACGACCAAGCCTGGCCAAGGCTGACCCTGGGATTCTTCTCTGGTGATCGTGCCGCTTACCATCCTTGGGTCGCATCGCATTGGCAGCACGCCATATCGTTTCGGCTAGGGACGGGCAAGAACCGTAACAGGCAAGCTCCTCTTCGGCTTCCCTCCTGGTGTTGCCTATATAGTGCTCTACAATCTCAGGAAGACTATTGAACTCGCGTTTCCTATTACCTGCACAAGTGCGGCGACGAATTCCTGATCCACCACATCCTCGTTTCCTTGACCTCACATTCGTCTCCTGTCTCTGGTGAACAGCGATTCCGCAACTCTTGAAACGACTATCCGACTGTCACCGGCATGAGTGTCATCGTGTCGTTGCCGAAGATGTCGATGACTTTGACGGCGACGATGTAGCGGCCAGGTTTGTCGTAGGTGTGGGTTGCCGTCTTCAACTCCAGGTCTCGGCTCTGGCGCGTGCGGAAGCTCTGCCATTCGTTCTCGAAGATGTAGGCGCCGGTCCAGCGTTCCTCGAAGTCGTCGGCCGTGAGATCGAGGTCGCGTTGCGCCGGTTCCTGTCCCGGTAGAAAGCCCTGCACGCCGCCAAGGCCGGTGCCACGGGACACCTTGATGATTTCCTTTCTGCTCTCATAGTTGAAATCCACCGCCCAGTAGTCCACCCAGTCGGTCCATTGCTTCGTGAGCATGTCGCGGGTCACGACGCCCTGCTTGTCCTTGCTGATCTTAATGAGCTTGCCGGACTCACAGACGACCTCGCTCTTGCCTTCCTTCAACTCGGCGGCGATGGAGTCCACCAGCCCCTGCGAGTAATAGACCGAGAAATCCGTCAGCTCCACCGAAAGCGTGAGTGTGTCTTTCTTGTCGAATCGCGGCGTGACTTCGATATAGGCCACGTCGTGGAACCGGACCTGGCCCTTTTCGACGGCGCGTTTGTCGAAGACCTCCGGTGGGATGGTCTTGGGCGCCAGATCGATGCCCTTCTGTTTCGCCTCCTCCAGCACGGCGGGGAACAGCCCCATCTCGAACTCGAAGGCAAGCACGTCCACACGGGAGGCGCTGCGCTTGCGGCATTCCGTGATGACTTCTTCAATGAAGAGTCGCCCGACCGGCAGGTTGATCGGGCCGACCACGACCAAACGCCCACTCTGCTTGCCGTGGAAAAATCCCGTATCGGGCAACGGCTCGGCCCGGTAGGCCTTCAGGATCAGTTCACGGAACTCTGCCTCCTTCTTCGCGAGCGCCTGTTCTTTCTGTTTGCCAGTCAGCCGCCCGGCGACGTTGAGATAGGCCTGGCGTTCGTAGCGGCCAAGGTTCAGCACTTCGAAAGCGCGGAACGGTTTGCCGTTGGCTTTCAACTCGCGCTGCACTTGGATGAGCCGCTTACGCGTCGTGTGAATGCCGAACTTGCCGAGGTCGGTGGCGATCCATTTGCGCCCCAGCTTTTCCGCCACGGCAGCCGTCGTGCCGCTGCCGCAGAAAAAGTCCGCCACTAAATCATTTGGGTTCGATGAGGAAAGGATAACTCGCTCTAACATATCCTCTGGCTTTTGAGTGCTATAGCCTGTGTCCTGACCGGCCTGCGAATTGACTGGCTTGATGTCCGACCAAATTGATTGCAGCGGAACCCCCTTCGACTCATCCAGATAACGTTTGAACCTCGGCATCCCTGAAGACGTGAACACTACTCTGCCTTCTTTGATTAGCGCGTCCATCCTATCCTTGGTCCACCTCCAAGTCCGAACGTGACCGTTAAGCTCATAGCGGAGGTTCGGCCTGTCCGGATTCTGATTCAAACAATTGTCGAGCGTAAACTTTCGCCCCGACCCCTCTTCAACATTGTTGTAGTGGGATTCTACAAGTTCATCTCTGACTGGTGTGTATTGCTGATTCCAGACAGCTCGGTCGCCTCGCCTACAAAACAGAATGGAATCGTGAGTTGCTGGATAGTAAGTGCCATGGCTACGCGCTGACACTCGCTGCCAAATTATTTCTCTCTCAAATTTGTCCGGGCCAAACACCTCAGAGAGAACTGCTCGCATATGATGATTTACATTCGGGCCTGTATGCACGTAAATGCTGCCGTCGCTGTGCATCAAATCACGCATGAGGATGAGGCGTTCGTAAATCATGGCGATGAAGGAATCCGCGCCGCGTCCCCAGGTGTCGCGGTAGGCAATCTGCTCCAGAAGATTCGGCTCCTTGTGGAAGGTCTCGCCGCCGATCTCGATGTCCATGCTGAAATCCGCGCCCACGTCGAAGGGTGGGTCGATGTAAATAAGCTTGAGGCCGCCGGCCTCCTCGATCTGGCGTCGAAGCGCCCCGGCCTTGAGGGAGGAGAGAATCAGCTTGTTATCGCCCCAGATGAGCTTATTGGTCCAGCCCTTGACCTGCCGCCCGCCCATATCAAGGTCTAATTCCCCATCACCGCGCTGTTCTTTCCGAGGCTCGTCGATGTGTTCCAGCGTTTGAAAGGGCAGGACGGCGGTGCAGACTTCGCGGGATTTGCCGTTCCAGACGAGTTCGACTTCGCGCTTGTCGGCAAACAGCAGAAACCGGTACTTCTCCGGCAACGGCTTGCCCTGCTCGATGAGCTTGATGAGGCCGCGCTTTTCCGCGTCAGAGAGCTCGTATTTTTCTGAATCGTGCGCTCGTGCCATATCTCAGCTATTACCCTCTCTCTTACCCTCTTTTAAGGGTAGTACCCAATTCAGTACCCATTTGATCGGGTCCTACCCATTTCCACCGCCATGCCTCGGGCATAATGCGGTAAAAACCGTCAGAAACAGGGTAATAACCCCTCACTTATTACCCCATTTCGGCTGAGCATTACGCCATTTCGCCCCGCGGCCTTTCCCGACCGGAATGATGATGCCGGCCTCCCGGAGTTGGCCGAGCACATGGCGAATCATGTCTCGGCTGACTTTAGGGCAGGCCTTTTCAACCTCGGTAATGCTGAAGTCGGCGATGAAACCGTCTACCGCATTGCGGATCATATCGGTCTTGCTGCCATGCCCCCTGCTGATCGTGCCAAACCGGCTTTCGAATTCGTCGTAGGCCGCAAGAAGGGTCCCTAGAAAGTATTCCGTCCAGGGCAGAACGTCATGCTGGCCCTCGTGCCATCCCTGTGATGACTGATACAGGGTGTCGTAGTAGGACTGCTTCGACTGCTCGATGATCCGCTCAAGACTCACATACCGTCCAACCTCATAGCCGTGTTGGTAGAGCAACAGCAACGCAAGCAGGCGAGCCATCCGCCCATTGCCATCCAGAAAGGGATGAATGCAGAGGAAGTCCAACACGTAGAAGGGAATGAGGAGCAACGGGTCCAATTCTCGCGCCCGCTCCACATTAGCGAATTGCCCATGCAACGTCCGCATGAACTCCTCGGTCACATGCGGGGCGACCGGTGTAAACCGGACTCGCGTCTTTCCGCCCGGCAGCGTCTCGGTAATTTCGTTCTGCGTGGCCTTCCATACGCCACCATGACCACCGGCATATTTCATCAAGTCGCGGTGGAGCTGGAGGACCACACGCTCGGCAAAGGGAATATCCGCATGACTCTGGTGGATCGTATTGAGCACATCCCGATAGCCGGCGATCTCTGATTCTGAACGGTTGGCAGGTTGCACTTTCTCTTCGACAATGGCCCGCAGCCGCTTGTCATCCGCGACAATGCCTTCAATACGGTTGGAGGACTCGGTACTCTGGATTAAGGCCACCTGACGGAGATTCTCCAGCATCTCCGGCGCCTGATTCTTATAGAGTTCCTGTTTGCCCTTGTGTTCGCCCAGCTTGCGAATCATCGTAATGATCCGCTGCGGAACGACCAGCTTGGCCAGATAGGCCTGTGTCAGTGAGGTCATGATGCTTGGACATCCTGTTGGAGGAATGACCGATCCGGATCGTGGACGCGAATCTGCGCGGTCATGAGTCGGTGAAGAAGGGGGCGGAACAAGACCGTAAACGATCGTGGTTTCTTCGGCGGCGACTGACGGGTGACTAACTCCTGCTTACCTTTGGCCTCGGCGAGATCAATCAGATACCACGTCGTCTGCGTGGGCAACGCGGGCGGTTCGGCTGCGAGTAGGCGAAGCGTCATCATGATTTGTTTTTGTACTCCGTGAAGCCGGCAGCGAGCGCGGCAAAGGTGCCCGGTGTGTGTTTTTCGAAGCCTGCTTGATCCACGAAGGCGAAGTCGTATCGCTGCCCATTCTCTTCGGCGGCAGTGGCGTCGGCGCACCATTGTTTGAGCCGAGCCATTTTCTGCGGCAGGTCTAATTCCTTGCGGCCCTTGGTTTCCACGATCCAGACCGTGCCGTCGGTGGTACGAACGAGGAAGTCCGGTGTGTAGTTGGAGAGGTCCCCGTCGGCTCTTACATAGTCGAGCTTGAAGCCGACCGCCAGATAGTTCTTGGCAAATGCCGCGACATCCTGTGCGGTTTCCAGAAAGGCCGCGAACGACAACTCAAAACCGCCGGACTGCGACTCCCCGACGGTTTTGGTGAAAATGGATTTCTTTGCCGCGAGGAATGGACGATGCTCGGTACGGAAGGGGCGCGTCTCGCGAAGACGAATCCGGGCCTCGATGCGCGTGGTGCCGCTGTCTTGAATGGTCAGCGCATTGATGGCGGTCTTGAACGCGTCGTACAGGACTTTGCCGACTTCCGGCTCGGAGAGATTGCGAAGTACGACCGGGTCTTCGAGGTTCACCGGTGACGAGGTGAACAGCTGTTCGCGCATGAAGATTTTCACTTTCCCATAGAGCACGTCATAGCCGCCAACGAGACGTAAATCTTTGAGCAATTGGCGCGCAAAGAACGCCACGACGGAGCGGAAGTCGGCAGGCCCTGAGCCGTCCAGTTGAATCGTATGATGAATCTCCGAATCGAGCATCGTTTTGAAGACGATTTCCCTGGTCTCCTCGGGCGTGAACGGTTTGAGGGGCAGTTGTTTGTTGCCCAAGACCGCCGGGTCGAGCGCATCGAGGTCTTTAAAGTCGCGCTGAAAGCGGCGGGTCAGCTTGGGAAGCGGAATGTCGAGGTCGTCGAGATTTTTATCCGGGTTCTCTGTGTCCACTTCGACAATGAGCGAGTCCTGGCGTGTCGTACCGCCGCCCATCGGCACATGCTCGAAACTGACGCCCTCAGTCTGGATGGATTCAACGAACTCCATAAAGGCAGGAGTTCCCATGACCGAGACGGTTTCTTTGGTATCAGTGCCGAAATACATCCGGCGCAGGCCGCGCCCGAGGGTTTGCTCGGGAAGAATTTTGCTCTCCGCGCTGTATTCCCGCAGCCCGACAATCACCGTCACGTTGCGGACGTCCCAGCCTTCCTTGAGCATCAATACCGAGACGATGGCCTTACAGGGCGACTTCCAGGAATCGATCTCGTTCGACTGCTTGCGGAGCAGTTCGAGTTCCTCCTTTTTCTTGCCCGACGCGGCCTCGGAGATTTCGCCGTTGTTCTTGGTGTGGATCACCAGCACCCCACCCTGCAGTTCGGGGCAGATCTTTTCGAGATAGACGCCCACATCGTCGCAGTTGCGGGTATCGTCCACCATGACGAAGAGCACGGCCTTTTTGCCGAGTTGTTGGTGTTCGGCAGCGCTCTTCTTCCACTCTTCAATCCCCACCGCAAGGTAGTCTGCATACTTCTCCGTGAAGAGGGCGCTCTTGCGTTCCTGCAGTTTGGCGCGACTGGCCGCATCCGGCAGCACTGGATGTTTCACGACGTTCTGATGAATGGCCTCGACCAGCGGATAATCGGACACGGTTTGGACGAAGATGGCTCCGTTGTTGTGGCGCGGCGTGGCGGTCACATCGACCTGCAAGGCGAGGCGGGAATCCTTTTGCAGCATCTTGTGATGAATGTCCTGAATGGACTTGAACCAAGCCATCTTCGGGTCATGAATATGATGCGCCTCGTCGTTGAACACGGCCAGCTCCTCGACTTCGCGGACAATCTCACCGAGATCCGTGTGGCTATCGGTGGTCTTGCCGGCGGGCTTCGAGCCGAACGGCGCGAGAAAGTAATCCCGCAAGTCGTCGTCTTCCAGTGAAGGATCGGCCACGTCGCCAAGGAAGACCCGGTGGATGTTGGTCAAGAACAGGTTGCCTATCTCGCGCACGACGCGCACATCGTCCTGGATGTGCAATGTGAGCTGAAAATCGTCCCGCCAGTTCCGGCCTTCATGGCCGTTGCCGGGCAGAATGGGGTCGTTGAAGAAAATCCTGAGGCCGTCGAAGTCGGCGCGTAACCGATCGAGCACAATGATGTTCGGCGCGATCACGAGGAAGTTGCGCGACAGCGCCGAGTCTGCTTCGTAGAGTTTATGAAAGAAGCTCCAGGCAATGAGCAGGGAAAGCACTTTGGTTTTCCCGGCGCCGGTTGCCATCTTCAAGACATAACGGGGCCAGTCTTCGTCGAACATGCCGGACGAGACCGCGCCGGACGCGTCGAATCGGAGCAGATCGTACTTGTCGCGCGCGCCACGGACCTCAAACAGCCAGATGACCGTCTCCACCGCCTCGCGCTGAGCAAAGTAGTAACGGAAGGGGGAGAGAGAACCATCGGCGTTTTCGACCAGGTGATCGCTCTCGAACCAGTGCCGGAGCAACGCTGCCGAAGTGGCAGACGCACCGGCATATCCTTTGGCTCGCCAGGCAAAGACTTCCTCCCGCACCTTGGCGACCAACGGCGGCAGCAATTTCTCATAGGCCGTGCTTCTCAAGGCTTCGTCGGCTGGGAACCAGCGCTGGTCGGGGATGAGTGGTTCGTAGGGCGAGCTTGGGAAATCTGGGTGAAGAGACATGCGACGTTGCCTTTGGACGTTGCCTTTGATTGATCGCCCGCTTACGCGGGCGCAGAATACCCTGTTCTGAGTGAGAAATCACGTGGTCCGGCTACACACGTCGGCCGAGATACGCCTCACGATTCCATCCCCTGTCTTGCAATTCCGGAGACCAGCCCCGTATGCTTTCGCACTCTGAGAGGAGCCCATGTCCGACCCAACGACAAATCTCTCCAATCTCACGCTGACCGAATTGAAGAACCTGGTCGAAGGCATCGTCGACGACCGGCTGCGCACGCTGCTGGGTGACCCGGATCTCGGCGCGCCCCTCGGCGAATCGGTTCGCGACCGCTTGAAGCAGTCGTTGGCTTCGACGGAACGCATCACGGGTGACGAAGTGGCCGACAAGCTTGGCCTGCGGTGGTGACATGCCCTGGTTTCGCTTAGCCTTCCGGCCCGATGTGATCACCGACCTGAGCGCTGCCGACCCAACCATGGCTCAGCGGTTGTTCGACAAGACGAAGTGGCTGGCCTCCAACGTGGATAATCTGCGCCATGAGCCGGTCGCTGCCGACCTGCCTGGAATCCATAAGTATGCGGTGGGCGACTGGCGGATTTTTTATTCGATCGACCGGACCGAACAACTCGTGGACATTCACCACATCCACCACGCCGCCCCGACCCAACGAGCCAGACCAGTCTGATCATGCTGAATCTGACCTGGACCGCCATCGAACGGTTGCGCAAGCTGATCGAGGAACATCCGGACGATCCGGTCGTACGGATTACGCTGCGCGACGTGGATGCGCAACGCCTGTCCCTCTCGATTACCCTGGAGCCTGCTGCGCAGGAAGAGGATGAGGTGCAGCACTTTGAAGGCCTCACCGTGGCGCTGGATCGGGCGAGCGTGCACCGCACAAACGGAATGACCGTAGACTTTCAGACGGACAAGGGATTCACCTTCGTGCATCCACCGGCGGAGGAGTTGGGGCTCATCATACCCAGCAGCAACTGAAGCCCGGTGAAACGTATCGCGTGCGGAGATGATCACGAACTGCGCAACAGGATCACCAACGAACGTGATGAGCCCCGCGTCACGGTCCCGGGTGACCGTTTTACGTTTCACATTTCACGTTTCACGCCCGCTTACGATTTCATCCGGGGGAAGACGCTGCCGAAATGCATGGAGAAGGCGCCACGGGCCACATCGGCGACGTAGCGTTCAAGGGCTTCGGTGATCACGGGAAAGGCCAGATCATCCCAGGGAATGTCCTCCAGCGAGAACAGTTGCACATCGAGACTCTCCGTGCCGGGTTTGAACTCCCGGGTGCGCATGGAGCCGCGAAAGATCATGTGGACCTGACTGATACGCGGCAGACTCAAGACGGCATAGAGGGATGTAATCTCGACGTCGGCATGCGCCTCTTCAAACGTTTCGCGGATGGCCGCCTGCTCGGTGCTCTCCCCGATCTCCATGAACCCGGCGGGAAAGGTCCAATGGCCTGTGCGCGGTTCGATCGCCCTTCGGCACAGCAGAATCTTATCTTCCCACTCAGGAATGCAGCCCGCGACGATTTTCGGATTGATATAATGGATGACTTGACAGCTCTCGCACACAAACCGCGGCAGGTTATCGCCGGGAGGTATTTTTTTCGACAGCCCGGCCCCGCACTCGCTGCAGAACTTCATTGCGGCCCCCGATCACGACAACAGAAAGACAGAAATGGATAGCACAAATCACGCCTTCTTTGCACCCTGCCCTCGCGGACTTGAAGCGGTCCTGGCCGATGAACTCACCGATCTGGGCGCCGCCGACGTGAAAGCCACGGCTGGTGGAGTCGCCTTTCGAGGCACCCTCGCGCTCTGCTATCGCGTGAACTTGCAGAGCCGCATTGCCAGCCGCATTCTTCTACGTATTGCCGAGGGTTCCTATCGCGACGAACAGGATGTGTATGACGCCGCGAAAGCCATCCGCTGGCAGGATTGGTTTACGCCGCAACAGCGCATCAAGGTGAAGGTGAGCGCGCACCACTGCCCGCTGAAGAGTCTGGATTTTGTCACCCTGCGTGTGAAAGATGCCGTCTGCGATCGCTTTCAATTTGCGAGGGGCAAACGCCCGACGGTGGATACCCATGCGCCGGACATTTTGATCGCCGTGTATTTGGATGCGTCTACCTGCACCTTCTACCTGGATACCTCCGGCGAGCCACTGTTCAAACGGGGCTGGAGGAAGTCGGCGGGCGAAGCGCCGATCAGGGAAAATCTCGCCGCCGGTATTCTACGCCTCTCGAAGTGGACTGGGGACACCGTGCTCTACGATCCCATGTGCGGAAGCGGCACATTCCTCATCGAGGCCGCCTTGATGGCCCGCCGTGTCGCGCCGGGAATCGGCCGGCATTTCGCCTTCGAAAAACTCCTGTCGTTCGATGCCCGCCGATTGAACGACCTGCGCACAGAAATCAAGGCTATGGAGATCCCCGTCCGGCCTGGCTTGATCCACGCAGCCGATCACAGCGCGCACGCGATTACTTCGATCAAGGCCAACCTCACCATCGCCGGGAGCGGCGATGCGGTCACCCTTCAACAGGGCGATGTCCTGCAACTCCCCGCCCCGGCCGAATCCGGCCTGCTTGTCACGAACCCGCCTTACGGGCACCGCATGGGAGAGGCGGAAAGCCTGCGCACGTTTTATCCGCAATTCGGCGATCACCTGAAGAAACATTTTTGCGGCTGGACCGTGCAGATTTTCACCGCCGACTTAAAACTTCCCGGGCAGTTGCGGCTGGCCCCTTCCCGCCGAATCCCTCTCTTTAACGGAGCGATCGAATGCCGCCTCTTCGAGTTTCGCATGGTCGCCGGCAGCCTCCGCAAGAAGAGAGCCGATAGCGAATAGCCTCTAACCCGGATTATTCATGAATGCCGTCGCGAGGCGTTCGAGACGGAAGCCCGCCGAGGCTGCTCGCGCGCGAGGCCGACGCAGGCGTACTGGCAGTCCGTCGAGGAGGCCGAGCGAGAACAGCCTCGCCGGGCGAGAGAATCGGACGCCGGAGCAGACATTCATGAATAGTCCGGGCTCAGAGCGAATGGCTTATGGCTAATAGCGTATGGCAAGAGGGCCAGTAGTGAAGCGTCCCTGGTCCGCCGCCGCATCTCTAATTCCTGTCCAGGCCATGGCTAGGCTCTCGTTTCGGCCTACGCTCTTCTCTTCCCGCCATACGCTATACGCCATCAGCTCTTGTTGGTTCCTGGACCCTCGCCGCTTGACAGCGTGGCGAAAGGCTCCTATTTTCAACGTATGAACGCCTCTCACGCGCCACTTGAAGAGCTGCAGCCGGAGCAGGATCTCTCCCTCTCGCGTCTGATCGTCGTCTCGAATCGCGAGCCATACGAACACCGGCTGCTCAAAAATCATCTGATTTGGGAACGCACGTCCGGGGGTCTCATCTCGGCGCTCGATCCGGTCATGCGGCGGCTCGGCGGCACCTGGATTGCCTGGGGCAGCGGCAAGGCGGATCGCGATGTGGTGGACCGGGACATGATCGTCGAAGTGCCCCCCGACGCCCCCACCTACCATTTGCGCCGCGTGTGGCTTGAGCCAACTGAGATCAAGGGCGGTTATCAGGGCTATGCCAATCAGGTGCTCTGGCCCCTGTGCCACCTCACGTTGGATCGCGTGGCCTATCGCAAAGCCTATTGGCATGCGTACCAAGCCATGAATGCGCGCTTCACGGCAGCTGTCCTCGGTGAATTACGCGGGAAGTCCGGTTTTGTGTGGGTGCACGACTTTCACCTGGCCCTGGTACCCGGCCTCATCAAGGCCGCGTTGCCGACCCAGCGGGTCGCAGTCTTCTGGCATACACCCTGGCCCGGTCCTGACGCGTTTCGCATTCTGCCGGAACGCCGCGAATTGCTCGAATCCCTGCTGGCAAGCGACCTGCTGATGTTCCAGACCCACAACTTTCTCCATTGCTTCGTCGAATGCGCCAAGGAGTTCCTGGGCGTCGAAGTCCGGAGCGATGACCCTCACATCGAATATAACGGCCATACGACGCGGCTCGTGGCCCGCCCGATCAGTGTGAGTTTCCAAGCCTGGTCGGAACGCGCCCGAACGTCCCAGGTCACGCGCGCCATGGGCGTGTTGCGTAACCTGCATGTGTTTCAGCCCGAGATCCGCATCGGTCTCGGCGTCGACCGGCTCGACTACACCAAAGGTCTCCTCAAACGATTCTGGGCCATCGATGCCTTCTTCGAGCAGTACCCTCAGTATCGCGGCCGGTTCACTTTCGTTCAAGTCGCCGTGCCAACCAGAGGCGATGTCGAAGCCTATCGCAGCTATCGGGAACTCATCCGCGAAACCGTGAATGACATCAACATGCGGTACGGCAGCATCTCCAATGCAGGCAGTCCCCAGGCCTCTCGCTGGCGACCGATCGAGTTCCGGGAAGGCCGTATCGGCATGGACACCCTCGCGGCCTACTACCGGATGGCAGATCTTGCGCTGGTGAGTTCCGTATACGACGGCATGAACTTGGTTGCCAAAGAGTATGTCGCCAGCCAGGTCGACGAGAAGGGCGTGCTGCTGGTGAGCCACATGGCCGGGGCAGCCGAGGAACTGACCGATGCCCTGGTCATCAATCCCTACGACCTTGAGGGTGTCGCCGATGCCATTCGCCAGGCCATCGAAATGCCCTTGGAGGAACGCCGGGAGCGTATGCATCGCATGCGGACCTACCTCGAAACCCATGACATCCGGGCCTGGTCGGACGAGTGCTTGCGCGATGCAGGAATCCTCCCACCCGATGATAGCCCCACGATTGAATAGCCGACGCCGACATCAGCGCGCCTGTGGAGCGGGCCCGTGATCGATACGGCCTCGTCGCCACGAGACATATCATCCCCGACACGCGGTCCACGCAGGCACCCGGCAGACGCCGGCACCGCCCGCATCCTAAGCCGACTGCTGAACCGGCTGCTCACCATGAGCCTCTGTCTTGCTTTCGGCGGCTGTGCTCAAATTGCGCATCTGTTTGCTGTCACCCAACCCTCAGACCAACCGGTGGATCGACAACAACAGGCAATCGTCGTGCGTCTGAAAGCCCTGATCGAGCCGGACCTCCAGGACAATCTCAATGCGGCGCTCCCGGCGGTCCGGAAGAGCCTGGCCGATCAGACACACAAGATTGCGAAGTTCAAACGCAACCTGGTCCTGCAAACGCTGGCCGATCCATGGGACGGCCTGGCAGCCGCCGAACAGGCCGGTCTATTGGCGGCGACTGCGGCCGAATCGGGCGTCGAAGGACTCCCGGCCGTGATCGATATCCTCGAAGGCGGCATGGATCGTACGGGCGCCTCCTTTGCGCCGCTGACCTTTCCGGTCACGCTCGCCACTGAAGATCTCCTGACCTTTCTCACCGACGTGCTCGAACAGGCCTATCAGGATCGCGAACAAGCGCTCCGCCATCTCTCGCCTCAGGACCGGGAGTTCTTGTGCACGCAGGCTCGCCCGCTGGTGGATCATTTTATCCCTCAGGTCACCCCACCCACGCAACTCCCCGACGCCGAAGCCGCGGCCAAATACGCAACCCTCCTCACGCAGCAAGTGGATTACGCCTCGCTCATCAGCGCCGCACAACGGCTGGCGCGGCTCGGCAACCGGAAATTCTTACAGCAACTCGATATTGTGTTACACAACCGGAAGCCGATCAGCCAGACCGTTCCCGGTATCACCGGAGATCTACTCCTGGCTCAGCACACGTCGTACGGACTCGTGGTGGTGGGAGGCCATGGCCCGAACACCTACGACCTGGACAAAGGCGCCGCGCTCATCATCGACCTGGGCGGCAATGACACCTACCGTGGACTGATCGGGGCGAGTCCGAACAGCGACCTTGGCAACGGTGTCGTCATCGACCTGAGCGGCAACGATACCTACCAGCCGGCCCCGTTGGGTCTTGCCACCGGACGGGCCGGGATCGGCATTGTGATCGATCATAGCGGCAACGATACCTATCGGCTGGCACACGGCTCCGGCGGAGTCGGCCTCGCGGGCCTCGGCATCCTGTATGATGGAGAAGGACAGGACATCTACGAAGGGAACCGGTTCACCCAGGGCGCGGCCCTCGGCGGGTTCGGATTACTGGTGGATCGCGCCGGAGACGACCGCTATACCAGCTTCGGCTACGCACTGGGCTTCGGAGCGCCGTTGGGTGTCGGTGCTTTGATCGATGTATCCGGAAACGATTCCTACGAATGTGGCGGGCGGTACCCCAGCGCATACAATGAGACCGACGCGCCGAATGCGCATGCGCAAGACCCTGCGTTTCAATACGATTGTTTCGGGCTTGGAACCGGAGCGGGGCTTCGTGTCTTCAGCAAACAGCCGACGCAACGCGCGCACAGTCTGGCCGGGGGGTGGGGACTTTTTGTCGATCTGGATGGCCACGACCGGTATCGCAGTGCGAACTTTTCTCAAGGGCACGGGTATTTTTTCGGTCTCGGCGTCAAGCTGGACCTGAACGGAGACGACGAACACCAGGCCGCACGTTATGGTCACGGTACCGCCGCGCACTTCGGCGTGGGCCTGACCATCGATTACCAGGGCAAGGACCGGTACGGCTCCAAAGGTCCCTTCTATAACGGTGGCGCAGCCTGGGACGGCAGTATCGCCCTCGCCGTAGACGGCGGCACGGACAGCGATTTTTACGATCTCCCCGCCTCGACGGGTTTGGGGATGGGCGACCTCGGGGGATGGGGGCTGTTCATTGAGGAAGGCGGCGCGGATCAATATGCGGTGAGCCGGGGGCTTGGACAAGGGGATGAACACAGCATCGGCGCTTTTTTCGACTTGGAGGGAAGAGACGATTATTCCTCCGTTCCTTCGCCGGGCAAAGGAGCGCGCCCGGAGCGCCTCAATCGGAAAACGTTCATTGAAAACCCTGGCAGCCTCTTCATCGACCGATAGCAGGATGGTGAAAAAGTCCACCCGCTTTGTTCTCGCATCGCGCAGAAGCTCAACGTACCGCAAGGGTACGCTTCGCCTCTTTGCTCGCTGCGACCTCGCTGGACAGCCTTTTTGACCATCCTGCATGCTCGCTCCGCGTTGTCTCCAACTCCCGCGCTCTCCCCTTTCCCGCCCTGCGCTTGACTCCCCCTCTCTTGTGGCTATCTTAACCGGTACGAACGAGCGTGACCGTGGATTCTGGACCCGACACACCGCTCTATCCGATGACCATCCGAGCGCAGCGGAGGATAAAATGAACGAATCGAATGCCCCGATACTCACGCATCTGCCCGTGCTGCCCCTGAAACGGACGGTGTTGTTCCCCGGCACGATGATGCCCTTGACCGTCGGCCGGGACCGTTCCATTGCCGCGGTCGAGGCAGCGCTGAAGACCGAAGATAAAACGCTTCTCGTCGTGGCCCAACGGGATGCGCAAACCGATCAGCCCACGCTGGAAGATCTCTACCCCATCGGCACCAAGGCCGTGATCAAACAGACGGCCCGAACGCCTGAAGGGCACTACAACATTCTGATCCAAGGACTGGAGCGCTTCGTGCTGCTGAAGCTCGACCAGACGGATCCGTATCTCCAGGCCCGGGTGAAACAGCTGGCTCCCCCGAGTGAACAGAGCACGGAAGTCGAAGCGCTGCATCGGGCCATTCTGGACATCATCACCGAACTGCCGAAACTGATCCAGACTCCCGGCGTGCATGAAGCGGTCGCGGCCCTGGGCACGGAAGAAGATCCCGTGGTCCTGGCCTATCGCATCGCGTCCTTGTTGAATCTCACCTTGGACGGCGAGCAGCAATTGCTGGCGGCGCCTACTCGGGCCGATCTGTTGCGCGGGCTCTATGCGGCGCTGTCGCGGGAAGTCCAGATTCTGCAGTTGCGCGACAAGATCACCAGCGAAGCCAGGGAAAAACTGGGCAAGACACAACGGGAATATCTCCTCCGTGAGCAGCTCAAGGCGATTCAACAGGAGCTGGGCGAAGGGAACGGAGAGGAAGATGAAGTCGGCGCGCTGAGAACCAAGATTCAGGAAGCCGATCTCCCCGAACAGGTCCGGAAAGAGACGGACCGTGAACTGGCGCGCCTCGCCAAGACGCCGAGCGCGTCGCCCGAGCATCAGGTGATCCGGAGCTATTTGGAGCTGGTGCTCGAGCTGCCGTGGAAGAAGTCCTCTGAAGAAGGACTCGATCTTGCTCATGTCCGTCAGGTGTTGAACGAGGATCACTACGGCATCAAGGAAGTGAAAGAACGCATCGTGGAGCACCTGGCGGTCTTGAAGTTGAACCCATCCGCCAAGGCGCCGATTCTCTGCCTCGTCGGCCCTCCCGGTGTGGGAAAAACCAGCCTGGGGCAGTCCATTGCCAAGTCCATGGGGCGCACGTTCGAACGCTTCAGTCTCGGTGGATTGCATGACGAAGGCGAATTGCGCGGCCACCGCCGTACCTATGTCGGGGCCCTTCCCGGCCGGATCATCCAGGCGGTGCGGCGGGCCGGTGTGAACAATCCGGTCATCATGCTGGACGAAGTGGATAAACTCGGACACGATTTCCGCGGCGATCCCGCGGCGGCATTGTTGGAAATTCTGGACCCGGCCCAAAACCATACGTTCCGGGACCATTATCTCGATCTGCCGTTCGATCTGTCGAAAGTGTTTTTCATCACGACGGCAAATACGCTGGAAACGCTCTCGCAACCCCTGCTCGACCGTATGGAAATCATCCGGTTGAACGGATACAGCGAGCGAGAGAAGCGGGAAATTGCCCTGCGGTACCTCTGGCCCAGGCGTCTGAAGGAGGCCGGTCTGCAAGCTGAAGAGGTGACGCTGTCCGAGGCGGTGCTGGACCATATCATCGGCCGCTATACCAGGGAATCGGGCGTACGGCAGCTGGAACAGATGTTGGGCCGCATTACGAGAAAGGTCGCCGTGACCTTCGCCGATCGACCGGCCGATGCTCCGGCGAGCCCCGTGGACATCACGCAACCACTCCTGGACGAGTGGCTCGGACAGGAACGATTCCAGCCGGAAGAGGCGCGAAAGAATCTACCGGCCGGAGTCGCCACGGGTCTCGCCTGGACTCCGACAGGCGGTGACGTGCTCTATATCGAGACGACGCTGCTGCCCGGTAGTCACGAGCTGACCCTGACGGGACAATTGGGCGATGTGATGCAGGAGTCGGCACGCGCGGCGCGCAGCTACCTCTGGTCGCATGCCGAGAGCATGGGGCTGGATATCTCGCGCTTCAAACGCAACGGGGTGCACATTCATGTCCCGTCCGGCGCCATTCCTAAAGACGGCCCCTCGGCCGGGATCACCATGGCGACTGCGCTGGCTTCGGCCTATGTCGGCAAGCCGGTGCGCAGCGACACAGCGATGACGGGAGAGATCAGCCTGACCGGGTTGGTGCTGCCCGTCGGCGGCATCAAGGAAAAAGTCCTGGCCGCCCATCGCGCCGGCATCCGGCGAATCATTCTGCCGAAGGCCAACGAGAAGGACTTGAAAGAAGTCCCGCAGGAAGTGCGCGATGAACTCACGGTCATTCCAGTGGAACGGATCGAGGAAGTGCTCCCGGCAGCGTTCAATCAGGATACCGCGACCTCACCCGAACGGCGGGAACCGTTGGCGAGCGCGACCGCCTCGTAAGATCTAGGGCCCCGGCTGAACATCCGGGGCCCTCAGTGCCGGCTCCCACACATCCACTTGCCTTGCCCTTCCGTAATCACTTATGTCAGGATCAATTGTCTGTTCGACCCCTGCGCACATCCTGCCATGACGCGAAGGAGAGTGACCATGCCGCCAAAAATTGACATCGGGGAAATCGTGAAGGTGACCAAGACCGACGACGAATGGAAGAAACTGCTCTCGCCCGCGGCCTATCAAGTCTTGCGGCATGAAGATACCGAGCGGGCCTTTACGAGCCCGCTCCACGAGAATCATCAGGCGGGCATCTATCATTGTGCGGGCTGTGACCTGCCGGCCTATTCCTCGGAGCATAAGTTCGATAGCGGCACCGGCTGGCCAAGCTTCTGGCAACCGATTGACCCCAAGGTGGTGGAGACGCGCACGGATTCCAGGTTTTTCATGACACGGGTGGAAGTTCACTGCGCCCGGTGTGGCGGCCATCAAGGACATGTCTTCGACGATGGGCCGAGACCGACCGGCCTCCGCTATTGCATCAACGGCGTCTCCTTGAAGTTTGTTCCTACCTGATGGCGATCACATGCGCCTCCCCGACGAAAGGCTCAGGCCGGTCACTGCGGCGATCGCAGCTTCACCGTCGGAGCCCGGCGGCGCACCTTGCAATTTGTCGCCGAACCCTCCTAGACTGCGCATGCCATGGCGTACTTCTCCCTGATACGACCGCTCCTGGGCCTCTTGCTAGCCGGGGCGGCGATGCTCGGTTGTTCACAATCCTCCGACGTGATCTCATCCAATCTCAACGCCTGCTTGATCGTGACAGAGGCCGAAGTCGAATTAGCCATCGGCACCCCTGTCACGCCTGGCTTGCGCCAAAACGACCGGAAGTGCCTCTACCAGGCGAAACGTAATCCACAAGAAACCGTGACGGTGGAACTGAACCCCGGTCCTGACGGAGACACAAAAATTCTGTTTCACGACCAGCGTTCAAAGGCCGGTCACCAGCCGGTTCCCGGGGTCGGTGATGGTGCCTTTACCCTGCGGTCGCCTATCGGTGGAATTCAGCTGACATTCCTCAAGGCTGATGCGCTGGTCACGCTGTCGCTCTCGTCCTCGAAACAGCCCGACGCGCAGGCGGCCGTAACCAAACTCGCCAAGGTCGCCGCGACCAGACTCGGCGGTCCCCTTCGCAGCGGGCCGACGGGGTTAACCGAACCGGGGCTGACCGCCACTCCATCCCAATGGGCCGGTGATTGGTATGGGTGCCCACCCGTCGGATTGATGTATGGGAAAGGCCATCTCGCGCTGAGCGAAGGCGGCACCTGGTCCCTGACGACTGCCGTATTGATGCCGGGCACGGTGACCGCAGACCGGGGACGCTGGCAGGCGGAATCCTATCAAGAGATTCTGCACGGAACCTATCAAGTAGCCGGGAACGACCGTTTCTCGACCACGGGCATTCTCAGCGTCACCTGGGACAAACTCGCCAAGAATCAGGGACCGAACAAATTCGACCCGCTACTCTGGCAATCATTTGCAGCCGTCCCGCGCAAAGTCGCCGTCAAACGGCTGCCACCGGTCGATCCCTCTCTCGTCGGAACCTGGGAAGGTTCCGCCAAGTTCGTCGATCGGCAAGAACAGTTCGTCTGGACGATCACGTCGGCCAACGTTTCGGAATTCTACAAGGCAACGTCGCAGTCTGGTCGCATCGAGAAAGAGCAGGATCGGTTTCGCTTGGTCGTCCCTCAAAGCAAAACTCCTCCCATGTTTGTACGGGTGTCGGCGCAGGACAAGCTTGAACTGACCGACAACAGCGGCACGGTTTCGCAATGGAACCGGAATGAGAAACTACTGACGCGCTGTTAACCTGCCGCTTGACCTCGCCAACGACGCCGCTCGCGCCTCTTAGCTTGACCCGGTTTTTTCTGCTCGCTAGACTGTTGGCATGACACCTTGGCTCATGATCACGTTGCTCTGCACCGCGCCGCTCATCCCGACTATGGAGGTTCTTGCAGCGCCCGCAGAGACACTACACCCTCCCAAATCGATCGAATCATTCGATCCGCCGAATCCGGACAGTCTCCGCAGCCTCTACGACCAGGCCCTTGCCTCTGTGCAGGAATACATCGAGATCGATGGAAGCCTATCGCGGGACGGTGAGACTCGGGCACAAGGGGGAGAGTTTCGACTCAAAGTCTTTCCTCAGGGGAAATCCCGTTCGCAGGAACACCTGAGCGCCGAGGGATCGTTCCGCCTCTCACCCAACGCTGAGCAACAGGAGTTGACCCTGCGGTTCAAAACTTCCAAGCACCCGTCGCGCTCCCTCCCCCAGGGGGCCGACGACATACTCTAACGAGTCCCAGGATCTTGGCTGCTGTCCCAATAAGCCTCTTGCCTTGCTCACCTCTTGACCAGTGTAACAACCGGGGCATAGAATAAACTTCAGTTCACGATCCGCCTCATGCTGGAGGTGGGAGCTATGATCTTCCCTGGAACGCAAATCCAACGGGGCGGGCATGGCACGTGTGGCCTCCTCCCCAAACGTCTCCTTTCCAACCATAAGGCCGAGTTACTTTCTTCTTCTGGTGTGTTTGCGTCCGCGGGGACGGCTCCTTACAACTTCCGGCCTCACACGATCACCTCAGTCCAAGAACCACGGCACGTGGCCGACCACACACATACACATCGAAACCCGCCCCATCCTCGGCGAGCAAGACAGCGGGAACGTGTGCCGGCACAAACCAGGCTGAGGTCGCATGAATGCCTTGATGTCATTCCAAACGAAGAACAGCGCGTCAGAGCCGAGGAGGCGTATCACATGGCGGTATGAAGGCTGATGGGAAAAAGGACTCGCGTAGTTTGCGCGGGAGCGTGGCTTATGTCAGCAGTATATTGGGGAATCGTCATCGGGCTCTTAGCGATGGTGGCCACCTTGTTCGTCTGCATAGATATCATCTACTCAGGGTCGAAAAGGACACCCGCGGCACCAAGCGGAAGCGTCGAGGGGCCGAGCGAGGCCATCACGCAAGCTCCTGCTGGTTCACGTCAAGCCGCATAGATGCCGGCGCAAGGCCCACGAATTTCGAAGGTCAGTCAACGGAGGTGGCATATGGCCGTTGAGATCATCGGTCTCGGAACAATGATTGCGCTTGTATGGTTGCTCGCCTGGTCGATGGCGGGGGAGAGTGAGTCTGAGAAGAGGCGACTCGCTGCGTCTCCAGACGGAAGGCGCTCTTCCGACACCGTCGCGAGCGACACAAGAGTCAGGCACGCCGCGTAACTCAGGTTCCTAGCGGCTCGTATTCAGCCGTAGGCGTCTTGTTGACCCGGGAGAGGAGGGCGGGAAGGGAGGGATCTGCCAGAAAGCTCCGTCTGGATCATACAGCCGGCGAAACCCTGCATCCCGAATCATCGTCTTCCACCGTGGGACTTCAGGTGAGGATTTGAGGTTGCCCGATCCCGGCAATGGCTTCTTCCGTGATCACCACGGATTTCGCATTCCCCAAAGCCGGCACCTCGTACATGACGTCCAACATCACCTCCTCCAGGATCGTGCGTAACGCCCGTGCCCCGGTTTTCATCACAGCCGCGCGGCGGGCCGCGGCTTTAATCGCTGAATCGGTAAATTGAAGCTCGACCCCCTCAATCTCGAAAAGTGCCTGATACTGCTTCACCAGTGCATTGCGCGGTTCGGTCAGGACTCGAATGAGGGCCGGCACATCCAGATCCGACAGGGTGGTCAGGACCGGAAAGCGACCGACAAATTCTGGAATGAGCCCGAATTTCAGCAGGTCTTCCGATTGGACGTGCCGCAGGAGGTCGGTATGGCCATCGATTCCGACTGTTGAACTGATCGCTCCGAACCCCAGCCGCTTAGGCATCATCCGCTGGGCGATGATCTGATCCAACCCGACGAACGCCCCGCCGGCGATGAAGAGAATGTTCGTCGTGTCCACCCGAATGTACTCTTGGTCGGGATGTTTTCGGCCTCCTTTCGGCGGCACATTGCAAATCGTCCCTTCGACCAGCTTCAGGAGCGCCTGCTGCACCCCCTCGCCCGATACATCACGCGTGAGTGATGGATTCTCAGACTTGCGGCTGATCTTGTCGATCTCATCGATGTAGATGATGCCGGTCTCGGCGTGCGCGACATCATACTCGCAACTCTGAAGTAGTTTGAGCACGACATTCTCGACATCCTCGCCCACATAACCGGCCTCCGTCAGAGCCGTAGCATCGGCAATGGTGAAGGGCACATGAAGGATGCCGGCCAGCGTCTGGGACAAGAGCGTCTTCCCGGTTCCAGTCGATCCGATCATCAGGATGTTACCCTTTTGAAGATCGACGTGTTTGAGCCGTTCCCGGTTCAGAATCCGTTTGTAGTGATTGTGGACCGCGACGGAGAGGACTTTCTTGGCGCGATCCTGCCCGATCACATAGTGATCGAGCGTCGCCTTGATGTCGGTCGGCTTGGGGATTACGAGCGGCAGCGATGAGGAGGAACCCTGCTCGCCGCCATTCTTGTCCTTAGATAAAGACCGGGAGCAGCGCTGAATGCATTCCTCACAGATCAACAGAGGAGACGAGGTGCGGCATGAGTGACAGGTATGCGGCTCGGGACTGGTGATGAGGGAATGTGCTCCGCCCGGACGCTTGCCGCAAAATGAACAGAGGCGGTCTGGCTTGAGCGAAGGATCCCGCTTGTCCCAGAACACAGCCTGTACCTCCATGCTTGCCAGGTGAACGGGCGGGTGAGACCTTATCTTATGCCTCACCCACGCTGAACTGCAAGCAGGTACCAGGGCTGAATATTTTCCTGACAGGAGGTTTACTCACTCTGTCAGCACGGGAACAATCAGAGCGGAAAGAGAGTGCGAAAGGTCGCCGAGATGCCGGCTGCGGTGCCTGACGAGATCCGCTTCACGCTTCACGATTCACGGATGTCGAGAAGGCCTTTCCGGACTTTTTCAGCATCCTGTCAGAAGCGGAATCCAAGGCCACCCGCAATAATATGGGCTCGATAGTTCATGGTGAAGGACGGACCGCGCGCACCGTTCGCGAGTTCACTCTCCCACTGATAATTCGCCACAAAATATTTGTATTCCGTAAAGAGGAACATGTGCTCCGTGACATTGGCGCGCACCCCGCCGAGAAACTGATAGGCGAAGGCGCCGTCGGCAGCATTCTCATGCACCGTGCCGATGGTGCTGTGCTGGAGATTCAAATCCCGCGCAAACCCTCCGGACAACCCTGCGCCGATGCCGATATACGGTTGAATCGTTTCGCCGGGATAGCGCAGCAACACATTCGCCATCACGTTGATGGACTGGAGACGGAAATTCGCACTCCTCGTCACACCGCCTGTCGTGGCCGAAGGCGCATTGACCTTTCCATCGAGTCCGGACAAGTCCGCCTCCAACCCGACGAACCGGCCGGCGAACGCCGGAAAAATCCCGACTTTCAACCCGCCTCCCAACCCTCCCTGCACGTCGGTATTGGTGAAGGGATCCTCCTGCAGTCTCACGGGACGATTCAGCGGCCGACTTCCCTGCATATAGACACTCACATAGAACTCGGTTTTCTCCCCCTCCTGTTTGGCCTCGGGAGATGTTGACGGAGCCTTGGCTGCGCTGGAGGCCGGTTCGGCTGCCGACGCAACGGCATGATGCATCTCGAACAACGAACAGCTCAACAGGAACGCGGCCAGGCACCAGTGCGCTGATTTCATGGGTCACTCCTGTGGGCTAAACGGCCTAGCAGAACTACTCAGCTCCGCTATAGGTCACTCATACCACGGGAACTCTTGACGACAAATTGATTCGGAGGTTTCTGCAGCGAGGGAAAGCCAGGAACCAACCGGTTACGTTGAGAGGTGAATCCGTCGATGGTCGGCGAAAGGCAGATCTGAGCAGGCGCTATCCTCCGGCGAAAAATTGCTCGATGACATCCGCCGGCATCAGGCCGACAAGCAACGTTCCGTCTGAGCGTTGCAGGAGCGGCACGCCTTGATGATCCGCCTCAGCCCATTGATCATTCCAGGCCCGAAGAATCGCATCTACTGTGGTGGCCTCTGTGCCGACAATCTGCGCGGAGGCAAACCCCTGGCGTTCGGCTTCCCGCTGCAGCACCGTCTCATCGGAGAGATCCTGGCCGTCCACCCAGAACGACCGGTACAAGGAGCGCACAAACTCCGCGCCACGGAGCGGGTCGAGCTGAAGCGCGCGCGCAGACGCGGCAATCGCCCGCCCGGTATTGGGCTTCCCCGGCGGCACAGCGACCGGCAGCTCGGGCGCCAGCCGGCGGACCATCTGCACCTCTCGCTTCAATTCAGCTACAAGGTGCCCTGCCCAGCCAGCCATCGGGACCGCTAGATGCGGTGCATGCTGAACCCCCTGCCAGGAAACTCGATCCATGACGCCCAATGCATGAAGGTATTCGTGCATCGCGTAACAAAAGGGACAGTTGAAATCGCTGTAAAGACGGACATGGCTCATTTCGTTTTCGGCAAACTGGAACACAACACGTTGACCTCGTTAAGAACACAGCTCCTGATTTCGAGCCAGCCGATACTAGAACCTATCTCAAAATTGCTTGAGTAGCATGGTGATGGAGGCGAGCTGCAC
>JACOEL010000007.1 GCA_024998625.1 Nitrospira sp. | reverse complement strand
CCGCAACGTTCCGTTCAAGTCGACAAAACGGAACGCAGCCGAATAGCGAGACCGCATATTGTCGTTGGTGTAAAAGCTCGGCGTAAATGAAAACGGGTTACCCTCACCAAGCTTGTAGGTCTGTCCGATCGCTGAAACAATTGGCGCGCCCGTCTGATCCGCCACTTGCAAGCCAGGGGTCAGACTCACCAACTCCAGTGCCAGGCTGACAGCGTTGAGCGAACCGGTCCATCGGCCGCCTGAGCTGTTGAACAAATAGTGCTCCGTCGTCCCTACGGCTGCCTAACCCAAGCTCTGCGTGGAGGCCATGCGGAGATTGCTATATTCCAACCCCGGTACGGCCTGATTGACCCAGCGTCCCGCTTGGGCGCCCTGACCCGGCACAAGTGGTAATGGTGCCTGACCGGACAAGATTTCCGGAATCCGGTTGTTCGCGTTCGTGGTATTGACTACCGGATTGCCGGCCGGACCGGAGTAACTCCAAGCCCCGATACTGTGATAGTGGCTCGTGGAGGGGGGGGTCTCGTTCGGATGCGCGAAGAGAAATGTGAGTCGTCCGTGATTGGGATTGTTGAGCCCCGCGTACGTACCGCTGGCGATAGTCTGCAACCCCTCCACCCCCACGTAATATTCGAGCATACTGGCGTGCACCGAGACGGCACCTCCACATGCCAATCCGACGACAACTACTCCAACCCATTTACCCAGTTGCTTCTTCCAGCGCATGACCAAACGATCGTATCTTTTCATCGTGTCCTCCGTGACGTGATAGTGTTGACCCGACGGTCACCCCGCCCACTGATCGTATTCGGCATCCTTCGCTGACCGAACCGGTTGGCTTGGGCCGGTCGGCAGCGGCACATGATCGGGACTTCACTCAGTGCCCCTCGCCCGGCGGAAGTTCCTGCTTCACGCGCGGCAGGAGCTCTGTGAGATTGCAGGGTCGGTGATTGAGATCGAGTTGCGGGAGGATGATCTTCTCCATCCCCAGCCGGCAGGCGCCGGTGCTGCCCGGCAACAGAAACACGATGGTGTCGCCGCACACGCCGGCGTCGGCCCGCGACTGAATCGTCGAGGTGCCGATCTCCGCATAACTGAGCCACCGGAACAGTTCGCCGAATCCCGGAATCGGCTTCGTAAACAGGGATCGGACGGCGTCGGGCGTGACATCGCGTTGAGTGACGCCGGTCCCCCCGGTGACGATTACGAACTCTATTTTGGGATCGGCGATCCAGGCCGCAATCGTCTCCCGGATCGTGTGGAAATCGTCTTTGCACAACATCCGGTCTGCGAGACGGTGCCCCGCTTGAGTCAGCCGGTCGACGATCGTATCGCCGCTTCGATCCGTCTCCGGCGTCCGGCTGTCCGACACGGTCAAGACCGCCACATCCACCGGAGTCCCGGCCCTGGTCATTGCCGTCATGATTCGATTTCCCTCCCCTCTACGAGCGCGTCCTGCAGCACCACACCCAAGTGCCTGGCCTCCGAGCATCGCGCGGTCCACCTGGTGCTGCCTTCTTCATCACCGGCCTCGTCGAGTAGATGCCGTATCGCATCTGCCAGGGCCGCGGCCTCCGCCGAATGCATCAGGCAGGCAAGCGAGACCTCCGCGGTCTTCGCCAGGTCCCAGGCCCGTTGATACAACACGATCAGCGGCAACATGGAAGCCGTCCGCCCGTCTCCGACCTGAGGCATGTCCAACGCCCACTCCCCTGCCTGCGTCCGCGGCCGACCAGGCCCCAGGCCGGTCCCGTCCGTCTGGTTGTCATCCATCACAACACCTCCTGTTGTGAGAGTTCGATCACGCGCGTCTTGACCGCCCCCTTGTCCCCGAACGACACGCAGCGGCGCAGCGGCATCCAAATGCCGTCCACCTCCGAATAGTCGTTGACATAACTCTCCATCCCGATGACCGATTGCCCGTCGAGTGAGAAGTAGGTCATCACATAGTGACTCGAATACTGCCGACCATCCGGCGCCTGATCGTATCGTTCGATCGTGTTCACCCGGCGCTCGGTCATGGGGGTGAGACGGCCGATCTGGGTATAACGATGATCCCGGACCCGATACCACGATTCGAGTCGCCCGCCGGTGAGCAAGACGCGCCGCCCGCGCGGATGAAGAACATCGGGATCTTCCTCCGGATCGAAGGACAGCACATATTTCCCGTCGCCTTCGTCGAAATCCGAATGAGCGAGATGCATGCCCTGCGTCCACAGTCGTTCACGTACCCACTCCTGGAGCGCCGGGTCGGCGCCGTGCAACTCGACGGTGGTGTCTTTCCTGGGCACGAGCCGGACGCTCCCCGTCCAGATCCGCCCGTTCTCGTTCAGCGTCACGTTCGCCCGATAGCCGGCGAACGAGGCCGGCCATTTGTACATGTGGCTGTATGCGTCCTTGACCAGCAGGCGCGCAGCCGGATCGTCGACCAATGCCCGCCCCCTGCCTACCGTTGACATCATGATCGTCCCTCCCTCATCGCGAGACCTTCTTCCCGGCACGGCACCGGGGTGCCGTACCCCGCTCCGGCGGCACGAGACAACGTTCAAGCCCTTCCAGAAACCGTTGCCAGGCCACCCGTCGGCCGATCACCACGATCTTCGCCTGCGACTGCTTCGCACCGTGGTATGGCCCAATGGACAATGAGCCCATCACCCACTGTACGTCTTGCATCCCCGGACGCCCCTGGACTCTGGCGTATCCCTTGAGCCGCACCACGGAACGTTGATACCGCTTCAACCAGCGCTCCAGCCGATCCGGCTCGAACGGCCGCAGTATCTTGAAGCTGCCGCTCCGGTACCCGGCCGTCGAATCCTTGAGCGTACTGGGCACGATCTTCGCCGTGCGTCTCTTTGTCGGCACCTCCAACAGTTGATCAATCGGGACATCCGCATGAACCGCCCTGACGATGCGCGCTGCAGGATTGGCCGATCTGACCCGCCCGGCGACAAGTCCGACCTGCCGGTCGTCGATCTGATCGAGCTTGTTGAGAACCACTGTATCGGCTTGTCTCAGATGATCCTTCGCCGCCGGCCAGTACGCGCCGAGCATCAGGAAGCGGGGCGCGTCGACCATCACAATCACCGAAGCCAACCTGGCCATATCTGAGTGCTCCACCAGAGCCTTCTCAACGCCGGCCACCACCTGGCCGGTGTCCGCCAAGCCTGTCGTCTCGACGAACAGCGGAGCGCCCTGCGTCTTCTTCAAGAGATGGCCGACCTTCTCGGTGAATGCCCCCGAGAGATCGCAGCAGATACAGCCGCTCAACAGCGACTCTAGTTCGATATCATTGGACCGGGGATGTTCATGCAGGACAGCCCCGTCCACGTCGACTTCACCGAACTCGTTCATCAGCACAGCCGGTTTCACGCCACGCTCCAATTCATGCGCCAGTGCCCGTTTCAGCAGTGTCGTCTTCCCGCTGCCCAGAAAGCCGGCAATGACATAGATCGGAGACCCGGAGCCTCTGACTCGTGCGGCCTTAGTGGGCATGATGGGGCTCCTCTCCCGCCGCCAACGCCTCAACATCCGCTTGAGAGACGTCGCTGGCCGCCTTGTGGATCTTGTATTGTGTCGTTCGGCCCGGCCCTTGAAGGACCACGATGACGGTTTCGATCGGCGGGCATCCCAGCTCCCGGCACTCCAACTCCGTCACCATCACGGTGGTCTCATCGGACAGTGCCCACAGCCCGCGAGCCCAGGCCTTGATGCGCTCCGCCCGATCCGGAGCGATAGTGCGGCGCCCGCCGAACAGGTTCATGCCCGCCCCCCGATGTCTTCCACGGAGAACAACGAGACCACGCCGTCGTTCGTACCGGTCGCCAGCCATATGCCTTGGGGACTCCAGTCGACCGAGGACAGACCGCCCGACTTGTTCACTTCCTGGCTGAGTATCGGCTTTGCAGTCTGCAGTTCCCAGATGCATAAGAGGCCGTCTTCACCGACCGTCGCGACGAGCGCCCGGTTGGGATGACACGCAATCTCTTGAATCCACCCCAGGTGTCCCTTGAACAGGCGGCCGCCGGTGCCTTCAAATTTTTTCATGTTCCAGGAGACGAGAGCCGGACCCGAGGCCGTAAACAAATTGAGCCCGTTATGGTCGAACCTGACCGAGGTCACCTTCATCGGATAGCCCGACATGTGCCAATTCTGCTCATTCTCCGTACGAAACAGGTGAACTGAGCCGTCGAGATTTCCCGAGGCCAGATACTCGCCGGACGGATTGACCGCGATGGACAGCAGCGCGCCGTCGTACGGGAATGGCCGCACCGGTTTGTCCGTCCCCACATTCCAGAGCCAGGCCCCTCCATAGCAGGAGGAAATCACACCGCCCCCATTCGGCATCCAGGACAGTGCCGACACCGTCGTTTTGTGCGCCGGCACCTCCGCTGCCAGCTGCGGGGCGCTCGCCGCGTCAACGCTCCAGATTCGGAGGATCCTCCCTGCCGAGGCCGCCAGAAAATGTCCGTCCGCAGACCAGACCAGATGTTCGACCCACGAGCCGCGCTCTGCCACGGGAAGCACAGCTCGTTCCACGACGGAATCGAGGCCCCAGAGTCGGACGACGCCGTCCTGCCCACCCGTCGCCAACTCGCTCCGGCTCGGATGCCAGGCGAGCGTGAGGGCCGACTGGTCGTGTCCTCTGAGATCGCCGATCAGTTGCAACGAAGGCACCTTCCACATCGAAACCTGTCCCGATGCGGAACAAGCCGCCAACCCGGTGCCATCCGCAGAGAAGGCCACCCGGTTGATGTAATCGCCGAGAACGGCAGACCCCACCGAGCCCAACGTGATGAGCGACTTCGACTTGGCTAGACGAGGCATGACCGGAACCCCTTCGTCAGCGCCGCACGATCCAGATCTTTGCCGATAAAGACAAGCTGGTTGTTCCGCGTTTCTCCCGCCTTCCACGCCCGATCGGCCTTGCCGTCGAACAGCATATGGACGCCTTGAAACACGAACCGATGATCGCGGCCCTCTACATTCAGAATGCCCTTCATCCGGTAGATCTTCCTTCCCATCGTCGAGAGCACTTCGCGAAACCAGTCGTTCACCTTGCCCTCATCAACCACGCCGTTCTCGACCAGGGCCACCGAAAACACGCTGGGATGGTGCTGATGCGCCTCTTCGCCGAGAAAATTTGGATCAATGTCCAACTTACGGCTCAGATCAAACGCCCCGATGTTCAACAACCGCTTGATCTCCACCTGCGCATCCTTCGTCCGGTGTATCTTCGCCATGACATTGATAGCCCGAATCCTGGCTTCCAATCGGTCCACCTCGCCGGATGGAACCAGGTCAATCTTGTTGAGCAGAATCACGTCGGCGAACGCGATCTGCTCTTCGGCTTCCGGACTCGTATCGAGATGCTCCCAGATGTGTTTCGAATCGACGACCGTGACGATCCCGTCAAGCGACAGCCGACGCTTCATCTCATCGTCGACGAAAAAGGTCTGCGCCACCGGCGCGGGATCCGCTAACCCCGTCGTTTCAATCACCATGTAGTCGAACCGGTCTTTTCGTTTGAGGAGATTGCCGATGATCCGGATTAAATCGCCGCGCACGGTGCAGCAGATGCAGCCGTTGTTCATCTCGAAGATCTCTTCATCCGCGCCGATCACCAGTTGATTGTCGATGCCCACTTCCCCGAACTCATTGACGATGACCGCCACACGCTTACCGTGCTCGGTCGTCAGGATCCGATTCAGCAACGTTGTTTTTCCTGCCCCCAGAAAGCCCGTCAGAACCGTTACGGGGACGGGCGTCATCAGGTCGGTAGCCATATACTCACCTCCAGTGAATAAGAACCCACACGCGATGCCGCGCGACACGCGCATCCTCTGCAGGAGAAGACCGGAAACTGTTCTTCCGGGCGAAGAACAACCCAACCCCTTGAGCGCCTGCTCCACGGGAGGCGCGAACAGGCAGCTATCCGGTCTTCCCCTGCACAAGACACGCGAGGGGGACCATCAGCACAATGAAATGATTGTTAGAGAAGGATTGGAGGACCGCGGACGGAGACGTGAGATTGAGCGATGGAGCGGTACGGAGTCGTATAGACGGATGAGACGGACGTGATAGCCTGCACCAGCGACAGTGGAGGCGCGCTGGAGTGCACGCCTGCGCTCGCTGCGTGGTCCAGCCAGGCACACGCATCCCGGTCTGAATGTTCATGCGAGGAGCCGGCCGCAAATGTATGGTCGAGCAGCAGCGGCTGGAGGGTGAACACCAGCAGGACATACAGGGCTGCTAGAGCCCATCGCTTCCCGGCCGTCGAAAGATCAATCATCGACATTGCGGACACCAGCCGAAAAATTCCAGGGAATGGCCTTCTACCGCAAACTTGGTTTGGGACTCGACAAGTTGCGTGAGTTTCTTGAGCGGGCACAACATGAGATCGACGATCCGACCACACCCGCGACACTGAATATGATGATGGTGCTCACGGCCATGCCGCACCTCATAGCGCATCTGCCCCTCGCGCAACCCCACTGGATCGACGAGGCCCAATTCCTGGAGCATGGT
This sequence comes from Nitrospira sp., assembly GCA_024998625.1. Classification (GTDB taxonomy): domain Bacteria; phylum Nitrospirota; class Nitrospiria; order Nitrospirales; family Nitrospiraceae; genus Nitrospira_A. The sequence continues at coordinate 177,276 of JACOEL010000007.1, read as the reverse complement.
CAGATTGCGGTACACGGTGGCAAGATCCATGGGCGCACGGGCCTTCTTCAATCGTGCGTGCACCTCGGCCGCCGTGACTGGAAGCGCGTTCGATTCCAGGATGGCTAAAATCGCTTGCCTGGGCTTCGTGAGCTTTTTCCCGCCGGCTTTCAGACTGTCGATGATTGAATCTGCCATCACACACATTCCTTGTTGCAAGTGATTCGCATTTAACATTCATTGCGAAGACTTGTCAAGCAAGCTGTATCCACACTCTCGTCAGTCCATCCACAACCATGGTAGGATGCGCCCCATGCTGATCGATACCCACACCCATCTCGATGATGCGCGTTACGAATCCGACCGCGAGGCGATGATCGCCCGTGCGCGAGCAGCGGGCGTGGAATCGATGATCACCATCGGCTGCGACCTGGCCACCAGCCGCTCGGCGGCCGCGCTTGCCAACCAATACCCCTTCGTCTATGCCTCAATCGGGGTTCATCCCCACGAAGTCAAACACGTCGAGGACAGTTGGTACGATGAGTTCCGGCAACTGGCGCGCGACAAGAAGGTCGTGGCCTACGGCGAGATCGGCCTTGATTATCATTACAACCACTCCGATCCGGAATTGCAGCGGACGCGCTTCCGCGAACAGATTCAGTTGGCGCACGAATTGAAGCTCCCGGTCATCATCCACACCAGGGAAGCGCAAGACGATACCATTCGCATTCTAAAGGAGGAGCGAGCCTCAGAAATCGGCGGAGTCTTTCACTGTTTTTCGGGAGATGCCTGGCTGGCGAAGGATGCACTGGAATTGGGATTCTACCTGTCGTTCTCCGGCATCCTGACCTTTCAGAATGCGACCATGTTGCGCGAAATCGCCAAAACAGTCCCGACGGATCGGCTGCTCATTGAAACCGATTGCCCCTACCTCACGCCGGTCCCGCATCGCGGCAAACGCAACGAACCGGCCTTTGTGAGGCATGTGGCCGACCTGCTGGCGACGATCACCGCCGACAACGTCTCCTTGACCGCTGAAGACGTGGGCCGCCTCACCAGCGAGAATGCCCGCCGCCTGTTCAGAATTCCTTAAGCTGATGGTTTCGTTTACGTTGTGACTTCGGCAGCTTGCGGGGATTTCCGCCCTTGTCTTTGGACCGCTTCACGACATCCGCCTCGCCTCGGTCCAATTCTTTAAATGCCATGTTCGGCGAGCGCGAAGGCCTGTCTTGGAGTTTGGCGCGAAACTCCGCCGCCCCGATCACGAACGCGCCGGCCGCCTTCGCCGCATTGACCACTTCATGATCCGAGGACACCACCGCGCAGTCCCTGCCGTACAGTCGGGCGAGACGTTGAATGACCTGGTCGGCGCGTTCGCCTCGTTTTGAATAGACGACTTCGACGCCGGATTGAAATTCACGATGTTCCGCACCGAGCCCGCCCTGCCAGCCGTCGAAGACGACGGTAATCGCATGGCCTTTTCGTTGACGGTACCAAGCCAAGTTCTTGAGGAGCGTCTCGCGTGTCGCCGCAAGGCAGCCGGAACTGGCCGGGACCGCCATTCCGGCGCTGCCCACAAGGTTATACCCATCGACAAGAAGATGTGTTGCCATCTACAATTACCGGGTTTGAGGCCTTTTGTTGACAATACCATAAACATCTGAGAAAAGGCCTAGAGGGCATCCTATCGAGAGGAGTTCCGGTTCGTGTCCCATGTCGTCTCCCTGGTCCGTAACTTCCTGACGATCGCGTTCGCCTGCGTCCTGTTCGGCGCGGGGACCTCATCGGGTGGCGAGATCCAAACCGAACCCTCCTGGCCGACGGTTCCCCAGGTTGCCGCTGAAAACCCCTCCCCCCGTTTCCTCCTGGTCAAGCAAGAGCGCGCCGGGGCTTCCCGTTATCCGATCATCGTCCGCGACCTTCGTACCTGGTCCACCGCCGATGGCACACGGCTCGTGCTCGACCTGAATCACAAGACGTCCTTCTCGGAAACGCATTTGCGCAACCCCGACCGGGTGCTCATTGAGGTGAATAACGCGATCCTCGGAAAATCCTCACGGCAGCGCGTCTCGGGCGGGACGATTCCGCAATCGTTTCAAATTGCGCAAAGCCGCCCGCGCGTCGTCAGCATCACGCTGACGCGTAACCAGAATTCCCGCTACAAGGTGTTCTCGCTCGATAATCCTGACCGCCTCGTCATTGATATTACGCAGCGTCCCAAAGATCAGATCCGGCAGATCGGCGAGACCTCGACGACTTCGCCACAGGCCCCGGCCGTCTCCTTGCCGACTCCGCCGGCGATTCCAAGCCCCACCGTCACGGAACCGGCTCGCCCGATTGCGCCCAAGCCGGCAAGCCCGGTCCAGACGATCGTCATAGATCCCGGTCATGGAGGAAAAGACCCCGGCACAATCGGACAGCACGGGACGACGGAAAAAGAGGTGACCTTAAAGGTCGGCCTGCAGCTGAAATCCTTGCTCAGCACCTTGCCGAATACACGTGTCCTGATGACCCGAGAACGTGATGCCTTTATCGAGCTCGAGGACCGGGCCAAATTTGCGAACGGCAAGGACGCGGATCTGTTCATCTCGATCCACGTCAATTCACACCCGCACAAGGGTGTCCGCGGGCTGGAGATCTACCATTTCGGTGAAGCCAAGGATCAGCGCGCCCTGGAAGTGGCCGCCCGAGAAAACGGCACCCCGCTCAACAATACCGGTGTGGGCTGGGAATACATCGTCGCCGACCTCCTGACCTCCAAGAAAATCGAACATTCCCAAGAACTCGCCTGGACTGCCAAGCAGGCGATGGTCACGAATCTCAACGGTCGTTACAGCACCATCGATCACGGGGTGAAGACCGCGCCATTTTACGTGCTCCGCTTCACCACCATGCCCAGTATTCTCGCCGAGATCGCCTTCATGTCGAATCCCGCCGAAGAAGAGCAGATGCGGTCACAGCCCTTCCTGGCGCACATTGCGGAGTCGATTTTCGAAGGGGTCAAGACCTACCTCCACACCAATCCCCCCAGATGACAGGCGCCTTCCCGTTGGGCTAGAGTTCCTCTTTCCCTTCCGGATTATGACCACATTTAAACTCATCCTCGAGTACGATGGCACACAGTACGCCGGGTGGCAGCGCCAGCTGAACGTGCCGACTATCCAGGCAACGGTCGAAGATGCCCTCGCAGCAATCGCCCAAACCAGGCTTCCCCTCATCGGCGCGGGCCGGACCGATGCCGGGGTTCATGCCTTCGGGCAGGTCGCCAGCTTCAGGACCGATCGCGGGCTCTCGCCACGCGAGTGGCTTCGCGCCCTGAACGCTCACCTCCCCGCCGATATCAGCGCCCTTTCGGTCGAATCCGTGCCGGATCATTTTCATGCGCGCTACTCAGCGAAAGGGAAGCTGTACGAATATCATCTGATGAATCGGTCAGAGCGAGCCCCCCTGCTGCGCGAACGAGCCTGGATGCTCTATAAATCTCTCGATTTCGCAGCCATGACGGAGGCTGCCGCCTGCCTGACCGGTTCGCACGATTTCTCCTCATTCGAAACCGCGCCGACCGATAACGAGAATCCGCACTGCCGGCTGCAACAGGCGGATCTGCGCTGCCAGGGAGATCTCATCATCTTCTCGTTCTATGCCGACCGGTTCCTTAAACAGATGGTCCGCGCCATGGTGGGCACCCTGGTGGAAGTGGGACAGGGCAAGCGTACCGCCGCCGACATGCGCACCGTCCTTGCCGCGCGGGCGAGGGCCGCGGCAGGGAGAACCGCCCCCGCTCACGGGCTCTATCTCGTCAGAGTGGACTATACCGATGGGAGCATCCCCTCTCTCCCTTAAGGAACTCCCCCGCGAGACAGGCCGGACGCCGTTTGTTATAGTTCCGCACACAACCCCCGTTCACCTCGAAAGGAGCCCGCTATGAAACAACTCTGTACGACCTTGTCCGCTCTCATGTTGGCAGCCGTGCTCGCCACGCCGCAGCTCAGCTACGCCGGCGCGCAGCAGAATAAGATGGCCACATGTAACAAGGATGCCAAGGCCAAAGGCCTCAGTGGTGAAGGCAAGGGAGACGAACGCAAAGCGTTCATGAAAGAATGCCTCTCCGCCAAATCGGAACAATCCGCAGCCGGCTCCACGCAGCAGAACAAGATGACGACCTGTAACAAGGCTGCCAAGGCCAAGAAACTGGCCGGCGACGCGCGCAAGACGTTTATGAAGGAGTGCCTGTCCAACTAGACACAGTGCCCCGGCTGGACGATATGACCATGCGGGGATCGACAGGCAGCGGATGGCGGATGATTGACCTGCCCTGTCCGCACCGCACCAATCGCAAAGACTCTCAGTTCCGGGAAGGAATGGGTTAGTCAGTGCAGAAGTGAGGACCTGTTACCGAGGACCGTTACCGTCCCGATTCTCGAGTTTCTTTCGCAACTCGATCAGTTCCAGTTCGAGCGCGGCAAAGCGATCGGCGATCGGATCCGGCATATTGGTATGGTCCATGGTCGCATCGGGAAGCCGCTCCCCTTGCGATTTGATGATCCTGGCCGGCACCCCGATCACCGTCGAATTCGGGGGAACCGACTTCAAGACGACGGAATTCGCGCCGATCTTCACATTGTCGCCGATCGTAATCCCGCCGAGAATCTTCGCCCCCGCCCCGACGACCACATGACTGCCGAGCGTGGGATGGCGCTTGCCGCGCTCCTTCCCCGTTCCACCAAGCGTCACGCCCTGAAACAGAGTGACGTGGTCTCCGACCTCAGCCGTTTCTCCGATCACCACACCCATGCCGTGATCGATAAAAAATCGCTCACCGATCTTGGCGGAGGGATGGATCTCGATTCCCGTCAGCCAGCGGGCCAATTGGGAAATCGCGCGGGGCAGAAACGGCACACGATGTCCCTTCAACCAATGCGCGAGACGATAAGCCAACAGGGCGTGAAATCCCGCATAGGTCAAAATGACTTCGAGCCTGCTGGTGGCGGCAGGATCCCGGTCAAAAATCGCTTGGAGGTCCTGAGAGATGGTCTTGAACATAGGTGGTACCCGCCTCGTGAGCGCACCGGCGGATAGGCTCTAGCCTCGCTCGATCAGGCAGACCGCTTGCGCCGCGATCGCTTCTTCACGCCCTACCGCATCCAGGCCTTCACCGCTTTTCACTTTTACATTCACCAAATCCGGGTCGACCTGAAGCACCCCGGAAATAATTTTCTGCATGGCGGCCAGATGCGGGCTCAGCCGGGGCGCCTGCGCGATGATCGTACTATCCACATTCGCCAGGCGATAGCCCTTGGCGCGCAGCTTCTGGACGACGTCTTCGAGTAATTTGAGGCTCGAAATATTCTTGAACTGCTGATCCGAGCTCGGATAGTGACGCCCAAGATCGCCCTCTCCCATCGCCCCGAGCAATGCATCGCAGATGGCATGGACTAACGCATCGGAATCGGAATGCCCTTGCAGCCCCTTGTGGTGCGGAATTTCGAGTCCACCCAGAATTAATTTTCGTCCCGCTACCATCGGATGAATGTCCCACCCACATCCCACGCGTACAGCCGTCATTCCGCACTCCTTGCCGCCGTTCGTGAGTTGAGAATCGCTTCTCCGATCACGAGATCTTCCGGCCTCGTCACCTTGATATTTTCTCCGCTCCCCTCGACCACCACGACCGGTTTCCCAATCAACTCCACAAGGTGCGCGTCATCCGTCGCTTGCACACCGGCCAACAAGGCCTTGTGATGCCCCTCTTCCAACCAGTCACGACGAAACGCCTGGGGCGTCTGCGCCAACCAGAGGGGGCGGCGATCGACGGTCCGTTCGATCACCCCGCCCGCGCCCACATACTTCACCGTATCACGCATCGGCAGCGCGATGATGGCCGCCCCATGCTCTACCGCCGCAGCCACGACTCTGCGGATCATATCCTCGGTGAGAAACGGCCGCACCGCGTCATGAACCAGGACAATCTCGGTCTCCTGACTCACCTCGGCCAAGGCATGGCGCACGGAATCCTGTCGCTGCGCTCCCCCCGGCACAACCTTGGTCACCTTGCTGAACTCACCCGTCGCCACGATATGGTCCAGACAATACTGACGTTCCGACTGGGGCACCGCCAGGATGATCTCATGAATGAGCGGGGAAGCTTGGAGCACAAGGAGGGACTGCGCAAGAATCGGCCGCCCCCCCAGCGTAAGAAACTGCTTGGGGATATGGCCGCCCATGCGAAGCCCGCGACCGGCAGCTGGAACCAGGGCCACCGTGCGCAGCCCTCCCGGAGACGGCTTCGCGTTACAAGCGGACACCGGCACACTCACGTGAGCAGCAGCGAGACAAGACCACACCTAAACAATCGTCTGAACTCGATGCGCCTCCCCGGCAAACGGAGGATTTCTCTGAACCACCGCGCTTCCGTCTCGCTAATCTACCCACGCGCAACCTGGTACTCTTCCCGCTCGGACTCTTCCTTCAAACGGGTGAAGATCATGCGCCCCGCCGTCGTCTGAAGCACACTGGTCACGGTCACATCCACATTGCGGCCGATACAGCGTCGCGCATTGTCCACGACAATCATCGTGCCGTCATCCAAGTAGGCGACGCCCTGGCCCGCCTCTTTGCCTTCCTTCAAGACGAAAACCCGAATGGTTTCACCCGGCAACACGACCGGACGCAGCGCATTACAGAGCTCATTGATGTTCAATACTCGCACGCCCTGCAATTCGGCGACTTTGTTCAGGTTCAAATCATTCGTGACGATGCGCCCCCCGACTTTCTTTGCCAGGACCACGAGCTTGGCATCCACTTCCTTCACATGGGGGAAATCTTCTTCGACGATCCGGACATCGATGCCCGGCATTTTCTGAATCTTGTTGAGAATATCCAACCCGCGACGCCCGCGCGCCCGTTTCAAAGAATCCGACGAATCTGCAATATGCTGTAATTCATTCAAGATAAAATGGGGAACCAGAAACGGTCCTTCCAGAAACCCTGTCTCACAGAGGTCGGCCACCCGGCCGTCGATGATGACACTCGTATCCAATACTTTAAGACTGGCATGGGAAGCCCCGGCTGCCGTCGTCCCCTGGTCCAGACCGGGGAACTGTTCGTTGCCGAACCGCGCGCCCATGGCTAACCCTAGATAGGGCAACCCTAAGAGAAACACCAACCCGCCGATATGAAACAAGAAGGTCTCTACATCGAAGACCGCACTCCCGACCCACTCCACCAAACCCGTCAGAATGAGACCTCCGGCGAGCCCCACGGCACCGCCGACAATAATACCGAATGAAAGCCTGCGGAGCGCATACTCGCCGGCCAAGATGAGCCCGCCCGCCACCGCTCCCATTCCCAATCCCGCCAACAAAAACTCGCGACTTGGATCCTGGGCCCGAAGAAACAAGGCCATGCCGGCAAGAGCGCTGAGAAGAACAAATATGGCCCGTGTTACCATACTGTTTGCCTCCTCTCTGTGATCAACCCCGGACACACGATCCGGCGCGATCACGGCCTCAGCGTCAGATAAATGGCTCGCCCCTGCCGTCTCAACAGGAGCAATACCGCCTGGTCTTTCGGCAAATTCGCGGCGACATGTTCATACGCCTTTATCGTCCCCACAGCTTTGCGATTCACCTCCAGTACGAGATCCCCTTCACGCACACCGGCTTCCTCCGCGGGGCTCCCCGGTTTGACCCGCACGACCACCACGCCGCGATCGCTCGACTTCAGGCCATACCGGCCGGCCAGTTCCGGGTTCAACTCCCGCACCTCGATGTCCGAGAGTAAGCCGGCGGGAGCCGCCGATTCTCCGCCCTCTTCAACTCCGGCTTGCGCCAGATTCTTCGGCTGCTCGGCAATCGTGAGTTCGATGGACTTGGACTTCTTTTCACGGATGAGCTTGACCGTGACCTTCTTCCCCACCACTGTCTGGGCCACGGCATTTCGCAAGTGGGCCGGAGAATCCATGGGTTTCCCATCGTATTCGACGATCACATCGCCGCGCTCAAATCCCGCCTTCTTGGCCGGGCTATCGTCCATGATGTCGCTGACGAGGACACCCTTCACGTCTTTCGGCACGCCGAACTGCGAAGATAATTCCGGCGTCAACTCCTGAATCGAGACACCCAACCAGCCGCGCACGACTTTGCCATGCTGGACCAACTGCTCCATGATGGAATGGGCCATGTTACTCGGAACGGCAAAGCCGATTCCCATGTTCCCGCCGCTCTGGCTATAGATCGCTGTATTAATGCCGACCAGTTCACCGCGCACATTCACCAGAGCGCCGCCGGAATTGCCCGGGTTGATCGCCGCATCGGTCTGAATGAAATCTTCATATTCGGCAATGCCGGCCGCGCGACCGAGCGCACTGACGATTCCCAGCGTCACTGTCTGCGTCAACCCGAACGGGTTACCCACTGCCAGCACAAACTCCCCGACCTCCAGCTTGTCGGAATCGGCCCAGGCGACGGTCGGCAATCCACCGGCCTCGATCTTCAGCACGGCAACGTCGGTCTTGGCATCCGTACCGACCAGCTTCGCCTTGAACTCCCGCTTGTCGGAGAGAAAGACCTTGATCTCATCGGCCTTGTTGACCACGTGATTGTTCGTGATGATGAGGCCGTTCGGATCGACGATGACGCCAGACCCCAACCCCCGTTCCTTGCGTTCCTTCGGCGCCTCGAACCGCTTCATCCACTCCTCGCCGAAGAAACGTCGAAAAAAGGGATCTTCAAACGGGCTGCCTTTCCCCTCCTCGCTCGATCCGTTCCGCGTCGCAAAAATGTTCACGACGGCCGGCTTCACGGCTTTGGCGACATCGACGAAACTCTGGCCACCCGCCCCGGGCAGCGTCGGCTGTACCGCCGTGGAGACCGGCGTCGCGGCCGGAGGGGCAGCCGGTTCAGGAACCGCATGTCCGGTCGGCAACCAGCCGAGATCGGATGTCAGAATGACCCCGATCAATACCCCCGCGATCAAGAGCAGTGCGGGAAAGATCCAGGGCCGCCTCTGGGGCTGCTGCTCCGTTGGGATCTGAAAGTCGTTCATTGTGATCCGTGCGGACGGAGGCGCCGGTTAGGGCTTCTCTCCCGCATACAGTCCCATGATGGTGCTTAAAAACTTGACGGCCTCGGCTTTGGGGCGTTGGAAGGAATTCCGGCCGATGATGGAACCGAATCCCCCGCCGTCACGAATCGCGCGGACTTCATCGAACACCGTCTTTTCGTCGCTCTTCGCGCCGCCGGAGAAGATGACGATCCGGCGTCCATCGAACGAACTCTGCACGATATGTTTGACCCGTTCCGCCAAGGTCGAAATGGGCACTTTTTCAGCTTCATAGACCTTCTTGGCAGCGGCCTGCTCCAGATGAGCCGTGGGTAATTTGACCTTGATGATATGGGCGCCCAACTGCGCCGCAATCTGAGCGGCATAAGCCACGACGTCCAACGCGGTCTCGCCTTCCTTGCTCAATCCCGACCCGCGCGGGTAGGACCAGACCACAACGGCCAGTCCACAGCTCTTGGCTTCTTCCGCAATGGCCCGCAACTGCTCATACATCGCGTTGCAGTGGGCCGAGCCCGGATAAATCGTAAATCCCACCGCCGAACAACCTAATCGCAAGGCATCCCGCACGCTGCCGGTCACGGAGGGCATCGGATCTTTCTCATCATGAAGCGTATCGTGGCTGTTGAGCTTGAGAATGAGTGGAATTTGCCCGGCGAAATGACTGGCACCGGCCTCGATGAATCCCAGCGGAGCCGCGTAGGCGTTGCAACCGGCATCGAGCCCCAACTGGAAATGGTAATGCGGATTGTAGCCGCCGGCATTGGGCGCGAAACTTCTGGCCGGACCATGCTCGAACCCCTGATCCACCGGCAGGATCACCAGTTTCCCCGTGCCCGCCAGCTTGCCGTGATTCAGTAGGCGCGCAATGTTCGTCTTCGTTCCCGCATTGTCACTCTCGTACCAGCTCAAGATTTCCTGGACCCGATTGCTCATAATCATCCTCCCAACAAACCTCAGTCACATGAGTCGTTACGCACGTCCTTGAATATAGGCTTCCGCCTGGCTCACATCCTCAGCGCTCCCGATGATCAATGGCACTCTCTGATGGAGGGCCTTCGGTTCGACGTCGAGAATCCGCATCGTCCCCGTGGTCGCTTTTCCTCCGGCCTGCTCCACGACCATAGCCAGCGGATTGCCCTCATACATCAATCGCAGCTTTCCTTCCGGCTTGTCGTTCTCCCCGGGATACAAATAGATGCCGCCACCCAGCAGTATGCGATGAACATCCGCGACCAGACACCCGCTGTATCGGCCACTGTAGGGACGCCCGGTCGCCTTGTCCTGCACTTTCAGCGAATCGAGATATTTCTGTGTGCCGGAAGGCCAACGATGGTAGTTGCCCTCATTGACCGAATACACCTTACCCTTCGAGGGAATTCGAATGTTCTCGTTGGACAGGAGATATTCACCGATGGACGGCTCAAGGGTGAAGCCATGCACGCCCTGACCGACCGTGAACACAAGCATGGTGCTCGCCCCGTACAACACGTACCCCGCGGCGATCTGCTCGGTTCCTCTTTGAAGCAACTCGTCCTCCACAGGCAGTCGTTGCCCCAGCTTCGATCTGCGGATGGAAAAAATGGCCCCCAATGGCATATTGACGTCGGTGTTGGAAGATCCGTCCAGCGGATCGACCAGGAGCATGTACTTAGCTCCCTCATGAACCATTTTCAGGGGTTTTTCCATCTCTTCAGAAGCCAAAACACACACGAGACCGCTGTGTTCGAACACCCGCACAAAGGTATCATTGGCAATCTGATCGAGCTTCTTGACCACCTCACCTTGAATATTGGTCTCCCCGGTGGTGCCAAGGATCTTGTTCAATCCGGCTCTGCGGAGGTCATGCGCAATCATTTTTCCGACGAGGCCGATTTGGGTCAGCAGAACGGAGAATTCTCCGGTCGCTTCGGGATGCGCGGACTGTTGTTCAATAACAAAACGGCTTAATGTAATGGGAAACTTCGCCATGCTCAGGATTCCTCGTGGATCGAACGACGACCGGTCGAAATGAAGAGGGCTTCGGACAGAGCCGAAGCCCTCCCCACGAACTCGGCGTGATTATAGCGGTTTCCGTCCGGACGAGCAAACCAAGGCGGGCATGTTACGGCTGTGAGGTTGCTCCGTACCCCTCGGTTAATTCGGCCACAATCGATCCCACCACGACCTTGGCCTTCATTCTGACGGGCACCCGCTGCTCATCGTTCGTGAACCAGACGCGAATATTGCCCTCGTTCAGGAAAATCCCCTGAAACGGCATGATGACCACCACCCGGGCCGTCTGCCGTTTCCCCCACACGCCCTCCACGGTTTCAAGGGCTTCGACCCGTACCTCCATCTTATAGTTCTTCTTGTCGTGATGCACCGTCATCGCCAGCGAGGCCCCCGGCACGAAGGACAGCACCTTGCGCACATAATACAAACACGACATGGCATCCTGCGCATCGGAAGGGATCGGCAATTCATCGCCTTTCCCATCTTTGACGGCAGTGACTAGGCCTTCGGTATGTCTGAATGTATAGTCGAAATCGTTGAAACGCCTGCCCTCCCTCCTGGCAAACGTCATGTGCCGGGGCAGGAAGGATTCGCGATCGACCACGGACACCCCGCGGTTATCGACAGGATAAAACTTGGTGACAGTCGGGCTCGATCGAGCCGTCATCGAAAAGGTAAGCTGCGGCCTGGCCCCCTCGCCAGGTCCCTCCTGAACGACCATGGTCGCGATTCCCGCGCGCATGCCCAGCCAGGTCACGTCATAGGACAATCGCTCGCCGTTTGCAAAGGGAAGCGCGGCAGGAGCAAGGATCTGCCCGTCCGGTGTTGCGTAAGAGAGCGGCGGGGCGGAAGCAACGACTGTCGCCAGGATCGTGACGGCAAGGAACAGGATGGAACGGAGGGAATCAGAGTAGCAGGGCCCGCTACGCCGACAGCACACGTCGTGCCTGCGCAAGCTCAGTTTCAATCGTCGCCCGAATCACATCCAGCCGGGCCGGCGAAGGAGCCTCAAACCGGAGCACCAGCGCGGGTTGGGTATTGGAGGCTCGAATCAGACCCCATCCGTCTTCGAAAATCGCCCGCACCCCGTCGATCGTCACCAACTCACGCATGCGAAGATTCGACGCGCCGACAGGCTTGCCGTCGTTGAGGTAGGCGGTCAATTGCGTGCGCACCTGATCGACCAGTTGAAACTTCAGCGTGTCGGGGCAATCGACACGAATTTCCGGCGTCACCGTGGTCTGGGGCAGGTCGGCGACCAAACTGGAGAGCGATTGCTTGGCCTTCGCCAGAATCTCAACCAGCCGGCAGGAGGCATAGATCGCATCGTCGAACCCGAAATAGCGATCGGCAAAAAACATATGGCCGGACATTTCACCGGCTAGGACCGCCGATTCGGCTTTCAGTTTGGCCTTCATCAAGGAATGACCGGTCTTCCACATGATCGGACGCCCGCCCTTGGCGGCAATGTCATCGTACAAACATTGCGAGGCTTTGACCTCGGAGATGAACGTGGTCCCCGGGTGCTGGGTCAGGATATCCCGCGCATAGACAATCATGAGGCGATCACCCCAGAGAATTTCTCCCCGCTCGTCGACCGCGCCGATCCGGTCGGCGTCTCCGTCGTACCCGATTCCGACATCCGCCTTTTTCTCCCGCACCGTCGTGATCAGATCCTGCAGATTTTCCACGACCGTGGGGTCGGGATGGTGGTTGGGGAATCGTCCGTCCAACTCGTCGTACAGGCCCGTGACGCGGCACCCCATCTGTTCGAGCGCCTGCTTGGCGACCAACGACGCCGCGCCATTGCCGCAATCGATCACGACATGGAGATGGTCCGCTCGCACGCCGGAAAAATTCCTATTGAGATGCTCCAAGTAGTCCGGGATGATGGGATGAGAGGAGAGTCGTCCGGAACCCCTGGTAAATTGACCGGCCTCCATGACCCGCCGCAACCGCTGAATCTCTTCTCCGTGAATCGCTTCTTTTCCGATGCAGATCTTAAAGCCATTGTACTCAGCGGCATTGTGGCTGCCGGTGATCATGATGCCCCCGTCCACCGGCAAGGTAAACAACGAGAAATACAGGAGCGGCGAAGCACAGAGGCCCAAGTCGACCACATCAAGTCCAGCGGCCAACAGACCACGAAGCAAGGCCTCCTGCAAACCGGGCGAGCTCAGTCGTCCGTCTCGGCCGAGACTGATCCGCGAGGCCCCCTGTTCCCGCGCCATGGTGGCATACGCGCGCCCCACCTGCTCGGCAATCGCTTCCGTGAGTTCTTCTCCGACAATGCCTCTCAGATCGTATTCTCGAAACAGCGCCATGCATCACTCCAAATACGAAGTTAGATTTGGCGATCTGGTGAATTTTTGGACCTTCACTTCACCAAGTCGCCAGATCACTCGATCACTACATTCCTTTCGGAGTTCGCCCGTAGTCGTCGTGGAAGCGCACGATGTCGTCTTCACCCAGATAAGGCCCGTTCTGCACTTCGATAATGTGCAGCATCTCAGTGCCGAGATTTTCAAGACGATGGGGTGTTTCCACAGGAATCGCCGTGCTCTGCCCGACCTGAAGATCCAGCAGCTCATCTCCTCTGGTGACTCGCGCCGTTCCGGCAATGACGACCCAATGCTCGCTCCGTTTATGATGGAGCTGTAGGGACAGGCGTCCTTCAGGATTCACCGTGACACGCTTGACCTTATAGCCAGGCCCCTCTTCCAGGACCGTGTACGACCCCCAGGGACGAAACACGGTCAAGTGCTCCAGATGTTCTGGAGCCCCCTGCTGCTTCAGGATCTCGACCATCTGCTTCACGTCTTGTGATCGTGATTTCGGACAGATCAACGTGGCATCCGGCGTATCCACCACTACCATATCGGAAAGCCCGATGGTCGCGACGACCCGGCGATCCGCGTAGAGGACGGAATTGGTACTGCCCATATCGATGACCCGCCCACTGACGACATTCCCGGCCTTATCGCGCGGGGCAACTTCTTCAAGACTGCTCCAATTGCCCACATCCGACCATCCAAACCCGACCGGAATCATCGCCGCCTTCGCCGACAGTTCCATGACCCCGTTATCAATCGATACGGAGGGAACCTTCTTATAGGCTGCCTCGACAAGCTCTGGAGCAGCACCCGACGTCATGAGTGCATGAACTTGCTGAATGGCTTTGGCAAGCTGCGGCTGGTGCCGGCGGATTTCCTCCAGAATGGTGGCCGCCTTCCAGAGAAACATCCCGCTGTTCCAAAAGTAATTGCCGTTCTTCAGATACTGCGCCGCCTTGGTCCGGTTCGGCTTCTCGACAAATCGCGCGACCGGATGGCCCGTCAGGCGCCCCTTCTTGGCTAGCGCAGTTCGTCGAGTGGGTTGAATATACCCATACCCCGTCTCCGGCCTGGTCGGCTTGATGCCGAAGGTCACCAGATGTCCCTTGTCGGCGAGTTGCATGCCCAACGCGACCGCCGCTTGAAACGCCTTCTCTCCCGTCACCACATGATCGGCCGGCAGGACCAGCATCACCGCATCCGGATCGCGCCGCAGGAGTTCTGCGGCAACCAACGCAATGGCCGGAGCGGTATTTCGACCGACCGGCTCGACCACGTAATTGTCTTTCAACGCGGACTTCCACTCTCCCAACTGCACGCGGATTGAATCCGCCTGGTCCGGATTCGTGGAGATGAGGACCCGCTCAGGCTTCGCACAGGAGAGGACGCGCCGCATCGTCTGCTGAATAAGCGTCTCGTCACCGATGATCCGTAACAGTTGCTTCGGGTAGAGATGCCGACTCAACGGCCAGAACCTGGTCCCGCTGCCGCCGGCCAAAATAACCGGATAGAGATGTTCCGTCATATTCATGGAGCGCCCTTCACCTTCGACAGAACGTGAATGCGATGGACTCATCGTGGCTGCTGAGCCGCCAGAATGAGATCGGCCACTTCCCGAACTGCACCTTCGCCGCCCTTTTGCTTGCACACATACCGGACCGTCTTCAGCACCGGCGGCATCCCATCGGCCGGGGAGGCCGAAAATCCGACCGCGCCAAGCGCCTGGAGATCGTTCACATCATCACCGATATAGGCCACCTGCTCCATCGTGAAGCCGTGTCGCGCGATCAAATCCTTGAGCACGGCAAGCTTGTCATACGCCCCCTGGTGCACTTCTGGAATCGTCAGTTTTTGGGCGCGGCGCATGACAATTTTCGTCGACTCTTGCGTAATGATCGCGGTCACGATGCCCGCCTTCTGCAGGAGCTTGATCCCCATCCCGTCGCGCGTGTTGAACTTTTTCCATTCGTCGCCGGATTCGGAGTAATACATGCCGGCGTCCGTCAAGACTCCATCGACATCCGTCGCGAACAATCGGATCCCTCGGAGAGTTCCTTGTAGGGAAAAGCGAGGCTTCGCGGGAGTTGCTGTTCGGCGTTTTGTGTTGGGCATGCGAGGGCTTTCGACTGAGGCCGATGTTAACAAGCCATCGCGAGAAACTCAAGAAAACTCGGCCATGTCGGAGCATCCGGCGCCCCTCGCGGCAGGTCTGGTCGGGCACGGTCGGTTACGGACGGCGGGACCAACAATCAATAGGCATGCCGGTGAATAAACCCTCGCCAGATTGTGAGCAGCATGATCTTGAAGTCGAACCAGATCGACCAATGTTCAATGTAGTACAGATCATGTTCGATCCGTTTTTCCAGCGACGTGTTGCCTCGCCAACCGTTGATTTGCGCCCATCCGGTGATCCCGGCTTTCATCTTATGCCGCAACATGTACTGCGGCAGGGTTTCACGGAACCGCGCGATGAACTCCGGCCGTTCCGGTCTGGGACCGACGATACTCATCTCCCCGCGCAACACATTCCAGAATTGCGGAAGCTCGTCCAAGCTCGTTCGACGCAAAAACGCTCCGATCGGTGTCCGGCGATCATCATTGGGTTGCGTCCAGACCGGACCGGTTTCCGACTCCGCATCAGGTTTCATGGAGCGAAACTTCAACATTTCAAACGCCTGCCCGTCCAATCCCATGCGGAGCTGACGGAAGAAGACCGGACCGGGAGAGGTCAGTTTCACCAAGGCCGCGACCGCACACAACACCGGCGCAAACAATACCAGAGCGGCCGATGCGCCAAACACATCCAATACCCGCTTGATGACCAGGTTCCACCCGTATAACGGCGATCCCTGCAACGTGATCAACGGGAGGCCTTCGAACATTTCGGCTTCCGCCCGCAAACTCACGAACTCACATATTGCCGGTAAGGCTTTGACCTCGACCATCGTGGTGGCCAAAAACGCAAACATTTTCTCAGCCCACTGCTCGTCTTCCGGAGGAAGACAGACAAATACGATATCCACCCCTGAATCCACACGTCCCTGAAGATCATCGTACTGCCCGATCACCGGCACATCGTGGATACGCTCACCCACCTTCCGGGAATCGGCGCTCAAGAACCCCTGCACCTTGACGCCCAGCTCCGGATGCTGAGCGAGCGCAGCCACCACCCGACGGCCCAGCCGGCTGGTGCCGATGACCAGCGCATGGCGTTGATTGTACCCATGCCGACGCAGGAATCGGAGCGCCTCTCGAAACAGGACGCGTGAAAATCCGAGAGCGATGAGATTCAACAGCCAGAAATAGAGGAGCACCAGCCGGGAATATTCGTATTGTCGCAGAAAAAACGTCAACGCCACGAGGATCAGCACCGACAGGGTATTGGCCTTGGCCACATCAAGAAATTCGGCGAGTCGCGTGCCCATGCGCCGCGGACGGTACAGGTCGAAGGCCTGGAAGGACATACCCCACACCGCAATGATCGGCAGCAACAGCAGCAGGTAGATCCGGAGGGGAGGGATACCTTTGGTCGCAGGCTCGACGAGCTCAGAGAAACGAAGGTAGTAGGCCCCGATCCAACAGGCGCAAATCAGGCCGAGATCGATACAGAACAGCAGACTCTTGAGAAATTGGGAGTGGCGTTTGAGCATGCTCCCTCTACGAAGCGGTACCGGTCAGCACCGCTGTGGCGAAGGCCTTCATGTGTTCCTTGAACAACCGGCGGTCGAATGCGGCCACATGGTCGCGGATGGCATGCGGATCAAACTCTGCCCGGCGGCGTTCGAAACACTCCATCGCCTGAATGAGCGACTCCGCGGCCTGCTCGAAAAAAAACACTCCGGTCACGGCGCTGGCCTGAACTCCCGCACCAGCGTGCCTCGCTCGCACGAGCCCCTCGCCTCCCCCCGCTTCTTCCGTGAGAGGAGACACGGTCTCCAAGACCCCGCCGCGCCCAAACGCAATCACGGGCTTGCCGCAAGCCATGGCTTCCAGCGGGACAATGCCAAAATCCTCCTCGCCGGGAAAGATGAGGGCTTGGCAACGCGCATAATGGTCCCGGACGACTTCATCCGGCTGCCACCCAAGAAACTCGATCGTCGGACCGGCCAGCTTTCGCAACCTCGACTCCTCCTGCCCCTTGCCGATGATCTTCAGTCGTCGCTGTATAACATTACACGCCTGAATGGCGAGATCAACCCGTTTATACGGAGCAAACGCCGTGACCATGAGATAGAAATCCTCGGACGTTTCCGCCGCTCGGAATGCCTGCCAATCCACCGGCGGATGCGCGACGGCAGCCTGCCTCCCGTAATAGCGTTGCACCTTCCCGGCGATGTTACGGGAGTTGGCCACGAACTGATCCACTCGCGCGGCAGACGCGACATCCCAGGCCTGCAAACGTTCCCGGAACAGCCCCATACCCAATCGCGCCACAACGCCCGATCGCCCGCCGCGGGCATAGTTATCGAACTGGTCCCAGACATACCGCATGGGCGCATGGATATAGCAGAGATGTTTCGCTCCCGCCGGCGGACGAATGCCCTTCGCCGCACAATGACTCGAACTCAAGATCAAATCATAGGAGCCGAGACGGAACCGCTCGATCGCAAGGGGAAACAACGGGAGATAATACCGGTACCACCGTCTGGACAGGGGGAGCGACTGAATGAAACTGGTCCTGATTCGATGGCGCTCGATCGTGGGAGACACGCTCCCTTTGATGTGCAGCAGAGTATAGATGTCGGCGTCCGGGAACAGCTCGCAGAACGCTTCCAGGCAACGCTCGCCGCCCCGCATGCCCGTCAACCAATCATGGATGATCGCGACCTTCATAAGACGGCTAGCCCCTCTAGCAGGATGCGGAAAAAGTCCACCAGCTGCGTTCTCGCATCGCTCAGCGGCTCACCGTACTGCCCGAGTACGATCCGTCGCTTCGCTCGCTGCGGCCTTGCTGGACGGCCTTTTTGACCACCCTGCGGGCTGTTCTCATGGCATCTGCGATCCCTAGCAGGGCTGCATTCCTGGGATGTCGAGTTTGTTTTTCAACAACCTGCTAGACAGCTGGGCCAGCAGGAGCAATTTTTTCGTATACCTCTCGCACCCGAGACAACATGGTCTGCTCCGAAAACATTTCGCCCACCCTGGCGCGCGCCTCATTCACAAGCTTCACTCGCAAATCTTTGTCCTGACACACGCGCTTAACCGCCAGAGCAATAGCTGTTGCCGTGCGGTTTACAACGAGCACACCGCTCCTACCGTCTTCGATAATCTCTCTCATCCCTCCGACGTCGGCAGCCACGACGGGCACACCCGTTCTCATTGCCTCAAGGGGAATCAACGGCAATCCTTCCCAGCGCGACGTCATCACTAAAACCTGAAGATCTCTCATCGCCTTCAGGGTTTCCTCATGTGAAAGACCGCCCAACATGGTCACACGATCTTCCAATCGTTTGTGCTCAATTGCTTTGCGAACGGTCATCTCTAGCGACCCCGTTCCGATGATCACCGCTCGATGATCGGGAAGTTCTTCCAAACTATCCAGAAAGAGAAGCGGGTCTTTTTGCGGCTCGAGGCGAGCCACAAAACCCACAAGACCCTCTTGACCTCGTTCATCCATCGAGACCGACAAGCAAGGAATCCCATTGTGAATGACGCAATCCGTGGTGTTCGCAGATAATAATCCATGGGTTTTGGCGAGATGCTGATCGAATTGCGAGACGAAGATCACTTGATTCGCGCGGCTCAACGCAAATCGTTCTGCCTCTCTGCCCAACCAACGAGATGGGAACGGTTTATAGACGAAATGAAACCCGTGGACGGTGTAGACAGAGGGGACGGTGCTCCCTGTGAGCGCCAGAAAGAATGCCGCTCGGCCACCATGAACATGGACGACCTGCGGCTGCACAGACTTCAGAATTTTTTGTATGCCAAAGGGAACGCGAGGATCCAATCGCCCCGCGAAAAAGTCCAGAGCGAAGCATGGGATGCCGATTTCCCTGGCTTTTCTGAGGAGATACGATCCTCGCTGGGTGATGAGAGCGAGCGACATGTTATCTTTGAAACCCCGCAGAATCTGCAGTACATGATTAGTCCCTCCCCCAACCTCTCCGGACGCAACGATTTCCAGTACCCTCATTATTCACACAAGACAATCAGCAAGAATTCAACTGGACAGCACCCCGCTCAATCTACCCTGAAACGCCGCCCATCGATACCGTGCCCGCATCCAGCGACCCGTGACGAGACTGACACATGCGCCTACAAGCGGACGCAATAGGTAGTATCCGACGATCCTCAGCGGAAACTTCTGCTTCATCCACACACGCCCTATTCCTGCGCCATACGAGTATGCGCGTCTTAGCTCGTCGGCTTGAGCAGCAATCGACAAATCAGGATGGAACACGTAAATCTGTGGGTCGTAGAAGATTGTACGGCCGGCCTTAATGGCTCTCGCAGGATAGTCGATATCTTCAGCTCCTCCCCATGGCGTTCCAGCTCCAGGCCCCAATTCTTCGTCGAAGCCCCCGATAGCCTCAACGGTCTCCTTCGTAAAAAATATCGTAGCGGCACATGCGCGACGCCAAAGATTCGACAGTGTGACACGCCCAGAGTTTACGTCAAACCGTGCATCCCCACTCACGGAGTTCGTCTCATTCACAATACGTCCTGTTATGCCATCCCAGTCGGCAGTCGTTTGAAAACGTGCGACAAGTGACTCCAGGAGCATGGGTGGATACCAACAATCGTCGTCGGGAAACCCCACAATGTCCCCCGTTGCCTTATGAATTCCCGCATTGCGT
Source organism: Nitrospira sp. (assembly GCA_024998625.1). Taxonomy (GTDB): domain Bacteria; phylum Nitrospirota; class Nitrospiria; order Nitrospirales; family Nitrospiraceae; genus Nitrospira_A. Next base: position 157,109 of record JACOEL010000007.1, on the reverse strand, counting down.
GCATGAGAAACACCGCGAGACGACGTAAGATGAGTAATCGTCATACGATCGAAAAATGGAGCGATCACATTCCCCACACGATCATCAAGGTTTTGATCAACCACGATTAACTCAAAATCGGTGTAGGTTTGTGCCGTTAATGAGGTCAACAGCCTGTGCAATTCGGAATCTCGCCCAACGGTCGCCACAATCAAAGAAACTTTCATGGAGCGCATCTTGGCTTAATGACTTTTCCCCGTCATGACCCTTCGGAGCAAAACCTTTATGAAGGTAATCGGCCAAGCCGGCGTATCGCCTCGCCCGCGCTTCGCATAACTCAACGCCAATTTGTATTTCTTCTCGCGCAGAGCCCGCAGTGTGGCTTCAGCCGTCGTTCTCGCATGCCATTTTCGACAGAACGGTTCTTCCCATACGCGTTTACCATTGGTCCGCATCTGCGCTTCCGCAATCTCCAGAAACTCATCAAGCATCCTTAGGCGATGCGGGCTATCACGATGAAATGTCAAGGATTGCGGATGTACGCGGTAGTGATACAAGACCGTCTGCATTCCGACGCTCTCCGTTCCAGCCAAAGCTGCGCGAATGAGAAACTCTCGATCAGCCGCGATACGGAACCGCGTGTTATACAGTCCGATTCTTTCATGGACCTTCCGCCTAAAAAATCTGGCGTTCGTGATGGCCGGACCAAGGGTCACGCTTTCGACCGACAGCTCCAAATCTTGGGGGCGCATATATTGAGCAATGATTCGCTTATCTCCGCGGTCATCGCACTCAAATACTTCCACGCCGCCACACACTGCATCGATTTCTGGAGACGTCGCAAACCTTCCTGACACTTCTCCGAATACACGTTTCTCGTATAGGTCATCACAATTGAGATGACCGATGATGTCGCCGTTGCTTAACCTCACGCCCTTGTTAAGGGCGTCATATAATCCTCGATCTGGCTCACTGATCACACGCAGATGCGGATATTTCCGGATAATCTCCAACGTCCCGTCAGTCGATCCGCCATCAACGATGATGTGCTCAAATTCGGAATAGTCCTGATCAAGGACGCTCTGAATGGCTTCTTCAATGAAGAGCCGCCCGTTGAGACAAGGCGTGACGATTGAAATAAGGGGATGCCGAGAGCTCATTTCGTATACCACCTGCGAGAACTATTCGTCATGAGACCTTTCCGAGGGACTCGACGCTTCAGGTGAAATCGCCTGTGAAGAGCCGTTCAAATACCGCGGGTGCACACGCGTGACTCACCCAGAGTACTCAGACAGAAGGGCAACTCATTCCCTTTCATGGAAAGAGGACGAAATATTTCGGCCGTTTACAACGATGATCACTTTGACACGGCCGACAGCGGCCACAGCCCTAAAGCACTCGTCCGTTCACCTGGATAAGATACCGTCCCATAATGGTCTCGCAGAACATCTTCAACCACCGCCGCGAGCCGCTTATGTATCGAATGACACCGGTTCGTTGGCTGCCACCACGCTCCAGTACGATCGCCGAAGCGGTGCCGTCGTGTAGTGCCTGCAATTCAGCTTCGATCGCGGTTATTTCGAGAATGTACGGCGCGAAAATACCACGGCGGATAGCCGTCGAGGATTTGACCTGATAGTCGCTCAAGTTAGGTTCGTAGAGCCACGACCAGATTCGTTTGAATCCGTGAAAATGAAAACAAACAAGCGGCTTGTCGTCAATCTGAACCCCGGCGTCCGACTGAGAAACCATGACTCCGCCGAGGTTCCAGGGAGCCGCATTCAGACCGGGATGGTTGAGTACGACCGTGCCGGGGAAACGGCTCGACCACTCGTCCAGATATTTTTGATCTGCAAACCGACCGTCCTCGTATCGATCATAACACCAGTCGAGACATCGCTGCCGCCACCATGCCAAACAGTCCAAAGCCGCAGCGTCGTTTCGAAACATGAGCCATCCAACGTTGTAGCGTCCATACTTTTCCAGATGATGGAGAGACGCAGGAAATCTATGCCCGGTGATTCCGATAGAGTGCGTGCCGAGCTCTTGAAAGATCGTGTCCGTATCAGAAAAAATATACGTATCCGCGTCTAGATACGTAATTATATCTATCTCTATATTGCGGCGGAGAATGTACAAAGGGAGGGAAGGAGTGCAGGTAAAGTAGTACTCGATCCTTGAGCGCGTCCCTTTCGTCGCCGACAATTCAGGGTCCGCCTGTTCGAGCTCTTCCATTGAAATCAGCCGGACGTGCGGGAGATGAAGCCGAGCCAACAGATCATAACATCCGCTATCCATGCAGAGAACCCAGAGTCGAAAGGAAGAACGGGTCCGGACAAGCGAGCGATACAACGCTAACCCACGAGGGAGATAATTGCGATCAAAATATGTGCAAAAATAGCGCATCACCTAGGCTGAGGATCCTGTCGAAGCCACGATTGAATCACGTCGCCGACCCGAGCAACCTCATCGGCAGTCAGGTGTGGATGCATGGGAAGACTGAGGATTTCACGACAAATCCGCTCGGTCTCCATAAGCCCACCCTGTGCGAGCAGGCGATCGCGATATGCCGGTTGGAGATGAATCGGGACAGGATAGTGGATCAGCGATCCCACGGAAGACATGCTTAAAGAATGCTTCAATTCGTCTCGGAGATGCGTACGGATTACATACTGATGATAGACGTGCGTGTAACCGGGATGAGTGTGCGGCACGACGAGATCCGACCCCGACAACATTGAATCGTACTGACGGGCCACGTCCTGTCGCTTCGCATTGTCCTGTCCGAGAAACCGAAGTTTTACGCGCAAGATCGCGGCTTGGAGCTCATCAAGCCTGGAGTTCGCGCCGGGTATCTCGCTGATGTAGCGTTCCTTCCAACCATATTCACGGAATAATACTGTCCGTTCAGCCATGGCCGGATCGTTGGTCACCACCGCCCCGCCATCCCCCAACGCCCCCAGATTCTTGGTGGGGTAAAAACTGAATGCGGCCAGATGACCCCATGTTCCGGTCTTTCGGCCACCGATCGACGCTCCGTGTGACTGGGCACAATCCTCAATCACCTTCAAATTGAACCGCTCCGCAATACTCATGATTGAAGGCATATCCGCAGGATGACCGTACAAATGAACAGGGATCAGAGCCCTGATACGCAACGACCGGCTCGCCCGTATCGTATCTTCAAGCTGATTGGCATCGAGGGTATAGCTCTTGGGATCGATATCCACAAAGAGAGGGATCGCGCCGGCTAACTCAATTGCCGCTACCGTAGCCACGGCGGTATGAGACACCGTAATAACAGCATCACCTGGACCAATGCCGCAAACTCGCAGAGCCACATGCAACGCCTCGGTGCCGCTTCCCACTCCGACAGCGAAACGCGCCCCCAGGAAAGAGGCAAATTCCTGCTCGAATGCACGAACCTCTGGGCCCAGAATATACCGGCCCTCGGAAAGAACACGGTGAATCGCATGCTCGATCTCTGGCTGCCGGGCAAGATAATCCGCCAGGGGGTTAGCGGCGGCAATAACAGGACGATGCGACACGATGCGCCTTCCTAAAGATAGTGAGCAAGATGGAGCCGATAAAATTCGACCGTGCGATGAAGTCCCTGTTCTAACGACACTTTGGGTTCCCATCCAAGCGTGGTTCGAATGTTCTGAAAATTCGCATAGTAGTCACCGATATCGATTCGCTTCCGCTCTCCGGGAAACGACCGCTGGACATACCTTCCCGTCCCGGCAACCTTCACGAGCAGCTCTGCGAGATCCTTGAGACTAATGGCCGATTCTCCCCCCAGATTGAAGACCTGACCGTTGGCTTCCTCACTGACCGCAGCCAAGAGCATCGCATCGACGACATCACTCACGAATGAGAAATCGCGCAGTTGATGCCCTTCCCAAACATCAAACGGCTTCCCCTCGGCAAGCAAACGAATCCATACCCCCAGAAAGGTCTGGCGAGCATCCTTAATCCGCATCCGAGGCCCATAGGTATTAGTCAGCCGCAATGCACAGGAACGAATGTCATACACGTTGTTGTACAAGATGTGATACCACTCCCCGGCCATCTTATTGATCCCATTCACGTCCACCGGCCGAAGAAGATGTTTCTCATCCACCGGCAGATAGTCCGGCTTTCCATAGATCTGTCTCGTACTCGCAAAGACGATCTTGATCTTCGGTTGGTAGCGACGGCAGGCCTCTAAAATCGACAGCTGCGCGCGACAATTGATCTCCAGATCCGTGTACGGATTTTCCATCGAGTCGAGGTGACTTGTTTGCCCTGCCAAATTGAACAAAAAATCTTGGCCTTGAATGAGATGCCTGAAACTGTGTTCGTCCCGAACATCGGAAATATTCACGCGAATATTTCCGTCCATATCTTGGATGTTGAATACATTTCCGCCATACTCTGGAACCAGGCTATCAACCAGCGTGACCTGAGCCCCTCTTCCAACAAGCTCTCGCGCCAGATTGGAGCCGATAAATCCCAACCCTCCCGTCACCAACGCCCTCGATCCTGAGAAATCTCCAGATCCTGTCATTCGCCACCTATTTTTTTTACCAGAATGACGTTATCAAGATACAAATCAAGATTTGAAGGAGTGACGAAACGTGCCGCGGCTCCTAAGAGATTGATGGGCGCCATGAATAGCAGGGTACTGAGAAGATTGAGGTATGGGCTCTTACTCACCGTCACTTTATACAGATACGCGTTCACGAGTTGGCAGAGCACTCGAATATCGGCCATGGTCTTGACCTGTTCGATAACCTCAAAGCCGGCCTCCCTCATCAGGGCGAACAAGCCGAAAGAAGTGTACCGCGCACAATCGTACGGCTGTTCATGTTCGTCCCACACAAACGGCACCGTCAGGAGTAAATATCCACCCGGCTTGAGTACTCGATTAAGCTCTCGAACAAACTCCAGCGGTGTGAACACATGCTCCAACACCTGACTACACACCAGGGAATCAAAACTTTCGGCATCGAACGGAAAGGTTTGGCCGTTATAAAACACGTCCGCCCGCTTGCGCGCACGGTTCTCCGGCGTATCCAGTTCCATTCCCGTATATTCAGCGGTCAAAAATAAACGTCGATAGGGCTGCGTCCCGCAGCCGACATCCAAGACACGCCCCCTGACGCTGGGCGCAAGACTGCGGACGCCGTCATATAGCCCCTTTCTCGCAAAATAGAACGGGTTGATGAACAAGCCGGGGAAATCGGGACACATCATCTGCGCCTCATAGAACCGCTTCAGCCTAGTCAACATCGGGATGAAGACTTTCGATCCAGGATGAAACCACGAAGTTCAAACGGGCCCTGATCACTCTGCAGCGATCCACCTGACTCTTGGAATGAAGCCACGAGTCGATACTGAGCCGAGAAGGCCTCGAGCAATTTGGCCTCAGCGAATATCCAACAGGGATAACTCGCCTCATAAATCGAGGGTGGCACAACCTGAACCGTCAGCAGATCCTGCTCGGCCATCGCGCACGGCGTTCGCGCAATCACAATACTACGCGCTCCGATAGAGCAAATCTCCCGGATAAGATCGTAGGGATGATCGACATACTGCATCACGCTCGACAACAACACGACGTCAGGGGCTTCAGCACCGGCAGCCTCCTCGATAGTGCGGAAGAAATTCAGTTCTTCATCTGCAAACTCAGCCTGCCCTGACTCGACAAATCGTGGCTGTTCTACGATATTCCACCGTACAGATGCCGAAGGTGTGAGGAACGCCTTGAATTGTCGATAGGTCGTTCCAAATGATCCGCCGATATCCAATACCCTCACATTCCCGCCTCGTGCACATGCGGCGCGCAAGAGACCCGCCAGGAGAGGATAAGAAAACTCCACGTGATCGAACAGAACAGAATCACGCTCATATGCGACCTCCCCCTTCTTGACCTTCAGCGCCGCTGCTCTGGATTTTCTGAAAATGGCTTCATCGTCATACCCGGAAGAGGCCGCACGCGCCGATTCCCAGGTAAGAAAATGACCTTGAAACCGAATGTCATCAGAGCGAAAACCGCGATAGGCATTCAGAATCGCCGGCGGGATCCAGGACTTGATCACTCGCTTCATCCCTCAGCTCCCTCCGGCATTCTCGCCGGTCATTCTCCGTAGGCGCGCCCAGATCCTCCGAGCCAGGGAGGGCCGTAACGATTTCAGCATCTGCACAAATGCTTCGCGTGCCTGCTGATTTTCCTGTATTGGAATATCCTCCAGCAAGACCGGCCTTCCCCATGAGGCATGCCAAAACCCATCGGCACGACCCCCATGAGTTCCGCTACCGTCAGTGCCGATGTTCTGTACCTGAGACGAACCCGGATACAGCGTGAGTAACCCTTCCAGGAATGCCGCCGCATGCCATCGGATGGCCCAGGAGTCATTGCGTCCAGCCACCTGATCTTCGAGCATTTTGGTGTAGGGATACCCGCCGTCCAAATCAAACACACTCGCCAGCCCGCTTGCGGAAAGCCTTGTCAACAGCTTGGCTCCATCCGGCTCAAAAACCCGCCAGCCTCGCGCCCACGTGGCCCATCCCCAACAGTCCGCGCCGCGAAGGAAAAATGTTTCCGGCAATGAGCAGTGCACAGGATAGGAATAACCATGAATACTGATCACTTCTCGAACATGCTCATACTTTTCCAACGCGGCATTCATATACTGCAGAAAATGCGGCGCCGGAACGACGTCGTCTTCCAACACAATCACTCGGCCATATCGTCCCGTCAAATCCGTTACTCCGGTCACGATCGAACGAGCAAGCCCCAGGTTCACGGATTGTTCCACGACGGTTACGGAACGAAATCCCGCGAGCCCTCGAACCAACACCCTGACGGCAGAGACACCTTCGTTTGCGAGCGAGTTCTTCGCTCCATCTGAGAACACAAAGAGATCCGACTCCCGAGACTCTCGGTTATTTCTGAGACCTTCCAGCACTCGTACAGTGTGCTCAGGACGCTTATAGACGAACAAGCCAATCGGCGCTAGCATTGGTGTCTCGGGCGCTTCTGGTCCAGATAGATGAAGGTATTGACCGTCTTTGCAAATAGGCCGTAGCCACGCGCCGATACATATTGATGCGTCGCGTTTGTCTCAAGCGAGGTTAACGAGGACTGTAACGTCTCAACCAGCAAACAATACGGACGAAACCGGTCCCAGTCATTGGACCGGATGACACTCAGGTCCAATCCTTCGGCATCCACCGATAACACGTCTATGGCTTGCCCTTGCGGCAGGTGCTGTTCAAATACTTGCCGGAGCGGCTGTACAGGAATCAATGTCGACGCAATCAGCTGATAACCATCCCGCACCTCCCGCTGACGGGCCAACTTTTCATCGAACGTGTTCAACGCAGGCTCATTGAACTGGAAATATCTGAGGCTTCCGATTTGCTCAGCAATACCTACTGTCAGATTGACGTCGCGCCGACGAAATCGTCCGAATAACTGCATCGCCTGCGGATTCGGATCAACATTGATCCCCCACCAGCCACGCTGAGAGAGCAAATACGTATTTGAGAATCGGAACGGGTGGTGCGCGCCAATGTCCACATAAAAGCCATGGCATTGATTTTCGAATAGGCGATTCAGGACGAGATCTTCACCCTCTTGGGAATAAGACCAACGGGCATCAGGACGGATCGTCCTCAGAATGGAATATAAACAGGAGGTCAGGCAACTTGTGAAAAAACCATGCATGGCGTCTCGATGGGACCGTTCGATCTTGCTTAGGAACTGAGCGGCTGAGGTTCCACATGGAGCTGCGCAAACTCAAGCACTCGCTCGAACTGCTCCGACACCGCAGGATCATGAGTAATACAAATCACGATCCGCTGTCGATACGCCTGAAGAATGCTCGTCACCACTTGACGACGTAATACCGTGTCCAATGCGTTGACGCTTTCGTCTAAAATCAGCACCTCGGGATTCCGAACCAGTGCGCGGGCGATTGCCAGTCGCTGTCGTTGCCCTCCCGAAAGATTGCTCCCTTGATAGGTAACCAGAGTATTGTACCCTTCCGGAAGTCGTTCGATGTCCGAGTCGATGCATGCGATCCGACAAGCCTCTCGAACCACATTCAACGTTACTTTCGCTCCAAAGGCGACGTTATTATATATCGTGTCGTTAAAAAGACGGGCATGCTGCTCAACGACCCGGATACGATCTCGGAGCCACTGTGTATTGACTCGAGAAAGATCCACATCATTCACCGTGATGTGCCCACCGTGAAAAGCGTAAAACTTAAGGAGGACATCGACAAAAGTTGATTTACCGATACCGGACCGGCCGAGCACTGCATAATTGCTCCCTGCGTGGAATGAAACCGTGAATGCCCGCAACACAGGTTCGCGCTGCGGATACGCGAATGATACGTGTTCAAACCGGATATGATGGAGGGGCGGAGTGATCGCGCACTCACCAGGAACAGGCTCCATCACCTGCCGTGCGGACACGTCACGAAGAACCCGCCTCAAATCATCTCCTGCACGAAGATCTGCCACCAAGCGTAGGAAAATATCGATAGCCTGCCCTGCAACCGGGAAAAAGCGCAACAAGAGAACGACCGCTACCATGATGACGGAAACATGCGCGGCGACAGCCGACACATCGATCATCCACAGAATTGCCGCACCGCTTGCCAGAACGAGAATGAGCGCCGGCACGAAGCTGGACAACAGGGAGAGCGCATCGACATGAAAACAGGTCCTGGCATACCCGTAGATCATCCGTTGATACTCCCGGCTCACGAAATCCTCGGCCGTATAACTGCGAACGGTTCTCAAAGAATTGAGCGAGTCAAGAAAATGCGAATTGAGATCTCGAGACTCTTGTTGCTGCCGAGCCCCCAACTCATGCACTTTTCGAAACGTCTGGCTTAAGGCCGCCAGCGATAACGCCAGAAACCCCAGCACTCCCGTTGCAACCCACCATGACTGATAGGTAACGGCGGAAAAGTAGAGGAGGCCGAGCATCGTCACCGGAATGAGACGTAACAACGCTGTGATGACCTGACTCGCCCGATTCGCCTCATCACCGGCGAGGTTAATGAAATACCCCACGCTACGCTGCTGAATCTCTTCAAATGCGAGCGTATTCACAAACGTGGTGAACGCTTCGGATGAAAAATGCGCGATCATTTGCCGAGAGAGATACGACACGAGTAAGCTCGATGCGAAGGACGTGATCAAACGTAACCCGATCAGCAGCAAGAACACCGTCATATAGAACTCGATATCGGGAGCATGCCCAAACCACTGCGGGATACTGCCCCATTTGCTTGTCGCAGGAATGACATGTCCTACCGCCAATTCCATCAACGGAACCAGACTCGTCATGGCAGCCAGTTCCATCGCCACTGAGATCAGCGACAACAAGACACAGGCAGAGAGCAACGGGAACGTCCGAGCAGCATACGCGACGAGCGAATGAATGGTAGTCAGCCATAAGACTATTGCGTTCCGGTCAATACCGAACAACGACGTCATTCCTGCCATTTTCCGACTTGAAACCCGCATAGTTTGTTTCGCAAGCGAACTCCTAAGCGACGGAACGGACTCGTGAGCTGATACCATGTCATCGACTCAAACACACAAAATCGAGCCACACGGTGTAGCCGAACTACATCATCTTTGAGTGGTGTGACTTCTTCCGAAGGAAGCATTCCCGCCTGGCCCGCCTGATCAAGCAGGTGATACGCCTCGGTATAGAACCCATACGCACAGTACAGCACTGCCAGGCGACGAATTGCCGGCACATCACCGGAATGCAACAATGTCGCCGGCTTCACAAAGTAGAGCGCGTCCGCTTCCCAGAGGCGCTTACTGAGTGACGTAGAATCGGCATGGACACCAAATACGTTTTCTGAAAGATGGCGATAGCTTCCGGAAACGAATCTATGGATTCTCGCCAACCGCAAATCCAGCAATTCAAGACCAAGGGCACGAAGGTATTGATCGACGTCCCCGAATCCCGGCTGTCCGATGTACCCGCCGGGAAATCCAACCTCTAATTCAACACCCAGCAGTGTTCGGCTAAGCGGTGCGCCAAGTCCTTGGAGAATTTCCAACTCTGCGCCTTGAACGTCAGCCTTCAAGAAATCCAATCTGGCGATTCCGCCTTCGCCGAGCACATCCTCAAGCCGCCGCGTGTGAATCCGCTGCTCTTGCACAGGAAAGAAATAGGCCTGCTCCGTCAATCCCAGCGCCGCATCGGAACCCGGTCGCAACAGGGAGGTTCCCGTTGGAACATTGGTCACATACAGCGTCCGTTCGCCGCCTTGACATGACAGCGCCGTCTGAAACACACGCGCCTCAGCGCCTAAGAGCTGACGAAGTTCCTCTGCTCGCTGGGCATGCGGTTCAAAAAGACACAGGAGAGAAACAGGAGTAAGCATCTGCAGATGTGCAGGCAACCCATAGGCCGCACCCGCGTCTGCAATGATCAAGCGCTGGCCGCCGAGCAATTTTTCAAGGACCGGCTGAAGCGCCGTCTGGCCCTTAGGTTGAGTCACGGCGGATCAGGTTGCCTCAGAAGTTAACAGCAAGGTGCGTTTGAGCCGTCTGATGTGATACCGAAGCCGCGCGAGTCTTTCCTTCACGTACCGATGCGGACGTTGCGATTGTTCCCCCGAGGCGCGAAGCGCGATCTGTATCGCCCATCGCTCACCGGCAGAGACCTGCGACCCCCGATGAATGCCGGCCGCGCCATGGAACAGCACAAAAGTCCCGCCGCACCCCGTGAACACGTCCTCGGCGGCCAGCAACCGTTTTGACAACGGAGAGCCATCGATCACATCGTCGCCGAAATGAGTGGATCCTCGAAAGCTGCTCGGAAGACACATCAATTCTTGGCGATGGGACGCTGCTTGAAAGCGAGGCCGATAATAGCCTCCCTCGTAGTCGAGTCTGTTTGGTGCTCGCCCAAAATAGGTGTCTTGCTCGCAGTCAAATCCCTTGTATAAGGCAATAAGAAACGGTGACCGCACCCACCGGTGGCTCCCGCGCACAAATCGAAATGCCCCGTTCTCAGCCTTCACATCGGTGAGGTAGAGCATGGCTTTTACAATATCGCAGTCTGCGTCCAAGTGCATATAGGCCGTCGCGGACGTGCCCATGCCTACATCCACGTAACATCCCTTGTACCATGCTTGCTGCTCATGCGCATGATCCAACGCCGCATAGAGAAACTCCATGCGACACCCCAAATAGGCACCGGCAAGTTCGAACACACCCGAGCGCTCTAATGCCGTCTGAATCAACAGTCCTGCAGGCGAGTGCGGATCAAGCGCCATGGCGCAACGCCCCCATGGCAATCTGGCGGCTTGTTGCCTCAACAATCCACGCTCCCACCAAGTTTTGTCCCAAAGACGTGACGCCAACTCCTGCCCCGGTTCCAGGCATACCACGCCGTCCTTCTTGAGAATCTCAAGCTTCATGTGTTGCGCCGCAGTGAGCACCGGCCGATACCTGAAGCGATGACTCCGGATATGGAATTTCCACTCATCCAATAGCGCTTGTCGTGCCATCCTCATGGCTCGCACCGAATACTCCGCAATCCGACCGGTCAGTCCGCCCGCTCCAAGCACATAGGCCTGCAGTTCATCAATCCGAGACCCTACCGCCTCATTGAATCGAGCCTCCTCCCCTTCGGTTACACAGTCGGCCTGTATCACTAAGTCGCGAAACGCCGCGTCGATCTCCGCCACGTCTCGCGCCACTCGATCATCATCGAGACACCAGTGGGCGCCTGTTGATACATACGCGGGATGTGAAGAATAATCGACGCGTGGAAATGGTTCTATCTCTGACGTGAACGGCGTAACCATTGTGATCGTGTTTACCTCCCGCTTCAAACCACGGATTACTAACGTCCTGCAGGCCTCTATGGTCTAACACTGTACACAAGGTTGGGATAATATTCGAACGTACGCAGATCTACCTTTTCCCCAAACTGCTGCTCGACTACTTCAGTCAGCGCTTTCTGTGCTCCCGGCGCGCTGTAATTTAGTCCATGAATAGCCAATATGCCGCCGCGGGACAATTTCGGATAAAAGTGCTGCAATACCGAACGGGTCGGCAGATACAAATTCACCGACAAGTGAATGATACGGAAAAGAGTTTCTGGATGAGCCGCCATGAACGTCGGCGCAGTCTCACAAAGATCTCCTTTGATCAGTTTAATTTTTTCCAGATGGTTTAATGGCCGGTCGAGGTCATAAATCGCGATCGCGCGCTGAAGATCCTCCTGCACCTTAGCTTCATAGTTCCACACACTTCGATCAACAACGTGTCCCTTCTCATCGGACTCAGAGTGCGATCGGTCACCTTCAAATGTGTCAAATCCAAGAATTCGACATTGATAGTTATACGGTTCGAATGCAGCGGCAAGGTTGGCATACGTCATAAGCCCCTGCCCGAAGTAGACGCCGCACTCAGCTATGGAGCCGACAATACCCCTAGTCGTCTCAAATAATGAAACATAGGCACGATGCTTGGCTACATCCTGCCGGCTCACAAACCGCATAAACGAATGCAACTTTTGCAACGTAGTCCCTACGCCCGAATCAAAATAGTCAGATCGTCTTTCTTGTGCCGACTGCTGGCCTTCGCTCGACAAGGGAGAATTTTCAATCTTCATACAGTCCCCATGATCATGCATGTTCTCTGCTCAGAAGGATCCTGCTCAGAGCGGTCAACTATCGCCTTGACATCCCAGGCAACACATCGGCCCGTCAAAGCCCAGCAGGCTGCGGAAAAACTCGATTGTTGCGCAATACACTACGATCAACTCATGCGCCGTGTCGGTATTACAATAATCCGCAGGATGCGCAAAAAGGCCGTCCGGCAAGGCCGCAGCAAGCGAAGAGGCGAATGTACTCGCGCCGTACGGTGAGCTTCTGAGCGCCGCGAGAACGCCGCTGGCGGACTTTTTCCGCATCCTGCTAGAGCGGGATGATAGTCCCTTCAACTGAGAGCCTCTAGGCGAGCGGCCAACGTGCCATCCCTATGAATCGAGCCACTACCGAACAACGCTTTCCCAATCCGGACCAGTTCGGAACGGAGAACCCGATCTTCTTCTTCCCGAGAGACCTCAGGAGCAGGCATCCAGACGTTCGGATCCGCCGGTGTCGCCGCGCCGGATCGAAAAATCGAATCGACCACCTGCGATGCTCTGAGCCGATCAGCCCTTCTCTTGCAATCTTGCCTCTGCTGGTGCAGTGGCGCAACCAACCGCTCCACGCGTGTCATGACGCGGTGCAGAACTGAGCGAGCATGAGCATCCTTGGGCGGATAGCTGTCGCCAATGTCGATGAGGCCATAACCGTATTCGACGGCGAGCCATCGATACGTCGCTCGACACCTGTCAAGACTCCACCCATCCCGAAGCGCTTGATCGATCTTCCGGACAAACTCCTGTTCCGTCTCACCGACATAATTAAATTCGGAAGGATAATATATCAGGGCTGGCGCGTAGATCACGACCGGCAGTCCCAACAAACTCATTTCCTTTCCGGCGCTTGACCAGGCGTTCAAAAATACCGCCGTTTCATTGGCGAGGTCATAGAGAGAAACCTCGTCATTCGGCCAATTGACACGCACGTTGTTCGGAAGTTGCCGAAACATGGTCTCGAGATTCCTGGCTTGTTCTGACTTCACAGCTTCTCGCTTGTTCGGAAAATCACGCGGATGCACTCGAATGAGCAGGAAAAGGTCTGCGCGTCCATCGACAAACTCAATGAGCCGCTTGACCCAATCCACCTGATGAGAGAATAACGTCTTGGGGTGATCTTCGAGAATACCGATAGCCTTGGCAGCAACGCGTTCGTCATTGCTGCTCATGGTCGCCACCATGATTTTCTGATCCATTCGGATCCCAAATCGTTTGCGAACATCGAATGGTTCCCGCGATGCTCCGGAAGAGTAACTAAACACGCTTCTGCCGCCGAACAAAACCAGAAAGTGGTTGGTAATTTCTCGCAGAACACCAGGAGCGCATGGCAGATCGCGATACTGCGGCCAACGGTCGACTAGACTCCTTAGGTATCGATACGCCTCTTCACGGCCCACCATCAACGTTTGCAGCCGACGCGAGAGGTTGCCGCCGGCATGCAGAAAATAATGAGGAACTCCGTGGGCGCTTGCCAGACGGCACATGACGTGGTTGACGGAATAGAACGAATTATAGACGGCGATGCAATCAGGCTGCTCCCGCTCGAACAGTCGTTTTCCGGCAATCACCGTGGTAACGGCTCCCCGCAACCAGGCTCGATACTCCGTCTGTTCACTTGCATCGAATTCAATACCGGTCTTCTTCCGATTGAGGATCGTTTCATACAATGCGAGCGTTCCGACGGGAACGTTTTCAATCGTCAAGGCCATGCACTCTTCAAACGATAGGGCATCCAACATCTCTTGTGCATGGATCCGGTCGGCCGGCTCCAGAAGATCCGCCAAATCACATCCTGCGAAACCAAACTCCCGCCTCAGCAGCTCCTTCTGCTCTCCGCACAACCGGCAGATTTTGCGACGTGCATCGACCGGGCTGAGGTGATCGAGCCCAAAGGCATTCATAGGAATACAGACCTGCTGCAGGGCCTCTCCGCAGCTGACATAGACGATCGTATGCCCAGATTGAGCCAATGTTTCAGCAATGAGCGCCTCCGGAAACGCATGCACCCAGATCGCGGCATGAGGAGCGAAAAACAGAATCTTCACAGCGCAGCCGGCAAGATAGATTTCAGCGCAAGGAATGCGCACAACGTGAATTTTCCGCTGGGTTCATGAAGGCGCTCGACGGACAAAGTCAGGAACCCAGCCCGCTCAGCCAACATGTTGAGCGAGCCAGCGCTGAAGACATGGTGATGTTCGATGAAAAACTCTTCACGCTGCGAACCATGATGTGACGCAACCTCACCGTCAGGGAGCTCAATATACACCCGCCCATTCGGCCTCAGGAACCCTGTCGCTCGCTGCAACATACCGACCGGGTCCACCACATGCTCTAAGACTTTATTAAACGTGATCAGATCGAAGGTTCCAACCTGTTCAGGATTGATCATGAGGAAGTCCCCCCTGATCGCTCTCACGCAGACCACAGTCGCTGCATGCTCTACGGCTCGGGCGTCAGGATCGAGCACGGTACAGTCCCACCCTGCTTCCTTCATGCGATAAGGAAACACTCCGAGCCCTGAACCGATGTCGAGAAGCGTTGGGACCTTGCCAGGTGTCAAGTAGGCACGAGCGAATTGAAGCACTCGGGCTACTCGTGCAGCGTTATCAGAGCGCTCAATAGGAAGGGCGAGGATTCGCTGAAAAGTCTCCCGGAAGCTGTCTCCATAGGTCGCACTGACGTATGCGCTCTCATAAAGACGCGAAAGATCAAGCGGATTCTCTGAATACCAGTGCCGACAGAGAGCACAACGCAGATAGGCGCGCTGATACGCTTGCGCGCCGACGTCAAAGCACATTTCACCGGGCGGTGGGGCGTCATAGTGAAACACGGTCTGGCAGTAATTCAAATCGCAAGGGCATCGCAAGGTGGGACGCATCATTGGCGATCCACTGAGCCGCCGAACATCGCCTCCACAGTGTCGGCATTATCCAGCCACACCACGACCTGCAGTCGCTCCCGCGAGCAGTATGCGGCAAATCGCGTCTCTTTCCCTTTCTCGACCAGCAACACGTAGTAGCGTCTCGAATCTTGATTCACCACGAGGGCTCCGTGCAAGCCGCACTGCGGAAGTCGAGCGTTCAACGACGGTGTCGCATAGAAGCCCCAATCTTTGCGGACCACATCATACTGCGATCCTGATTCCGTCACGAAGGTGATCTGTTCGTCAGGCTGCATGTGTGCCGTACCACAATCTTGGAGTTCGAATCGGACATCATGCCCCACCTCGAAACGACGGGGCGGATTCTTGGGAGCGAATTTCATGTCCAGGACCAATCCTCAATCAAAAAATCAGGCATATGCCAGGCGCCGGATTCTCGTTGCTTCCAAATAGAAGGATTGCGAAAGGCTTCGCATGCCTTCCAGAATCGAGTTTGCTCGATCCCGACAAAACGACAGAACTTCTCGATATCCTCGCGGGGAGTCTGATCACCGCGCTCTCGGATAATAGCGACCGCTTGCTCGCGCGTGAGACGCCCGTTTCGAATCTCCAACGAGAGATTGTCGAAGAGGCGCGTAAAGCCGAATTTATACCACTTTAACCAGTGATGGATCGAGATGAAGTCGTCGTCGATATCGGCAAAATCATAGTAGCCGGTTCGAGCCCCTGTCGGTTGAGACTGAAAACCCTGTGCGCGAGCCACGGCAAGACTTTTCTGCGGGTCCCATGGGAAATACCATCCGAGAAAAATTGCGTGTGTCCCGCTCCGTTCCAACTCATCCGGATGGGGTCCTACATATCCTGCCAACTCCTTTTCAGTGAAGTCTTCCCCCACCCAGTCGGCGGCGGTGGTGCCGTGAGTGACCCCATAGGTGTGATACCACTCTTGATCCAATTTTACTCCCGTATGAGCTTGGTTCGTACTCCCATATTCGAAGGCCGAGTTTTCTCCCCACACCACCAACTGAATACCGAACTTCACGGCAATGCGGAGCGGAATGTTGAACAGTGCCAGATGCATCGGAATCGCTGTGCTTCCGAATCGTTCGAGCGCGCGTAACATGAACCGACTTTCGACTTTCGGATTAATCTGATAGTCGATGTGGTCCACGCCAAGCGATACAAGATTATCGAGATTCCGCTGACCGATAGGGGTGCGAGACGGCGTTTTCCAGGTCACGGCAAGCGGGGTCAGCCCTGCGGTCAGACATTGAATCACCTGCCAAGTACTATCCTTCCCGCCGCTGACCGGGATGACGCAGTCGTATCCGCGACTTCGAGCTTTCACCTCCGCCACCAGTCGATCGAATGCACAGGCCCGGCTTTGCCAATCAATATCCGTTTTGCTGCCATGAGTACGACAGGCATTACACACCCCATCCGGCCCAAGCGTAAGATTGGGCCGAGTATCAGGCAACACACATGACGCGCAATAGACCATACCGACCAGCGACGTTTTCGTCAGTCCCCAACTCTCGACACCGGACAACGATCAGCCGGCAAATTCTTCAAGAAACACCTTTGCATTGACGAAATAGAACAGGAATTTGCTTGCGCTGTTGGCCAATCGAGGCTTGCGCAGCAATTCCAAGATCTTATTTCGCTTGAGCATATCAAATACCGGACTATCCTCCATCAACCACTCCACCACTGCGGGATCGTTCACATTAAGAAAGGCATGGATGGGCGCATTAAACCCCACCTTTCGCCTTTCATTTAATACGCAGTCCGGAGCAAGCCCTCGCGCCGCATCACGCAACACAGCTTTGTTGTAGCCGTTTCGACTCAGATACCGAGTCGGAATCGAGTAGCAAAACTCGAACAAGTGGCGATCCAAATAAGGCGATCGATTTTCAATGGAAAAATACATGGCGTTGAGGTCTGTTTCATGAAGGATCACCCGGGTCGCCTCCACGAACATTTCATTCATCATGCGATTTCGAAGCAACGAGTCGGCATAGTGGCGCTCTGCGAAAGGCTCGGAAAACGGTTGCGTGAGATAATCGGCGAATTCGTCGTTGTTCAGGAAAATATGATCTCGAAACCCTGGGTCATGGACAAACAAGTCTGCATTCCTCAAATAGGGATTCCGCACGAGCGGTCGGACATATTGCTGCCACGCCTCCCGCGTGGATGTATATTCAGGCATCTCTCGGATCTCGGCCAGATGCATCAGGTAATGGTCATAGTAGCCGCTAACCAACTCATCCGCGCCGACACCGCTTAGACAAATCTTGTATCCTTTCGCGTGTACGTCACGCATGAGAAGCCATTGCACATAATGGCTGATGGTTGAAACCGGCGCATCATGATATGTGACCAGGAGCTTCATATTGTCGAGGTAGTCGGTGGGATCGGCTTTCAGCCCTACATGTCGAACTTCCAATTCAGCGATCGACCGATCGAGCATCTCGCTCTCATCATATCGTTCGTCTTCCGTAAGAATCGTAAATCCCTGTACGTCGTAGCCAAATACACGCTTCGCAATCCCGATGAGCACATTGGAATCCACCCCTCCGCTCATCAAAAATGCGGCCGGCACGTCACCGCGTAACCGCAATTCCATCGAATGAATGACCCTCGCTCGTACCCCCGCCACAGCCTCCTCGTACGTCATACTCTCGTCCGGGTGAAAGGCCGGCTCCCAATACAAGTTCTGCGTTTCCTTTCCGTCGGCATCTATTCGCAGCACCGCTGCAGGCGGCACCTCCTCGAGCCCTTCGAAAAATCTCTCCTCCGACTTATACAGCGACTTGTATCCGTTCACCAGGTAGCGGCGCACATGTTGTCGATTGACGGGCAGGGCTTTGCCCATGAGAGCAAACAGGAACTTGGCTTCGGAGCCGAAATACAAGCCTTCCGGCAACCTGACTACATACAGCGGCTTTTCCCCGAATCGGTCACGCGATAGCGTCAGATGTCCCTGTTCTTCGTCATAGACCGCCAGTGACCACATCCCTTCAGCTTGATCCAGTACGCGCCATCCGTCGCGACAAATAGCGGTTAGAAATACTTCGGTATCGGATCGGGTATGAAATGAAATTCCAGCTTCAACAAGACGCTGTTTGATCTCAAGATAGTTGTACAATTCTCCATTGAGCACCATCCAGCATCGATCAACGTTGAAGGGCTGGTCGGACCGGGGCTCCAAATCGATGATCGAAAGCCGACTATGCATCAACAACACGTGCCGTCCTGAAGGTGTCGTAAAACGACGCACCCCAGAAGCGTCGGGCCCTCGGCGCCGCATTAGAGCGAGACAGCCTCGGGCAATCTCGTCGGACAGACGCCGTGTCCCGATAAAGCCGGCTATCCCACACATTACAGCGATTCCTCCTGGAGGCATGCAGCCTGTCGCATGGTCTGTGCCTACGTTGCGGGCAGCAACTTACCGCGATGGCCCGTGATGGTGAAAGATATGGTTGCTCGCGACAACCTGAAACCCAAGCTTGTGATAGAGGGAAAGAGAAGGAAGGTTCGCGCTTTGGGTGCCGACACGCACCATTCTTGGACGACCACATGCCATGCACGCGAACCGAATCATCGCTGCAGCCAATCCCAATCCACGGGAATCTGGCAGAACGGCGATCAGATCGATCATGAGAACATGATCAGCGGCGGTTACCAGCTGAAGAAATCCCACGACTCGACCATCTTGTTCCGCAACAACCATGTAGTCGCCCCGCTGCCGGCTGAAGAAATTGCCGGCCCATCGGGCCTTGATTTCATCTGCCAAGACGCGGGGAATCTCGGGATCCAAATGAAACCGCGAATAACGAAAGCTCTGCCTCGCGATATCCACAACCGCCGACGCATCTTCCGATGTCGCAAACCGCACCCGAAAGCTGGTTGTCTCAACATCAGACAAGCGCGGCGCCTCCAGCGTAAGAGCGGTATCCACAATCCGGAACCCGCACTCTTCCAGGTGATGACTCGTGCGCACTTCTTGCGTCGCAATCCGGGCAAAGGCAAAACCAGACTGGAAGGTAAGCCGGCGAAGCTCTTGTAGAGCAGTGCTTCCCTGGTCTTTCTCCCACCACACCCCGGTCACACGGTGAACGTCACGATTCATGATCGTGGCAAGCCAGGTATCCGGAACGATCGAAAGACCTCGCACGGAATGTGGCGCAGGCGCATCCGAGGAACGATCAGACATAATTCACTTTGACCGGGAGGCCGGAATGGGCACTCCGTTCAATCGCGAAACACACGGAGAGAGAAGCAAACACGTCTTCTTCATTCACCTCCGCCTCCCCCGTTCCTTGAATCGCCGCCACAAAACTGGCGATCAACGCACCCTTATGCACTCCTGGATACGCGGTGTCCAAGATGAGCGGCGGAACATGAGCGTCCGCAGAAGTATACAACCAGGCACAATCTCGCCCGTTCAGAAACGTGGCCTTCGTTCCATATAAGGCCACCGCGTGGAAATGCGGCATTCGGCAACCGAAGTTGACGCCGAGTTTCCCGATCGCGCCGCTGGCAAAACGCAATACCGCGACCACATTGTCAAAATTTCCGAATCCGGAGCCTTGACTCACCAGCGCGTTTCCTACGGCCGACACCTCCAGAACTCGATCGCGCGCCAACCACATCAGAAGATCCGCAACATGGACCCCACCGCCATGTACGGCGGAATAAAACGGCAGCTTCCCTCGCCATCCCTCGGTAATCTTTTCAAGCCGCCCATAATTATATTCGGCTTCCAGATGGTAGAGATTGCCGAATTGGCCCGCGATGATTCGCTGTCGTAAATCCAGGAATCGCGGCGAGCGTCGCAGAATCAAATTCGACGACAAACGAAGGTTTGGACGGCTGCGCAGTTGCGCTCTGACGCGTAACGCCTCTTCCTCATGAAGCACGAAAGGTTTCTCCACAAACACGTGCTTGCCTCGCTCCAGAGCCCGCATGGTCTGGAAGAAATGGCAATCATCGTAGCTGGCGATACACACCAGATCGATGGCGGGATCATCGAGAATATCCGTATCGCGCTCACGCGCCACAACACCTGGGAATTTTCCGGCTACCGCTGCAAGTGCCGTCGGGTTCTTGTCACAGACGACGGCAAGTTCGCACTCCGGAATCCTGGCAATGGCCTCCGCATGCTTCTCCCCAACTCCAAGACCGATTACTCCGACTCTCAACTTGAGCATGAATCCATCACTGTCACTATCTTATGAAGCCCAGGCCCCGGACTCAGGCAAGGGCAATCAGACAACCATTACCCGCTTCAGATGAAACAGGTCGGAAGTCGAATCGTTCACGCCATCGACCGCACTAGGACAGCAGCGAACGCCTCTACGCTTCAAGGCCTCGATGACTCGCTCAGAGTAACAATTCGGCATTCCTTCCGGATACGAGTAATGCGGCCCGTACGCGGCAGCCTTCTCTTTCAACAGTCGCATCCCTGTATCGAGCTCACATTCCAGCGCACGATCACCAAGAGAGTCGAGTATGACGTGAGAATGTCCGTGCCCCCCCACGATAAACAACGGCTCAGCCGCAAGCGTCCGGACTTCCTTCCAATCCAGCTTCTGATCCAGAGGGTGTGAACTTGAGTACGTGATGCCCACGCCTAATTGCGTCTGGATGTCGGTCGCCAGTTGCTCGCCGTCAATCATCAAGTCATTTTTGACGAGATGCCGTACCTCCGTCAAAAATGCTCGACGTTGTTCATCCCCGCGAAACCGTCGTTGCCCCCACGGGAGCTGGAGTTCAGCCGAAACGCACTGCTCCACGGCAAACTCAATTCGATCGATCCAGGACATCCTGTTACGTTCAACAAAATCCGTGCTGATATAGAACGTCGCGGGTACACGCTCATCCACGAGCACGGGAGCCGCTACCGATAAGTTGTTCCGAAACCCATCATCGAACGTCACGGCAAATGGCCTTGGAGGAAGCGGAATTCCTAATTCCCGGTGATTGAGTATGTCGTTCATACTCACCGGGGTGCCGGCCTGCTTCAACCGCCGAAGCACGGTCACAAAGTAATCGCGCTCGATATGCTTCCTGGTATAGTTGCGTACGGCGCAATCGACGGGCAACGTCACACCGTGAAACAGAAAAATGGCGATACGGTTGTCGGAGATCCTCGACGGATAGTTCATTCCACTCTAGCGCAATACTTCTCAAATCGTTTCACACATATATCTTTCAGCACCGTCGGCATGAATGAGTAATATCGCCCCACCTGCCGCTGTGGACGACTTGCGATATGACCAGTGCGCCGCAATTCCTCCAAAGCCACCCGCACAAGATTCAACGCCGACTCGGTATTGCGATGCCGCAATTGATGGAGACGCATGTCTCGACAGAGCGCGACAGGACGTATGCCGATGATCGGGCCATCGTCGAACGCTTCGTTGAGGACATGCACAGTCGTCACCATATTCTTGAAGTCGTTGTGGTATATCGCCCAGAGATGGCTGTCCAGCCCTCGATAAAATTCCGGGTCCCCGCCGTGCAAATTGACGACTCGCGGCCCAGCGGCTCTGATCAGAGAAGGCTCCGCCTTGCGAATGCCGAACGCGATCGTGATGTCAGGCGAAAACCGCTTTGCGGCTTCGACGACGTCGGGGTCATTCACGTTCGCACAGATCGTCGTCTCTGCGAACTCCCGAACCGATGGTTCATTTCCTTTAAACCACACATCACGTTCGTATTGATCTCGTTGCGATTCAAATGGGTGAGCGACATCAAAAGAAGGCGTGACGCCGGTTGTTTCAAGAATGACGTGCAGCCGCGACACCTGAGAAACGAGTTCCCGTACAAAGTACGCGTGATGCAGCGTATCCGTCGTCAGAATAAGCACTCGCATCGTCAACGGACCTCATTCCATGTGATCTGCTCTCCGCGCTTGAGCGGACGCAGGAGGCGTTTTCCGATCAGGGACGACAACTCGGCGGCCTTGACGCCCGTCGCGGGACGAGCCCACATCAAATCGCCTGCTGAGAGCACCGTCTCCGCTGCCAGCTCCCTCGCTGCAACGACCCCCTTGCGGATGACCTCGCGCAACGGGAATTCGCAGGCTTGTATCTCCTTCCCTGCACGGCCCAGACTCGCTCTCACTCTCGCGACACTGTGCACCAGCTCTTTTAGTTCAGGCGGCTCAAACGAGAGTGCATGATCGCGGAATTCCCGTCCCTCCCGCTTGTCGGTAAAATGAACCTCGATGAGTTGGGCGCCAACCGCCACCGCCGCGAGTACAGCCTCCGGGCCAATCACGTGATTCGAGTACCCCGTCGTCAACCCGTATCGCTGTTTGAGGAACGGTACACTAGAAACGTTCGCTTGCTCAATAGGAACCGGATACGCCGCGACACAATGCATCAATACCAATCGGTCCTTCAGTGTAATCGCATCCAACTCCCTACTGCACCAGTTCAATGCGTGATCAATCTCTTCCGTCGTGCCGTTTCCGGTGGAGAGAATCACGGGCTTTCCCGTACGAATCGCAGCTCGTATGACCGGCTCAAAGGTCAGATCTCCGCTGGCTATCTTTATGGCTGGACACCACTGATTCAAGAAGTCGATCACGTCTTCCGTAAGGGCCGTCGAAAACAATGGGATGCCCAATCTTGCGGCATGGGTTGCCAGTCTGAGGTGGGCGTCCTTCGACAAATTGAACCGGATCAGCCTAGCGAGTCGATGGGGGTCCGACGCGGACGCGTAACGTTCAGGGGTGAACGTTTGCAGTTTTACGGCATCCGCACCGGACTGCGCGGCAAGAGTAATCAGGCGCTCGGCAACGGCAACATCCCCTTCGTGATTGAGACCGATTTCTGCGACAACCGCCACCGTATCATCGAGATTTTTTCCAAATAATTTCAACGGTGGTTGTCCTCGTTAAGCTGATGGATGCTGAAGTGGACTGAAGAATCTCTGATGCCGACCGGCCAACTCCTTATACCATTGAATATAATCGACGAACCCTTTTTCCAACGGATACTCAGGACAGTACCCGAGCAACCGTTTGGCCTTCTCAATAGACAGGGTTCCGCGTTCAGGCATCAACGCATCGCGCGGCTGGAATTTAACCTCGACAGTGGGAAATTGTTGACGCACGATATCAATCATTTGCGTGAGCGACCGGGCCCCTCCGTATGTCAGGTTAAAGATTTGGTTCCGGGCTTCGTCTTTGACGATACACAGCACCAACCCTTGCAGAAGATCTTTGATATAGGTGAAATCGAGCGCATCGCTCCCGTCACCATTCACACTGAGAGGCGCCCCGCGAAGGACGCCTTCGATAAAAGCCTGTCCGACACGCCGACTGACGCAGCGTTCGCCATACAATGCCGAAGGTCTGACAATCGTGTAAGAAAGACCAAAGACCTGGCTATAGGCGATAACGAGCTTCTCTCCACCATACTTCAACGCACCGTAGATACCCAGAGGTTCGCAATGACGCTCCTCAGTCACCGCGTCGCCATCGAAATTCCCATACACCATCGAAGATGAGAAGTAGATGAACCGGGCATTCAGCCCTCGCGCGCAATCCAGTGCGTTCTCTAAGGTCCTTAAACTATGATCGAACGTGCTGTACGGATCTTTGTTCGCACGATTCGCATGGGCGATGGCTGCCAACTGCACGATCGTATCGGGCTTCATCTCATTGAGGCATCGAGACAGAACATGATAGTCCCGCGCATCCACGACATGAAGGGGAATTTGAGCCTCCTGTAAGAGCCGCAAGCGATCGTGGATAAAATGAAGATAGAGCGCTTTACTTGTGTCGTCATGCGCATTCGAGAACGCACCGAGATTGTTGACTTGCAGGCTGTCCACGGCATGAACATCCGCGCCCATTTTTGCCAGGGTCAACGCGAGGTTATGGCCAATAAAACCGGCGCCTCCGATAAGCGCGATCTTCCGTCCTTGGAGTTCGATCACTGTGTGCGTCCTTTCCCGCTGGCAGTTTCCGTTAAGCTGCGCTTCATTATAGCTACGATTCTGTCGACATCGCCATCAGCCAGATGCATTCCAAGCGGCAACGCGACGGAATGATCGCTGATATGTTCGGCGCGCGGATAATCATTGGACACAAACCCATACTTATTTCGATAATAGGTCATCCGTGGAACCGGTTGCGGATAGTAGATGCTGGTTCCGATTCCTGCCGTATTCAGTCGTTCCACCATCTCGTTTCGTTTACCGGCATATTCTCCTTCGAATACGACACTCGCGCAATAGTGACTTGATTGGCATTCCGCAACATCCGTATCGATGAGTCGAATCTGCGGCAGGCCGTCTACCAGCTTCCGATAGCGCTCGAACTGTGAGGCACGTTGAGTCAACACGGCACTCATTCGCCGAAGCTGAGAGCGACCGAGGGCCGCTTGAATTTCGCTCATCCGGTAGTTCAGTCCGAGACTTGGCACATCATACATGCCCGGCACGGTCCGCTCACTGTGAGTCCGGTCTACGCCAAAGGCTCGCAGCTTGGCAACGGCCTGAGACACGTCTTCATAGCGACTGATGAACATTCCACCTTCGCCCGTGGTCATGTGCTTCACCGGATAGAAGGAAAAACAGCCGGCATCTCCGAACAATCCGACATGACGCCCCCGATGGCGGGCCCCCAATGCAATCGCACAGTCCTCAATGATTCTGAGATTATGCCGCTGCGCAAGATCGACAATGGGCGGCATATCGCATGGAATGCCGGCAAAGTGAACGACAGAAATTGCTTTTGTCCTGGAGGTCAACGCAGCATCGATCGCCGACGCGGTCAAATTCCCTGTACGAGAATCACAGTCGACAAATACCGGCGTGGCCCCGACCCACTCCACGGCATGAGCCGTCGCCGCATGGGTTTGCGCAGGCACGATCACCTCATCACCCGGGCCAATCCCGAAATGAAGGTACGAGAGGTGCAATGCCGCCATGCACGAACTGACCGACACACAGTGGCCTCCTCCCAGAAACGCAGCAAACTCTTGTTCAAACGACTTACATTGAGGACCATGAGTCAAGATATGTCCGTTGAGCACCTCCAGAACCGCATGTCGATCCTCGTCTGTGATCCAAGGCCGGGCAAATGGGATATGCAGAGTGCCAGTCATGTATATCGTGTCCTTTTGGTTAAAACGCTCATGTAGAGTCACCTTGACGTGACACTGGTTGCCAAAATCGGTGGACGGAAACGGCGAAGTTCCTCGGTCGATAACTGTTCAAGCCGGTGAAAATCCTCGATCGTATCGACGGCCAAACCGACTTCGGCAAGCCTCCGGTCTCCAGATTCGACATTCACGATCCGAAACCGGTCAGGCTGTCTATAGAAAAATGGGGTGACGTGCTCTTGATCACTCAGCGTCGTATCCTCCATGGGAATCGCCTGAAGAGTGCTGACTCTGATGAGTTCAACGTTTTGTCCCTTTGGAAACGACCGAGGGAAAACAGTGGTCACCAAGTCAGGAGTATCCCCTTCAGCGTAGGGGATCACAAGGCGCAGCACCTCTGGAAACAGTAGCGGGCTGTCACCGTTAACTCGCATGATCCAATCGGATGGATAATCCCGCGCACCGGACATGAAACGGGCAAGGACATTATCCAAGGAACCTCGATGAACTTGCATGCCCATCGATTCGATGTAGCGGACGAGCGGATCATCGGACGCGTCGACACTCGTTACCACAACAATGTCTTCTGAGGAAAGAGTGTGCTCGACCGCACGCAGCACATGACGAATCATCGCCTCTCCGCGAAAGGGAGCGAGCACCTTGCCCGGATACCGCCGAGAGGACATTCGTGCCTGAACGAATGCTTTGACAACCGTTTTCATCGCGTGACCTGGCCCCAAAGACGTTCACAGCAGAGGGGCTACGTTGAATCATGGAGTCGGGGCCGACTGCGGACCGACACTTCGCCTGTACCACTGATACGTTTCGAATAATCCCTCTCGCAAGGCAATGGTTGGACTCCATCCCAACGTCTGCATCCTACTACAATCCATCAACTTTCGCGGCATGCCGTCCGGCTTGGCGCGATCCCATTGCATGCCGCCTCGATAGCCCACCACCTCGGCGACCAGCGCGGCCAGTTCTTCGATCGCAATGTCCTGCCCTGCCCCGACATTCATAATCATCGCATCGGAATAGCGATCCATCAGGAACAGGCAGGCATCCGCGCAGTCGTCCACATGAAGAAACTCGCGCCGTGGAGTGCCGGAGCCCCACAGCGTGGGAGAGGTGCCCTGCTCACGCGCCTCATGGAAGCGCCGCAGCAATGCCGCTAGGACGTGCGCCGTCTGAAGATCGAAATTGTCGTTCGGGCCATACAGGTTCGTGGGCATGGCTGCAATGAAATCACATCCATATTGCCGGCGATACGCCTGGCACATCTTGATGCCGGCGATCTTCGCCACGGCATACCACTCGTTGGTCGGCTCCAACGGACCGGTCAGGAGGTACTCCTCCTTCATCGGTTGAGGGGAATCTCTTGGGTAGATACAGGATGAGCCCAGCAGCAGCAATTTCCTGACGCCGTGAACATAGGCCTGATGAATGACATTGGTCTGAATCGCCAGGTTGTCATAGATGAATTCGGCGGGAAATGTGCTGTTCGCCAGAATGCCCCCCACCTTCGCCGCGGCAAGATACACGTAGTCGGGCTTGGTCTCTGCAAAAAACTCGGCGACGCGCCTGTTGTCGCGCAAATCCAATTCTTGGCTGGTCCGGAGGAGCAGGTTGTCATACCCATGAGCCGTGAGGGCCCGTACGATTGCCGATCCCACCATCCCCCGATGCCCGGCCACATAAATGCGCGCGTGTGTGTCGATCACCTAGGCCCCCTTCGATGCGGTGCCCTGCAACTTCAGCCGTTCGGCGTCCATATCCGCCTCCACCATCATGATCGCCAGTCGGTGAAAATCCACCGTCGGTTTCCACCCGAGCTTCCGTTGAGCTCGTGTCGGATCACCGATGAGGAGATCGACCTCGGTAGGGCGGTAATACCGCGGATCGATCTTCACATACCGCTGCCAGTCCAACCCCAGATGGTCGAACGCCACATCGAGAAACTCGCGGACGGTGTGGGTTTCACCGGTCGCCACGACATAGTCATCCGGCTCATCCTGCTGCAGCATGAGCCACATCGCCTCGACATAATCTCCGGCATATCCCCAATCCCGTTTTGCGTCCAGGTTGCCGAGAAACAAGTCCTGCTGCAGGCCCAGTTTGATCCGCGCCGCCGCCTTCGTGATCTTCCGCGTCACGAATGTTTCGCCACGGCGCGGCGATTCATGATTGAAGAGGATGCCGTTGCAGGCGAACAGACCATAGGCCTCACGATAATTGACCGTGATCCAGTGGGCATAGACCTTCGCGGCTCCATACGGGCTACGAGGGTAAAACGGCGTGGTCTCCCGCTGCGGCACTTCCTGCACCTTGCCGTACATTTCACTCGATGAGGCCTGATAAAACTTGGGACGCAACCCGGACTCACGAATCGCTTCCAACAACCGAACCGTTCCCAGGCCCGTGATTTCTGCGGTGTATTCGGGAATATCGAAACTGACCCTGACATGACTCTGCGCCCCGAGATTGTAGATTTCATCGGGTTGCACCGTGCGGATGATTTTATTCAATGAGCTCGCATCGTTGAGATCTCCGTAGACCAGATGCAGCTTGGCTCCCGAGATATGCGGATCCTGATAAATGCCGTCGATCCGCGCCGTGTTGAAGGAACTGGACCGGCGAATGATCCCATAGACATCGTATCCCTTGGCCAGAAGAAATTCGGCCAGATACGAACCATCCTGACCGGTAATCCCGGTGATCAATGCATTCATTGAACAGGCACTCCGATCGGTCTTCCCGGCCTAAGAAACTGGAACTTCACGACCTGCCCCCCGGCGACAGGAGACAATGACCCCACTTGTGATCGATCTGCGAGGCGGTGTCAAGCAACCGTGCAAGTCCATACCGACACCATTGGCGGACGCCGACAAGCCGCACTATGCAGACGACTGCTGCTGCGCGGTGCCCTCACGCTGAGGGCGCCCCGGCTGCCGACCGGATCCGCCTCCTCGCCAGGCCGCACCCGTCACGGTAATGCCGATCGCCGCCAGCAGCCAGAATATGTGCGCCAGGCTACCCATAAACATATAGTCGAAAAGATTGCGCACGGCGAAGCCGATGACGGCCAGCCCGATACCCGCAGCCAGCACCGACCACCTATCGTTCCATGCAGCCTGCCAGGGAATCGGAATGAGCCGGCGCAGGAGAGCGACAAAGATCCAGACAAAACTGAGTAACGCGGGAAGGCCGCTCCCCAGCGCGACCATGAGAAACGTATTGTGCATGGCCGGGATGATGCGCGTCTCCTGAGGCACCTGTGCCTGCGCCTCCGACGAATATTCAGGGAATTTTTTCACAAACGAATTATTCCCGTATCCAATCCCGACCACAGGATGCGTTGCCACCTGCCGCAATCCGATGCCCCACACCGTCAACCTGGTATCCACTGTGCTGGCGGCCACCGTATCACGCTGAAATCCGGCTTGCGACGCGACCAGCAGCCCCACTCCCGCCATCGCGAGGAATCCCAGCACCCACAAAGCCAGGCGCCGGCCACCCGCCATCGTCGCAAATGCGATGCCTTGAGCCGCATGACCAAGCCATCCGCCACGCGTATAGGAAAACAGCTGCGCGCCCCCCATCAGCGCAAGCGCCAAGGCCTGTACCGCCCGAAACCAGAACAGACGACCCAGGACGAGGAGGCTGCCGACCACGGGAATCGTCATCACCATGTACGTACTGAGCCAGTTA
Source organism: Nitrospira sp. (assembly GCA_024998625.1). Classification (GTDB taxonomy): domain Bacteria; phylum Nitrospirota; class Nitrospiria; order Nitrospirales; family Nitrospiraceae; genus Nitrospira_A. The sequence continues at coordinate 127,732 of JACOEL010000007.1, read as the reverse complement.
TAATCCGACCCGAACGCATTGGCTCGGATATACCGGTCTCTCCACGTGCCGCCCCTGTCGACGAAATCAAGCAGCGAATAGACGGCAAGCGTCGCGCCGGTCAGGGCCAGCGCGCAGAGGATCTGCTGCGGCAAGTGCTCCCGTCGACAGCGATCCAAGACGAGCAAGGACCAATAAAAGACCCCGGCCTGCGCCACGAATTTTTTCCATTCGGCAAAACTGTAGGCGGAGTCGGTCGCGAACGGAACGGTGCAGAGCACCCAGATCATGAAGAGCCACAGGGGAAGATCCAGCGGATTTTTGATCCAGGGACTCACCCGCTCGATCGCGCACATCCCCAGTGAAAGAACAACGAGCACGATAACGGCATGTTCCTGATAGCGAAACAGCATCGGAAAAAAACTCGAACAGGCGACCGCGGCCATCACATACCCTTGGAATGCCCAGAAGGGGGCGTGGCCGGAAACGGTTCGCGCGTCCGTGTGAGCGGACCGAAGGGCGGAATCGACGGGCGGCGACGTCACAACATGCATTCCATCAGTATCGCTTGTCACAAAAAGAGGCACAACGAACTACATCCATACACTTCACCCTCTCAAGTCGGACGCTCAGGCACCGCAACGAACGATGCGCAAACAGTAGAACCGCTCCTCATGCACAAGAGCACCTCGGTCCCGGCCCTGATGCCTGGGATCGGCATGTCGGCATTCATGCGTGAAGTGGATCACCCGCTTACCGGTCTGACGGAGCAGGCCTGCACACAGGCTCGAACTCACCGGGTGCACCGGGCATCGTCACGAGAAACGCTGCGAGGGCTCTGCGGAACCGCAGTATAGAGAAATCGCGGAGGTTGCACAAGAAATGTGTCTTGCTGACACATTCAGCGTAGGAAGTATCGCAAAATAATGCACCGTGGATCGCGATGCGCCCCGACTAAGCGCTCTGCGGGGATAAGGAACCGAGTGCGGCGAGCGGAATGAAGGAGCTTCACGACCCGTCCGACTAGCGGGAGGAGTCCCGATACAAGCGAGAATACGAAGCGAGACTTCTAAGAAACCAGTGAGGACATTGCCGGCAGGGCCTTTATGAATCGCTGCAATCCATCCTGCCAGGACGGCATGGTGAACCCAAGATGATGGAGACGATCTGCCGATAAGACCGAATAGGCGGGTCGCTTCGCCGGTCTCGGCATGTCGGCCGTCGTGATCGCCTCAACGGGCACAGGGCGCCCGGACAATCGGACAATCTCCCTGGCGAATTCATGCCAGGTACAGTTCCCGGCGTTTGTCACATGCAACACACCCCGTGCCGGATGCGCCATGAGCGTTCCGATCATGCCGGCAAGATCTCCGGCAAAGGTGGGACACCCACGCTGATCGGCGACGACCTTCAAACAGGGTCGTTCGGAAGCCAGTTGCAACATGGTCTTGACGAAATTCCGGCCGTACAGGCCGTAGAGCCAGGCGGTGCGCACCACCAAGGTATTCTCACAACAGGCCAAGGCCCGCTCCTCACCCACCCGTTTCGACTCGCCGTAGGCGCTGATGGGATTGGTCGGATCGGTTTCGAGATAGGGACGTGTGCCCAGGCCGTCGAACACATAGTCGGTGGAAATATAGATCAGCCTCGCCCCGACCTGAGCAGCCGCACAGGCCACTCGCTCGGTCCCCGCGGCGTTCACGGCCATGGCCAAAGCCGGATTGCGTTCGGCTCCGTCCACGTCCGTATGGGCGCCGGCGTGAATCACAACCTCAGGCGCTGCCTCGACAATGACGCGTCCGCAGTCCTGATGGGTCAGGTCGAACGTCGGGAGATCGAGCAACGTCAGTCGATGCCCTTGCAAGACCTGCCGGAGATCCATGCCCAACTGTCCCTGCGCTCCGGTGATTACGATCCGCACGCCATCCCCTGCTGCAGCCGCTTCGCGTACTGCTGTTGATAATAGTCCTTGAACTCTCCGGACTTAATCGTCCGCCACCAGTTCTCATGCGTGCGATACCATTCGACCGTCTGCTTCAGCCCCTCTTCAAAGGGCACCTGCGGCAACCAACCCAAGGCACGCAGGCGGCGACAATCGATCGAATAGCGTCGATCGTGCCCCGGGCGGTCCTGCACAAACCGAATCAGCGAACGGGACTTCCCCAGCGTCGCCACGATCTGTTCGGCCACTGTGATATTCTCCCGCTCATTCCCGCCCCCAACATTGTAGACAGTTCCCGGCTCCCCCTGTTCGAACACATGCTGAATCCCTGCCGCATGGTCATAGACCGACAACCAGTCCCGGCATTGCCTGCCGTCACCGTACAACGGAAGCGGCTCCCCGTCGATCGCGTTGGTCGCAAACAGCGGAATGAATTTTTCCGGATACTGGTTGGGGCCATACGTATTGCTGCCGCGCGTGACCAGGACAGGAAACCGGTAAGTAGTCCAATAACTCAGCACCAGCAAATCCCCTCCGGCCTTGCTCGCGGAATAAGGACTTCGCGGTTCCAGCCGATCTCCCTCCGTGGAACTGCCCCGCTCGACACTGCCGTACACCTCGTCGGTGCTGACCTGGAGAAACCGTTGCACCCCGGCCTGACGCGCTTCCTCCAACAGGATACCGGTACCCACGACATCCGTGCGGGCAAAGGCCCCGGGATCGAGAATCGAGCGGTCGACGTGCGTTTCCGCCGCGCAATTGATGATGCCCTCGATGCGGTGTGCCTGCAACGTGGCATGTACCGCCCGCTGATCACCGATGTCGGCATGCACGAAGGTATACTGCGGATCGCCGGCCAGATCGGCGAGATTTTCAAGATTGCCGGAATATTTCAGCGCATCCAGATTCACGACCGAATGGCGACCGCTCTGAATCAAGCGACGCACCAGATGCGACCCGATAAAACCGGCTCCGCCCGTCACGAGAATACGCATTTAGAACTCCATCCTGTTCGCCCCGGTCTGCGCGACGAGTTGATTGGCAGCCAACAACGATTCGATCGTGCCGGCATCCGTCCACCAGCCGTCCAGCACATTCCAGGTCAACTCCCCGGAGGTAATGTACGCATTGTTGACGTCCGTAATTTCGAGTTCACCACGGCCGGAAGGCTTCAACGTCCGGGTGATCTCGAACACGCGCGCGTCGTAAAAATAGATTCCGGTCACCGCATAAGACGAGCGGGGGTGCGCCGGCTTTTCTTCGATGCTCAGCACCCGGTCCCCTTCGAGATACGGCACACCGAAGCGCTGCGGATCTTTCACTTCCTTGAGAAGAATCTTTGCGCCCCGCTTCTGCGCTCGGAATGCCGCGGCCGCCTTCGCAATATTGCCCTGGATCAAATTGTCACCCAGCACCACGCAGACCGGGCCCTCGTCGGCAAAATGCTCCGCCAACCGCAACGCATCGGCGATGCCGCCTTCCCCCTGCTGATACGTATAGCTGAGATGCTTGAGGCCGAAGTCGCGCCCGTTCCCCAACAACTTCAGGAAATCCCCGGCGCTGTTCCCGCCCGTCACCAACATCACCTCCGTAATGCCGGCGTTGACCAACGTCTGGATGGGATAGTAGATCATCGGCTTGTCGTAGACAGGCAGGAGATGTTTGTTGGTCACTTTGGTGAGCGGCAGCAATCGAGAGCCGAGACCCCCGGCAAGTACGACACCCTTCATCATCACCCCCAACGCAAGAGCACGGATTGAGCCCACGAACAGGTCATCTTATATCACGCGATCGGCACTCGGCATAGATGCTTTCGGACAGCGGCCACCTCGCGCATCGATCGACTTGGATCTTAGCGTCTCAGCCAAGCTTCAGACCAGAAAATTCGATCATGCCGCCGATGGAACACTACGCGAGCTTCATCGCTCCGACGACATGCTCGGCAAAAGGTAGTGACGAAGTAAAGGCGGGGGACACGGCATTCAACACGTGCGTGGAACGCGGCCCCGCCTCAATCATAAAATCGCTCACGAGCTCGGCCGTTCGCGTATCGACCAACTGCGCCCGAATGCCCGGCGCTTGCCCCGGCAGTAAATCGGCTTTTTTAAATCCCTGTCCGAGCGCTTCCGCTTCACGGAAAAAACCCGTGCGCGTCAGCTTGACCATCTCGGTCCAAGCAATCGAGCGAAAATGGTCCCGGTTGCGACCGAAGAGTCGCATCAAATAGGCCAGCATCGTGAGCGTACCGCCGACCGTTGCCCCGGTCAGGCCTTGATACTGCTCACGACCCAGCAGCGGGAGGGCCGAAGGTCCGATCGTCACATCGCCTTCCGGACGTCGCGTAAAGTGCACGCCCAAGAAAGGATTCCGCAGGTCCGGGACGGGATAGATGTTGCCGCGGACCTGCAATGCGGACCCCGGACGCAACTGATAGAACTGTCCGCGAAACGGCAGTATCTTGAAGTGCCGACCGACCCCGTAGGCATGCGCAATTCGATCGGCAAAGAGTCCACCGCAATTCACGAAATGCCCGTAGGCCACGCGGCCTCGATCGGTGCGCGCCACGGCATCGCCCTCCCGCCCTTGCCACGCACAGCCGAAGCGAAACTCCACGCCTTCACGTTCGGCATCCGCCACCATGGCCGCCATGACCCGCTGCGGGTTGACCACCGCAGTATCCTGTACGTACAGCGCCTGCTGTACGGTCTTCGCGCAAGGTTCCACCTCTTTCAGAGCCTGTTCATCAAGCAGGCTCACACGGACTCCATTGGCCTGGGATCGCGCGTACAATTCACGCAGCGCCGGCAACTCCGCTTCCGTCCGCGCCACAATCACCTTGCCATGCTCGTTGAGCGGAATGGCCTGCTCCCGACAATAGGCCCGCAACCGCCGGTTCCCCTCTACACACAGCCGCGCCTTGAGTGTTCCTGCCTTGTAATAGACGCCCGCGTGCAACACGCCGCTGTTGCGACCGCTCGCGTGCCGGCCAGCCGTGGGTTCCTTCTCCAACACGACCACCTTGACGCCATACCGACGCCTGAGCTCCCTCGCGATGGCCACGCCGATCACTCCGGCCCCGGCGATTAAAACATCGCACGCCTCTTCCGACATAGCCTGCATCCCCTCGACATCGGGCAAGAACCGGTTGCAGTCCCATGACAACACAGGAGCTGCAACATGTCGAGCACCATCCGTGTTGCGGCCTGTCCGACGCACTCATTGAGAGCCACTGACTCAGCTCAGCCTGCAAGACGTCGATAGACCGCCACCGTCTCAACCGCAGTGCGATCCCAGGAAAACTCACGCGCCCGAGCCAATCCGCGGGCCCTCAATTCGCCCCGCAGCACGGGTGACGCCAGAACGCGGGAGAGTTCAAGGGCCAATCGACCGCCGTCATGCGGATCGAACAGTACTGCCGCATCACCGGCCACTTCAGGCAGCGAAGCGGCATTCGAACAGATCACCGGGCAACCGCACCCCATCGCCTCCAGCACCGGCAACCCGAACCCTTCATAGAGCGACGGGAAGACAAATACCGTAGCCTCCTGATAAGAGACCACAAGTTCCGTATCGGAGATCACCCCGACAAACTTCGTGCATGCGCTGATGCCTAGGCGCTCGACGGTCGCGCGAATATCCGGGCGTTTACAGACATCACCTGCCAGAAGCAGGTCGAAACGGCTGCGCAGCGTCTCAGGAAGTTTCGCGAACGCGTCGATGAGGACGCCGACGTTCTTGGTCGGGTCGGCTCCGGCCACGCAGAACACGTAGGGCTTGCGCACCCCCGGATGCTCGGCGGGCCGAAACCGCTCGGCATCGAGGCCCAGGGAGGTCACGGTCACCTGCTCGGGGCGAAGCGGAACGTGCGCTAGGAGATCGCGCCGCGAATGTTCGGAAATCGTGATGACGTGGTCGACCTTCTTCCAGCGATCTCCGACCAGCCACTGCTCGATACGACTATTGAGATTGGTACGGGCACGGAGCACGGGAAACAGCAACGGCTTGACGTCATGGATAGTGGCCACGAACTTTCCGCGTTTCCAGGCCACGCAAGAGTCATACGGAAAGTGGAGCACATCGTACGGGCCGACCAGGAGCGGAGCCACCTGCTCCCAGAAACGGCGGCGGAACAGCGGGAAACGGATCACGCGAAACCGCATATTCGGTCGCGCGGTGAACGGATGCTCCGCGTGAGGGATCAGAATCTCGTATTGATTCGTCTGATCGACGCGCCCCAGCGCCTCAATCAGTTCCCGGGCATATCGCCCGATCCCCACGTTGAGATTCTTGAGATGCCATGCGGCAATGACGATCTTCACAATATGGCGCGGAATAGACCTATGGTGGAGGACAGGACCGGATCGGCGATCACGCACGGGGCAGTCAGTCGAAACAGTACGCGCGATAGTACTGCGAGCGATCAACCACGAGTAATCGGCGCGCATGGAATCACAGCCTATCCGACAAGTCAAGACAGCCGAATCGATGTCGCCTGGATGGGTCGGCAACAACGCCGGTTGACTGCGTTCACCGCCTATGTTACCGATTGACGGCTCCAAGGAACTCAAGCCCGTGACACAGATCAGCGTCGTGATTCCCGCCTACAACGGCATCTCCAGATATCTGAAGGAGGCCATCGATTCCGTGCGCGCGCAAACCCTGGCCGCCGATGAGATCATCGTCGTAGACGATGCCTCGACGGACGGCACGGGCGCGTTGGTGCAAACCATCCCGCAGGTCCGCTACGTGCGTCACCCACAGAACAGCGGACAAGCCGCCGCCAGAAATACCGGCGCGCGCCTGGCCCAAACCCCCTATCTGGCATTTCTCGATCAGGACGATCTGTGGGAGCCCACCTTCCTGGAAGCAACGCTCGGCATCCTCGAGAGCGCTCCGCAGGCAGCCCTCGTGCACTGCGACGGGTACCAGGTCAATGAACGGAACGAGATTCTTGAATACGATGCCGCGATGAAACAGCAACGCAGCATCACGCAATTGCTGCGGGGCGGACACGACGCCGCCACATCGGGGTCGCTTTTCCGCAGGACCTGTTTCGATGCGGTAGGCGGCTACGATGCGGCCCTCTCGATTTGGGAGGACATCGATTTAATCATCCGGCTGTACGGTCCGGGCCGATTCATTCATCTTCCCAAACCGCTCTATCGGCACCGGCTATACGGACACAATGCGTCGCGGGATATCCCCTCTTTGCGCGCCCTGGACGGTCGGCGCCGGTTCCTCGAAAAACACGCCGCCTCTTGCCGACCCGGCACCCCTGAAGGCGATGCCCTCTCGCACGATTGGGCGGTCTATTATGCCGACCTGGGCAAACACCACCTGCGGGCCCACACCCCCACCGCCGCTCGGCAGGCCTTTCAGTCGGCTCTGCGCCACGAACCGCTCAACATGAAGACTTGGTCGCGTCTCGTCAGATCGTACTTTGTCTAGCAGGATGCGGAAATCGTCTGCTAGCGGCGTTCTCGCATCGCTCAGAAGCTCACCGTACGGCTCGAGTACGCTTCGCTTCTTCGCTCGCTGCGGCCTTGCTGGACGGCCTTTTTGCGCATCCGGTGGTGATTCTGCTGCCTACACGGCATGTGGGTTGATCGCGACGTATTACGCAAAAAATGAGTTTTTCCGCAGCCTGCCAGGCTCAGCGAGCCCGTGCCGATCTTTCCTGGCATAGACCTTCAACTCAGTTCCGTACCCCAGATGCCCGACACAGAAACAGAAAGGGCGGACGAACACTTTCTCGATGAATCGACGACCGGGCACCACTCGCCCGAACCGCTGTTCCCATACCCGAGCCAGGCTCGCCATAAAGTAGAGCGAGCCCAAGCCGGTGCTGACCGACTCGATATGGAAACCGGCCGCTTCCAACACCCGCATAAGCGTCGCCTTCTCATAGTGGAACAGATGGCGCGGCAATTCCCAGGGAAACCACCATCGTCCAAAGAGTTTCGCCTCCAGGCTGCCGGCGTTGGGGCAGAGGATGACGACCCGGCCCTCCCAATCCAAAATGCGCCACACCTCTTCCAGAAGAGGCAATGGACCATGCACATGCTCCAGCACATGACTGAACAGAACCGTATCAAAGGTTCGGTCCGGATAGGCCATCGATCTCAAATCACTGAGGCGGACCCGATCACCGAAACGGGCCCGCGCCCGCTCCACGGCCACAGCGCTGGCATCTACTCCGGACACATCCCAACCTTGTTCCTGCAGCGACACCAGATTGTTGCCCGCACCGCAACCGACATCCAAGGCCCGGCCTCGACCGGCCCAGGGCAGCAGGCCGCGACCACGCCAGCGGCGCCAGAGGAACTCAGGCCATATGAGGAGCCGGCGCAACCATTGCCAGCGGCGGACCGATTCCGGCGCCGGATAGCCATAAAAATCCTGAGCGATCCACCGCCGGATTTTCCCGGACCATCGCTTGACAGCCCGGCGGAGATCACCGGCCTGACTGGGCGCAGCGTCGGGGTAATAGGTGGCAGGATAGTAGCGACCGATCTCCTCACGAGTGGGACGAGGATTCAAGAATAACAGGCGGCAGCCTCGACAACGCACCACCGTAAATAGGTCATCGGTGACACGGTGGGCAAGATCGTATTGGCTGAAGACAGGAGTGGCCGAAGCCTCTCCACACAGGTCGCAGCTGACGGTTTCCATAGATCCTTTGGCGATTGTGTTTCGAGGCGCTCAGCGGGAGGCCCGCATCGGTTGCGCGAGCCCGGACTCTTCATGAATACCGTCGCGAGGCGTTCATGAAGAGTCCGGGCTAGGGCTTCAGGGTGCGAAGCCAACGCGTATAACATCGAATGCGTGCCGGTGCCTTACAGATCGCATCCCAATAGTGTCTCCGCGCCTCTTTACACCGGCCGGCCCGTTCTGCGGCCGCCCCTTTTAAAAGAAAATAATTCGCCCATTCCCGATCCAACGCGGCGCGTTGCGCCGCCGTCAAGGGAGCGAACCCCTCCAGGCGCATGAGAAAGCGATCTCGACTGGCGAGAACGCGCTCGCGATGGGTCTGCTCATCGAAAGCCATGTCTCGATAGCCGTGCCCCCGCTGGAGCTTGTGCACCAACACCTCATCGATGCACTCGAACCTGGTCACCCGAAACAGCCGGATCGTGAGATCGGAATCTTCCGACCCGTACAGTTCAGGGTCCAGGCTCCCGATTTGATCGAGCACCGCTTTCCGGATCAGGAGTGTGGACGGCAGCGCGACATGACCGCCGGCAAACGCCTGCACCATCGGCTCACGGCTCGATCGTGCCGACACACGCTCTTCCAGCGTGCCGTCTTCAAAGCGCACCTCGAAGTCCGTATGGACCAACCCCACATCCGGCCTGGCACGCATGACAGCCAACTGAGCGGCCAGTTTGTCCGGCAACCATTCATCATCGCAATCCAGCAGCGCGATGAATTGCCCTTGCGCGGCGGCGATGCCGTAATTGCGGGAACGGGCCGGGCCGCCGTGGCTGCGCTGAAACCATCGAATGCCGTCGCTCTCCGCAAGGCGCTTCAACACCTCCTGCGTCCCGTCGGTCGATCCGTCATCCACCACGAGGATTTCCACGGCACTGTGCCCCTGCGCCCGCACGCTGGCCACGGCCTTGGCGACAAACGGCGCGCCGTTAAATACCGGAATGACCACGCTCACCAATTCGTCGCTCATGCCTCTGTCCTCACCGGCGCACGTTCCAACATCCGGCTGGCCGCCGTAAACACCTCATCCACCGTGATCTGCTGCATGCAACTGTCATCGCCGCGCAAGCAGGTCGGATGATAACAGGCCCGGCAATCCAAGCCTTTGTAGATCACCTGCGCCGGGCCACCGCGCGGTCCCCACCGTTGCGGATACGTCGGCCCGAAAATAGCCACGACCGGCGTTCTCATCGTTGCGGCAATATGCATGGCGCCGCCGTCGTTTCCGACGAACAGCGCACAACGTTTCACCAAGGCGGCGAACTGCAGGAGCGAAAACTTCCCCGCGACCACAGTGGGCGCACAGTGCGTCTTGCGGGCGACCTGCTCGGCAACCTCGCGTTCACGCTGGTCGCCGCCCAGGAGAATCCGGCAGGCAAACTTGTCGGCGAGACGATCGGCCAGCTGCGCAAACCGTTCATGCGGCCAGACTTTCAGCGAGTAACGCGCCCCCGGTTGCAACAGCACCAACAAGGGCGAGGCCTGTGCAAACAACAGACCGGCCTCCTGCATCCAGGTCTCCACCACCTGCTCATCCGTCGGCGACGGGTACAAAACGGGCGTGCCCGGCTTCGGGTCGAGCCCCAGAGCCCTCAAGGTGCAGAGGTCATAGTCCACTCGGTGCTGATCCATCGGGCGTGGTTTGGTCACCTGGCTGTACAAGAGCCCGCGCCAGCGATGTTCCGCATTGAACCCAATACGGACGGCAGCACCGGTCGCCAGACTGATGACGGCCGAGCGGTCCCCATCGGTCAGATCGACGACGCCGTCAAAACCTCGCCGACGCAGCATCTGCACGAACTTCATCTGGGCCTTCCAGGAGCCCTTCTCGAGACATAACACCTCGTTCACATCCGGGTTGTGCGCTAACACCCCTTCTGTTCCACGATTGACCAGCATCGTCAGCCGCGCCTGGGGAAAAGCGGTTCGCAACCCGTGTAATACCGGCGTCGATAGGAGCACATCACCGATATGCCGCAACTTGATGAGCAGAATGTTCTGAAGATCCGTCATACCGCCGACTCTAGCAGATTGTTGCACCACAGCTCCTGTAACTTAGGACAACGTCGAGGATCGCACATCCGTCCGTCGCTCGTGAAGCGTCGTTCGTCTCTCGTCCGGATACATGAGCTTATGGCCTATAGCTCATCGCAGGAGCCAGCACCACAACCCTCCTCTTCCCGCTCTCAACCATACGCTGTAGCTCCTATCCCCTCCGAGATACGCGTCACGATTCACAGACCTTGACCACGACGCGGACGGGCTTTTTCAACAGCCTGCCTCAAGCACAGAGTTCACGATACAGGGCACTGGTACGCAACGCCGCGCGCTGCCAGGTAAAGAGTCGCGCCCGCTCAAACCCACGACCCCGAAGCTGTTGTCGCAGCCCCTGATCGGACAATACGTTTACCATCGCCGTTCCTAACGCCCCGGCATCCTCCGGATCCACCAGCACCGCCGCATCCCCTGCCACTTCCGGAAGCGACGACGTCAACGAGGTAATCGTCGGCGCGCCGCAGGCCATCGCCTCCAGGACCGGCATGCCGAATCCCTCATAGAGCGACGGAAAGACAAACACGTCGGCGAAGGAGTAGAGCCGGCGCAGCTCTTCGCGATTGAGACGACCGGTGCAACGCACGTCCTGCCCCAACCCGAGCGACCGGGCCGTCGCGAGGTAGCTTCCCTGCGGGTGCTCCGCATCCCCCACGAGCACAATGACCCGCCCCCCAAGCTGTGAACGCGACTGCGCCACGGCCTGCAGAAAACCACGGTGATTCTTTCTTGGATCGGCCCCGCCGACGAACAGAATAAATCCGGCGGATGGAATCGCCCACCGCTTCATCAACGCCGGCATCGCCTGCTCATCCTGCACAGGAGAGAATTCCTCGGTCACGCCGTTATGGATGACGACCACCCGGTCTCGCGGAATTCCATACAAGGCTTCTATCTCACGGGCCGAAAACTCCGACACCGTTACGACCCGTCGCGCCCGGTTGGCCGTGGCTATCGCTCGCCGGGATGAGCCGGCCTGACCCAACAGCTTCCGCGAATATTCCGGATGCCTGGCCAGCCACAGATCATGGATGGTGACGATTCCGCCGGATCGTCCCCTCGTATGCATCTTGAAGTTGGGGCCGTGATAGAGATCGAGCTCATCCCAGGCGCCCCGCCATGGCATCAGCCACCGCGGCGTTTCCACCCACCGCATACGCTCGTGCACCGGCCAGCCTTCGAGCCGGCCCGCATGCAGGGATCCGGGACGGAGATATCCGACATACTCGACTTGCTCATCCAAGGCCAGCAGCGATCGTAGCAGGTGATAGGTATGCCAGCCGACGCCGCCCTTGTCCCCCACGATTGACGCCGCGTCGATCCCGATACGCATCAGGGAAACAGGACCTCCGCCAGGTTCATGCCGGGCAGGGATGGATCGATCATGCGTCCCGCCTTACGTTCACACGCTCCCAGGCCTTGGCATATTTGACGAACGTGTGGAGGCCGGCAAACATCGCCACCACCAATCCGTGCACCCCGTCGCGATACCCGCCGCGCGAGAACAGGGTTTTGAGGATCGTACCCAGATGGTGCGTAGCAATGACCCAGCCGCTGATATGGGTGACCCGCTTGAGTTTCTCATCGGCACCGAGCGTCGTATACCGCATCATCTTGCGGATGTGATGGTTGACGCTGGGCATGCTGTAGTGATCGAAAGGCTCCCGAAGCCGCTCCCGACGCCCGCTGAGCGTGAAGTTTTCGTGCAGCGTCACGTCGTCGTACCGGCCGGCGGTGTTTCGGAACAGCCGCAGCTGATAGTCCGGATAGAGCCCGCCGCCTTGAATCCATTTCCCGTAGAAAAAATTCCGCCGGGGAATCTCATACCCTCCGATGTCGGCAGCCGGAGCCGTCGCCAGTAACGCTTCGATTTCCCTCCGCAATCCCCCGGTCACACGCTCGTCGGCATCCACCACGAGAATCCACTCCGCAGCGGCCTGCTCGATGCCGAAGTTTTTTTGCGGGCCATACCCTGGCCAGGGGCGGACAAACACGTTCGGGGTGTACTGCTTTGCCAGCTCCACCGTCCGGTCCCGGCTTTCCGCATCCACGACGATCAGTTCGTCGGCCCAGCGCAGGGACTCGAGACAGTCGGCAATATTCTTTTCTTCATCTTTGGTGATGACTACCGCCGCAATCGTCATGGTTCTGCGTCTGGCTCCATCGTCGGTGACCGTCACGCTTCGTCCTGCTTGACCGGCGCCGCCCGGCTGCCTTCAGCCGGCACCCGGGACTGCAGCTCCCAGAAACGCGCGTACTTGATGAACGTATAGTAGGCATAGAGTCCGGACAAGATGAGTCCGGGCACCCCGTCCAAGCACCCTTTCCGCCCGACATACATTTTGAGAAAGGTAAAACAGGGATGGGAGACCAGCTGATGCGGGGAGAATGCACGCCCCTGCTCGACCATGCGCCGTGCCATGAGATCGGAATAGCGCTCCTGCTTCGCTAAGTAATGGTCGATATCCCGGAAGGGGTACTGCAGCGCAGCGGCCGTCAAGTAGCCGATTTTCCCGTCCAGATCAAAACTTTCATGGACGAGTTCCTCCCGATAACGCAGCCGGCTCTTGCGAAACAACTGCGGCTGCCGGTAGTCCGGAAACCATCCGCAATGTTTGATCCATCGCCCGAGAAAATAATTCTTGCGGGGAACGAAGTAGGCATCGGCCTCCGGGCCCGCAGCCAGCACACGCCGGATCTCGTCGTGTAACTCCGGCGTCGCCCGTTCATCGGTATCCAGGCTGAACACCCAGTCGTGCCTGGCATGGGTCAGGGCTTCGTTCCGCAAGCGTCCGAACCCGTGAAAGTCATGCTGGTAGACCTGATCGGTGAATTCCCGGCTGATCCGCTCAGTGGCGTCGGTACTGTGAGAATCCACCACGATAATTTCATCCGCCCAGGTGATGGACTCCAGACAAGCCCGCATGTTGGGCTCGTCATTGTAGGCGATGACCACGGCCGACACCGGAATGTGATTCACAGCAGCAGGTCCTTATCGAACAACTACGAATAAGAAATTGTGTCCCGCACGATCATAATCGTGTCCCGAACTCGCGCCAGGACCAGAGGCGATTCGAATCGAGCGCGACATTCGCCACCTCGTAGAAGGCCATCAACTCCCGGTCTCGAGCAGCGAACCGTCGTCGCCGGCCCGGCTCGTGTTCGGATAGCGCTCCGAAATTGAGCGTGGCCTCTTGAAACGACTCGGTCGAGAACGAATACAATAACAGCCCGTCCGGGCTGGCCAGGCCGACCAGATTGTCGTAGACACTGGTGAGATAGGCCACCTGGTCGGGCAGGCAATCCCGCACCAACAGACAAGTCAGGTCATGTCCGGCGAACGCGCCCACGGTAGGCAATATGCCGTTGAGCGCCAGCAGGGTCGGAGCCACATCGACCTGACTGGCAATGGCCGACACGGTCCGCGGGCGATAGGTGGCCGGAGTGCGCAACGACTCGTCCATCCAGATCAACAGCGGCGATGCAAAATGACCTGCCTTTCGCTCGATGTCGCTGCTCCCGACCGGTTCATGCCGGCCATGGTCACCCAGAACGACGACGACCGTATTCCTCAGGAGTCCCTCGCGAACGAGTCTGGTGAACACCCGCTCGAACTCGTGATCCGTATATCGTAAGGCGCCCACATACTTGTCCTGCACCTGCTCCTGCAGCAGACGTACCTCGGGATGGTTCTGCGGGGCCGCGAAGGGATGGTGGGTCGATAACGTGAGGGTCGTTAGAAAAAACGGCTTGTCCTCCGCCTGGAGTTGCTTGATGCGTTCGTAACAGAGAGCGAACAGGGCGCCGTCCACGATGCCGAGGCCCATCCGCTCCGCATCCTTGGGAAAATCTCCCTCGTCGATCAGCTGCTGCAAGCCATTGCGCGCCACGAACGACTGAAGCCGGTTCAGGTCCCGATGCTGCCCGATCACCATCTCCGTGCGGTAGCCCCGACGCTGTAACAACGACGGCAGACAGAGATAATCGTGGGCATACCGCGTTTTCATCGCGGCGGCCCCTTGCCGCGGAAACGCACTACAGAGGGTCGCAAACAGTCCTCGTGAAGTTTGCACGCCGTTGGAGAAAAAGTTCTCGAAGTAGACGCTCTCCTGCTTCAGGCGATCCAAAAACGGTGTCCCCTGAATCTCGCCGTACTTCTGTTCGAGATAGCGGCGATCCAATCCTTCGAGAAACACCAACAGGATGTTCGCCTGCCCGGGTAACCGAACACCGTCGGAAGAGGCGGCCATGGTTCTGACCAGGGGATACCGCTGATCCATAAACGCTTCCCCCGGGCCGAGCAATCGCTGCACCGTCTGAACGGCGACATCATAGGGCATGGCCTCGGCATTTGCCCGTTGTTCCATCGCCCCCCGCGATACCACCGCGATTCGCAGGGCCTCAGCCGCAAAGAGGACAGGATTCTGCGCCAGCGTGTAATAGACCATGCTTCCGATCGGCGCGATCCGAATCCCGTAGGGGCCGGAATGATGAAACCCGGCTCCGCCGGCCACCAGTGCGACCAGGAGGACCGTGTTCGCCTGAAACCCAGAGCCCGGCCGCCAGCGAGCCAGCGCGGGTACAATGGCGCAGGAAAAACTCCACCACCACAGCCCCATGGCCACAGCCTGGATGCCCAGAAAGAGCGCCAGCCGGGCGGCCCATTTTCCGGTCTCGCTTAACTCTGCGCTGGTTTGCCGCATCGCCTGCGCATTGGTGCTGTCGGGTGTCGATGCAGGTGCAAAGAGGTCGCCGATATATTCGAGAAACACGAAGTCCATATGCTGCCGGTTGAACCCGTAGTACCCCATGTCCACACACAACAGGACAAACAACAACAAGCCGGTCAGCACACACCCCACATGCAGCCCGGATCGAAACGACAGGAGGAAGGGCTGGGGCAGACGTCTCATCCCGCTCCAGCCATGCCCCCGCAGAGCCCATGCCCCTGCCCCAATCCCGGCCAGCACCAGCGCAAAGGTGGCGGTGATGAAATCCCCCCGTACGCCGACGACCAGGGTCTTGAGTAGCAGCGGCAGACTGGGAGCTTCCTGTTCGAACGCGTCGCGCAGCAGGAACATCCGCTCCGCCATTTGCATCACGACGAAGAGGATCCACCAGAACAGCACGCTTTTGCAGATCGAGTCGCGGGCTTCCGCCCATCGTTGCATCATGATGCGATCACCCGCCGATAGACATGCTCCAGCTCATCCACCATCCGGTCGATCGAATAGGACTGCACCACCGTCTGGCGGCCCCGTCTCCCCATCGCGGCGCGGAGCTGGGGATCGACCAGCAGGCGGCCGATCCGGTCGGCCAATGCATCGGCATCCCGCGGCGGGACGATGAACCCCGACTCCCCGTCGGCCAGCACATCGGGAATCGATCCGGTGGTCGTCGAGACAACCGGGAGTCCGATCGCCAGGGCCTGCATCAACACCTGAGGAATGGTATCGCCTTCGACCGTGGGAATCACAAAGAGATTCAACGACCGGAACACATCCAGAAGGTCGTCCCGGAATCCCAGCATGCGGACATCGGCGATCAGGCCGAGACGCTCGATCTGCGCGCGGATGTTCTGCTCTTCCGGCCCTTCACCCACGATGAGAAAGGCCACTCCCTGGTGTTGCTTCAGCACTTTGGCGGCCGCCTCCACAAGATACCGGTGGCCCTTATAGTCCCGCAGATAGGAAATCATCCCGACCAGCAGATGCCCGCCGGGAATCCCCAGCTCGACCCGGATATCGTGCTGAGGTTTGGCCGGCGAAAAGTGCTCCACATCCAAGCCGATGGGAAACGACGCGACACGGTCCGGCGCCAGTCCGTCCCGATGGATGAGGTCCTGCCGGTTCCGTTCGCTCCCGGTCACGATGACCATGTCGAAGAGACGACGATACAGCAACTGCGTAGTGGCGTTGTTATTGAGCGGCGCCGAAATATGCCGCGTGCGAATGACCTTGGGACGCGGATCGAGCAGGCGTGACGACAGCGCCGCGATCCAGCTGTCGCGTGAACTGTTGACGTGGACGATCTCGGGACGCTCCCGCTTGAGCAACGCGCGAAAGGCCAGAATCGACAGCGGTAGCCGCCATTGCCGCATGACAAACGGTTCGACCGGAAGCCCTCGTTCTCTCGCCATGACCATGATGGGGCTACGCGGCTCCAGGACCAATCGAATGCGATGGCCGCGCTTCAACAGACGTTCAGCGTGGAGCAGAACGGCCAGTTCCTGCCCGCCGACCGCCGTGCTGGATTCCGCAATGATGATGTTCACAATGATCCTGACTTGCGTGATCGCTCAAGTTGTTGTTCGACGGCACGAACGACCGTTTCCGGTCCCACGGCGGTCAGACATTCGAGGGGCACCGCACGGGCACAGTCGCGGCGAAAACAGGGGCTGCATTCCACTGCATGCGACAGGACAACATGGCCCATGCCATAGGGCCCGGTTCTGACGGGATCCGTCGGGCCGAACAGGGCCACCACCGGCGTCCCCACCGCCGCGGCGATATGCATCGGCCCGGAATCGTTCGTCACCAACACAGACGCGCGACGTAACAAACCGGGGAGCAAGCCTACAGGGGTCTGTCCTGTCAGATCAATCGCTTTCGTACGCATGAGCGCCGTCACTGCGAGCGACTCCGGCCGCTCGGCCGGCCCGCCGATCAAGACCACAGGCAGCGCATGCGCCTGAGAAAGCCGGTCAGCTGCCTCGGAAAAATGCTGCGGCGGCCAACGCTTGGTCTCCCAACGCGCGGACACGTTCATGGCGACCCAGGGTTGCTGAGCGACAACTCCTGCCCGGGACAACATGGTCTCCACGGCCTGCCGGTCTTTCGATCGATCGACGAATTCGAACCGCGGTCGCGTGGGTCGTGTCGCGCCCAGCGCCTCGGCGACGAGCAGGTAGCGATCGACCGCGTGCATGGGCGCGAGAGGAACCGCCACCCGCTGGGTGTAGAACATCGAGCTGCCCTCCCGCGCATTGGCAAACCCGATCCGGCGGCCGCAACCGGTCAACAGCGTCATGGCCCCGCTCCGGAAAAGTCCCTGAAGATCCACGACCAGGTCGAAGCCGGCCGCCCGGAGAGCAGGCACCCGACCCAACCAGCCCCTGAGTCCTTCCGATACCGAACAGACCTGATCGACCCCGGCCATGACTTCCACCAGCGGCGCCCATTGCCGCTTCACCAGCCAGGTAACCTCGGCTTGGGGAAACCGCTCGCGCAACGCCGCCAGGGTCGGCATCGCATGGACGATGTCGCCCAACGAACTGGGTTTGATCAGCAGGAGTCGGCGTACGGGGTCGGTCATTCGGCCACCAGAAATGATCAGCGCTGCAGGTCGGCGGCGGGCCTGCGCGTCGCATGGGCGAGAATCCAATCCACCGCCTGCCACAACCCCTCGGCCACATAGTCAGGAGGCAGATCGCGGGCCGTCAAGTCGGCCAGGGCCTCCGCACCGGACGGGCCGGTCATCACCAGCAGGCTCTGCGCCCCCACCTGCTTGGCTAATTCGACATCACGAACACTGTCGCCGATCACATAGGCGCGGCTCAGGTCCACCTGCAATTCGGCATGGGCCCGGTCGATCATACCCCGGGCCGGTTTGCGACAATTGCAGTGATCGTCGGGATGGTGGGGACAAAAATACAGCCCATCCAGCGTCACCCCGTCCTCAGCCAGCACCAGCCGCAACTTGCTGTGAATCGCTTCGAGATCCCTTGAAGAAAAATATCCCCGCCCCAGGCCGGACTGATTCGTGACGACGACCAGGCGCGCGCCGGCCTGCTTCAACCTGGCCAGCGCCGCCCCCACGCCGGGTAGAACCGTGAAGTCATCGGGAGACTTTACATATCCCGTATCGACATTCAATGTGCCGTCACGATCGAGAAACACCGTGACACCCGCCAGCGACGTGGAAGTGAGACCCGGCGGCGGCGCTGGTTCGACTGCGGGAGGAGAGGCCACCAGCGGTAGATGCTGCGCCGCTGCATCGTAGACCTGCTCCACCGTCACCTCGGTCATGCACCGGTGATCGATGGGACATTCCCGCAGGAGACAGGGCGCGCAGGACACCGGCTGCCGGACCAGCTTGGCATCGACTCCGAACGGCGATGTGGTTTGCCAATCGGTCGGGCCAAACACAGCTACCAGCGGAACCTTGAAGGCCGCCGCGACGTGCATGGGCCCCGTGTCGTTTGTGAGGAATAACTGGCAGCGCTTCACGAGCGCCATCAATTCCCGTACCGTGGTCTGTCCGGAACAGACGACCGTACGGGTCTTGATCTGGTCGGCGATGGCTTTTCCCAGCCGCTCTTCGCCCTTGGCTCCCAGGATCACCACGCCGACTCTGGCACCCGATTGCCCCTGGGCCTCTTTCACCACACGATTCACGACCTCGGCATACCGATCCGGCAACCAGCGTTTGGCGTGGCCATAGGTCGAGCCGGGGTTCACCCCGATCACCGGATCCGAAGGCCCGATTCCGGCATCCGCCAACCGCCCGGCGATCAACGCCGATTCGTCCGGCGTGACAAACAGACGAGGCGCAGGCGCAGGACCCTGCCCGCCCAGCGGCTTCAGGAGATCCCAATAGTACTCGACCTGATGCCGTTGCGCGGTGCGTGGCGGCGCGGTCACCGGGTCGGTCAGCAACAGCGTTCGGCCGTCCGTCGCGTATCCGAATCGTCTGGGAATACCAGCCAGGAAACTGATCAGCGCCGCTTCAAACGCATTCTGAAACAGGATGGCCAGGTCGAATCGGTGACGGCGCAGCACGCCGGCGAGGGTCCATTTTCCAACCAGCCCGGCATGGCGGCCTCGATCGTCATACATCAGCGTCCGGTTCACCGCCGGATGCTGCGCCAGCAGATCCGCAATGCCGGGCTTCACGAGCAGAGTGATCTCGGCCTGTGGAAAAAGCGCGCGCACCTGGCTCAGGGCCGGTTCGCACATAACTGCATCCCCGAGCCAATTAGGACCCCGGACGACGATGCGACGGATGCCTTCCTTACGCATGGCCTCCCGTCCTGCCCGGTACTGAGTCAAGTCGCAACAATCGCTCCAACTCCTCCTGCCCCGACACAACTTCGGTGCGGAGTCTCACGGCCCAGCAGGCATCCTCCGCAACTAACAACGGCGCGACCTTGTCGGCATCTTTCTCCGTTGTCACCAGCAGATCGGGGTCGCCGGCTTTGGCCCTGGCCCGAATGGTGTCCATCATCCCACGGGTATAGTGCACATGATCGGGAAATGCCAGCATCTCAATCACGGTGATACCCAATCCGGCCACCAGAGCGCGAAAGGACTCGGCGTTGCCGATCCCGCTGAAAAGCACGGCCGACCGACCGCGAAACGCATCCAACGGACGCCGCTCGTCCGTCCCCACGCGCCGGAACTCCTCGGCCCGGAATCCCACACGAACCGGCGACGGAAGCGAGCCGCAGGCGTCAAGCAACAGACGTCGCACCGATTCCCCTCCGTACGCCTCATCGACCCGGGTGATAAGGATGGCCGAGGCGCGCGCGGCCGCCGAGAGAGGCTCCCGTAATCGTCCGATCGGCAACGCCGCCTGAATCCCTACCGCGTCCGTCGCATCCACCAGCAGAAGATTCACATCGCGATGGAGTTGGACATGCTGAAACCCGTCATCCAATACAAAACAATCCACCGGGTGTCGCTCCAACACCCACTGGCCGAGCGCAAATCTGTCTGCCCCCACCGCCACGACGGCCTGAGGGCAGCGACGCGCGATCAGATAGGGCTCATCTCCGGCTTCGTCCGGCCCCACTAAAATCCGTTGTCCGTCGGAGACCAGCAATTGCGGAGCCTTGCTGCGCCGCCGATACCCGCGGCTCAAAATCGCCACGCGTTTGCCCTGCGCCGTCAGTCGCTCCACCAGGTACATGACGACTGGCGTTTTGCCTGTGCCACCGACCGTGAGATTCCCGACGCTGATCACAGGACGAGGCAAGCGGCGTGTGGGGAACCAACCATGCGTGTAACACCACAGGCGAAACCTGGCCGCGAGTTCATACGGATACCCGAGCCACCGCAACCAGGACCGCGGCCCTCTCGACATGGTCGCCGCCATTACGATTGCCGACTCGACAACTCGTGCCCCTGTTCGACCCGCGCGTCCCTCGAAGGCTCTCGTCCCGGCAGAAACGTCGCGATGATCTCCGCGCTACGCTGAAGCGCGCCCTGGTTGTCCACCACGACCCGCTGCGCCGCCTGTCCCATCCGCTGCAACGCGGCGGGATCGCGCAGAAGCGCTCGCAAACCCTGCGCGAGGTCCTGTTCGTCCCGTACCACCTGTCCTCCCTGCGCATTCACCAGGAGCGCCGCCACTTCGGCACAATGGTCGGTATGCGGACCGAACAGCACCGGTTTCCCCCAGACCGCCGGCTCCAACAGATTATGCCCGCCCACCGGCGCCAGGGTGCCCCCGACAAAAGCCACCACCGCGTCTCGATACAGCAAGGCCAATTCACCACGCGTATCCAGGACCAACACCCTCGCCCCCATGCCCGCCATCGGCGCTTGTCCGCCCGTGCTCCGCCTGGTCACCGTAAGGCCTTTCGCCTGGATCATCTGCTCCACCTGTGCCGCCCGTTCGATATGGCGGGGGGCCAGGACCAAGCGGAGCTCGGGGAACTCAGAACTCAGGATTTGATAGACATTGACGATCGCTTCTTCCTCGCCGGAATGCGTGCTCCCGGCCACCAGCAACAGTTCCCGGTCAGTCAGCCCGAGCGCCGCTTTCGACACGGCCGTACCGCCGGCAGCAGCCTGCGGAACTGGTTGATCGAACTTGATATTGCCGGTGCATCGAACCCTCGACGGCTCGGCGCCCAACTCGATCATGCGCTGCGCATCCCGCTCCGATTGCATGAGGCAACAGCTGATCATGTTCAGCATGGTCCGGTAGAAATCCCGGATGACCGGCAGGCGTTGCCGCTCAAACGAACGGGTGGACAATCGCCCGTTGACCAGAACCGACGGCACATTCCGACGCCGCAAACTCCGCAGGATATTCGGCCAGAGTTCCGTCTCGACAAAAACATACAAACTCGGCTTGAGACGGTCGATCGCCTGATTGACGACCCAGGGAAAATCGAGCGGCGCGTACCGGTGCTCGGCCACGCCCTCCAGCCGCTGCTCGACCGCCTCGCGCCCGGTTTCGGTCACGGTCGAGACGACCAACCTCACCTCAGGGTACCGCCGACGCAAATCCCGCACAAGCGGCGCCACAGCTACCACTTCGCCCAAAGACACGGCATGAATCCAGATGCAACCCGACCTGCCGGCTGGATCAGTCGCGGGCCTCTCCGCCCGCAGTCCCAGCCGCTGGGGCAACCCGCGACGACAACGCTGCTTGGCCGACAAGACGAACAGGATAATCGGGGAGACCAGGAGCAGAAGACTGTTGTAGAGCAGATACCACATCACGGACCAGCCCGCAGGACGGCCTCATCGGCCTTGATCGTCATGCGGTTCAGCGTCTCTTCCAACTCCCGGCGGACACGCTCAAGGTCGTCGGACGAGGCGTCGGGCGGCACGCTGATCGGCGGCCCCAGGAGAAAGAGGCCCCGCGAGAACGGATAGGGCATGATGAACCGGTCCCAGCTCGCGAAGAGTTTTTTTTTGAGCAGCCGAAGGCCATCGGGATGATCGGCAGGCCGGTGGCCCTCGCCAACTGCACCACGCCCACCTTGGCCACCTGCCGCGGGCCCTTCGGCCCGTCCGGCGTCAACACGAGATTGCCGCCGGATCGCCCAAGGCGAATCAGCCGTCGAAACGCTTCCGCGCCTCCTCTGGTGCTGGACCCGCGAACGGCGTCCAACCCGAAACGCGCCACGATGCGGCGGATCAGTTCGCCGTCGCGATGCTGACTGATCAACACATGGGCTTCCAGCCCAGGAATGGCCAGCGGCATCATCAGTTGTTGAGCATGCCAAAAGGCCAGGATCACCCGCTTCTCTTCTGCAAACAAGCGGTTCACATGCTCCGACCCTTCGGTGCGCCAGGTCATCGTCCGGCGCAGCATCTGAATGATCTGGTAGCCGACAGACGGCACCACCGCGATCTTGAGCGCGTTGACGACCCGCTTCAGCAACGGCTGCGGCTGCGGAGCCGCCGCTGATCGATCAGTTGTCATAGGACTGCCATCCCTCACCTTTACCTGCATCCCTACTCTGAAATCGCATCGGCAAACTGCATCGCGTGCAGGCGCTTATACATGCCGCCCTTGCGCAGGAGCTCTTCATGCGAGCCGACTTCCGCCACCCTGCCCCGATCCAACACCACAATGCGGTTGGCATTTTGAATGGTCGACAGCCGGTGCGCTACGACCAGGGTCGTTCGGTTATGCATCAGATTGGTCAGGGCCAGTTGCACGATGCGCTCCGATTGGGTGTCCAGCGCCGACGTCGCTTCATCCAGAATCAGGATCGGCGGGTCGCGGAGGATTGCCCGCGCGATCGCCAGACGCTGCCGCTCACCGCCCGAGAGCTTGAGCCCACGCTCTCCGATCAACGTATCATACCCGGCCGGCATCCGGACGATGAACTCATGGGCGTAAGCCAGCTGGGCTGCTCGCATCACATCGTCGGGCGTGGCACCCAGCCGCCCGTAGCCGATATTATTGCGCACCGTATCGTCGAACAGCACGACTTCCTGGGAGACGATTCCGATCTGCCCGCGCACCGACCGCAAACTGCAGGTCTGAAGATCCACCCCGTCGATCAGAATCTGCCCTCCGGTGGGCTCATAGAATCTCGGCAGCAGACTCACCAGCGTGGTCTTTCCACTCCCGCTGCTGCCCACAAAGGCAATGATCTCGCCCGCCTGGATCGTCAAATCGATACCGCTCAGCGCAGGCTCGCTCTGGCCTTCATACTGGAACGCGACTTGCCGGAATTCGAGGGATCTGGAAATGGCCGGCAGGTCCGGCCGGCCGCCGTTGGCCTCCTGCTCCGTCGGCAAATCCAGCACATCGAACACCCGCTCGGCGGCCGCCAGCGCCTGCTGAACCGTGTTGTTCGCACCGGACAATCTTCTGATCGGCGTGTAGGCCATGAACATAGCCGCCAGGAACGAGAAGAAGGCGCCGGGAGTCATTTCATCGTGAATGACCAGATACCCGCCGTACCAGATGATCCCCGCGACCCCCAGCACACCGATGACCTCCATATGGGAAGAACCCAGTGAGGAGACCTGAATGGCCTTCATCGTCGTATGGATGAAGGCGTCGTTGCTCAGACGAAATCGCTTGGCCTCTTCCTCTTCCCGGCCGAACGATTTCACCATGCGGATTCCGGCCAGGGTTTCCTGCAGCGTCGAGGCCATGTCGCCCATGCGTTCCTGGCCGCGCGTAGCCAGATTCCTCAAGCGTTTTCCCATTCTCGCCATGGTCACCACGGAGAGCGGCACCACAATCATCGAGACCGCCGCCAGTTTCCAGTTCTGGTAAATGATCACGCCGATCATGGCCAGAAACGTCAACCCCTGCTGAAACAGGTCTTTCAGCACACCGGCGACGGCATTGGCCATCTGATTCACATCGTTGATGACCCGCGAGACCAACCGGCCCGACGTATTCGTGTCATGAAAGTGAACCGGCAATCGAACGAGTTTGGAAAAGAGCTGCTCTCTGATGTCGCCGATGACCTGGTTCCCGACATAGTTCATCAGATAGTTCTGCCCGTAGTTGAAGACCCCCTTGAGCACGGCCACCGCCAGGATCGCGATGGGAAGCACGAGCAGCAGGCTTTCATCCTTGCTGATGAACAGGCCGTCGAGGACCGGGCGCACCAACCAGGCATAGGCGGCGGAGAGTCCGGCTACGAGCAGCGCGCAGAGGAACGCCGCACCCAGTCGAAACCGGTAGGGAGTCAAATATCGGAGTAGACGAAGATAATGTTTCATGCGCGACACTCGGCCAGGACGGCTTCCGCGGCGCGACGGGACGCGCCGGGTGTGCCCAACGCCTGGCGAACCGATAAGAGCGCGGCTTTCATTTCTTCATAGGCCCGGGTATCCGCCAACAGCCGTTCGGTTTCCTGTACGAGCCGCTCCGGCGTCGCCTCATCGTGAATCAGTTCCGGCACGATCCCCCGTCCGGCGACCAGATTCGCGAGCCCGATCCAGGGCACCCGAATCAGAAGACGCGCCAACCGGTAGGTGAGCCAGGAGGAGGCTCGATAGAACAAGATCATGGGCGTTCCCACCACCGCAGCCTGCAGGGTGGAGGTCCCCGACTTGACGACCAGCAGGTCCGAGGCCGCCATGACTTCACTGGCCTGATTGCGAAAGACCCGAATGGGAACCGGGCTATTTTTCAAGAGATCGGCAAGGAACTGGTCTTGAATCGACGATGCCTGGGCCAGGATGAACTGAATCGCCGGGTGCCGCTCGGCAAGGCGCTTCACCGTCTCCAGAAGCAGCGGAATATGCGCGAGCAGCTCGCCTTTTCGGCTGCCCGGGAACAGGCCGATCACCGGGCCCGCATCCGACAATCCGAACTGCCGGCGCAGCGCCTGCCGATCGTACGACGGCGCGACTTCGTCGAGCAGTGGATTACCCACAAACGTACACCGCACACCGGCCTTCTTGTAGAGCGGTTCCTCGAACGGCAGAATCGCGAGCACATGATCGACGCGCTGCTGAATCCAACGCATCCGCCCGCGCCGCCAGGCCCATACTTGCGGCGCAATGTAGTAGAGCACCTTGAGCCCGCAGGCCCTGGCTACTCGCGCAAAATGAAAATTGAGCCCCGGGTTGTCGATCAACACGACGAGATCCCACCGTTCACCCTTGATCAGGGTCCGGATACGCGAAATCCGCTGCAGCATCGTTTTGACGGCAGAGAGGCCGATGAGCCCCATCACATCCAGCTGGGGAATATCTTTCACCAGTTCGGCGCCTGCCGCCCGCATCGACACACCGCCGATACCCACAATCTGAAGGGCGGGAGACAGCTCCTTGAGCGCCTTGACCAAGTGGCCCCCGTGGAGGTCGCCGGAAGCCTCGCCGGTGACGATTAAGATGCGCGGCATGCTGCTGGTCTCGTGCGGATCGGCACAGAGGTCATCCCCTTACACATTCTCCCGGCCAAAGGCCACCGCCGCGGCCTCATCCGCCGAATGGCGTTGCGTAAACCGGCCGATGGCCTCGAGGACCAGGGTCGCCAGATGGAGCGCCGCTTCCCCGTCTTCACCCGACACGACGGGACGGGCTCCGGTATTCACCGCGTGAATGAACGAGTCCAGCTCGAGCCGCAACGGCTCCTCATCTCCGGCCTGGTAGGATTCGACCTCGATGGTCGGCTTGTCGCCGGCCGCCTGCACGCGACGGGACACGACAGCCTGGCGCGTTTGAAAATCGATCGAGACGTAACGGTCGCGCTGGAAGACACGCAGCCGGCGCATCTTGTTGGTCGATACGCGACTCGCCGTCACGTTCGCGACGCAGCCGCCGGCAAAGGCAATACGGGCATTGGCGATATCGATGTTCGACGAGAGCACCGGCACCCCGGCCGCCCGCACCTCTTCGACCGGCCCCGGATTGAACGACAACACCAGATCCAGGTCGTGAATCATCAGATCCAGCACGACATCCACATCGGTTCCCCGCTCACCGAAAGCACTCAGGCGGTGACATTCGATGAAGGCCGGGCGCTCGATGAAGGGACGCATGCGTTGCATGATCGGATTGAACCGCTCGCTATGTCCGACCTGTAACAAGCACCCGCGGCGCGCGGCCAGCTCGACCAGTTCCCGGGCTTCCGCCGACGTCACGGCGATCGGTTTTTCGACCAGCACATGCTTGCCCGCCTCCAGACAGGCTTTGGTCGCCGAAAAATGCGCAGAGGTGGGCGCGGCCACACTGACAATATCGACTTCCTTCAGCAGGTCGTCGAGGTTGGCCCAGGCCTGCACACCGTGCCGATCGGCGATCAACTTGGCGCGGGTCGGCGACGCATCGCACACACCCACCAATGTTGCGCCCGGCAGCGTCGCATAGTGGCGGGCATGGTGTTGTCCCAGATGACCGACGCCGATTACGCCGGCTCGAAGCTGTTTCATCGCGCTCAGTCCCGTCTCATAAGGCAGACCTCCGTGCCGATGCCGAACGGCATTGGCAGGATGTGGGAAAAGCCCGCCAGCGGCGTTCTCGCATCACGCCCAGGCTCACCATACAGCCCGAGTACGATTCGCCTCGTCGATTGCTGCCGCCTTACTGGACGGCCTTTTTTCACATCCTGCATACTATTTCAATGCTAACACCTTACAGGCGCTGATCGCACGAAGGCGCAATAGTCGAGTTATTCCCCAGCCTGCTAAGTCATTCCGATGATCGAGATGCCGGCCCGGTTCGCCTTCGCGATCGTTTCGTCACGGTCCAGGAGAATGCCACGCCCTGCTTCCAACGCCAGCACGGATGCCTTGACGCTCTCCATCACCTCAATGGTGCGCGGACCGACGGCGGGAAGATCGAACCGGAGATCCTGCTGGGGCTTACATCGTTTCACGACCACCACGCCTCCATGCGCCAGTTCACCGCCCCGGCGGATCGCGCCATCGGTTCCTTCCACGGCTTCGACGGCCACAATCACCCGATCCTTCACCACGACGCACTGGCCGATATCCAGCGCTCCGATCTGTTTTCCGACATCCCAGCCGTACCGGATGTCGTCCCATTCCTTTTTGCTCGGCTCACGTCTCGTCAACGTGCCCTCCTCGACAAGGATCCCCTGAAGACCGAATGTCGATTCGCAGATTTCAATGCCTTCCTGTTCGATCTCCTCGGCGACCCGGCGAAGAATGTCGTCGTCTTTCAGATGAATCAACTTGGCAGCCAGGGCCAAGGCGCGAAAATCAGGCCGCACTGTCGAAAACACGTGGGTCTTCTTGATGCCTCCGAGCATGACCGCCCGCTGAACGCCGTCCCGCTTGAGGGCCTCGATCAATTTGCCGAATTGCCCGATCTTGATCCAGTGAATGTGATCGACGTGCCGGGCCAGTTCCGGGTCGGTTTCCCCCTCATGCGCCACCGCGGACACGGAATATCCGAGCCGCTTCGCATTGTCGGCAAAAATGATCGGAAACCGGCCGTTGCCCGCGATCAGCCCGATCCGCTGCCCATCGGATGCGCGCCTATGCTCGGCCACCTGCTTCGCCACTCGCTACTCCTCTTCGCCCTCTTGATCCTTGCCGACCGACCGGCAGATCCCTCGCTTGGTCCCTTCCATAAACGCGGCTACCTGCATGACATCCGGGCTGGTACTGAAGTTCTCGCGCACCAGCTTGACGGCCTCCGCCACCCGGTGCCCGGAACGAAACAGGACTTCGTAGGACTTCTTGAGCGCCGCGATGCGCTCGGAGGAGAAACCATGCCGACGCAGACCAATGGAGTTCAGCCCGTACATGCGGGCGCGATACCCGCCGGCGGCCCGCATGAACGGCGGGAGGTCCTGGCCGAGCGCGCAGCACCCGCCGACCATCGCATAGGCGCCGATCCGCACGAATTGGTGGATGCCCGAGAGTCCGCCGATGATGGCGTGATCGCCGATGGTAATATGGCCGGCCAGACTCGCCGCATTCGCGAGAATGAGATGATTGCCGAGGTGGCAATCGTGGGCGACATGGACATAGGCCATCAGGAAGTTGGAGTCGCCGATACTGGTGACTCCGCCGCCTTGCACCGTCGCCCGGTTGACCGTCACGTACTCCCGCAGAATATTGTCGTGACCAATCACGACCTTGGTCGGCTCGCCCTTATACTGCATATGTTGGGGCGGTCCGCCGACCGATACAAAGGGATGTAATTCGCACCGTTCTCCGATGTCGGTCCACCCATCGATGCACACGTGGGACAATACGCGAGTGCCTGCGCCGATCCGGACGTGTTCACCGACGACGGAATAGGCACCCACTTCCACATCGTCTGCGAGCACCGCTTTAGGATGGACCACCGCGGTCGGATGTATGTTCACTCAAAACCTCCCGTCGAAGAGGTCAACGGTCATCCGTCATTCGTCGTTCATGAAGCAGAACACGATTGACCCGTGACGATTGACGATTAACGCTGTCCTTCCTGGCCCTTTTCATCCGTCACCATGGCGGTGACTTCCGCTTCACACACCAGTTCGGACTCGACGAAGGCCCTGCCTTGCATCTTCCAGAACGGCGCGCGTTTCTTCAGCACATCCACTTCCAAGCGGAGAATGTCGCCCGGGACCACCGGCTTCCGGAACTTCGCCCCGTCGATGCCGGTCAAATACACGACCGGCCGGCCGACCGGCCCCAGCGACTTGAACGCCAACACCCCGCCGACCTGGGCCAGCGCCTCAAGGATCAGCACGCCGGGCATGACCGGACGACCGGGGAAATGCCCCTGAAAAAACGGCTCGTTGATCGTCACATTCTTAAGGCCGACGATCCGGCGGTCCGGATCGAGTTCGCGAATGCGATCGACCAGCAAGAACGGATACCGGTGAGGAAGGATCGATTGAATCTCAACATTGTCCATCACTGACATCAGCCCCGCCTCCTGTGTTGCGTAGACGATTACACATCCCGGCTATTTGTTTTGCCGGTCGAACTCCTTGATGATCTGCTCCGTCAGGTCGACCGACGGATGGCCATAGATGACGATCTTGACCGTGGACTCGCTGCCCCGGTCGATGACGGCGGTATACCCTTCCTTCTGGGCTACCGCGGATGCGGCGGCATGAATGCGCTGCGCAAAATCCTGGACCATGCCTTTCTGCTTCTCCTGTACCTCACGGTTGAAGTCCTGAATCCGGCGCTGGTAGGCCTCCAGCTTCGTCCTGAACTGCTCCTGTTTCTCCTTGCGGACCTCGTCGGTGAGCGCGCCGTCCTGAAGCGCCTTCTCAAGCTCCTTCAATTCCTGATCATCGGAATCGATGATCTTCTGGCGCGTCGTGGAATAACTCTTGAGGTCCTCGAGGGCGCGTTTCCCGGCCACGCTCCGCTCGACGACCTGTTGCTGGTCCATCATCGCGACCTTGATGCGGTCCGCTGCCTGCACGGGCTGCGCCAGCCACGCCAACACCACCGGCACCGCACCCGCTACGATCCAAGTACGTACGTTCATGGGCTCCCTCATCATGGATACGTTTTATTGAATTCTTCGATCACCTGCGACGACACATCCACCGCCTCGTCGAAGTACAGAGTGGGCCCCCCGCGGCCGCGATCGAACACAGCCTGGAGTTCCAACCGTTTGGCCACTCGGCCCGACAAGGTTTCAATTTTTTCGCGGAATCCGTCCAACACCTCTTTCTGCTTATCCTGCACTTCACGATTCAGGTCGGTGACCTTCTGCTGATACTCGGACATGCGACGACGGAATTGTTCCTCCCGCTCGCGCTTGGCGTTGGCGCTCAACACACTGCCCTGCTTCATGAAATCTTCTTCCATCCGCCGCAACTCTTTTTCTTCCAGTTCGATCAGGGCCTGACGGTTCTTCGCAAAGGAGGCCAGCATGTCCTTGGCCTTTTTTCCGGCATTGGTGTCGCTCAACACTCGCTGGGGATCCACCACGCCGATACGTGTCGAAATCGGCACAGTCGAATGGTTCGACCGGCATCCGCCGACCAGCAACGACAGGGTCAGGAACACCAGGCACATCCCGGCCCAACCGGCTCCCCTCGATCCGTTGCAACCCACTGGTCTCCCCATTCCGGCGATTCCTTTCTCAGACACCCACTCGGCCTGTATCAGAACAGCGATCCGATCGTAAATTCGAACACACCCATTCGCTCCGTCGGTCGAGGATCCAGGTTGATTCCGTAGGCCGCCCGCAAGGGGCCGAACGGAGAAATCCACCTGGCTTCGAACCCGGCCGCGCTCCGCAGTTTGTTAAACTGCACCGGTTCGTTATCGTCGAATCCATTTCCGTAATCGAAGAAGAACACGCCGTTCAGCTTCGCTTCGGACGAAATGGTGAAGATAAAATCGTTGTTGAAAATGAGTTCCTTCGCGGAACCCAAGAGGGATCCATTCGGCGTCACAGGCCCCGCCCGCCCGAACACGAACCCGCGCATGGTATTGATACCGCCGACAAAAAACCGTTCGGTGAGGGGAATGGGCCGACCCCCGATCCCCTCCGTCGAACCGTACCGAACGTGCACCGAGAACCGTGTATCGTAGAGCAACGGCGTATACTTGATCACGTCCGCATAATACTTGAAAAAGTGATTGCTGCCGCCGAGCGCGGGCGTGCCGTAATCCACACCGAGGCTGAATCGCCAGCCGGTGCGCGGATCCAGGTAATAGTCGCGCGTGTCGCGAAAAATCGAGGTGCGAAAACCCGTCGACGATTGCGTCCCGAGCTGGCGACAAATGAGCGGAATGAAATCCGGGCACAGCCCTGCCTCAGGATCGCTGTATTTGAGTTGCTCGCCGAACAGACTGATGCTCCCGTTCACGTACTCCGACAGCCAGCGGCTCCAGGTCGCGCTGACACCCGACTTCGACTCAAAGTAGGAAATGTAGTTGGTCATCGACCGATAAATATCCAGTTGCAGGGCATTGTACGAGTCGTTGACGTAGGGGTTGCGGAACGTCACCAATCCCAACGACCGCTGCTGGCCCAATTGCCCGCGGATACGACCCAACCAGCCGTTCCCGCCGAGATTTCCTTCGGTGATATCCGCAATCGCCACCAGTTTATCCAACGTGCTGAATCCGCCGCCGATACTGAACTGGCCGGTCGGCTTCTCCTTCACCTTCACGTTGAGATCGACCTTGTCGACATCGACCTGCTGCGGCAGAATTTCAACGGTCTCGAAAAAGTTGAGATTGTTCAGCCGTTGGAAACTGCGTTTCAATGCGAGGGTATCGACCACATCCTGCTCATCCAACCGCAGTTCGCGACGCACCACGTTGTCGCGGGTCTTGTCGTTGCCGTGGACGTGGATCTCGCGGATCCGCATCATCTCCCCCTCTTTCACGTTGAGGAGAATTGTGGCCGTGCGCGCATTATTGTCGGGCGTCACGTTCGGCACAACGTCGGCGAACACATAGCCCTTTGCACCGTACAGATCCGTGATGCGGGTGATTTCACCCCGGATCTTGGCCCGCTGAAAAATCTCGCCCGGTCTGATATTCAGCCCTTCACGCAATTCATGATCCTCGAACACCGTATTCCCGCGAAACCCGACCTCCTGCACGATGAACGGCTCGCCCTCCACGATCGAATAGTTGATCTCGAACCACTTCTTATCCTCGCTCAGTTCCAGCGTCGGCTGGCTGATCTGCACATTCAGATAGCCCTTGTTCAAATAGACTTCCCGCATGCGCTCGATATCGTTGCCCAGTTCCTCGCGCTTCAGGACGCCGGCATCGGACAGCAGGGACGGCACCTTCAACTGCGTGATGAGTCCATACCAGGGAATCCATTCCCGTGTCGCCGTCACCTTAAAGACTTCTTCCTTAGTCACCGCCCGCATGCCCTCGAAATTGATATGGCGGACTTTGGCCTTGGTGCCTTCTTTGATGAAGTAGGTCAACCGTTTCCGATCCTCGTCCACCGCCTGGATGACGGGAATGACCTGACAGTTGTAATAGCCGTCCTCTTGATAGGCGAGCCGGATTTTTTCCGCACTCTCTTTGGCCTGCTGCTGATCGAGGAACGTCTGGCTCTTGATCGTGATCTTTTCCTTGAGCTTGTCGTCGCTCAATTCCTCGTTACCGTCGAACACGATCTCCGTGATGAAAGGCTTTTCCCGGACGACAAACCCGACGGACACACCTCCCGCGGCCGGTTCCGTCTCCACCTGTACGTCTTCAAAGTAGCCGGTGCCGTACAGAATCTTGACCTGCTCGCGGAGCGCGTCGGCCGTAAAACGATCGTTGGCTTTGAGCGTGAGACGCCCCTCGATCGCCTGGAGTTCAATGCGCTTCTGCCCACGAATGGTGACCGACGTGACCGTCGGCGCGCCGTCCTGGGCATACAGAGGCGCCCCTACGCCGAACGCGTAGAAGGCCACCAGCGCGAGAATAAGAATCGGCACCCACCGCCTGCCTCCCGACTTGGTCACCGCAATCCTTCCGTACCACTTGGGAATGCAAGCACTGGTTGCCCTGAAGTTCGAGATAGGAAACCACCGCGTTCCGTGTCGCGTCACGTGCGCCGGGCCGACCGGCCTTGCGCAGGCACTCACGAACTGTTGTCGTTACCATCACCGATGCGCCGCTTTCGTTGCAGCACCACCGCACGTGCGCAGAAAAACTCTCGGATTATATTGACCACATTTTTCAATGTAAAGGAGTTTCCCCGCGCGAGGATGCGCGCGACGCGCCGAAAAGACCGGAGGAAATCTTGACTTCACTTACCCCATCACATACTATCCCCCTATGACGAGAACGGATGTACGTAAAGCTATTATTCCCGCTGCCGGACTAGGCACTCGCTTCCTCCCCGCCACCAAAGCCTCTCCCAAAGAGATGCTGCCCCTGGTCGACAAACCGCTGATTCAGTACGTCGTGGAGGAAGCCGTCGCATCCGGCATCGAAGACATCATCGTCATCACGGGTCGCGGCAAGCGCGCGATCGAAGACCACTTCGACCGCTCCCTGGAACTGGAAGAAAATCTCAAGGGCAGCGGCAAGGGGCAGGTGCTCAACCAGATGCGGCACATTTCGAATCTGGCCAACTTCTGTTACGTCCGCCAGCCGGAAGCCATGGGCCTCGGGCACGCTGTGCTCTGCGCCCAGCACCTGATCGGCGATGAGCCGTTCGCCGTCATCCTGGGCGATGAAATCATCGATGCGGCGGTCCCCGGTCTCGCGCAACTCATTCATATTTACAAGCAACGCAAAGGCGCCGTCTTAGGCGTGCAGGAAGTTCCACCCCAGGAGGTGAGCCGATACGGCATCATCTCCGCCCGAGGCCTGGGCAAGGGGCTGCACCGAGTCGATGACCTGGTCGAGAAACCCGCGCCCGCCGATGCGCCGTCGAATCTTGCCGTCATCGGCCGGTATGTCCTGCCGCCGGAGATCTTCCCGATCCTCCGCAAGACCCCGCCGGGCAAAAACGGAGAAATCCAACTGACCGATGCCTTGCGGCAACTCGTCAAGCACACCCCGATGTTCGCCCACGAAATCGAGGGACAGCGGCACGATGCGGGCGACAAGCTCGGATTCCTCATTGCCACCGTGGAATTGGCGCTCAAGAATCCGTCGTTGGGACCTGCGTTCGGCGAGTTCCTGCAACAACGACTCCGACCGACCGCCGCCGACGTGCGTCGCCGCGGCCCAAGCCGATCCGGTCAAGGTCGAACACGCGCCACCAGCTAGCCTTGGGCATGACGGACTACCGTCACCCGAACCGTGCCATAGCACGTCACCATCACTGAGACCCTACAGCAGCAGACTGGAGCCTCATGGCCGAAGCAGTAGAACAAGACTTCTCAAGCAACCAGAACCTCGAACCGCCGGATCAGCTGCCCCTGCTGCCCGTCCGGGATATCGTCGTGTTCCCTTACATGGTGCTCCCGCTGTTCGTCGGACGCGAGATGTCCATCAAGGCGATCGAAGCCGCGCTCGCGGGCAACCGCATGCTGTTTCTCGCCACCCAGAAATCCCTGGATGTGGAAAACCCGCAACCGGACGACATTCACTCAGTCGGTACCGTGGGCATCATCATGCGAATGCTCAAGCTGCCCGACGAGCGGATCAAGATTTTAGTCCAGGGACTCGCCAAGGGACGAATCGAAGAATACATCCAGAACGACCCCTATTATTCGGTTCGCATCGAGAAACTCGTCGAGACGAAGCAGTCCGGCTCCACACTGGAGACCGAGGCCGTCATGCGCACGGTCAAGGAGCAGATCGAGAAGATCGTCAGCCTCGGCAAGGTGTTGATTCCCGACGTGATGGTGGTCATCGAAAATCTGGAAGACCCCGGCCGACTCGCCGACATGGTAGCCTCCAATCTCGGGCTGAAGGTCGACATCACACAGGCCGTCCTGGAGATCGTGGACCCGATTCAGCGGCTGCGCCAGATCAGCGAAATTCTCTCCAAGGAAATCGATGTCCTCTCCATGCAGCAGAAGATCCAGGCTCAAGCCAAAGGGGAGATGGACAAGACCCAGCGCGAATACTTCCTGCGCGAGCAGTTGAAAGCCATCCAGAAAGAACTCGGCGAGTTGGATGAACGGGCGGAGGAAGTGGCGGAATTCCGCAAGCGCATCAAAGACGCCAAGATGCCCGAGAAGGTCCTCAAGGAAACCGAGAAGCAGCTCAAGCGGCTCGAAAAAATGCATCCGGACACGGCGGAGTCGGCCACCGTCCGGACCTATCTGGAATGGATGGTCGAGCTCCCGTGGAATAAGAAATCGAAAGACAATCTCGACCTGAAAGCCGCGATGAAGGTCCTGAACGAGGACCACTACGACTTGGAAAAGGTGAAAGAACGCATCATCGAATACCTCGCCGTGCGCAAGCTCAAAGAGAAAATGAAGGGGCCTATCCTCTGTTTCGTGGGACCGCCCGGCGTCGGCAAAACCTCGCTCGGCAAATCCATCGCCCGCGCGCTCGGCCGCGAGTTCGTCCGGATCAGTCTTGGCGGAGTCCGCGACGAGGCCGAGATCCGCGGCC
Source organism: Nitrospira sp. (assembly GCA_024998625.1). Lineage (GTDB taxonomy): Bacteria > Nitrospirota > Nitrospiria > Nitrospirales > Nitrospiraceae > Nitrospira_A. Next base: position 92,414 of record JACOEL010000007.1, on the reverse strand, counting down.
ATCGCAGAACCTACGTCGGCGCGCTGCCGGGACGGATTATCCAGGGCATGAAACAAGCCGGCACGAACAATCCCGTATTCATGCTCGATGAGGTCGACAAAGTCGGCATGGATTTCCGCGGCGATCCTTCGGCCGCTCTGCTGGAAGTGCTGGATCCCGAACAAAACAGCACCTTCACCGATCACTATCTCGGAGTGCCCTTCGACCTAACCGAAGTCATGTTCGTCACCACGGCCAACCTCATGGATCCGATATTGCCCGCCTTACGGGATCGCATGGAAGTCATCGACATCCCGGGATACACGGAAGAAGAGAAGCTCGGAATCGCGCAGAAGTACTTAATTCCCAGACAGATGAACGAGCATGGCATTACCGAGAAACATATCCGCGTGAACGAGCCGGCCATCCGCCACGTCATCTCGCACTACACGCGCGAGGCCGGAGTCCGGAACCTCGAACGGGAAATCGCCAACCTCATGCGGAAAGTAGCCAAGAAGGTCGCCGAGGGCAAATCCGAGTGTCAGATCATCGACCAGACCAATTTGAACAAGTTTCTGGGTGTGGCGAAGTTCATTCCGGAGGCGGAACTTGAGAAGGACGAAATCGGGGTCGCCACAGGCCTCGCCTGGACCGAGAGCGGCGGCGACGTGCTGTATATCGAAGCGACCGTCATGAAGGGCAAGGGGCAGCTCACCCTCACCGGGCATCTCGGCGACGTCATGAAAGAATCGGCGCAGGCCGCCCTGAGTTATGTTCGTTCGAGAGAGAAAACCCTGGGCATTAGCCCCGACATCTTCGCCAAGAACGACATTCACATTCACGTACCGGCCGGCGCCACACCGAAAGACGGACCGTCGGCCGGCATCACCATGGCCACGGCCATCGCTTCGGCGCTGGCCCAGATCCCTGTACGCCGCGATCTCGCGATGACCGGAGAAATCACTCTGCGCGGGCGCGTGTTACCTATCGGAGGCTTGAAGGAAAAAATCCTCGCGGCCAAACGGGCGAAACTCGCGACCGTCGTCCTGCCGAAGCGCAACAAGAAGGACCTGGAGGAAATTCCAAAACATATCCTCAAAGGCATCGAGTTGATCTTTGTCGATACGGTCGACGATGTCATCAAGGCGGCCCTGCGGCGATCCTCGTCCCGCAAACCGCGCGCATCGGCCCCGAAGACTCCGGTCAAGAAATCGGCGCGCGCGACCACCTCCAAGCGAACAACCGGCTCGCTCCTGAAAAGTCTCCACCTTCCAACGGCATCGCCATTGTTGCTTCTGTAACATGCCGTCAGGCCGATCCCGCCGGACCAGTTCTATCGGTAGCGAGTTCGGTCTGATCCGGCTGTTGCAAGCGCAGGCCGCCCGACCAGACCGGCAGGTGCTCAAGGGGATCGGCGATGACACGGCCATCCTCAAAACCTCGTCCGACGAATGGACGCTCATCACGACGGACCTCCTGGCTGAAGGTGTGCACTTCGACCCCGCTACCTCCTCGTATGAAGACATCGGGTACCGGGGGGCTATCGCGAACTTAAGCGATATCGCGGCCATGGGCGGCACACCCCGCTTCCTGCTCGTCGCGATTGCGATTCCGCCGACCTGCTCGACGGAACACATTCAGCGGCTCTATCGCGGCATGATGCAAGCCACCACTCCCTATCGAGTCTGTTTGGTCGGCGGAGACACGTCCGCCTCCAAGCACGGCCTGTTCCTCAGCATCACACTTACCGGAGCCGTACAACCTCGACGTGCGCTCCTGCGCAGCGGCGCCCGCGTCGGCGACAGGCTATACGTCACCGGCACACTCGGCGACTCCCGCGCAGGGCTGGACCTCTTGACGGCCACGGCCCGCGCCGGGCCGGTGAAACTGCGTCCCGCACACACCCGCTTTCTCCTCGCGCGACACCACCGGCCGTCCGCCCGCATTGCAGAAGGCCGATGGTTGGTGAAACATGCGCTCGCCGGCTCAGCGATCGATTTATCCGACGGCCTGACCGGTGACCTTCGACATCTCTGCGAAGAGAGCGGAGTCGGAGCGGAAATTCTTGCCGGCGCACTCCCGATTTCTCCTGCCTGTCTGGCCTATGCCCTGGCGTGCGGCCGTGATCCGCAGCAGATCGGGTTCCAGGGTGGCGAAGACTACGAGCTCCTGTTCACCGTTCCTCGCCGCAAGCAAGCGCAATTCGAACGGCTGGCCGCGAAAACCGATTTTTGTTTCACCTGTATCGGCTCGATCACACCCAAGCGGCTCGGTCTGCGCTTACGAACCGGTGCAGGAACCACGCAACCGCTGCCGATCACCAGTTACGAACATTTTCTGCGGCCCTCTTAGCAATCTCCGGGACAAGGACATCGATGGCAGACGTACGATCGTTATTTCGACAAGTTCTCCATCTCGATGAAACACCGCACCGGACGGCGCTGGCCTTTGCCATCGGCGTCTTCATCGGCTTTTCCCCGGCTTATGGTCTCCATATGGTGATGGTGGGGTTCTGCGCCTGGGCATTCGGGCTGAACGTGGTGGCGCTGCTGGCCGGTGCATTCCTCAACAATCCCTGGACGCTGATTCCCATCCTCGGAGGCACCTATTGGACCGGCGCTACCCTATTGGGAGTGCATGACTTCCCGGCCTTCGACTGGAGCGATCTGTCGTTCATGGGGATTTATCACCAGGTCATGCCCTACGCCTGGCCGTTCTTCGTCGGCGGGATGGTCCTGAGTATTGCGGGCGGCCTGTTGGCCTATCCGCTCACCTATCTCTTGCTCTCCAAGTACCGGAGCACAAACCCGGCGGACGGTCATCACCCGTTGCCCCCCTCATCAGGCCTGCGCTAAGATCTTCATCCGGCGACCTCATGAAACTACCGACCGCACATCCTCCCGCGCCCTATGACGGATTAGCCCTCATTGCCGATCCTATCCACGAATACGTGTCGTTTACGGTGCCATACGCGACGCCGGATCCTTCGGAACGCACGGAAAAAGATCTGATCGATTCTCCATGGGTGCAGCGACTGCGCTATATCTATCAGCTCCAAAGCGCGCGCTGGGTCTACCCCTCGGCGGAACATACACGATTCGTACATTCACTCGGCACGATGCACGTGGCAGGCCGCTTCGCGCGCCATCTCTATCCATTCTTGAAGAACGTGGTCTCCGACCTCCCCTCGGCGGCCTTCGTGGAGGAGTTCCTCCGCGTGACGGCGCTGGTCCATGACATCGGACATGGTCCGTTCTGCCATTTCTTCGACGATAACTTTTTGCATGGTTTCGGTCTCTCGCATGAAAAGCTCGGCCAGATCATCGTGCGCGAACACCTGGGCCCATTCATCAGAAAAATCCGCCGCAGTCCGTCGGGTCCCTTCGATCGCGGAGAAGAGCTGAATCCTGATCACATTGCGCATGTGATCCTGAAGGAGAAAGGCAAAGATAACTCCCGCATTCCGCGCTGGATCAACATGCTCCAGCCGGTGATTTCAGGCAGCTACACAGCCGACAACCTCGATTATGTACTGCGCGACGCCTACATGTGCGGCGTCGCGGTGGGACCGGTGGACTTGACCCGCTTGATTCACTACACCATCGTCACCGACAAGGGCTTCACCATTCATAAGACGGGGTTGCCGGCCCTGCAGATGTTTTTGAACACCAGAATGTATCTGTACTCGAACGTGTATTATCACCGCACGACCCGCGCCATCGACATTCATCTGCGCGACATCTTCGGGGACACGATGAAACTGTTGTTCCCGTCCAACCCCGCCACGCACATGGATGAATACCTGACCCTGACCGACTGGTCCTTGTTGGAAGACGTCAGGCGATGGAAGAACGCCGGCCAAAGCAGCCTGCGTCGTTTGCACCAGGAATGGGCGCATATCCTGGGACGCGACGTGAAATGGAAAATGGCCTACAGCACGGTGCTCAAGGAAAAGGGCATCGAGCGAGGCATGGACTTTCCCAGTCACGAGCAATTCCAGCAGCAGATTCAGAAGGCCTTGCCGGCGAAACTACAGACATTGCCGTTTCGCGTCGACATGGCTCCGCTCGATCCGCGCCCGGACCCCAAGGATACGCGCGGCATCCCCTTGCTCGTATTCGATCCCGGCACGAAGGGCGTCTCAACTGAACCGCTGGAAGAGTTTTTGGATCTGCTGCCCACTCGCCTCGTGCAATTCCGCATCTACGCCCTCGATCACAATCAGGACGCGGCCCTATCCCGCGCCGCCGCGACCGTGCTGAATAAGACCCCGTCGAGCATGGAGACGAATTTCTAGGCCCCGTCCTGGTTCCGGAAAGACTTCCAGCCGTTGCCTGTACGGTCATCGACCGAGAATCGGCGTTCTTCCTATGCGCAAATACCACACCTAGATAAATGCCTAGGTCGAATTGACTCTATTCGCGTGAGGTAATTTGGTGCATAGTAGCTTCAATTGCGATAGCCTGCGATATTGGCTCTTGATTGAGATGCAGGCCTCCTGCAGAGGAGCGATGTGGCTATAGCCGAGAACGAGGCGCTGAAGCCCGGCACGAGTGCTCCTTCCCCTCGTGGGCGGGCCATCCTTAGCCTCATTGTCGTCTCAATCGGGCTCATCTTCTTCCTCGACGTGGTGACGCCGCTCGGTGTTCCTGTCTGGGTTCTCTACCTCATCCCGTTGATCCTCACCTACCAGGCTCCTGTCACATGGATTCCCTACCTCACGGCGGGAGTGAGCGCCATCCTCACATTGCTTTGTCTCGTCCTGTCCGGCCCCATCACCAGCCTGCCCTCATGGATGCCTCTCTTGAATCGCGCCGCCGCGGTGGGCATGTTTGCAATCATCGCCCATCTGATCGTCCAATACCGGCGGGCCACCGAACGCCTGATACGGACGGCAGCCCTGGAAGCGGAACACAAGGCCCTGCAATTGAAAGAGAGCCTGCTGCTGAAAAACGCGCAGGACGTACAGGACCTCTACGACCATGCGCCCTGCGGATACCATTCACTGAACTCGCAAGGCATGTTCGTCGGCATCAACCAAACCGAACTCGACTGGCTGGGCTATCGCAAAGACGAGGTCATCGGTGTAATGCGTTTTCTGGACCTTCTCACCCCCGAGTCTGCCGAACTGTTTCACCAACAGTTCCCGCGTTTCATCGAGAGAGGAGTCGTACGGGATCTGGAGTTTGAGATCCGGCGCAAAGACGGTACCCTGCTGCCGGTTCTGCTGAGCGCCACGGCCATCAAGGATCCCGACGGTCGGTTCATCGCCAGCCGCTCCACCCTCGTCGATATCACGGAACGCCGAAAGGCCGATGTCGCCCTGCGTCAAAGTCATCAAACGCTCGAGGCGCTCGTCAAAGAACGTACCGCCGCGCTTGAGGACACCAATCAGCGCCTCGAGCAGGAATTGGCGCAACGCAACCAGATTCATCAGGCGTTGATCGCCAGCGAAAGCCGGTTTCGCGAACTGGTCGAGTCGCTTCCGCTGCCGATCTGGACCTGTCTTCCTGACGGCACCTGCGACTATCTCAGCCCGCAATGGAAGAATTATACTGGATGGTCCGCAGACGAGCCCTTCAGCACCGGATGTCTCCAGCACGTCCACCCCGAAGACCGCCCGAGAATCACCGAGCAATGGCACGATGCAGTGGCTCATATCCACCCCCTCGACGTTGAACTGCGTTTTAAGCGGGCGGATGGCGTCTATCGCTGGTTCCATGCCCATGCGGTGCCGATCCTGGACCTGGACGGCCGCCTCCTGAAGTGGGTGGGAACCTACACCGATACGCATGATCGTAAACAGGTCCAAGAGATCCAGGCCAGACTCGCCGCCATCGTCGAATCCTCCTCCGATGCCGTCATCAGCAAATCGCTCGACGGGCGCATTCTGACCTGGAACAAGAGCGCCGAGCTCATGTTCGGGTACTCCGGCGAGGAAATCATCGGCCACTCCATTTTCCTTCTCATTCCCCCGGACCGCCAGCTGGAAGAAACCACACTGATCGAACTGATCAAAACAGGAACACCGGTGCGACAGTACGAAACCATTCGCAAACGGAAAGACGGCAGTTGTATCCAGGTGTCCTTAACGGTTTCCCCCATCATGGATGCCCACGGTCTCGTCAACGCCGTCTCGACCATCGCGCGTGACATCACGGCGCGGAAGCGGACCGAAGAGATGATGACCCAGCAACGCCGGCTGATCGAATTGTCGTACGAACCGATTTTCGCTTGGGATATCGAGCAGGGCATCGTGGAGTGGAATCGCGGGTGCGAACAGCTGTACGGCTATACTCGATCGGAAGCCTTGGGGCAGAGCAGTAATCGTCTGCTGCAGAGCCGGCTGCCCGCCCCCCTCAACACGATCCAGGCCGAATTGGAACAGACCGGAGAATGGACCGGCGAGATTCACCATCGTACGAAAGACGGGCGGGACGTGCTCGTGGCCAGCCGCTGGGGATTGCTCAAGACCAACGGCCGGAGCCTCGTCCTGGAAACCAACCGGGATATCACTCAACTGCGCCAGTCCGAGACCATGATTCTCAGAAAAAATAAAGATCTTGAAACGCTCTTATACGTGACCTCCCACGATCTGAAAGAACCGCTGCGGGCCATTGAAAGTTTTTCGGTTCTCATCCAGGAACGCTATGCAAACCGGCTCGATGAGAAGGGCCAGGATTTTCTGCGGCGCATCGTTCGGGCCACGCAACGCCTCGATCAACTGCTCACGGATATTCTGGATCTCTCCCGCGCACAACGCATGGATCCGCCCGTCGACGACCTCGACGCGAAACAGCTGGTGCACGAAGTCCTGCGTCGGCTGGAGAAGCGCATCAAAGAAACCGGCGCCAGAATCACGATTCGCTCCCCCCTCCCTCGCCTGCGGGTCAATACCACCTGGGCCATCCAGGGCATCTATAATCTGGTCGCGAATGCGCTCAAGTTTTCGTCCGCCGGGCAACCTCCTGACATTGAGATTGCGCCACATTCCGGGATGGATCTTGAAGGAACCGAGCTCATCGGCCTGGTCGTGCGGGATCGTGGTCCGGGGGTGGCGCCTGAGCAACGCGATCGGATATTCGAACTCTTCCGACGGGCGGTCGGACGCGAGATAGAGGGGACCGGCGCAGGACTGGCCATCGTTCGGCAAGTGGCCGAACGACACGGTGGCCGTGCCTGGGTGGAACCCCGCGAAGGTGGCGGATCGGAATTTTTCATCACATTTGGCGTCAGCCAGTCTAGTCCGAGGAAGGTGCAACGATGACCATGCGGCCCTTTGATATTCTCATCGCAGAAGACAATGAAGACGACATCTTGCTGATCCGGGAAGCCTTCGAGACCGTGAACATGGCCAATCGCGTGGCCATCGTACGGGACGGCGAAGAGGCGCTGGCCTATTTGCGGGGTGAGGGTCCTTTCAGCCAATGTCCGTTCCCAGGCCTGGTGCTCCTCGATATCAACATGCCGAAGAAAACCGGACTCGAGGTGTTGATTGAAATTAAGTCCGACCCCCGCTTTCGTCCGCTCCCGGTCGTCATGCTGACCGTCAGTGAGCGCGAGGAGGATATCGTGCGGTCATTTGAGCAGGGCGCCTGCTCGTATATTCGAAAGCCTGTCACCTTCAGCCGGTTCCTGTCGGTTGTGAAAGAGTTCGAACTCTACTGGACGCTGGTCTCACGAGTCCCGACGCTGAAGAGGTAACACATGCATGTGTTGCTGATCGAGGACAACGAAGATGATGCCGAGCTGATCCAGCAGGCGCTTTGCGCGCAGTCGACGGACGCAGTCACGCTCAACTGGGCGGACAGGCTTCAAACGGGCGTTAAAAAATTAGCGGAATGCCCGGTGGATGCCGTCCTGGTCGATCTTTCGCTGCCGGACAGCCAAGGCCTGGAGACGCTCGATCGGGTGCGGGCTCAAGCGCATGACGCGCCGGTCATCGTGCTGACGGGCCTGGATAACGACGTGGTGGCTGAGCAATCCCTCCTGCGCGGCGCGCAGGACTATCTCGTAAAGGGCCGGCTGACGGGGGACGCGCTCCGACGCGCCATCCGTTATGCCATGGGCCGGCACCGCGTCGAGCAAGCCTTACGGAAGAGCGAGGAGCGGTTTCATCTAACCTGCCTCGCCACCCGCGACGGCATCTGGGACTGGGAAATCACCTCCGGCGTGACGTGGTTCAACGAGGCGCACCAATCGGTATATGGTTCCGCCCCTGAGAATCTTCGGCGAGGCCACATTCCCTGGGCAGAGCAGATTCATCCCGAGGACCAGGCCGCGGTTCTCACCAACCTCGCTCAAGTGCTTCAGTCGGACCAGAACCTGTGGACAGCCGAATATCGATTTCGTCGAGCCGACGGCACCTATGCCTATATCATTGATCACGGGTATGTGCTTCGAGACCATGAAGGCCATCCTTACCGCATGATCGGCGCCAAGGCCGACATCACCGAACGCCGGCAAGCCGAAACCATGCACGCCGTTCAACTCGCCGTCGGCCTCGCGCTTGAAGAATCCGCCTCGCTCAGTGAAGCGGTCCCCACAATTCTTCGCACCATGTGCGAGCTCCAAAGCTGGACACTGGGCGCATTGTGGCTGGTGCAACAAGACAAGACCTTGCGCTGCAATGCCCTGTGGCACCAGCCGGGCCTCCCTGTCGAGAACTTCGCCCGAATCTATCGGAGCCTTGCCCTGCGACAGGGAGCGGGTTTGGCCGGCCAGGTCTGGAAGACAGGGCATGCCACCCTCTGCCCGGATATTCTCAACGAGGCCGACTGCCCGATCCTTCACGCCGCGCAGGAAGCCGACTTCCACGGAGGGCTCGCGTTCCCCATTCACACAGGGAAAGAGATCCTGGGGGTCATGGAGTTTCTCACCTACGAACGGCTGCGGCCCAGCTCATCCCGATTGGAACGGGCTTCCGAGTTGGGGGCCATGATCACTCAATTTCTTCACCGAAAGGATCTCGAACGCCAACTCCGCCAGGCGCAGAAAATGGAAGCCCTGGGTCGCATGGCCGGAGGAATTGCACACGACTTTAACAATCTTTTGACGATTATCAATAGCTGGGCTGAGCTCTTGACGGATGAGCCGGGACAAACCACCCGGACGCAGCGCGGCATGGCACAAATCAGGGAAGCCGGCAATAAAGCCACTGCCCTCACCCGGCAGTTGTTGGCCTTCACGCGTCACCAGATGGTGGAACGCCAACCGCTCAACTTGAATGACCGGGTGACCGACATCGTCGAGCTCATGAAACGTGTTATCGGGGAAGACATTCAACTCGCCCTCACCTTGGATCCTGCGCTTGGACGAATCAAGGCGGATCCCGGCCAAATCGAGCAGGTCGTGATGAATTTGGTGGTCAACGCGCGCGATGCGATGCCGCAGGGAGGCCGCCTGGACCTGGAGACGAAATCGGTCTCGATCACTCACTCCGATCCGCTCTGGCCCGATCCCCTCACCCCTGGCCCGTACGTCACGCTGGCCGTCCGGGACACAGGATGCGGGATGGATGCCGACACGGTCGCTCACGTGTTTGAGCCGTTTTTCACCACGAAGGAACTGGGCAAAGGCACCGGCCTCGGATTGTCCACGGTCTACGGAATCGTCCGGCAGAGCGGAGGGACGGTCGGGATTGAGAGCGAGCCCGGACGCGGCACCACATTTACGATTTATCTGCCGCGCATCGACGAGGATTCCGAATCGCCGCGCCCTGTGGCTCACCCCAGGAGCATCAGTGAACAGTCGGAAACTATTCTCCTGGTCGAAGACAATGATATGGTGCGAGGCCTGGCACAGACGGTGCTGGCCGGACAACATCATACGGTACTGGCCGCGCGAACCGGCGAGGAAGCGCGCCAGCTGGTTCGCCAGCGGGGAGGAAAACTCTCACTCTTGATTACCGATTTGGTGATGCCCGGCATAGGGGGGATACAACTCGCCGCCGAACTCCGGACGTTGCAACCGGAGATCAACATCATCCTCACCTCCGGCTATTCAGACCGAGAGGGATCGATACTGGAACAGCTTGATGCACGGACCACATTTCTGCCCAAGCCCTATACCCCCGACTCACTGATAAAGGCGGTGAACGCCGCGCTTGATCCAACGTGGTCGAATCAGACCTAAGAGAAACGGGGCACGGATCCTGAGCATCGATCCGCCACCAGATGGGAGGGTACGTCGGCAGCGAGTCGCGTTATCGCGTATCTCCGCCGACTGCGGGGGTGCTTGATTCGACCTGTGCGGGACGCGTCGGGACGGCCAACACAGGTCGTGCAGCGGCAGGGTTCTGGGGAAGGGGCAATTCGAGCAGCGCGTAGGGGTTCACGCGCGCGCCGTTGACCTTCATGCCCCAATGCAAGTGCGGGCCGGTCGCCCGACCGGTGGCCCCGACTTTGCCGATGATCTGGCCGGCCTTGATCAAATCACCTTCTTTCACCAGCACGTCGGAGAGGTGAAAATACATTGAGTACAGACCGAGACCGTGGTCCACAAAGATGCCGCGGCCTGAAAAGATATGGTCCACAATGAGCCGGACGACACCGTCATTGCTGGCCATCACGTCGGTGCCCATCGGCGCGCCGATATCTTCGCCGTTGTGCGGGTTTCTCGCTTGACCGTTCATGATACGAACACTGCCGAAAATTCCTGTCCGCTTACCATGAACCGGTTCGATGAACCCGGCTTGCCAGAGCCGCATGGCAGACTCCTCAGCCAGCGCCTTGCGAACCTGCTCCTGTTCGGCCTTCCAGCGCGCAGCCGCTTTCTCGTCGAGATCGACCTTGTCTTTCGGCAACTTCAGATGCTCGACGGCGAACTTCTCCTTCAGCACCAACACCTGATAGGAAAAATGGCGTGTCTGCTCACCCAGTTGGGCCTCGATCGTGAGCTCATGCGCCCCGGGCTCGTCTTGTAGGTCGATCCCCAGTAAACCGATGTACCCGACGCCGCCGCCGGAAGAAGGGTCCGGAAAGAGCGTCACCCTGCGCCCCAAAAATTGGCCTTTGACGCTGGCCGCATCCTTGATATCCGGCACGTTGATGAGGATCACTTGACCCTGCTTGCCGCTGAATTGCCCGTCGCCGCCACGAGGCACCGGTCCCGTGTTCGGAAAGAGCTCGACGGGAAACACACTCGTCAGCAGCACGACCGAAATGATGAGAAAGCGATCCAGGAACGACATGGTCTTGTCTCGTCTCTGCCCGTGCCCCTCTGTCATCGATACAATCGCGCGCCGGACACTTGTGATAACAATTCTTCGACCCGCCGGTTCACCGCGCTGAACGGATCCATGCAGAGAATGGTCTCTTCCCAGTACCCGTTCAACTTCAAATACGTCCAGTCGACCGTATACGACCGGTTCTTGGCCCGCGCAAACCGGATAAAGTCGCCGCGGACTTTTGCGCGCGTGGTTTGAGGCGGCACGGACATCGCCCGTTGCACCGATTCCTCCTCCACGACCCGCGCGGCCATCCCTCGATTTTCCATCAAATAATACAGTCCGCGGGTTCGTTTCACGTCATGAAATTGCAAATCCAGCAGGAACACCCGGGGGTCATCCCAGCCGCAATCCTTCTTGTCGGTGTACGACTGAATCAGATGCTTTTTCATCACCCAATCGACCTCGTGCACCAGTTGCATCGGATCCTCTTCCAGGCGATCCAACACCGACACCCACTTCTCCCACACATCGTCCAGCACCGGATCGTGCGCCTGCTCCGCCAGAAACTCTTTCGCGCGCTTGACGTAGATGCGCTGGATCTCGACGGCAGTCATCTGCCGGCCGTCATCCAGCTTCACCTTCTTGTTGAGGGTCGGATCGCGGGAAATTTCACGGATGGCTTTCACAGGATCTTCGAGTTCCATCCCGCTGACCGAATACCCGGCTTCGATCATCGAGAGCACCAACGTGGCCGTGCCGACTTTCAAATACGTCGCATACTCCGACATATTGGAGTCGCCCACAATGATGTGGAGCCGCCGATATTTCTCCGCATCGGCGTGGGGCTCGTCACGGGTGTTGATGATACTCCTGGACGAAGTCGTCGAGGAGGAAGTCTTTTCATGAATATGCTGGGCGCGCTGCGAGATGAAGTACTGCGGTTTACCCGAGACTTTCAGGACCTTACCGGCGCCGGAATAGATCTGCCGGGTCACGAAAAACGGAATGAGTTGCTCAGTGACCTTCCAGAAATCCACGTCCCGGCGCATGAGATAATTTTCATGGCAGCCGTACGTATTACCGAGTGAATCGGTGTTGTTCTTGAAAATATAGATTTCTCCGGACAGCCCCTCTTCCCGCAGGCGCTCTTCCGCCGCCGGCAAACAGGCTTCCAGCAAGCGCTCGCCCGCCTTATCGTGGATGACCAAATCGAGGATATTGTCGCACTCCGGCGTGGAGTACTCCGGATGGCAGCCGGTATCCTGATAAAAGCGCGCGCCGTTGACCAGGAATGCATTCGACGGCCAGCTGTTCGGAATAAGGCCTTCGAAGATATAGCCCAACACTTTCTCCATCGGAAGATAAATCTTCCCGTTCGGAGAGAAAATGAGGCCGTACTCGTTTTCTAAACCGAAGATACGTTGCTGCATGGAGAGACGTTTCCTTGAATCCGCTTCCCTCAGGATACACCGCGGCGAGTGAGGCTTCAACAGATGCCCGGCAATGCACGGTGCATCACCGACCGGAAAGCAGATAAGCACGCCGTTGCGTGAAGGGTATATCAGGCGAAGAGTTGGGAGATATCGGCACTGCTCAACCGTTTGAACTTCCGCCCAAGACGGTTCCGGTCCAGCACGGCGACTTCGAGATTTTCGGAAGGGATCTTTTGAGTGGCGACCTGCTCCAGGGCGGCAAGGCAGCGCCGGAGCCCATCCTTCAGCGTGGGTGGCTGCGGTGTCGCATGTTCCCGCAAATATTGCTGAACGGCTTCCGATCGTCCCCCGATCACCGCGAGATTTTTTTCATCCACGATGCTGCCGTCGAATGAAATGCGGAAGATTTCATTCGCCTGACCGTTCAGCCCGACCTGCACGACAAGAATTTCGACTTCCAGCGGCTTGACGTCGGTGCTGAAGGCCGTCCCCAGGCTCTGCGAATAGGCATTGGACAAGGTCCGCGCGCTCACATCTTCCCGGCTGTACATGTAGCCTGTCAGATCGGCATGGCGAATGCCGGCCTTCCGGAGATGTTCGAACTCGCTATATTTGCCGGCTCCGGCAAACGCGATCCGGTCGTAGATCTCTGACACTTTGTGCAATGAGGAGCTGGGATTGTCCGCTGCGAGCAGGATGCCGTCGATATATTCAAGCGCAATGATGGAGCGTCCTTTGGCAATGCCTTTTTTGGCATACTCCGCCTTGTCCTGCATCATTTGTTCAGGCGAGACGTAGTAGGGCAACGGCATCGGCTAGGATCTCCTTCGCTCTGCGATCATGGTTTCGAACAGGGCACGCACCCGGTCTTCCGGCACATCAGTGATACCGGCACGGCTGACGATTTTCGCCGTCGGATAAATACCGCGGACTAAATCAGGCCCGCCGGTCCCCACATCCTCATCCGCCGCATTGTAGAGGGCCAACAGCCCGACCCGCAGCGCCTCTTCTTCCTGGAGACCGGATCGGTAATGCTCACGCATCGTATTGCGGGCATCCTTGCCGCCGGAGCCGATGGAATGGTGGTCGGACTCCTCGTAGCGCCCTCCTGTAATGTCGTACTTAAAAATGCGGCCTTCTTTCCGCTTGAGGTCGTATCCGACGTAAAGCGGCATGACGACCAATCCCTGAAATACCATCGGAAGGTTGGCCTTCACCATCTGCCCCAGCTTGTTCGCCTTCCCCTCACAGGACAACTGCACACCTTCGAGTTTCTCGTAATGCTCAAGCTCCGTCTGAAACAATTTGGCCATCTCGATGCACGGCCCCGCAGCTCCGGCAATCGCCATCGCGGAATAGTCGTCGATGCGGAAAACCTTTTCAATCCGCCGATCGGCGATCTGAAATCCCTCGGTCGCGCGTCGATCACCGGCAATAATGGCCCCATCCCGATATTTCAACGCCAGGACCGTCGTCCCATGCGGCACCGGGATCGTTCCGTGTCGGCCGAAATCCACAGGAAGCGCGGCGCGCTGGATGGCGATCTCACTCAAACCGGGTCTTAACTCAGGATGATGCTGGGTGAGGAAATCGAAGAAACTGGACCCCTCGTGATGTGGAAGGAAGGAAGAATGTTTCATTCAATGGTCGCAGTCAGGTCGAAAGTTTAGCGAGCAGCGCGGACGCCGTCTCCGCTTGCGCCAAAAGCTCCCCCGTAAGCGCTTCGGTTCCCCGCAAGGGATCCATCAAGGGGATTCTCTTGATCTTGTTCTGTCCGGTATCGAACAGCACGGACGTCCAACTCGCCCCGTAGACGACATTCGGGTACTTCTTGACGCACTGCCCCCTAAAGAAGGCCCTGGTCCCAACCGGCGGATTGAATTCCGCCCGCGCAATCTCATGATCCAATACCACCCGCTCAATTCGATGATTCCGTTCCAGGGTGTAATACAGTCCCTTGTCGGGACGGACATCATGGTATTGGAAATCCATCAGACGGACGCGTGGATCGTCCCAGCCACAGGATTTGCGTTCCATATAGGATTCGATCAAGTACCGCTTGGCGACCCAATCCAACTCACGCACCAATGACCGAGGGTCTCGTTCCAGGCGATCGAGCACATCTTCCCACCGCACCAGCACGTCCTTCGTCACCTGGTTGAGTTCGTGGCAGGCATAATAGCTCTGGGCGGCCTTGAGGTACGCTCGCTGCACGGCAATCGCAGTCGATGCGCTCCCGTCGGTCAATTTGAGACTCTCTTTCACCTGCACATCCCGGGAGACCTGCTTGATGGCATTCACCGGATCTGCCAGGCTGATTTGAGGAAGGTCTGCGCCGGCCTCGAGCAACTCCAGGACGATCGAAAGGGTCCCGACCTTCAGATAGGTCGATACTTCCGCCATATTGGCGTCTCCGACGATCACATGGAGCCGCCGGTACTTCGCTGAATCAGAATGCGGTTCGTCACGCGTATTGATGATCGGCCGCCGAACCATCGTGTTCAGATCCACGAGGGTTTCGAAAAAATCAGCCCGCTGTGAAATCTGATAGTCCACGGGGCTGGTCTGGTTTTCCGCGCCGACCTTGCCGGACCCGGCATAAATCGAACGGGTCACAAAGAACGGCGTGAGGACCTGGGTGATGCGTTCAAACGACACTGTCCGCGATACGAGATAATTCTCGTGGTACCCGTAGCTATTGCCCTTGCCGTCTGAATTATTTTTATACAACACGAACTGGTCGCGACCGCGCGCCTTGGTAATCCCTTCCAAGGCCTGCGCGACGATGCGCTCACCGACCCGCTCAAACGCCACGACTTCCCTCGCATTGAGACACTCCGGCGTGGAATATTCAGGATGCGCGCCATCGACATAGAGGCGCCCCCCGTTGGCCAGGACCTTGTTGAGTTGCCGATTGTAATCGGGGCCCGGGCGTTCCCGCTCGCCATCGACCTCAAACCCGCGCGCATCCAGCAAGGGGTTTTCGTTTTCGTAGTCCCACACCGCATGCGGGGCCGGCAGATTCTGGTAGTAGCCGATGAGGTGAATGGAATTGGCCACCGGATCGGCCGCATTCGGGTCACGACTGGCGATACCGAATTCGGTCTCCGTGCCGATGACACGGGACGGATTGTGCGTAGGATTGTCGCTCATGAACTATCGCGCTACAGGTAGTGACCGGTGTTGACCGTTTCGATTTGGCGCGCCTCTGCAGGCCCGCCGCTGATCGTCCGGAGGTGGACAATCTTCTCGCCTTTTTTGCCGGCGACCTTTGCCCAATCGTCCGGATTTGTGGTGTTGGGCAAGTCTTCGTGCTCTTTGAACTCCTCCCGGATCGCGCGAATCAGATCCTCGGCCCGCAAGCCGGTTCCTTCTTGCGCAATCGCCCGCTTCACGGCGAATTTCTTGGCCCGAGACACGATGCCCTCGATCAACGCGCCGCTGGCAAAATCCTTGAAGTACAGCACTTCCTTCTCGCCGTTCGCATAGGTCACTTCAATGAATTTGTTTTCGTCGGTCGTCGCATACATGGCATCGACCGTCATATTCATAAGGGAATCGACAAGTGCCCGGGCATCCCCGCCATGCCGCTTCAGGTCGTCCTCAGCAAACGGCAAATCGGTCGAGACATACTTGGAGAAGATATCCCGCGCCGCCGTGGCGTCCGGTCGGCCGACCTTCACCTTCACATCGAGGCGACCCGCGCGGAGCACGGCCGGATCGATCAAGTCTTGCCGGTTGCTTGCCCCGATGACGATGACATTGGTGAGACGTTCCACACCGTCGATTTCCGAGAGGAACTGCGGCACGATGGTCGATTCAATGTCCGAGGAGATACCGGTGCCGCGGGTGCGGAACAGCGCGTCCATCTCGTCGAAAAATACAATCACAGGATGACCGTCGTCGGCGCGTTCCTTGGCCTTTTTGAACACCTCGCGCACCTGCCGCTCAGACTCGCCGACATACTTATTCAGCAGTTCAGGCCCCTTCACATGGAGGAAGTAGCTGCGCAGCTGTTTGTCTTTGAGATGCCCCAGTTTTTTGGCGATCGAACTGGCCACGGCCTTGGCGATCAACGTCTTGCCGCATCCCGGCGGGCCATAGAGCAACACGCCCTTTGGGGCGCTGAGTTTGTAGTCCGCAAAAATGTGCGGGTACAGGAAGGGCAACTCCACCGCGTCACGCACCTGCTCGATTTCCTTCTGGAGCCCGCCGATATGTTCGTAGTCCACATCGGGGACCTCTTCGAGCACCAGTTCCTCGGCTTCCGATTTCGGCAGCTTTTCGATGACGCAGCCTGACCGCGGATCGTAGAGCAGATGATCGCCGACGCTGAGGCGTTCACTGAGCAATGGCTCGCCAAGCTCCGCGACTTTTTCTTCATCGAAGTGCAGCGTCACCAACGCCCGATTTCCATCCAACACATCCTTCAAGCGGACGACTTCGCCCTGCACATCGAATCCACGCACTTCGATGACATTGAGGGCTTCGTTGAGGATGACCTCCTGCCCTTTGCGGAGAGACTTCGCTTTGATGGAGGGATGAAGACTCACCTTCATCTTCCGGCCGGATACGTAGACATTTCCCGTCCCATCGGTGTCAAGGCTGGAGAAAATGCCGTAGGTCGAGGGCGGAGCGGTCAACTTTTCCACTTCAGCCCGCAACGTTTCGATTTGAGATTTGGCTTCCTGGAGCGTGGCGACGAGCTTTTCGTTCTGCTTCGTCGTTTGTTCGAGCTGATAGCGTGACTGATAGAGCCGCCGAATCTCCTCCTCCATGGACTGGATTTGGATGCGAAGTTTTTCTACCTCGCGAGCATGTTCGTCGTTCTTGTGCGTCACGACTCCATCTCCGTCAGAAAGTGACTTGGCCAGGCGCTTGACGGAATCACGGAAAGACCGGAGTCGGCCTGAACTCCCTTTTGATTCGGCCATCGCCCCACTCGTTGGATCGATTACAATCCTTGTCAGTGCCGGTCATCAACACTGTTTCGGATTCTATCACCCGTCTATGGGGTGGTCAACAGCAGCCGACGCAGCGTGACGTGTGTCGCTGTGCGAGACGGTCTCTGCGGCAATCATCTTCATGATTCGCGCTCGATCGCCGAAAGCAATTGCTCGGTCGCTGCTTCGACATTCGACGCACTCAAGATCGAGGACAACACCGCCACACCGAATGCTCCTGCCTGCCGCACCTCGCGTGTGCGCGAGGCCGTCATCCCTCCGATGGCAAAAATCGGAATGTGCACCGCTCGCGCGGCCTGTTCGAGTACCTGGAGGCCGAGCGGCGTCCCATACTCCCGTTTCGACGGCGTGTCGTAAATCGGACCCAACACCACAAAATCCGCGCCGTGCCGTTCTGCCGCCACCGCGCCCTGGATGGAATGGACGGACAACCCCAGCAACTGCGAGGGCTGCAACAGCGTTCGCACCACCTGGGCGGGCAAACTGCTCTCGCGCAAATGCGCCCCTCGGCATCCCAGTGCCACCGCCAGATCCACACGGTCATTGATGAACAGCTGCACGTCCGACAGTTCGCGCTGCAGGCCGAGCGCCAAAGAGAGCAGCTCTCGGACCGGGAGATCACGTTCACGCAGCTGCACCGCGCGCGCACCCGCACTCACCGCCCGTCCGACGACCGACACCAGCGGTCGTCCGGCGGTCTGTTGACGATCAGTCACTACATACAGACGGAAATCGACGGAGGGCATTCGAGAAATATTCTGGATGCTGAATGATGCCAGTTGAATGCGAGAAGCCGTGAGATCAGGACCAGTTCACCACTCACACACGGACTCAGGCCGGCTCCCCGACCCCGACCAATGACGGTTCTCTGGTTATTAGAGCATGCCTTCGATCGGGCTGCTGGCTGTCGCATAGAGCTTGCGTGGAATACGCCCGGCCTTGTAGGCCAGTCGTCCGGCCCAGACACCGTACTTCATGGCCTCGGCCATCGCGATGGGGTCCTGCGCGCCGGCAATGGCGGTGTTCATCAGCACCGCATCCGCTCCATACTCCATCGCCAGCGCGGCATCGGATGCCGTTCCGACTCCGGCGTCCACAATGATGGGCACTTTGACCGTTTCCATGATGATCTTGAGATTGTATGGATTACGGATCCCGAGCCCAGAGCCGATCGGAGCAGCGAGCGGCATCACCGCGGGACAGCCGATATCCACCAGCTTTTTGGCAACGATCGGGTCATCGTTGGTATAGGGCAGGACGATGAACCCTTCTTTGATGAGGATCTTGGCCGCCTCGAGCAATCCCACCGTGTCCGGGAAAAGCGTCTTTTCATCACCCAGGACTTCCAGCTTGACCAGATCGGACACGCCGGCCGCGCGAGCCAGCCGGGCATACCGGACGGCATCTTCCACCGTATAACAACCGGCGGTGTTCGGCAGAATGACGTATTTTTTCGGATCGAGATAGTCCAGAAGATTCTCCTTGGACCGATCCGTGATGTTCACGCGACGAACCGCCACCGTCACCACGTCCGCACCGGACGCGTCGATAGCCTTCTTGGTTTCGACAAAGTCTTTATACTTACCGGTCCCCACCCACAGGCGAGACTTAAATTCCCGGCCGGCAATCACTAAGCGATCGTTGATCGTATCCATAAATGTGGTTACCTCGCTCCGCCACCAATAAAGCTCAATATCTCCACCCGATCCCCCTCGCGGAGGCCGCGGGTTTCAAAATCCTTGCGATCCAGAATCTCCAAATTTAATTCGACAGCGACGCGATCGGCGCGGATCGCCAACTCGTGCAACAGCGCTGCAACCGTCTGCCCATCGCCGATTCCGCGAGATTCACCATTCACGTGAATGATCACTGCGCACCTCAATTCTTCAGATCATCCTATGAAACGGGAAAACCGGTTGTCAACCAAGCCCGGTTCGGCCTTGCCGTTTGGGATTTGATACTCGCAGAATATAGATGAATCGCGCCGGACACACGACTATGGACGACCGCCCCCATCAACTTGCGCAGATCTTTCGTGCGATGGCCAACCTGCTGGCCGGCCAACGCGCCAATCCTTATCGTGTCCGCGCGTATCGGAAAGCGGCTGATTCGATTCTGGCGGTCACGGAGGACCTGGCTGATCTAGCCGCGCGCCATCAGCTTCAGGAGATCCCTGGAATCGGTCGGGACTTGGCAGTGAAGATTGAAGAGTTTCTGGCGACAGGAACAATTCGCGCCTATGAAGAACTGAAGACCCCGTTGCCGGAAGAAGTGGCCGATTGGGCTTCGTTGCCGGGGCTCTCCGACTCGCTGGTGAGTTACTTGTATTTCCGGCTGAACATCCGCACATTGACCGATCTGGAAAGCCTGGTTGCATCCCACCTCTTACGAACACAACCAGGCTTTTCCGGGTCGGAAGACACGCTGCTCGCCGCTATTCGCGAACGGATCGAAACCGGGCCGACTACGCGGCCGGACGCAACTCCTTAAAGATCTTCCAGGTCTTCAGCAGCTCAACGGCCTTCTGCAGCTGCACGTCATCCTCCAGCGAAATATCTCCGGCGGCATCCCCGGCCGACGCGGCGCCATTCTTATGCGCAGGCTCCTCACCCGGCTTGGCAGAAGGCGATGGATCCTTTCCGACTGCAGGCGCTTTGGCCGTCTTCGGTTCAGACTCTTTTCCGTCTTTCTCGCCGGCCTTTACGACGGTTTGCGTTTGCAGTTTGACCACAATGTCCGGTGTAATGCCGGTGGACTGAATCGAGCGCCCCTTCGGCGTGTAGTACTTGGCAGTCGTGAGACGGAGTCCCGACCCGTCACCGAGCGGCAGAATCGTCTGGACGGATCCCTTGCCGAAGGACGTGGTCCCGACAATGACGGCCCGTCCCCAATCCTGCAACGCACCGGCCACAATTTCCGACGCACTGGCCGATCCTTCATTCACCAGGATGATCATCGGCGAATCTTCCAGCGTCTCCTTGGTCTTGGAGAACCACTCGTCCTTCTTCCCTTCACGACCTTTGGTATAGACGATCAGCTTCCCGTTCCCCACGAACTGCTCAGACACATCGACGGCTGCCGTCAGCAGGCCGCCGGGATTGTTTCGCAAATCGAGAATCGTTCCCTGAACTTTCTGCTCCTTGAACTGCTTGAGGGCCCGGCTCAGGTCCCGCCCTGTGGCTTCCTGGAACTGCGTCAAGCGCACATACCCGATAGTATTGTCGAGCACCTTGAATTTGACGCTTTCGATCTTGATGGTATCCCGCACCAGGGAAAACGCCAGCGGATCCGCCGTGCCGTCCCGCTGGATGGTAAGGTTCACCTTCGTGCCTTTGGGCCCACGCATTTTCTGCACCGCATCCATCAGCGTCAAATCCTTCGTGGGCTCGTCGTTCACCTTGGTAATGAAATCACCGGCCTTGATCCCGGCGCGATGCGCGGGCGTCCCTTCGATCGGGGAAATGACGGCAAGGCGGTTCTCCTTCACACCGATCTGAATCCCGACCCCGCCGAATTCGCCTTTCGTTTCGACCTGCATTTCCTTGTACATCTCGGGCGTCATATAGGCCGAGTGCGGATCCAACGTGCTGAGCATTCCGCGAATCGCGCCCTGTACGAGGTCTTTCACCTTTGTATCGTCGACGTAGTGCTTCTGCACCTGCGTCAAGACCTCGGAGAAGGTCCGCAGCTCTTCATAGGTTTCGGAGGCGTGGCCGGTCCGCTCCAACCCCTTTTCCAGCACAATGCCGATCCCCAGCGCTACCGTCACCATCAGCAAAAGATATAACCACCGTCGGCTTCGCCGCTGTTCCATAACGTAGGTTTCCTTCCTTCCGAGGCCTATCGCTTTGCCAGCCACACGAGGGGATCCACCGGTTCCGCCCCCTCGCGCAACTCAAAATAGAGCGTATTCTCACCCGTCATGCCTGTGTCACCCGTTTCACCGATCGCTTCTCCGGCTTCAATCCGGGCTCCGACCGACGTCAATATTTTCGACGCATGGGCATACAACGAAAAGACTCCGTTCGCATGATCCATGATTATAACGAGTCCGTAGCCTTTCAACCAGTCCGCGTAGACAACTTGGCCGGCAAGCACCGACCGTATATTACTCCCTTCCGCGGCGCGAATCTCAATCCCTTTCCGCTGGATGTAGGTATTGAAGGTCGGATGTTTCTGCCGCCCGAAATAGGACACCACTTGCCCTTCGGTTGGCCAGAGCAGCGTCCCGCGTAATGCGCGGAGACCTCCCGCCGCGGAGGGTGGACGAGTCGCCAGCGCCGCCCGACGCCTGGTCTCCAGTTCCTTCAGTAAACTGTCGACCCGGGTGGCAGACCGTTCCAGTTCCTCTACGGCCCGGTCATGCGATTCCTTTTCTTGAGTGATTTTAGCGAGATACACCCGCTTCTGTTTTTTCAGCCCTTGGATCTGAGCCAGCTTTTCCTCGGTGCTGGCCTTGTAAGCCAGGATGCCCTGGCGCGCCTCTTCTCGACTCCGCTCGACCTCGGCGATCCGCTCGGCGTCTTTCCGGTAGGTCTCCATGATCTCATACTCTCGCTGCGTCACGGCCGAGAGATATCGAAACCGCCGCTGAAAGTCTCCGGAAGAACTGGCCGCCAACAGCGTTCTCAGGTGCCAAAACCGCCCCTCGACATATTGAACCCGCAAGCGGGCGGCGATGGCATCCTGCCGCTCATCGATGCGTTCCGAGAGGCGGCTCAACTGCACGCTCATTTGCTCGATTTCCACATCCTTCTTTTTGAGCTTCTTAACGACGTCCTGGTGTTCCTGCCGGTAACGAACCAGACGTTCGTCCAAGGACTGCAACCCCTGCAGGACTGACTCGCGTTTCTTTTCCGCCTCGTCCGCCTTCTTACGTTTCTCGACAATCGTGCCGCGCAACTTTTCCAGCGTTTTCTTTTCTTGTTCGATCTTGTCCGCGTATGAGTCCTTGCGCTCCGCCCAGGCAGGGTCAGTCCACAAGACCAGATGAGCAGCCATCACAACACATCCCCATCGTGCCCACTTCATGCCCGTCCCTCTCCGAATCGGAGCAGCGAGAGAAAACTGCCGGCACAACCGAGAAAGAGCCCCACACAGACAAGCACCACACACATTTGAAAGGGGAAAAATGTCAGCAGCGCATCCACGCCCAGGAACCGGCTGGCAGACCGGATTTCATGGCGGAACAACTCAAACCCGGCTTTGAGGATTACCAGCGAGAGAGCACTACCGAGCAACCCGAGCGCTGCACCTTCGAGCAGATAGGGCACGCGGATAAAGGTCGTACTCGCCCCGATCAACCCCAGAATTTCAATTTCCTCCCGGCGTGAATACAGCGCCAAGCGGATCGTGTTCGCGATGATCGTGACCGACGCCGCCGATAAAATGAGGCCGACAATGATGGCAGCCACCTCGATATACCGGACAATGCCGGCCAAGGCCTCGACCCATTCCTGATTGTATTGCACCTGCGCAACTCCGGGAATCGACTGGGCGCGATTAGCCCACCGCCGCATCGCATCCGATGAACGGGACTCCACCGCAAGCGTCACGACAAATGAGGCCGGCAGCGGGTTCTGCCCGAGTCCCTGCAACAGATGGGACTCGGCCGGAAACTGACTCTGGAAATCAGCCAACGCCCGTTCCTTGGACACAAAGATCAACGACCCGACGGCACGATCGGCTTTCAGTTGCAATTCAATTTCGCTTCTCGTCTGCTCCGTCAGGTCGTCCTGCAGGTACACCATAACCTGGATGTCCTGCTCAAGCGAGGAGGCCATGGTCTTCAAATTGACATACAACAGCAAAAACACGCCGACGCAGGCAAACGTGAAAGCCGTGGTGGCCACCGCCACCACCGTGGTCGTTCGATTGGTCAGCACGTTGGCGACTGCTTCCCGCAGCAGATATAGCAGACGCCTCACGAGCACACCTGTTCCCGCGAGACGACCTTGCCCTGGTCCAATGTGATCACGCGCCGGTTGACCTGCGCCAAGACATTGGGGTCGTGCGTTGCCACGATGATCGTCGTGCCCCGGGCGTTGATCGACTTGAACAATTCGATGATTTCGCTGGTCAGCTCCGGATCCAGATTCCCCGTCGGCTCATCGGCCAGCAGCACGATCGGCCCATTGACGATGGCGCGGGCGATGCAAACCCGTTGCTGCTCGCCGGTGGAGAGACCGGGGGGAAAGAGATCCTTCTTGTGATCCAACCCAACCGACCGTAATGCGTCCGTCACTTTCCGCCTGATTTCGACAGTCGAGGCCCCCTGCACCAGCAAGGGTAACGACACATTGTCGAACACGGTTTTCTTGGGCAGCAGGCGAAAATCCTGCAGCACCACACCGATCTTGCGACGCAGTAAGGGAATTTCAGACGGTCGCAATTTGGACAAGCTGCGACCCTGCACCAGGATCTGTCCTTCCTCCGGGCGCTCTGCGCCGATCAGCAATTTCAACAATGTCGATTTTCCGGCGCCGCTCGGCCCCATCAAGAGCACGAACTCGCCCTTCCCGATTTCAAGGGTTACATCGGACAGAGCCAAACGGCGGTCGTAATATTTTGAGACGTGAAAAAGTTGAATCATGGACGGTGACAAGAGCAGCCGCCGGACCGGAGTGACCACCCGGCTCCCCGCCTCCCGGCACGACGCACAATGAGCAGATGAATCAGGAGCGCGATTCCCATCCTACCATCGCAGATCATCCCCCGCGACGTCGAATGCATTCGCAATATGCTGCACGGCCTCAGCCGTCCCGGAATCATCCTGTATCAAGACAACATCGAATCGGCACGCACGATCATGAATCCGGTGTTGGGCCAGATACTGCGCCGCGAGCCGAATCAATTTGAGCTGTTTGCGCGCATCGACCGCTTCAATCGCGCCTCCGTAGGTTCCGGTCCGACGACGTTTGACCTCGACGAACACCAGCACCCCCTGATCGTCGGCAACCAGATCGAGTTCGCCCAATGGGGAACGCACATTCCGGCCCAGAATGCGAAACCCCAGCCGGCGGAGATAGGCTTCAGCCCGTCCCTCCCCTTCATCACCCAGCAAACGACGTCGGTCGCGCATCGGTCCGGCAGGCCCTCAGACCCGCTCCAGAGAGGAACACCATGTCCCGGCATCACCAACACAGAGCTGCTGCACAGGCGCAAAACTCCGGCGATGGATCGCACAAGGCCCGTGCTCCCTGAGCAGTCGGAGGTGCTCCGGAGTTCCGTAGCCTTTGTGCTCGGCAAAGTTATAGTGGGGGTACCAACGGTGATACTTCACCATCAACCGGTCGCGGGTCACCTTGGCGATGATCGAGGCAGCCGCGATGGAACAGGAGAGGCCATCGCCTTTGATGATGGAGCGTTGAGGGACCGACAGCCCGGAAAGGGTCACGGCATCCAACAGCAAGAAATCCGGCGGGAACGGCAATGCTTGGAGGGCGCGCCGCATCGCCAACCGGGTTGCTTGAAGGATATTCAACCGATCGATTTCCGCCTCCGTGGCAACTCCGATACCGACACCGGTAGCCCGGCGAACGATTTCAGCGAACAATCGAACTCGGTCTGCTTCGCCGACCTGCTTGGAATCGTTGAGGCCAGGCAAGCGGCATCGACGCGGCAACAGCACCGCAGCCGCAACGACAGGACCGGCGAGAGGCCCACGCCCGGCCTCATCGAGCCCGGCTATATGCCGGTACCCGCGACACCGAGCCTCCCCCTCAAACTCCTCGGTGGGGCCCCCTGTCGTCGGGTTCGGAGTACCAGCCAAACGTGCGCCTCTGTCCTGGTCTCAAGCGGAACACAGCACAAACGATCAATCAGGCCTTGGCAGCTGCGGCTGCCTCAAGCTTGGCCGCGGTTTGCGCCTTGCTCTCGACCTTAAATTCGCGATCTTCCACCTTGGCAAACTTCCCCTTCTTGGTGCGCAGATAGTAGAGCTTGGCTCGACGAACGCGACCTTGACGGACGACATCAATCTTGGCCACATTGGGCGAGTGGATGGGGAAGGTTCGCTCCACGCCGACATTGTAGGACAGCTTGCGCACGGTGAAGGTTTCGCTATTGAGCGTGCCCTTTCTCGCGATGACCGTCCCTTCATACACCTGGATACGCTCTTTTTCACCCTCGACCACCTTCACGTGGACACGAACAGTATCCCCGATCTCGAACTTGGGCGTCGTCTTCTTGGTTAAGGATCGTTGGATCCGTTCTAGCCGATTCATAGTCCTTCTCCTCCTCTCAACGAACAGGTACCTGTACAAGACTCTCTTGCATCACTTCGCTTAACAACCGTCGATCTTCCGATCCAAGCTCGCGATCCCGCAGGAGATCCGGCCGCTTCAGATAGGTGTTCCGCAACGCTTCCTTCCGGCGCCACAACCGGATCGCCTCATGGTGACCCGAGACCAGCACCTCCGGAACCGCCATCCCGCGCACCTCCGCCGGTCTGGTATAGTGCGGATACTCCAACAATCCCTCGGTAAACGATTCCTCGGCCGCCGACGCCGCATCGCCCAACACGCCGGGGACCAGGCGCGCCGCCGCATCGATCATCACCAACGCCGGCAGTTCCCCTCCGGTCAACACGTAATCGCCGACGGAGATTTCTTCGGGGTGCAGCGCCAACCTGACGCGCTCATCCATCCCCTCATAATGCCCACATACAAACACCACCACCCGGTCATCCTGCGCTAAGGACTGTGCGAGTTCCTGCGTAAAGGGCCGCCCTTGCGGAGACGGAATAATCACCCGCAACGTCGTCTCCGGATGAGCAGCCTGATAGTGAGCCTGCAGCGCATCGACGGCCTGGAGCACCGGTTCGGCCTTCATGACCATTCCGGCCCCCCCGCCATACGGCATATCATCCGCAGTCTTATGCCGGTCGAAGGTATGCTCGCGCAGGTTTTGAACCGACACCTCCAGCAACCCCTTTTCCTGGGCACGCTTGAGGATACTCTGGCCAAGCACCGGTGCCACCATATCCGGAAACAATGTCAGAACCGCGCATCGCATCTTATAGGTCCCCGAACCCTTCCGGTAGCCGCACCGTCATGATCCGCGCCAGAACATCGACCGCGACTACGACTTGCTTTGCGGCGGGAATCAATAGTTCCTTCCCATCCTGCCGCACCAGAAAGTTCTGGTTGCCGGACATAGACACGACCTCTTCCAAGCAGCCCAGTACGGTTCCGGCTTCATCCTGCACGACCATGCCGATCAAGTCACATTGGTAGTATTGATCGACCGGCAACGCCGGCGAATCTCCGCGGGGAACTTGGATGAAGGCTCCACGAAACTCGGCGACCTGCTCAGGGGTCGTAAACGCTTCGAACCCCATAATCCATGTCGGCCCGCCGGGCCGCGCGTGGGTCACACGGGTATCGAGCGTCTTCCCGGCAGGCCCAACAATCGTTACCTGCCCGAGGGACTCGAACCGTCCAGGCACATCCGTGAGGGAACGCACCCGCGCCTCGCCTCGAATCCCGAACGATCGCTCGATCCTTCCAATGATCACCAGCTCTTCTTGATCGAGCGTCGCCATGTGATGCCGGCTACTTCTTGCTCTTTGCGCTCTTCTCGGTCTTCTCCGCCTTGGCGGACTTCTCGGTCTCAAACTCTTTCCAGACCCCATGTCGCTTCAGCAGAGTCCGAACGGTCACCGTGGGCTGGGCCCCATGCCGCAACCATGACAGCACTCGTTCCGACTTCAACACCGGCACCGCCGGGTTCTTGAGCGGATCGAAAATCCCGAGAATCTCCAAAAAGCGCCCGTCACGCGGTTTCCGCGAATCGGCCGCAATCACCCGATACATCGGCCGCTTATGTCGCCCTGTCCGTGCCAATCGTAAATGAACCGCCACTAGAACCTCCTCAGAGTAATGAGCGTTCAGCCCTAGACTGTGTCCGCTCGGTTAGGACTCTCTTCACCTTGAATGAATACCACCTGAAACACTCTTGACCTGCTACATACCTCGAAGCATTTGGGCCAACTGACGCCGGCCTCCCGCGCCACCCGACATGACCTTGGCAATTTTCCTGGCCTGCAAAAATTGCTTAATCAAGCGGTTGACCTCCTGCACACTCGTTCCGCTGCCGCGCGCAATTCGTTTCTTCCGGCTCCCGTTGATCAGCGTATGGTCGCGCCGCTCACGCGTGGTCATGGAGTCGATCATGGCCGCGACCCGCTTCATTTCTTTTTCGGGCAGTCCGCTGTTCGCGAGATCTTTCAACTTTTGACCGCCGGGCAGCATTCCCAAAATCTGCTCGAATGAGCCCAGCCGATTCATCTGCCCGAGTTGTGACCGGAAATCCTCCAGCGTAAAGATGCTGCTGGTCAGTTTCTTTTGTGCCGCTTCGGCTTCTTCCCGTGAAAACGTCTCCTGCGCCTTCTCGATCAACGAAAGCACATCGCCCATCCCGAGAATCCGTGACGCCATCCGGTCCGGATGGAACGGCTCCAGGGCATCGAGCTTTTCACCCATGCCGAGAAACTTGATCGGCTTGCCGGTCACAGCCCGGATCGACAGCACGGCGCCGCCACGTGCGTCGCCCTCGACTTTCGTCAGGATGACCCCGGTGAGGCCGACCTGCTGATCGAACTGACCGGCCATATTGACCGCATCCTGGCCGGTCATGGCATCGGCAACCAGAAGCACCTCGTGGGGGTTCACCGCCTGCTTGACCGCCACGAGTTCGGCCATCAATTCATCATCGACATGCAACCGGCCGCCGGTATCAAGCACAATCAGATCGTAGCCCTGCTCTTGGCCGCGCTCTACCCCGCGCTGGCAGATACGCACCACATCGGCGCGTGAGGCATCGATCTGATCGAATCGATGTACATCGATTCCGAGGTCACGCCCGAGGCTGGCCAACTGATCACCTGCGGCAGGGCGACGCGGGTCGGCCGCCACAAGTAACACGCGCTTACCCTGGCCCTTAAACAGGCGAGCGAGTTTGCCGGACGTGGTCGTTTTCCCGGCTCCCTGTAACCCAACCATCATAATAATGGTCGGGGGCCTGGAGGCGAGACTGATACCGGACCGCTCACCGCCCATCATGCCGCGGAGTTCGTCCCAGACAACTTTGACGACCTGGTGTCCAGGGGTCAGGCTTTTCAGGACTTCCTGCCCGACCGCCTTCTCGCGAACGCGGTCAAGGAAATCCTTGACGACCTTAAAGTTGACGTCCGCCTCAAGCAATGCGAGTCGGACTTCCTTCAACGCCTCAGCAATATTGTCTTCGGTGAGCACGCCCTGCCCACGAAGCTTCTTAAGGATCCGTTCGAATTTTTCGCTCAGCGCATCAAGCACGCGTCACCAAACAAAAAGGCCATCGAAGCCGGGGTCGAGCCAGAGCTCCGATCGCCTCGAAAAACATCACGAAAAATAGCATCGGGCAGTCTATAGAAGGGGTGTGCGTGAAGTCAAGATATTCGGCAGGGATTCCAAGCGATGCCATGGGACCGTTCCAATACAGCACTGTCGCTACACGAGACACAGGGGTCAGACTCAGTTGGTTGCACTAGAACTACGATACGATCGGACGTTCTCCGGCTTCACGCCCGAGCGCCGAAGGTGCCCTCTATGATCCCACCGATCTCCGGAAGAGGAGCTTTGCAATCAGCCACATGCATCCACAGCAGCCTCTGGCATGCATTTTGTTGACATCATTTTCTGCTTCCGATATGGTGCCTCAAGTCGGCGCATGCACCCCGACCAGCGGGAACCAGGAGAGATATCGGATGAGAAAATCGATCGGCGTGCTGCTGATCTTTATCCTGATCGGCGGAATGCTGGGCGGGATTTTCGGGGAAATACTTCGCGTGATGGCCCCGAACGGCGCCATTCAAAACATTTTTGCCAGCAATTTCTCTCCCGGAATCAACCCACCACTCACGGTCGATCTGGTCCTCCTCAAACTGACGTTCGGCTTCAGCATCAAGGTGAGCCTGCTCAGCGTGTTGGGGATGTTTCTCGGGGCTTATCTCTACAAACAGATGTAGCAGAATTTCCTGCGTAGGCGGGACCGCTAGCCGCCGCTATTGCGCTAATTCCAACGCCTTCAACTTCAACGTTCGAATCCAATTCCGTAACTCCGCCGCCCGCTCAAACTCCAATTTCTTGGCTGCCGCTTTCATCTCCAGCTCAAGCCGGCGAATCAGCTGCTGCGTGTCGCCCGTCGTTGCATAATCGCTCACTGACTCCGCCGCCAGTTCGAGTTGCCCCTCATTCCCGCCACCCGTTGCATAGTCCAGCAAGGGAATCTGCTTCTTGATGCTCTCAGGAGTAATGCCATGGGCCGCATTATAGGCTTCCTGGATATGACGCCGGCGCGCCGTCTCGTCCATGGCGCGCCGCATGGAATCAGTGATCGTATCGCCGTAAAAAATCACGCGCCCATCCAGATTTCTGGCTGCGCGGCCCGCCGTCTGAATCAGCGACCGATGCGACCGGAGGTAACCCTCCTTATCCGCGTCCAAGATCGCCACTAAACTGACCTCGGGAAGATCGAGCCCTTCCCGTAACAGGTTGATCCCGACCAGCACATCAAACACCCCCCGCCGGAGATCGCGGATGATTTCCGCCCGCTCCAGCGTCTTGATGTCCGAATGGAGATAGCGCACCTTCACGCCGAGGTCGTGATAATACTCTGTGAGGTCTTCGGCCATTCGCTTGGTGAGGGTCGTCACCAGCACCCGATTTCCCTTCGCCGCCTCCGCCCGCACTTCAGCGAGCAGATTGTCGACCTGCCCCTTCGCCGATCGCACATCGATCAGGGGGTCCATCAGTCCCGTCGGACGAATAATCTGCTCGATGACCTCGCCCTTGGCATGCTCCAGCTCGTAGGGACCAGGCGTCGCCGACACATAGATCACCTGCTTCAGCATCCGCTCGAACTCGGCAAACTTCAGCGGGCGATTGTCGACGGCGGACGGCAGCCGGAACCCGTAATCCACCAACGTCCGTTTGCGCGAAAAGTCGCCTTCAAACATGCCGCCGACCTGCGGCACCGTCGCGTGCGACTCGTCGATGATCAACAGGAAGTCTTTGGGGAAATAATCCAACAGGGTCGGGGGCGGATCGCCCGGCGCGCGCCCGCTTAAGTGGCGCGAATAGTTCTCGATCCCGTGGCAATACCCCATCGCGCGAATCATTTCGAGATCGAACTTGGTGCGCTGCTCGATCCGTTGCGCTTCCAACAACTGGCCGTTCTTCTTGAATGCCGCCACGCGGGCATCCAATTCTTCTTCGATGCCCGTGATCGCCCGTTCATACCGATCCGGCGCGATGAGATAGTGAGTATTTGGATAAATGGCAATCTTCGGTAATTTGCCCAGCGATTTACCGGTCAACGGATCGATCTCGTGAATGGCGTCCACCACATCGCCGAACAGTTCGATCCGCACCGATTTCGCTTCCGATGAGGCGGGAAAAATTTCGATAACATCGCCGCGCGCGCGAAAGGTGCCGCGATGAAAATCTACGTCGTTGCGCGCATACTGAATCTCCACCAGCTTCGCCAGAATTTTCTCCCGGCGCGTCTCCATCCCTTCTTCCAGGTACACCAACATGTCGTGGTACACCTCCGGCGATCCAAGGCCGTAGATGCAGGAGACCGAGGACACGATCAGCACATCGTTGCGTTGCAACAACGACGTCGTCGCCGCGTGACGCATCTGGTCGATCGCATCGTTGATCGAGGCATCCTTGGCAATATAGGTATCGCTCTGCGGGATGTAGGCTTCCGGCTGGTAATAATCGTAATAACTGATGAAATACTCGACGGCATTGTGGGGGAAGAACTGCTTGAACTCCTGATAAAGCTGGCCGGCCAGAGTCTTGTTATGCACGAGGACGAGCGTCGGCTTCTGGACGCGTTCGACGACATTGGCCATCGTGAAGGTCTTGCCGGAGCCGGTGACCCCGAGCAAGGCCTGATGCTGTTTCCCGGCCAGGATCCCTGACGTCAGCTTTTCAATGGCTTGCCCCTGATCACCACAGGGCTTGAATGGAGCTTCGAGCTTGAACGGAGGCATAGTGAATAGATCAACTTTCTAGATCTGCATGCTGTACGTGCTTGATGCGACTTGCTGGACTCCCGCCCGACCGGTAGTAGATTGCGTTGCGCATGGGCTCGTAGCCTATTTCCGATCATCATACCATTCGGGGCCTTGAACATCGGAAGACTTCCATGCATTGACCTTCCGCGAATCAAGAGCGAGGCACTGGACCGTTTCTGATGAGGGCCCGGCCGAGCACTAGTGGCGGGGCGCCCCAAGCATGACACCACTTCCGGCAACGTTGGGCCGGCGATAAGATCCTTACGTCGCGGAGGAGGCCAGCGGACATTCCCAGAGTTTCGTATAGGCCGAGCCGGTGGGACGCAGTTCACTTTTCATGAGGACGATTGCCTCGACCGGCAACGTACCGACCGTCACCGTCCGTTCCAACAACCCGTGCTGCGCCAGCGCCTGTCCGACCTGCCGCGCCCCTTCCTTAATCCGTGCGAGCGTCAAATGCGGACTGAACGGCCGCTCTTCCGGCGCAAAATTCGCCGCCCGGCAACAGGCCTCCACCGCACGATAAAGAGCTGCGAGCCGCTGCGCGTCCCGGCCTTGTTCCCAACTCCCTGAGGGTCCCACCCACAGCACCCGCGGTGCCTGCGGGCGCGGAAACGTACCCAGTCGTTCGAGAGGGATAGGAATTGCCTGATGCGCTGACATGGACTCTTCGAGGGCTTCACAAAGCGGCTCAATCGATTCGTCGGCTGTGTCGCCGAGAAATCTGAGGGTGAGGTGCATCGAATCCGGCAGAACCCAGCTGATCCTCACATGGCGATCGACCGTTCGTTCGAGTAGTCGCTTCATGTCCTGCTCAATAGGGGCGAGCGTCGTGCGCAATTCCTGCGGCAACTCGATGGCCAGGAATGCCCGGACCATTTAGCATCCCTTCTTGATCAACCAGCGACGAAGCAGATCGAGCGCCGCCTGCGAGGACCGTTGCTTGATCACGGCACGGTCACCGCCGTGAAAACGAAACTCTTTCGTCATCGCCTCGCCCTGCCCGCCGTCGAGCCCCACATAGACCAGGCCCACCGGCTTACTCTCGGTCGCGCCACCGGGCCCGGCGATGCCGGTCACGCTCACACCGACGGAGGCGCCGCTCCGCTCACGAATGCCCCGAGCCATTGCGGCGGCGACGTCCGCGCTGACTGCCCCAAACTGTTGGATTACTCCCGACGGCACACCCAACATCTCGACCTTGGCACGATTGCTATAGGTGACAGCCACCCGGTCAACGTATGCCGATGAGCCCGGCACCTGCGTCAACCGATGGCCGATCAATCCACCGGTACAGGATTCGGCGACGGCGAGAGTCAACTTCTGCTCGTTGAGCAGCCGGCCGACCACCGATTCCATGGTGTCATCTTCTTCTCCATAAACGATGTCACCGAGTCGCGCCTTGGCTTCCTTCAACAACTGCTCGATGGTGACACCCCCCTGTGCCCCAGCCGGTCCAGTCAGTGACACCATGACTTCCATTGGAGAAGCATAGATGCCGAGTTGAATCGTACAACCTTTGGGAACAAGCCCGACCAGGGCCTGGTCCACGACTGATTCCGGCACACCGGACGTGTGGAGCACCCGCCGGATCATGGGCGACGCGCTGAGCCTCTTCTGTGTGCGCATCCACGCCCGCAACTGCGGCAGCACGCCATCACGCACCATCGGTTCCATCTCACGCGGCACCCCGGGCAAGGCGGTGAGAAACGTACCCTTCCAGACAAGAGAAAACCCCGGGGCCGTTCCGACCGGATTGGAGAGAATTTCCGCACGGGCGGGAATCATGGCCTGGCGAAACTGCGTGGTGGTCGGGGTTCGCCCCCATTCGGCCAACCGTGCAATCATCCCCTCCAGAGCGGCCTTGCGCCGGCTCAAGCGGTGGCCCGTCGCTTTCGCCACGGCTTCCCGCGTGAGGTCGTCGATCGTCGGCCCCAGCCCACCGGTGAGAATCACCACGCGGGCGCGCCGTAACGCCGTCTTCAACACAGCTACCATGTCGGACAGGTCATCGCCGACCGTGGTCTTATATCGAAGCTCAATTCCGCAGGCGGCGAGGCGCTCGGCAATGAAGAGCGAATTCGTGTCGAGGCGGCCGCCGAGCAGCAACTCCGATCCGACGGCGATGGTTTCAGCCGTCCAGGTTGTGGTCTTACTCATGCGGAATACACCTTTGCGATAGGCAGAGCCATGGAGAGGGACTGATATTATTCGATCCGCGAGAAGTCCAGTTCGAAGCTGACCTGGCCTCCACTTGAGGGAAATACCGTGAGCGTCGTCTTCGCACGTGGGTCGAGTTCCGCGTAAGCGAATTGCGCGATCACCTTCGCACGGTAGGCAGGCTGCTGCGGCCACACCGTCGTACGATCGCCCCTGGCATCAAATCGCACGGTGGAGGGCTTCACCGTCCGGCCGGCCTGCTCCAGCACAATGTAACTGTCGGCGGCAAAATTGACGCGGTCCCCGTATAAGACCACATTGACCAGCACATGCTCGTTCGCCAGGACCTGAGCAATATCCTGGTCGGTCGGCGACAAGGCGCGCAGCGCAAGGTGATTGGCCATCACCAGCAGGCTTCCCAGCTTCGTCATGATAAAACCGCGCGGAGCAAGGTCCTCGGTCGCACCGAACCAGGTATGCAGCTGCTCCGGGGAGACACCTTGGCTGGCAGCCAGCTTTCCACGCTCCACCTGCGCCTGAATCTGTTCGGCAGTCGGCTGCACTTCGATGGCATACGAGGAGCCCGCGCTCCTCGACAGGACCACGACAAGGCTTCCCACGAGCCAGAATCCGACCGGCAATCTTCGAACGCCGCGCATCGTATGCAGGCAGTATCAGATCGATGTGGGCCTGTCAATTCGAGCCCCGCGCACCCCGGACTCTGTTGACAGCCCCAGAGACGAAATGCTAAAGAGCTAACGCTTATTCTTTTACATTATCAAGAAGTTGCCTGGAGGGTTCGTCATGTCCAGCCCCGAACAAGCACCCCGCCGTCAATACGTCAATTTTACCTTCTATAAGATCGATCCCGCTTGGCGTCGGCTTCCTGAAGATGAACGCACACGCGGAAAGCAGGAGTTTCTCCGTGCCGTCGAAGAGTATCAGGGAAAAGTGCTCGTCATCGCGTACACCACGGTGGGTATTCGAGGTGACTGCGACCTGATGCTCTGGCGCATCAGCTACGAGCTTGAACTGTTCCAGGAAATGAGCACGAAGATCATGGCATCCGGATTGGGCAAGTATCTGTACAATCCCTATTCGTACCTCGCAATCACCAAACGCTCGATTTATGTCGATCACCATACGCATGAAAACCAGGAAAGCAAGCGGCTCACCGTGGTCCCCGGCAAAGCCAAGTACATTTTCGTCTATCCGTTCGTGAAAACCCGCGAATGGTTCCTCCTCACCAAGGCAGCGCGGCAGGGCATGATGGACGAACACATTGAAGTCGGCCATCGCTTCCCCTCGGTGAAGCTTAACACCACCTATTCCTTCGGTCTCGACGATCAGGAATGGGTTGTGGCCTTCGAGAGCGATAAGCCGGAAGACTTCCTGGATCTTGTCATGGCGCTCCGGGAAACCGAAGGCAGCCGGTACACCTTGCGCGACACCCCGATTTTCACCTGCATCCGCAAGAGCCTCAAAGAAGCCTTGGATACCCTGGGCGGCTAACAACGGATGAACAATAGTCTATGGATACGGCCTTCGATCCCTTGATCGAAGGCCGTGCCGTTTCTATCCAGATGCGCGGTTAGCCCCATCGCGTTCTTCATCCATGTCCACTCACGACACTTCTTACGCTATCCCGGATCGCGCCGCAGCTGTCTACTCGGCCCTATTCCCTGGACTCGGACAACTCATTAGGGGACGATATTGCGCAGGACTCTTCTACGGCCTGGGCACCATTCTCCTGATCCTTTTGAGCCTGGCACTCGGGCGGGTCTCCGGTCGAGCAGCCGAAGTCTTTTTCTTTATGTTGTTGGCCCTTCCCTGGTGGGCACTGCAGAGCTATGATGCGGCTCTCGGACCGTCCGAGAGCGGCTCGGACCTGGCCCGCAGTACCCGAATCGCCTGGGCGCAGGGACACGACATCAGGTTTCTCGGGCTTCTCTTTCTGGTCAGTGCTGGGAACGATGCCCTCTTGATCGCAAGAAATCCCGATTACCTGCTACCGTTTTTTTGTTCCAGACTGGACGGCTCGGCCGGGTTCATCACCAAAGCGCTGTCACCGCTTCTCCATACCCTCGTCGGGTATGGCTTCTTGCAGATCAAGAAATGGTCCCTCCTGATCTATCTGGTCTATGCCGCCTACGGCACCACGAATGCCCTCGTCAATCTGGCCTGTTTTGGCCCCGGCCGGATCCGGAACACCCTCCTCATCGCTCTCATCGTCTTTACAAGTTACGTGATCGCGCGGAGGGGCGTCTTCCGACTCTGAGCACCCCATATCACCCCCCCCGACGCGTTTTGACACTCGGGCTGGGGCTGTGTTACCTGTAATAGCTATACCGTTCCACAACATCAGATGGAGCAGCCTCCATGGCCGAAAACAGCGCGGTCTATGCCATCCGCTTTCCTGACGGTTCCGTGACCCTGTATATCGACGAAGAATATGCCATCGACCGGGGAGTCGACCCTGCCAAGCTGGTGCGGGTCGAAATTCCTCGGGAATTGTTTGCGAGCGGCAGCATCCAGGAAATCCGTGAATATGTCGCGGTCTACCTTGAAAACAGCCATCAAGGCACGGCCTGAGCGAACCTTTTTACGTCGCACGAGGGGCCACACTATGACCGCTTTGCTCACCCCAGAACTGATCGCCTCGACCATCGAACAGGCCCCGATTCAGGGCCGCATCATGCTCAAGCTGCTGCTGTTGCAGCATTTCGACATCACGGAAGAAGAGATCATCCACATCGCGGCTGATCGACCCGATCCGCGTTGCGTCGCCGGCTCGAAACCAATTCACCAGGTCGTGAAACAGGACGCGCTTCGTGATGTGACGAGCCGCCGTGACGAATATCGCCGCCGGGTCCGGTTGCGACGAGAACGGCTCTGGCTTCAGATGGAAGCCATGAAGCGCATGATGGCCCTCGCCGAGGGGTTGATTCGCGCCGGGTCGGACCTGCTGCTCACACAGTACAAAATGGACGCTGCAGCTCTGACTGCCCTCAAACAAGAGGCCCGCGCCGCAGTTCCCAAGCCGGCGATCCGGCTTTTGAACCGTCGATGGGATGAAGACGACATTTCCGCCGAAGCGTACCAGGAAGCCCGGCTTGGCCTTGAGATCCAGACACAGCTGCGTTTGTTGGACAAGTACCGGAAACGTTTCGAACTCTCGGAGCGGGAATGGAAATCGATTAATGCCGCGCCCTTGCAGGATCACGAAATCGGGCATATTTGGGGCATTCCGGCCGGAAGTCTCGCTGCGAGGAAGGTCAAACATCTCCACCAGTACCTTCAGGCCGTTCAAACGTCTCTCCAACGTTCGTCGGCAAAGGACCTACCGGCAACTGCGCCGCTTGACCTCTGGAAAGAAACCCTCGCCGTCCTGGGGGAGCGACCGGTGGAGCGATCCATTGCACAATATGACGGATTGGAGCGAACCGAAGATGCGCTCGTGGAGAAGCTTCGCACCTTCGCGTGGGGCACCCTGGGGGAGGATCTCGAAGGGAAATTCTGGCTGTCACTCGTTCATGGCGCCAGCTCGAATGCCGTCCATTCTGAGAATACCCGCTCGCTCTTCGGCCTGCAGCGCCTGATGGCGGTGTTGTCAGAAATCGATACCAGCCCGGATGCGCTCGAGCAGGAAATGTTGACCCGTACGGCCCCGATCAGCAAGGAATCCTTGGCACTGGCCGATCAAGCCACTCAACAGGTCGTGGAAGAAGTCGGGCAGATGAAACAACATGTGCTGACAAGTTTTATGGGTGAAGCGCACGAGGATCTACGGCGGTAGTCGGGTACTCCGGTAACACGCCGGCACCTGCTTACTACGCTGGTTGCACATCATTCCAGCTATTCAGAAAAGTTTCTTTCACGTCCGCCTTCTCAGCCCGGAGCGAATTTTGTATAATCCAACTATCATGCTGCAACATAAAGACAGTCGGTCTTTCAGGCGCACCGCCAGAGGCATCCTGTGCCTGCTCGGTATGTTGACGATGATGGCTTGGGCATTGCCGGTCGGCATCCCACATGCCGCAGCCTTAGTCGAAGTGACAGAACTCCTCGCCCATCCGGATCACTATGATCATCAAGTCGTCACCGTCAGCGGGCGCGTAAGCAGTTTTCAGCTTGCCACCAATCGCGACGGTCATCCGGCGTTCGGATTTCTTCTGCAAGACACCGCAGGAACGGTCAAAGTTGTGGGCCTTGGAAAAGCAGATGTGCGGGAAGGTGACTACGTGGTGGTGGAAGGGATATTCAGCCGCCTCCGTCAGGCCGGCCGCGCCATTGTGTATAACGAAATCAAGGCCACCTCGGTCCAGTCTATGGCCAGGATGAACCCGGACCTGGTCGGTTAAGTCTCTGTCTCTCGCGCGCGCATGCCCCCGTGACAAGCTGGCGCTCACCACGCTGAATATCCACCACTCTCACATCGAACCGCAACGTCCTGCCGGCAAGCGGGTGATTGAGGTCGAGCACAATGACATTCGGCCTGATCTCGGCGACGTAAGGAAACACCACCCGGCCATCCGGAGCCGTCGTTTCCAACTTCGTGCCGATCCGCTGCGCCTCCGTCGGGACACGATCTCGCTGCACTTCGAAGAATCCCTCGGGGTGAATCTCTCCGTAGGCATCGGCCGGCTTAACGGTGATAACCTTGGCCGCTCCAAGCCCCATTCCATCAAGCCCGGTTTCCAATCCCTGCAAGATCTCATTCTGCCCATGAGTGTAACTCAGCGCCGCCTCACCAACGGTTGTTTCAATCACGCGATCATCGTCCAGGCGAATGGTGTATTCGACTGAAACGAAATCGCCCTTAGATACGTTCATCAATCAGCCCCTTGACCGGCAGTCTCCGCTCCTGTTCGGGAAACGGACGGCAATGCATTGGAGACGGCATTCAGAAGCACCCTATCACGATGGAGTCGTGGGGTCATGGAAATAGCGGGAATGATCCTCAGGCCAGCAGTTGATCTGCATCTGCACACCGAGAGGAGGCGATCCGGTGAGGCCGTGAAACTGGCCGTGAACTGAAAGGGAACGGCAAGAACTGGTCGTTACCAGTGACGGAAGGGACCTGAATCGAGATGGACAAACTTGCCACGCGGATAATATCCCACCCCGCCGCAACCGAGCCGCAACGCCACCTCGCGCAAGGTCCGCAGCGGCACACCGGGAATCTGCACATCCACAGCCTGCCCCGACACATGGTAGCTGTGACGCGCCGCACGCGTACCCATTCTGATGAGCTGCTCGTTATATTCGGGGGAGCGGTAACCGGACACGATATGCACTTCACGACGGCCGCCGACCCGCTTCTGGACAAGATTGATGAATTCGATGAGTTGCACGTCCATCGTGGTGGTTTCGTTCGTATGGTGACAACGCAGAAAATGATTAAGCGCGTTAAGCGCATCCTGATCGTACGCGCCTGCCTCGTCCCGGTACGTCACCGACAACCGTTCATCGGTATGGAGATTGTACAAACTCACCCGGCCATCGGGTAACCGTGACGCCCACGTCTCCGACGGCAAGGCTAGGCGAACCACAGCCAGCGCCATCCCGGTCGTCGCCGCGCGCAACAATCCGCGCCGGCTCAAGAGGGCTGGTGCATTGGAAACCATCGATTGACGCTTACTCGAAAACATACTTACCATTTCGCGCCGTCAGCACGTCACTGACAAGGCTGCGCCCATAGATTTCTTAACCCGTTATGCGTGCAGCAAACAATCCACGCGTACCATTGTTACAGGATGGGCTACAGACCAAGGTAAGGAGCCGTGCCCTGGAGAACAGCAAGATCAGCAGGTGATCGGAGACTGTTGTATGTACCAAATACCTGTACGACGGTCAACCGTTTTACGCACTTGTGCGCTCGCTCGACCTGCGAGAGCGTCAGGGTTGTACCTCCACGGCGCGCCAGCCACGATCAATCTCACGGTATCGGCCGCTCATCAATGCTCTGACAGCGAGGCCCGCGGGAACACCCCGAGCGCTCGCCGCGCATCAAGCGTCCGATCCATCCCGTACTGGCGCAGCCGTCGATACAACGTCGAACGACTGATGCCTAATTCCTGAGCGGCTCGACTCAAGTTCCCCTGCGACAGCGTGAAGGCCTTCATGATCAGATCGGTCTCGATCCGCTGTTGATTCACCTTGAGCGAAATCGAGCTGCCGTCCGGTCGCGCCACCTCGTGCGGGATATCCAGATCCGCCGGTGCCACGTGCGTGCCTTCCGCCATCACCACCGCACGACCAACCCTGTTCGACAATTCACGCACATTCCCCGGCCAAGCATAGGCGCGCATCGCCTCCAGCGCTTCGCGGGTAAAACCTTCCAGATGTTTATCGTAGTGCGCGGCCGCCTGACGCAGGAACACCATGGCCATCAACGCCACATCCTCACCGCGCTCCCGAAGCGGAGGCACATTGATATGGACAACCCCCAGCCGATAGTAGAGGTCCTCTCGGAACGTTCCTTTTTCAATGGCCTCCTTCAGATTCACATTCGTAGCGGCGATGATTCGAACGTTCATTTCAATCGGCTGATGCCCGCCCACCCGCTCAAACGTGTGGTCCTGGAGAAACCGTAACAACTTGACCTGCAAGGCATTCGGGAGTTCGCCTACTTCATCGAGGAAAAGCGTCCCCCCTTGGGCAAATTCAACCTTGCCTTTCTTTTGGCTCACCGCTCCCGTAAAGGCTCCACGCTCGTACCCGAAGAGCTCCGATTCCAGCAGACTTTCCGGAATCGCCCCGCAGTTGATGGGAATGAATGATCCCTGCCGCCGTAACCCTCTCTCGTGGATCGCGCGCGCCGTCAGCTCCTTGCCTGTACCGCTTTCCCCGGTGATCAAGATCGGCGCATCGTTCGTGGAAACCTTTCGTATGGCATCGAAGATACGGTGAATGCTGGCACTGGTGCCGAGCATGCCGCTGAATTCCTCAGGGCCTCCTCCAACCATGACGCCTCGGGCCTCCCGCTCCAGATCAGCCACTCCCGCAGCCCGCCGGATGAGTTGTGTCAGGAGGGTGATATCCAGCGGCTTAGACAACACATCGTATGCTCCATACTGAATCGCGCGGACGGCGAGACGGCGCTCCGTCTTTTCCGTGCAGGCGATGACTTTCCCGGCATGGCCGGTTTGTCGCACTTCCTGCAGAACCCGCACGCGGTCCTCGACAGCGGGATCGGAGGAGGATCCCAAATCCAGCAGCATGACCAACGGGACCTGTTCGTGAATCTGAACCACCGCCGTCCGATCCCATGCGGCCACGAACACCTCACACTCGCTCTCGATCGAGCTACGCACGGCGGCAACGGTTGTCTGATCATCGGTGAGAACAAATACCCTGGGTTTCGCCACGATTCGGCTCCTTTCAGCTGGTGAGACAATGGCACGATGGACGGCTGACCATCGTCGCACTGTCTATGCTAGGCGGTGTCTGAGCAAGTCAGGCGTGGTGGCGCACTATGAGGGCGGCGATGGCGGATCCAGCGAATCACACATAAAGACATCAGCGCCGAAAGCCTTGGTCAGATCAGGAGCCACCCCATCTCGGGCATCCGTTGATTGATCCACCATCGCAATAATCGGCACTTGCGGGCAGGTCATTTTGAGTCTGGGAACGGTACTGTGCAGCGGTGTCGGTGCGGACGACAATCTCACCACGATCACATCAGGACGAAGTTCCTTCAGGTTGCGCTCCAGATGGTGGACTGCCGATGTCATGGTGGCTTGGTACCCGTGCAGCGCAAACCAATCGGCGCACTTGTAACCAGTCGTGACGTCTTCGTACACCACGGCGACCGTGGGTCGCTTTACGGCTCGCTGTCCGCTTCTACCACTCGGTTGCTTCATCAGTTCATCCGCGTCTGGATCGGCTTAGGTTGTGGTTTGAACGTCTGCGAGTTGCGTCAGTCGGCGCTCCATTTGAGGGCCCCACCAGGCGAGGTCTTGCAACATCGCGGCTTCGACGGCGGTCAACCGGGTGAGGATGTCAGGCCAACCCGCACGAAAGGACCCCGTTCGGCGATCAATACCAGACCACTCTGCCGATCCCTGTCCCTGTGCGGCCTCAAAGACCGCGAGCAATGTCGTCGTAGTGGAGATCCACGGCTTCTGCATGAAGACTAGGATAGGCCCGTGGAGAGGAGGATGCTATCGGCAGAGGTGCGATTCCTGTGTCACAAATAGACAGTGGCTCGATGTCATGGTTATAACGACGCTGGCGAGGCCAATCCCATTCTTGATACTTTATACGACCAATCCATGCTGCAACGCATAGCGCGTCAACTCGGCATTATTTTTCAAATTCATTTTGTCCAGAATTCTCGCTCGATACGTACTGATCGTCGTCACGCTGAGATGAATACTTTCGGCAATATCACTGACGGTCTGTCCGGAGGCGATCAGACAGAGCACTTCGTACTCCCGATCCGACAGCCGTTCATGGGCCAACTTGTCGACCCCGGTCCTGACCGTCAAGGCCAAGGCTTCACCTACCGAAGCACTGACGTACTGCCCGCCCGACATGACTTTTTTCGCCGCATGGACCAGCTCTTCCGGCGCGCTCGCCTTCGTGAGATACCCTGCCGCGCCGGCCTTAAACATACGAATGGCATACTGGTCTTCCGGGTGCATGCTCAAGATCAAGACCGGCAACGTCGGCGCCAGTTGTTTCAGCTCCTTCAACACTTCCGGCCCGCTCCGACCCGGCATACTAATGTCCATGACGACGAGGTCATAGGGCTGCTCGCGAACCTGGTCCAGCATTTCCTGCGCATTTCCACACTCAGCCATGCTGGCGCCCTCGAATCCCTCTTCCAGAATATCCTTCACGCCGCGACGAAACGAAGGGTGATCATCGACGACGAGTATCCGCACGATCCCTGTTGTTCGCATAGTGCCCTCCATCATGTCCTGATCCTCCGTCTTAGCGAGGCAACTGCAGCGCGATCGTCGTCCCGCTGCCCTCCTTCGTCTCGATCTGTACATCCCCGCCGAGCAGACCGGCGCGCTCCCGCATCCCCAGCAGGCCGAACGATCTGGCATCCGCAAGGCGATCGGCTGGAATGCCACGACCGTTGTCGCTGACCTGCAACAGCAGCCCCTCGCCCTGATCTTCCAAGCGCACGTGCACCTCCGTGGCCTGAGCATGACGGGTCACGTTGGTCAACGCCTCCTGGCAAATCCGAAAGACCGCAGTGGCATACTCAGGGTCCACCCGCAAATCTTCATGACTGACGGTGCAGTGGCAGGCCACACCGGTGCGGCGTTGAAAGTCTCGACACTGCCATTCGATGGCCGCAACCAGGCCAAGATCGTCGAGCACGCCGGGGCGCAACTCCGCCACGATACGTTGCACAGAGGTGATAGTACTATCCACCTGCTCCTTCATGCCTCGAATTTTTTCGTCGACCTTGGCGCGATCCCGAGGCTCCAACCGCTCTCCCAGCAATCCGCTCAGGCGGGATAGATCGATCTTCAGACAGGTCAGGCCGACGCCCAATTCATCATGCAACTCACGTGCAATTCGCCCGCGTTCCTCTTCTCGAATCCCCTCCATCCGCCCGGACAGTTTGCGCAGGCGACGCAATGAGTCCTGCAACTGCGCCTCAGCCCGTTTCCGATCCGTCGTATCTTTGAAGACGACTACCGCCCCGACGATGTCCCCCCGCTCCCGAATCGGCGTACTCACATACTCCACCGGAAAACTGGTGCCGTCTCTTCGCCAGAACCGGCTGTCCGCCTCCTCCCGAATCTCCCCGCCCTGAATGGTCTCCACAATGGGACTGGAGCGTTCACCGGAAGCTCCCTCATGAAAGTCGGGACGGTGGACCAACGCAGAAAAGGGCTGTCCGATCAATGCCTCCGCCTCCCAGCCGAACATCTTCGCCGCTGCCGGATTGACGAACGTCAGCCGCCCGTCCCGATCGATCCCGTAGATGCCCTCCCCGGCTGAATTGAGCACGACTTGATTGTGATGATGCAGGCGATCCAATTCCTCTTCCGCCGATCGCCGCTCACTGATATCGCGCATGATGATCGTAAAAAAGAGATCCGATTTCCCCTTCCAGGAGGTCACGCTCAGCTCGAGGGGAAATTCGCCGCCGTCTTTTCGACGGCCGAGGAGTTCCAGCGTC
Source organism: Nitrospira sp. (assembly GCA_024998625.1). Taxonomy (GTDB): domain Bacteria; phylum Nitrospirota; class Nitrospiria; order Nitrospirales; family Nitrospiraceae; genus Nitrospira_A. Next base: position 48,493 of record JACOEL010000007.1, on the reverse strand, counting down.
CTGCTCGTCAACTGCACCCGTTCAAACAATCGCACCCGCTGAACATTCCGTTCCAACTCCTCATGATACCGCTCGGGAATGATCATCGTCACAGGCTGACCGATGATTTCCTCGGCCGAATAACCGAAGGTCGCTTCGGCACCCTTGTTCCAAAACGCAACTTTCATCAGCGCATTGACCAGCACGATGGCGTCTTTCGTCGACTGCACAATGGAGCGCAACCGCTCCTCGCTGACCCGGAGCGCATCCTCGATCCGTCGGCGTTCAGTCACATCACGGATGATGCCCAAGACCCCGATGACACGGCCCTGCCGCATTTGCGGGGTCCCGACGAATTCTCCGGTGACGTACCCGCCCTGTTTTGTGCTGATCTGCATCGAACAGGTCAGCGGCGCTCCGCGTTCAAGAATCGCCTGCAACACATCCTGACAGAACCCCGCGTCATCGGGATGCAGCAAGGCAACGAGCGGCTCCCCCATCCATTGCGAACGCGACCAATTGGTCACCGTCTCAAAAGCCGGGTTGAGCGAAGTAATCGTGATGTCCGCCGAGAGCGTGAAGATGATATCACGCGCCCCTTCCACCAAACTCCGGAATCGATATTCCGATTCGAACAAGGCATCCTGCGCCCGTTTGAGCCACGTAATGTCGTGAAACACCATCACGGTCCCGGAGAGCACACCGGCCTCATCCTTGATCGGCCTGGCATTGATGCTGATCCACCGGCCCGGCAGACCCTGCGAAGCCCGCAGATAGACTTCGAGCCAGTCGATTTTTTCGCCTCGCAGCGCGCGCGCCAGCGGCCACTCATCCTGTCCGAACGGCGTCACCAGGTCCGCGTGCAAAAACTCATACCGTTCAGCCCATGCCGTCAGAGGAATGTCCGCGGGCGAAAAGCCCAGAATACTTTCCACCGCCGGATTGGCAACGACCAACTGCCCCTCGGCATCGGTCACCACAACCCCGTCACCCATACTCCGCAGGACGGAGTTCACGATCCTGGTCTGCTCGATCAACGCCTGTTCAGATCGCGCAAGCGCATCAGCGCGCTCCCAAAGAGCTTGTTTCGCCTGCGCAATTCCCACCGATTGCGTACGGACCGCATTTTCATAGACCCGTAGTAATTGTTCGGCCACCGCCAAGCGGGACTGATGCCGGAGGCCGGCCCCTTGTTCCGATGCGCCGACCACCGGAGCCGACGAGGAGTACGCATCGACACCTGCCTCCGAAGGAACGGTCTCGTCGCAAGCCAGCAACGACGTTTTCAGGCTGAGGGCAAGCGACTTGCACAGGGCAGCCGTATCACGGGGCACCGGTATTCTGGAGAATAAAATCACGGCGAAGAGATCTCGGGACGGCAACATCCCACCGAAACACAACACCGACTTTACCCCGTACTTCAACACAAACCCTTCCTGCACCGGGACATAGGGGCTCCCCACCGCATCCGGCACATAAAATACGTTGTACGTCTTCTCCTCCAGGTCCACCAACCACTCCCCCTCCGGAGTCACGTCAAAACTGGAGGAGAGGCCGAACTGGTGCAGGAGTTGGGAGAACATCGGAAATTGTTTGACGAAATCGGCGCTGACCATCGGAATCGCCCGGTAGCGATGGGAACACTCCACTTGATTCCACTCCGTCTCCTCCCCGGCCGTGGCCATGAGCGTGAAACACTTGAGATCAGGGGACGGAGCGATACCCCCGAGCTGTTCCCGAACCCTCTGCTGGGTCTCCGGATTCAACCGGTTGTAGGAGACGGTCTTGAAGCAGCGAACCAGGACACAGTCGCGAGCCCCTGTTTCGGGATTCCCGAGGGTACGGAACAGATAGTCCACGGCTCGTGATGCGGCATCCTGGAGCGAACTCGATTGCTCGCCAAGCTGACGCAGCACGGCCGAACATTCGGTCATTTCCAACAGGGAAAAGCGAGCCAGACTATACACAGGCGGGCCCTCGGGTGAACGATGGGGAAATACGGATCAACGCGCCACGGGTTGACGTTCGTCCGGAGAAACCGACTCGTGAGGGAAGGCGCGTCTCTGCAGAGCACGGCCTTGCAAGGCAAGGCGCAGAGTCACTCTCGTGGCGAGTCTAGTAAAGGGGGCCGGCCATGTCAAGGCAGACAGGTGGGCTCAAGCTGACCCGGAACACCCGCGCCCTTTCAAGCGATTGCATCTCACACCGGTCTCGCAGCCGGACTATTGCGGCTATCGCGAGGAAGGCCCCTGGGAAAGCGCTTGAGACAACAACGCCACGTCCGATGGATACGTCAGGCGACCGAGTGCGACTTCGCGATCGACCCACTGCACCTCCTCGACCTCTCCATCGGGCACTCCCGCCTCCTCGAGCGCCGACATCTTGAACCACACGACCGTCTTGCGGAACCGCCGCCCCTCCCGATGAAACCAATATTCGGTCGTGGAGAGGTCCGCCTCGATTCGGCAGCACCATCCGGTTTCTTCCAATACTTCGCGCAACGCGGCCTGCGCAGGCGTTTCTCCGGCGTCGAGCCGGCCCTTGGGGAACGACCAGACGGGACGCCCCTTGATATCGGACACCCGGATCAGCAACACATCCTGTCGCCGGAACACCACTCCTCCTGCTGATCGTACCAACCCTGCTTCAGGCATAACCCGTTCTTACCCCCACCGCACTCAACATTCCGTCTGACTTACTCCTTCTAGCCCCGATGAGGCAATCCTAGAAACCAGGCCAACAGTCGATCTTGAGCGCAGTCGGGCAGGATCCATTTCAGCATGGCTCTGAATCGCGCATCCTTGCCGACCAGATAACGCGCACGTGGTCGCGCGGCGATCAATGCGTCGGCCACCACACGTGCCACCACCTCTGCCGGAATGGCGCGCGCGGCGGCGGCGGCCATGACCTCCTGCATGCGGGACAACGGCTGAGCATACAGGGCGAGTGCCTCCGGCTCGACGCCACCGAGTGTGCGCGTAGCCGACATCGTAGCCCGTTGCCATATTTGAGACTGGATCGCACCCGGCTCTATCAGCGACACCGAGATGCCCCACGGCGCCAATTCGAGCCGTAGCGCATCGCTCATCGCCTCCAACGCAAACTTCGAGCTGCAGTAGGCGCCGAGAAATGGCGTGGCAGCAAGGCCGGCGATCGAGCTGATGTTGACGATCCGCCCGCGCACCCGCCGCAGCAATGGGAGCAGCGCTTGGGTCACCGCGAGGGCACCGATCACATTCACTTCAAACTGAGTTCGCACCTCTGCGAGAGGCAGAAGTTCCAGGGGGCCGGCGACAGAGATGCCGGCATTGTTCACGAGGCCCGCCAGTCCCGTGTCACGCGTAGCCTCGGCCAACGCCTTGCGGGCCGCCTCGATCGACGCCGGCTCCGTTACATCCAACATCAACACACGGAGACGTGAGGAGGCCAGCCGTGTCAGCGCCTCCCCGTCCTGCGCACTGCGAACACCCGCCCACACGGTGAAGCCCAACGCATCGAGATACCGCGCGCATGCCGCACCAATTCCGGAGGACGCTCCGGTGATCACAATCGGTCCCTGCACCGCCATACGTTCTCTTCTCCTTGCAGCACTGATTGCCATTCATGCCCGGGCGAGCAGATGGTTAAGACGCAGAATATCACGCGCCTGAGGCAAGAGGCATCATGGGTCCGGATGAACCGCCACCTCGCGCATTTCAGTAGGTAATTCCTGAAACCAGAAAAAGAGATGAGTGTTTTCGGACATTTACCACACTCATTCCTGAACGCTCTCACTGCAAACAATGACGGGGCCAGGCCGATTTGACAATCGAGCATCCTCATCTAGACTTGATTCATGCGCGCGCGAACAACATGCCCCAGAAGCGGCACATTCTCAGGCATGGTTGCGGGAGTCGCCCTCTCCCTCTCGGCCCTGCTTTTATTGTTTCCCTCTACCGCCTCTGCAAGCCGAACCCTCACAGTCCCCATCTCCATTGCCACCTACACGGACGACCAAGTCGGCTTCCCGACATTTGTGATGAAATGGGACGAAGGAACCCATCCGGATCCCTTGTCGTTACGGTGGGGGCGAAGTCAGGTTCCCGTCAGAGGGACCGGGATGAGTTCTATTCAGCGGGCCTTTCGCTTTGCCGTCGAACGCCTTGCTCCATCCGTCCGGCCGACCGGAACCTTGTCCCTCTATGCGACATTTTCAGGGCCACTGAACGCAGAGGGAGCGACCGCAGAAGCCGCCTTGGCCATCGGTTTTCTAGCCTTGCTGAAAGGTGACCACCTGAAACAGGACATTACGATCACCGGAACGCTGGAAGGTGATGGCCGGATCGGACAGGTCGCGCAGGTGGCTGAAAAAACAACGGCAGCGGCGAGGGCCGGCTACCATGTGCTGCTCGTGCCGCGAGGGCAGTTTTATGCCCCGCGAGTCAACCGAGTCAGCCTAAACCCTGAATCGAATGTCTTGGTGCGTGAAGTGGAGACGATCGAGGAAGCTTACGAAATCATGACCGGGAAAAAACTCTAGCCTTTCCCCCTCTCCCACAAGGCCGTGTGCAGTCTCCGGCAGCGCTCTCCTCACGTCTGACTCGCGACAATGAATAAGCCATCGATACAGGATCGATGGCTTATTATCGTGTTGCCGACAAGCCCTTGAATCCTGCCCTACTCACATCCAATTGTTGATCAAGAGGAAGGCCGCCCAGAAGCTGGGGTGCGTGTGACCACGCTGGGAAAGGATCTTTTGCTGGGCCCGTTGCAACGCGACGGCCTTTGACAACGCGGGATCCTGCAATTGCCTGTAGAATTCCGACACGAGTTCCGTGGTCGTTTCATCATCCGAGGTCCACAAACTCGCCAACGCCGTCCGCGCCCCTGTCTTGACGGCCACACCGCTCAACCCGAGCGCCGCACGATCGTCCTCGGCAGCGATCTCGCAGGAGCTGAGCGTCAACAGATCCAAGGGCTGCTGCCGGTATTGCTGAAGACCCACCAGCTGTGACAACCGGTCCATCGTAATCTTGCCGTCATGAGCCAGCACAAACGAATCTCTGGCCTCGGTGCCGACGACCGTGTGGGACGCTACATGGACGATCCCCACTCCCTGGTCCTTGATCTCTTCCTCCAGCGACGGTGCAGAGAACTGCTTGTTCATCAGCAGCTTTCCGCCATAGAGCGTTCTAATGGCTTGTACTTCGGTCTCCGCGTACCGCGGGGCAGCCAGGCCCTCGACCGATTCAGTCAGGCCGACCGACAGCAGACTGCCTTTGCGACGCTGGGTCGCGCTCAGATCGGTCAACGCCAGACTCGGTGTGACGGCCACTGCAAGCGAATCCACGAGAAAATGCCGCCCATCATGCAAGGCCCCCATCGGAATGGTCCGGAGAGCCCCCTCGGCCACCATCACGAGCGTATGAATCCCGGCTCCTTGCAAATCCTGTTGAAGAGGCGCAACCAGCCACCCGTGCAACGTCTGCGCGGCGGACATGTAGTTCTGCGATTGGGAATCCTGGATCAACCGCCTGAACGAACGAATTTCTTTCGTCAGCTTCTCTCCCGTAACCGGAACCCGGACCTGCTTCAGCCCATTGGCTGTTTCCAGGAGCAGTTCGAGCCGGTCCGGGAAAGAAATCGAATACACCACCGCAGTGCCAGGTCTCAGCGTACCAGCGCCTCGCTGACTCGCGACCGTCGTCACACAATCGTCCTGGAAATAATCCTGCAGCTCGGCCGCATGGGAAACCTCAACGGTGTCCTTGACCTGAACAAGCAATTGTTCATTCTGGTCGGGCGTCTTCGCCGCCGCCGCTCTCCGCAACAAGACATCCTCGTACTCCACAAACAGCGGCGCAACGGATTCGTAGTACGAGTGGTGCCGTCCCTGATACCCCACGGAGTATTCGTAATGAATCGGCTTCAGCAGCGTTACGGCACGCTGATACGCGGCCAGTGCTTCTTCCTCCTTGCCCTCGGCACGCAACAGCCGCGCCGTTTGCCATTGCCAACGGTACAGCGACTCCGGCGCGTTCACCTTTTGAGCGGCGAAGGTGGCCTTCCGTGAATATTCCAACGCCTCGGGATTGCGATGCTCCTGCTCCAGCAATCCACCCAAATAGCCCCAGGCATACGATTGTCCCCGCGCATCGCCGGTGCGCCCGGCCACTTCACCGGCCGCGGTAAAGGCATCGGACGATTGCCGTAACAGGCCGGCTCCCGGCCCGGCGGAAGCAACAGCCTCCGTCGCGCGCCCCTTCCCCGCATCCGATTTCCTAGCGACGCCGGATTTCGCGGTCGTGGCGGCGAACAATTCCTGATATCCAAGTCCGATGTTCAACAGACCGGACGTCTTCGCCTGACCATCCCCCAGCGACCGCACATCCGACCAGGCTTGATCCAAATGACGATGCGCTTCACTAAGTTGTTGGTTCTGGAGCAAGGCCTTCGCGCCGTTGATTTGGGCCGTTGCCGCCAGTGCCGACTGCTTGGTCTCGATGGCAAGACTCCGGCTCTCCGCATAGACGTCGATCGCTTCGGCAAACTGCCGACGGGCCGTCAGAGCATTACCCAGATCGTTCAGGATCCCGGCAACCAACAGAGGTTTTTTCTCCTCACGCGCCAGCGTCAAGGCTCTCGTCAAATGTTCGGTGGCGGGTTCGTCTTTCCCGAGCACGTGGAAGGTATTGCCGAGCTGAGCGAGAATCGTCGCCGTGAGGCCGCGCTCACCGGTCTGTTCCGAGAGTTTGAGCGCAGCTTGCAACGTTCCTTGCGCACGGCGGATCTGTCCTTCCTGCTGAAGCGCATGCGCGAGGTTGATCAACGCCTGGCATTGCTCTTTTGCCTGCCCACTCTCTTCGTACCCGCGCGCGGCATTCATCCAGTGCGCGGCGGCCTGCGCAAACGCACCCTGCTGAAACTGTGTCGTCCCCTGTTTCATTTCTTGCGAAGGCGAGATCGACGAGGCACCCGAACCGCCAAGCAATTCCAGCGCAATCCCGCTCGCAGGCCAGGCCAATCCGCTCAACGCAAGCACCCCAACGCTTAGAATCGTCAACGGCGAAGAAAGCGCGCGCGTGGCGGAGGGACCAGCAGACCCATGCCTCCGCTTCATTCCGCGGCGAATAACCATATTACGCTTCGTAGACATGACGTCCTCCTCGGGAAGCTAGCACCCCTGCCATGATTCCATAAATTGTGCCATCGACTGATCCTGCCTCTGTGCTGTTTGCGTCGCCGGAGCCCCCGGCTCACCTTCACTGCCGACCTCCTCCAGCACCACAGGCGCCGCCAGGGATCCGCCTGGTGGCGACGGCGTGACGTCCCGTGAGGCCTGAACAAGGCTGCTGAATGCGCCATCCTTCCGCGCTGCGCAGCGGCTGGTCAACAACGGGGCCGGTGGGGCCGGAGCATCCTGGGGGAGCAGCACCGCTGCGCGATTCAAGAACGCCACAGGCTCGACGGGATTAGCCGTATTGACACTTGCCGCATTCGCTGTAGGAAGAGGCGGAAGCCCACCAAGATTCACACCCACGACTTGGATTTGCGTCACACGTTGATTGAACGGATTCGTCGTCGTGTTGACCTGCGCTCCTGTCGGCACGCTCACATTCGGGGTCACATCGATGGAGGCGGGAATCACTCCTCCGCCACCCGCAACAATCAGAGTCCCAGGCAGGGCTTGGACCTGCCCGTTTCCTGACGCGCCTGAAAAAGGATTGCCGACAAATGGCTGTACACTCATCTCGCCGGCCGAGCTCGTACTGCCGAGAATGACCCGCTGCGCGCTGATTTTCGATCCGTTGATCTGAATCCCGCCCCCCATCAAGCCGAGTACAGCCCCGGTCTGGAGCACCGTTGAGGCAGAAGATAAGACGATCGAACCATAGGGGCCCTGCCCAAAAAATCCGAAGGAAACAGGCGAACCGACCGACAACGTCGAGTCGAAGGCCAGAAGACCGGTGTTGGCCGTGAAGATTCCACCATCGCTCAGACGCAATTGTTGAGCGGTGCTGAAATAGGCAGACCCTGACACATTTAGTTGAGCGGTGGGGCCAAACACGATCCCGGAAGGATTGATGAAGAACAGGTTCGCGTTGAGCGCCTGAACCGTCCCATTAATGTTGGATGGCGATCCCCCGATCACCCGACTGATGACGTTGGACACGCCGCCAGGATTCACGAACGCCGCCACATCCCCCGTGCCGACAGAAAATTGATTGAAGCTATGAAAGAGGTTTGGGCCGCTTCCCGGTCTGGTCCCGCCGGTGATGTTCGTGGTATTGCCTGAGGTGCTCAGGCTGGTCCCAAGACCACCAGGCCCCGAGGGGGTCGCGACGATGTTCGTGGCCTGTCCGTAGGCGATCGACCCCGTATGGCCCAGAAGCATCAGGAAGGCGAGTAACCCATGAATGAACAGCGGCAGTCCTGCGGGGCGACACGTCATGGTGATTCTCCTCATGTGATCAGAGAGGACGGCCTCCTCTCTTACCCTAAACGGTGTACAACTTCAACAAGCCCATGACCGTAAGAGCCGTAGGGGGACCTGACGAAGGTCCCGCCGAATCGGCCCCGGCCATTCGCCCCTAGCCGACTGCAACAATCAGTGCGCGATGCGCGCCGCCGGAGCTTGTCCGGCTCTTGCTAAAACGCCTCGACCACCAGTTGCAGATGAATGCCGTGATCCTGCAGGTTGTTGCGATCGGTGTCGTACCGCTTCAACTGTTTTCCATAATAGAGTTCGAAATGACTCCCGCGCCAAAAATTCCAGATGACACCGGCACCCAGACTGGCCAACGTTTTCGGGGGGGTACCAGGCGTCTGAGCCGTTGTTTGCCAGCCGTGACCCAAATCGAAAAAGGGCGCAAGAAAGACTGAATCCACTCCGGCCTTCGTCGTATAGACCGGAACCCGTGCTTCGATCGATAACATGGCGGCATTGTCACGAATCAGCGTGAATTCCCGATAGCCGCGCACACTGTACCGGCCACCGACCGCAATCTGTTCGAGAGGGAACAGGTGGTCGTTGGACAATTGAACGACTCCCCGGCTGACCAACTGCGTTCGCCATAAGGGGAGCTGGCGGATCCACTGGGCTTCGCCCAACCAGGAGAAGAAACGCGCATCCGGCAGATTCGGGTCGCCATTCGCGGTCGCCCCCATCGCTCCGACACCGACGGAAAAACGTGACAAGAGGGAGATCACCTGCTCGGCGGAACGCCTGGCATATTCCTGACCGAAGCGGAGTGACGTCACACGGAACTTCCCGTTCGGCGCCCCGATGATCAATTCTTGCGGAACGCCTCCCACCGTGCTCTCGTTCCGGGCATGCTCTCCGGTCAGCGACAACGCGAGTTCCTCGTCGGCCCTCCGGATCACGGGATGCCTGACGGCTACCCCGAAAATCTGAGCCTTATTCTTGATATCCAACGCATCGAACGGCGCTTCCTCAACCCCGAAATCGAAGCGGCGATATTGCAGCGCGACGGTGGTATCACGCGGGCTTACCGGAATTTCGTATTTAAAATTGAGCATCGGGTTCACCCCGGCCGACCGTCCATATTGCAAACTCAGCGTATCGCCGAAGCCCAGCAGGTTCCGGTGAGCCAATGTGATGAAGCCTTGCTCCGCACCCACAACCGGGGACTGGTAGTTGTTGAATTCCAGCCAGGCCTTCAACGGATTGGCTTCCTTCACTTTCACGTTCAGCGTACTCTCTCCAAGGGTCGCGCCCGGCAACAGTTCGGCGTTGATCCGTTCGATTCGGGGATTCGCTTGCATCACGCGCAACCGCTCCTGAAGTGCGTCGACATGCAGCGGAGGACCGGCCGCCAAATTGACGCGGCTCTGAAAATACGAGGGCCGGAACCACTTGTGGTCCTCGACGTTAACCTGCGTAATCTTTCCCTCGATGATCTGCATGGTCAAGACGCCGTCCGCGACATCCTGCTCCGGGACCACCGCACCGGAGGTTAAATACCCATGGTTGACGTAGTAGTACGTGAGAGCCAGGCGCAACGATTCCAAATCCTCCGCCGTGAGCTCGCGATTGGCATAGGGCGAGGTGACTTCTGAGAGCTGTTGCGAGGTGAAGGCGGTATTGCCGATCAGCCGGATGTCCTTCACCATGATCTTAGGCCCCTTGGCCGCCTGATCGAGTGCACTGGGGGGCTGCGGTGACGGCAGCTCGAGACCTGGAGGCTGTGCGGGTGGCGGGACGACAGGCAATTGAGGCAATTTCGGGGGCAACGGACCAAGTTGCGAGCCGGTCTGCGAGTAGACCGGCGCCGCCATGACACTGAGCAACAGAATGGCCAGCACGGCGGCACAGGCTCGACGCCATCTCTGTTGCTCGTGGCTTGCCTTCTGCTTATGCGACGGACCGCCAGGAACGGCCATACCCGCACAAGCCGCCCCATTGATCGATGCTCCTTGCCTCACACTCTCCTTCACGCAAGCCATCAAGGCCTCCCCTCTTTCTTGATGACAGGGCACAGTGGTCTATCGATCCGGTGCCCGTAAAATCATCTGCCGGCAATAGGTTTGCTCAATTCCATGCCCGTGAAATCGCAGGCACATCCTGTCCGAAGCAACATGCCTCTGATCTGGCCACACAACCACAATGCGATACGTATCTCCTGGGAGAGCATGTCCTGCGAAGGGTTTGCTTATAACATGTCTCGAAACAAAATACTCCTGGGCCAAGACGTTTTTTTGTCGGATTGAACATGCGGGACTAATTGGGATGTAACTACGTAAGTGAGGACTCGATTCCGAAGTGGCGCCGGCCTGAGAAGAGGATCTGATCGAGCAGCGGCAAGCCAGGAAAGGGAACGGATACACGATACTGTCTGGCGGCAGAACGTTAGCAGCACATCATCGAGGAATCGGTCGCTCCCCTAAATTTTCGGACAGGTCATTTCGTCACGATTGATGCACACTCCTCGAACCGCGCCGTGAAGTGCCGCAACAGAGGAGCCTCATAGGTCATGACCAATCCCCCGATGCTGTCACGGTGGGTGAACAGGTCGGCGATGGATTCGGCGACGTACGTAATCTGCATGTTCGTATAGACGCGGCGGGGAATGGCCAACCGCACCAATTCCAATTCTGGATAATGGGTTTCTCCGGTGACCGGATCCCGTTTTCCAAACATCACGGTTCCGATTTCGACCCCGCGAATGCCATATTCCCGATAGAGCGCGACCGCGAGGGCTTGAGCGGGGAATTGGCCCTGCGGAATCAGCGGAAGAAACTCTCTAGCGTTGAGATAGACCGCGTGGCCTCCGATCGGTTTGAGGATCGGCACGCCGCCGCCCTCCAACATCTCCCCCAAGTACCGCACCTGACCGATCCGAAATCGCAGATACTCTTCGTCGAGTACCTCCTCAAGGCCCCTGGCCATCGCCTCAAGATCGCGCCCGGCGAGCCCGCCATAAGTCGGAAATCCTTCCACGAGAATCAACATGTTCGTAATGCCTTCTGCCCAGCGGTCATCATTGAGACTGAGGAAACCGCCGATATTGACCAGCCCGTCCTTTTTGGCCGACATGATGCACCCGTCGCCATAGCTGAAGAGTTCTCTGGCGATCTCCCGCACCGGAGTATCCTTGTAACCGGCTTCCCGTTCCTTGATGAAGAAACAATTCTCCGCGAAGCGGCAGGCATCGAAGACAAGCGGAATGCCATAGCGGTTCAGCAACGCACGGGTCCGACGAATGTTCTCCATCGAGACAGGCTGGCCGCCGCCGCTATTATTGGTAACGGTGACCATCACCAGGGGAATGCGTTCCCGCCCGACGCGATTGATTGTCTCCTCCAGTCGCGATACGTCCATGTCGCCCTTGAAGGGTAATTCACAGTGGGGATCGTAGGCCTCTTTGACCACCAGATCGAGTGCTTCCGCCCCCTGGTGCTCGACATTGGCTCTGGTCGTGTCAAAATGGATGTTGTTCAGGACGTACATACCTGGCTTGACGACCGTCGAGAACAAGAGATGCTCGGCCATCCGTCCCTGATGGGTGGGAATGACGTGGCGATAGCCGAAGATGGAACGCACCACTGATTCGAAATGGTAGTAATTCTTGCTGCCCGCATAAGACTCGTCGCCCAGCATCATGCCGGCCCATTGGTGGTCGCTCATGGCGGACGTGCCGCTGTCGGTGAGAAGATCGACGTAGACACTGCCTGCCGGAACATGAAACAGATTGTAGCCTGCCTCGCGAAGCAACCGGTCCCGCTCCTCGCGGCTGGTTCGCTTGATCGGCTCGACGACTTTGATCTTGAACGGCTCGGATGGAAACTTCATCGGCGACCTTTCAGATATCGCGCGATGTGGGCGCGAAACGGGGACGCCGCGTCATAGTCGAATACGTATCGTGTCATATCGAACAAAGAGGCCGGGTTCAGGTCGCGCAGGAGATCTGCCTTCCAGGTAATTTCCAGCTGGTTGATCATGGTGATCAGCGTCGGCTTTCCCACTTTGCCGAGCGGGACCTGACCGTACGACTGGGAAAAAATCAGAATCTCTCCGTCGAACATCGCCGCGTTGATATCTTGGGGCGCGCCTTGTTTGCGATAGTCCTCTTCGAACCGGACGAAGGCCGGAGCACGTTCTAATTCATCGCGAAAGGCAAAACAGATTTTGATGCCGGCCCGTCGCTGATCCTCCATGACCTCGATGGCATCCGTCACCATCGAATCCTGCCGCATCTGCTCCTCCGACAACACGAGTAAGCGGCGAATCGTCACCCCCCGTCTTGTCGCCTCTTGATTGGCCAACAGATAACTCGGATAGAGAGCCTCCCCCTTTTTCCAGATGTTCCATCGTTCCATGATGGCATCGATCGAGCGCTCCGCTGTTTCGACCAGCCTCACCGCTTCCGCGTTGGCGGCCGCTCCCTGATAGATCAACGATTGGGACTCCATCTGTCGCAGCTCCCGACCGATCGCCGCCACTTTCTTCGGCAGATATTTGGGGCTCTTGGGTACATGCAGCATGACATCCACGGCCGTGCGCGCGAGTGTCCAATACTCCTTTACGGCACTGGGTGCCTTGTCCTTTTGCGCGATCAGCAGAAGTTCCACCGGATTCCTGTCGAGCAACTTCGCAATTTTGATGCAGAGCTCGGGTTTGGGAACCTTGAGCCCGCGCCGCATCAAGTTGGCATCCGGTTGCGCAATGCCAAGCTTTTCGGCCAGCGTATAATCACTGGTCAACGCGTAGCGGTCTTTAATCGCCTCGAAGTACCCGGAAATTTCCGTCATAGAGACTCCGTTGAATATGAATCTTGGGAAGCAACAACCGCCCTCATCCCCGCCTCAAATCCCTGACCAGGTCTCCACCGAAGCACCCGGCATCGGGCACGCTGCTTCGGCGGCGCCGGCTCGCCCGCCCGGACAGGAGGGAATGATGCCCTCCTCCAACCATTCGCCCCCGCCTGCAAGGATGTCTTTGGCCAGACGAAACAACCTTCGATCGTCATCCCACAAGGGCGTCGTCAGCGCGAGCAACGGGGTGGGATGAAATGTTGCTTTGACTCGCAGACAGAAATCTTCCACCAACGCTCGTGAGAAGGCATGCGCCCGGACCTCCGGCTGTGATCCGTACCACAACAACGCTTCCACGGCAAATAGCTGCAGGCCGGCTGTCACCAGGCTTCTGAGCAGGCGTTGATTGCGCGGGAGATTGTACCGGTCACGGGCGCTGACCCACAGCGCCTTCCGGGCAAGCGCACGGCTCTGTTGCGACACAAACCGCTCCCACGGAGCCGCATCAGCCCCCGATGGCACACCTCGCATAAGCACGGCAATCGGATTGAATGCTCGCGCGGAGATTCTCGCGAAAAAGGGCACAGCCTGCGCCATCCCCTCGAGGCCGCGCTCCAGAAAAGCCCTGCCCTGCGTCACATATTCGCCGAGTCCTTCCCGCGCCATCCATAGGGTCAGAATCCCGTTGCTCCCTTCCCAAATCACATTGATGAGCGCGTCCCGGATCATCCGTTCGATCGGCACCGGCAGATCCCCGTGAAGCCGTAACGAATCGGGCGTCTCAAACGCCCGTCCGCCGTAGATGCGGAACAGATCCAGCAACGACTCCAACAGCCACTCAGTCGCAAGAACTTTGGCCGCCGCCGACTCCAGCCGTACATCCACCTTGGCATCGGCCCAGATCCCCGTGATCTTCACGATGGCCTCGAGCGCGAGCACGCGGGACGCCATCAGAACAATTTTAGAACCGATATCGGTATGCTCGCCGATCGGGCGATCGTATTGAATGCGCCGCTGAGCCCGCACACGCGCCAACCGGAGACATTGCTTCAGACTACCCAGGCAGGCGGCAGGCAATGTCAGTCGTCCGACCGTGAGGCTTTCCAAGGCGCGCCGCAGGCCTTCGCCCTCATCTCCGAGCCGGTCGGCTACCGGCACAAAAACATCGCGCAGATGCACCTGGCCATTGTAGATGCCCCGAACCCCCATGAAGCTGAGACGCGTGCAGCGGCACCCCGCAGACTGCGTCTCCACCACAAACGCTCCGAATCGCCGCTTTTCCTTGGGGCGGTCGACGTCCTGAGGCACCGTGACGATCTGAGCAATGACGACGAGGAGTGAGGCCAGGAACTCATGATCCTCGCGAGGCGCGTTCGTCGTATACAACTTCTCACCCGTGAGCCGATAGCCCACCAGGACGCCGCGTTCATGAACAGGAATCGCGTAGGTTTTAAGATCCCAGATATCACACCCCGCACTCTTTTCCGTCAGCGCAAATCCGGAAATGTCTCCCCGGGCCAATCGAGGCAGCAACCGCTGCTGTTGCTCACGATTTCCCACCAGCTTGACCGGTTCCGCCACTCCGATCGAATTGTGGGCGGACAGCAACACGCTGGTCGCCGCGTCGTGACTGCCGAGGAGGGTCGCCACTGTATGATACTCCGATTGCGAAAGCCCCAACCCTCCGTGGCTGCGCGGGATTTTGATCCCGAAGGCACCGATCGCTCTAAACGCCTCGATCACCTCGTCACCGATCGCGCCTTCTCTATCGATGGCTTCCGGATCTACTTTCTCGACCAGCAGCAGGCGGAGGGTGTCGAGAAATTCCTTCGCGTTCACGCTCATCGCCGGGATCGATGCAGAGCTAAACAGCGATCTCCGAACAACCCCTTCGAATAGCCCTGCAACAAATCCTGAATAGGCACGCGTGTCGCGAGCGGCTTCCGCTGCCGCAAGCGACCCCTTGAATATCTTTGTTCCGGTCGCCATACGCACCTCTGCGCCCTGCCTACTTGGCCTTGCGCCAGGCAGCGCCGATACCGCTGATGCGTGCCGGCCCCACCATAGGCCGAAAGGTGTTCGGATCAGCCACCCGCGCGACTTCATTGAGCCGCGCGAGGCGCCGCCCGGCACGGTCCTCGAACCTGGCCCGCGACATCACCAGACCATGGCGTGCGAACTGCGCGGACAAGTCCTGCCACCGATCTCGTGCCAGCGTCATCACCGCCGCATATCCCGCCCGAAGGAGATGGATCCGGTCGTCGTAGCTCAAAAAACTCCGCTCGAAGAGGAGCGCATCAGCTTCCACCGGCGAAATGGCGAGCACTTCCTTCTCCGGATAGTCCTGCTGGAAACGCTCCAAGGCTTGCGAGAAACGCGCGTCGAAATTAATGCGGGAGGCCTGTTCACCGATGGACAAAAAGCCCCTGTCCCGCAATCGATTTCCGGGCTTGCCGACGGCCGACTGCGCTAGCCGTGACCGCGCCTGTGGTGCTCGTGCCATCGGATTGATCATGATCATGAAGTCCACATGTTTGTGCACGGCAACCTCGAAAAAGGCCATGCGGCCGATGCCGGCATCGATATAGTCCCGGCCCTGGATCCGGACCGGACAGAAGTAAATCGGCACTGCGGAGGAGGCCGTCACGGCACGTGAGATCGGAACGTCCCGCCAATCCTCGTCGCCGAACAGCACGCCGTCGCCGGTTTCCAGATCGATGGCCGGGATATACAGTTCCTTGGCGAGTCCGGCGAAGCGGTCGCTCAACCCTTTGACGTTGAAGATCGCTTCGAGATACTTCGCAAACGGCTCCAGCGTGTAAATACCGCTCGGCAGCGCATCCTGCGCCTTATCGAGCAAATCGATGAACGTCATCTCTCCATAGTGACGCACATAGAGCTTCAGCAGCGGAACGAGTTGCCGGGCCACTCGCCACACCGTTTTGAGCCCCTCGCCGATGGCGGGAGAAAACACGTTACGATGATCGAAATAGTAGGGTCTGGTGCCGGACAGATTGGTGTCCAGAATCTCCTGCGGCCTGACTCCATTGGCCAACAGTGACGCCGCCGCCGCGCCGGCACTCACGCCGACATACAGATCGAGATCGTTCATCGTCACACCGTCTTCGAAGAGATCATCCAAGGCGGTCAACGCGCCGATTTCGAAGAGGTAGCCGGTGAAGCCACCTCCGCCCAACGCCAGGGCCCGCTTGCTGAAAGACGGTGCCATCGTGGGCTCCACATCGCCTCAACGGCACAACAGCCATTCATCGATCCGTGAAATGAGGCTGCCGCTTCTCCAGAAACGCCGACAGGCCTTCTCGTCTGTCCGCCGTATCGCACAACTCTCCGAACAGGCGCGCTTCCAAGGCCAGGCCGTCATGAAGATTCAGCTCGACACCCTGGCGGATCGCTCGAAGCGACGCGCGCACCGCCATCTGGCCTTTCGAGGCAATCGTGCGCGCCAACCCCTGAGCCTGGCGGAGAAGATCCTCAGGGGGAACGACCTGCGACACGAGACCGATCGTCTTCGCTTCCTGCGCCGAGATCGGCTCACCGGTCAGGATCAGCTCCATGGCTTTCGACTGACCGAGAATCCTGGCAAGTCGCTGAGTGCCGCCGAATCCCGGCATGATGCCCAGATTGATTTCCGGCTGTCCCAATCGGCTGCCTTCCGCAGCAAGCCTGATATGGCAACATAGGGCCAATTCCAGTCCACCCCCCAGACAAATCCCGTTGATGGCAGCAATCACCGGTTTCACACACCCCTCGATCCGATCCAAGATGGCCTGGCCCTGCAGAGCCATGGCCTCCCCTTCGTTTGACGAAGCAATCGAGGCCAGGACGCGAATATCTGCTCCGGCAATGAAAAATCGCCCCGTACCGGTCAACACGACCACTCTTACCGCTTCGTCCTTGGCAACCCGGTCGAATGTTGTACTCAGCTCGGCAAGGAGTTCAGGTGTCAGGGTGTTGGCGGGAGGACGGTTGATCAACAACGTGGCCACCGCCCCATCGAGGGTGCAAGAAAGCATCGAACCGGCTGTCGTCGTCATAGGAGCCTCACGTCATTGAATGGTGGATCCTCCCGCATGGATGCGATCGGGAAAGGGCCTGGCATCCCAATCCCGCCCCGCCGACAAGAGCCTCAATAGGCAAAGAACCCTCGTCCCGCGAGCTGTCCGGTTAAGCCGGCCTCAACCATTCGGCGCAACATCGGCGCCGGCCAGAAGCGTAGGCCCAGCGTATCCCGCATTGCTTCCAATTCATGCAACACATGGTCGATCCCAAGCTGGTCGGCAAAATGCAGCGGTCCTCCCTTCTCGTTGGGAAACCCTGTTCCCGCCACCATCGCCAGATCGATATCTCGCGCCGATGCGACCCCCTCCTGGTATGCAGTCACCGCCTCATTCACCATGGCGAGGAGAGGGCGTGATCTGCTCCATTCCATCCTGGCATGTCCGCCGCCCCTCCGCACTTGCTGCAGCAGAGAATCGAGGGCCTGCGCGCCTTTCCGTTCCTCGCCCCCCGAATAGTCGTAGAACCCCTGGCCCGACTTGATTCCCCATCGCTCCGCCTTGACCAAGACTTCGAGAAGCGGCGCCGGCGCCATCCGAGGCCCGTAGGATCGGTGGAGAATGCGCGCGACTTCGAGCGCAATATCCAGCCCGACGGTATCCAGCAGAGTGAATGGGCCGACCGGCATGCCGAAGGCCACCATGTCCTGATCGATCTCCTTGATGGACACATCGCCGTCTTGAAAGCACCACACGGCTTCATTCAGATAGGGAGAGAGCAGGCGATTGACGAGGAAACCTGCGCATTCCTTCACGATCACCGGCGTCTTGCGGAGGCTTTCGGCAAAACCGACGACATCATCGACGGTCTGGGGATCGGTGGCCAAACCGGGAATGACCTCCACCAGCGGCATCGCATAGGCAGGATTGAAAAAATGAAGTCCGAGCACCTTACCGGGCCTCGCAGTCGAAGCCCCGATGGCCGAGATGGAGAGCGCAGAAGTGTTACTCGCCAGGATGGCGCTTCGCGCACAGACCCGGTCAAGCTCGTGGAATACGCGCTGCTTCAGCGCCAACTCCTCTGAAACCGCCTCGATCACCAGATCGACATCATTGAGAGCCTCGAGGTTCGGCGAGGCCGTTACCAGCAGCATTTTCTCTTCCAGCTGCTCAGGCGTCATCTTGCCTTTATCCACGCGGGCTTGGTATATCGCTCGCACAGATTCGACGCCGCGCCTAGCCAATGATTCCTGTATATCTGCCAGCAGCACCGGCACGCCGGCATAACTCACCACTTCGGCGATCTGTGCGCCCATAGTACCGGCACCCACTACACCGACTTTATAGATGTACATGGGACGACTCCTACCATTCGATGCGCACCTGTCACATCCGCTCCAGCACCATCGCAGCGCCTTGCCCGCCGCCGACGCACAGGGCCACTGCGCCGAGTGCCGCGCCACGCCGCTGCATCTCATACAGGATCGTGATGACCAGCCGGGCACCCGTCATGCCCACCGGATGGCCCAGCGCGATCGCGCCGCCATTCACATTGACGAGTTCCCGCTTGAGTCCCAACACACGCTCCACCGCGAGATACTGCACGGCAAAGGCCTCGTTCACTTCGATGAGGTCCAGGTCGGTGAGGGTGACGCCGGCGCGCTTGAGTGCCAACGGGAGCGCTTCGGCGGGACCGATCCCCATACGCGTCGGTTCCACGCCGATGAAGGCATACCCTCTGATCCGGCCGAGCGGACGACACCCCAACTCACGCGCACGCGTGGAAGACATGACGATCGCCGCCGCGGCGCCATCGTTGAGGGGACAACTGTTCCCCGCCGTGACGGTCCCCTGTTCTTTGAAGAGCGGCGGATAGAGCGCGAGTTGCTGCTCCGTCAACCCGACATTCGGCCCCTCGTCTTGCGTGACAACCGCCGGTGCGACGTCACGCCCGGCCACCGACTTCGGCACCATCAGGGGCAGAATCTCATCCTTGAGCCGGCCCTCTCGAATGGCTTTGAACGCCCGGCGGTGGCTCTCTACCGCATACCGATCCTGCTCCTCACGACTGATCCCAAACTCCTCAGCCAAGTTCTCGGCCGTCCGGCCCATTAATTGGCCGCAAAACGCATCGGTCAATCCCTCCCAGATACTGTCGATCAATTCGGCATTGCGAAGCCGTTTTCCCCACCGCATGTCCCGTGAGACAAACGGGGCGCGGCTCATGCTCTCGACTCCGCCGACGACCTGCACCTCTGCATCCTCACTGTGAATGTTTTGGTACGCATTGACGAACGGTTGAAGGCCGGACGAGCAGTTTCGCTGCACCGAATAGGCCGGTGTACGCACAGGAAGTCCGGCCATGAGCGCAATCACACGAGCGACGTTGTAGGCATCACTCGTGTGACCGACGGAGCCCATGATCACTTCGTCGATGAGCCTGGGATCCACCCTGGCGCGCGAGACGACTTCACGCACGACCAACTCGCCCATTTTGTGAGGCGGGAGGTCCTTGAGCGCGCCGCCAAAGTTGCCGATCGGGGTACGCACGCCGGCGACAATAACGACCTCCCTCATGGTGCCTCCCTCAAAGACTCACATCGCCTTGCGCGACGACCGCATACCGGCCGGGACCGTATTCGCCTCATCGCGCAACGCACGTCGCAACACCTTCCCAATAATGGTGCGAGGCAATTCAGTGCGAAATTCGATGGCCACCGGGACCTTAAAGCGTGCCAGCAACAGGCGGCAGTGGTCGATCAACTCTCTCTCGGTGACGGCACATCCGTCCTTCTGCACGACAAACGCCTTAACCGCCTCTCCATAATGGTGGTCGGGAGCGCCCACGACCACGGCCTCACGCACGGCAGGATGCTGATAGAGAATTTCTTCAACCTCTCGCGGATAGACGGTTTCTCCCCATGGCTTAATGACATCTTTCTTGCGATCCAGAAAAAAGAAAAATCCATTTTCATCACGCTTGACGATATCTCCGGTGTAGAGCCAGCCGTCGCGCAACACCGCTTGCGTGTCCTCGGTTTTCTTCCAGTAGCCCTGCATCACCTGCGGCCCGCGGATGATCAGCTCCCCCGCTTCTCCCGTAGGGATGTCCCGGATGCCCGTCTCTTCATCCACAATCCGCGCGTCCGTATCGGGAAACGGCAACCCCATCGAGCCTTGCGGATGATCCCCGTGAATCGGGTTGCAATGGGTGGTGGGCCCCGCCTCGGTGAGGCCGTATCCTTCTGAAATTTTCACTCCGCTCAACCGCTCGAATCGTTCCTGCACCTCGGTCGGCAGGGGGCTGGCCCCGCAAAGACAGACCCGTATCGAATGTAAGTCGTACCGGCCGACCTTCGGATAATCGGTGATCAGAGCAAACATCATCGGCACACCCGACACAATGGTGACCCGGTGCTGATGAATCAATTTCACCGCCTCCTCCGCATGGAAACGCGGGAGCAGGATGATTTGGGAACCGGTTGCGACGGCAAGATTCTGGCAGGTACTCAGCCCATAACAATGAAAAAACGGCACCGCGCCCAGGAAGACTTCCTTCCCCTCCTGAAAATCCGAACACCAGAGGCGCCCCTGCATCGCATTCACCACCACGTTACGATGCGAGAGCATGACACCCTTGGGGGTGCCGGTGGTGCCGCCGGTATATTGAATCTGGGCCAGAGCGCCTGGCTCCACCGACGGCAGGAGCGGCGAATCATGTTGGGGAGAGGCCGCCTCGAGCAGTGCAAGAAAGTCATACACCGGAGGAGTCTTATCGACCACCACCCAGCGCTTTGCCAGCCGGGCCTTAACCGGATACAGCAGCCGCTTCACGGTCGGAAGAAAATCGCTGAGGCTGGTGATGATGATCCGTTCAGGCAGCCCTGTCTGCTCGCGGACGGCCTGAATGCGGGGATAAAAAAGGTCCAACGCAACGATGATCTCGCTGCCGGCGTCTTCCAGATGACTGTGAATTTCACGTTCGACGTACAGGGGATTCATGGGCGCGACGATCGCTCCGGCCTTCAATACACCGTAATAGGCGATCACCGCCTGTGGAATATTCGGCAGCATGAGCGCGACCCGATCGCCCCTCTTCACGCCGAGCCGCAGCAACCCATGCGCAAAACGCGTGGTCAACTCGTTCAGTTCACGGAAGGAAAGACGCGCGCCGTAAAAATAGAGAGCCGTCGATTCAGGATAACGTGAGGCGGAGCGACGAAGCAGGTCCGGGATGGTCCATTCCGGATAGGCGGAGGAGGGAGGAACACCCGCGTCGTAGCGGCTGATCCACACGCGCTCCATGTGAACCTCCGACCCGCAACCGGGTCAATGCGATTGTCCGCGCAGTTCACTCGCCAACTGTCGCGCCGGCAGAGGCCGGCTCCGGCGGAAACCGGATGCCTTCCGTTCCAGCCCCATCCAAAACCCTTCGAGATAGTCCAATACCGCGTTCATTCCAAAGCGAAAATCTTTCTGCTCCTCCTCGGACATTGTTGCGTCCACCTTCATCCCAGTTCCGCCCACTGCTTCCATGGCATGCTCCATGGCTCTTTCATGCTCGGATTCGAGTTGGCGGTGGAAGGTGAAATACGTTATGTCCATGCGCGGATACCGAACCTGCCTCAACTGGATCAACCCTGGAATCAACTGGTCCCACATCGTGATAGCCATATTCTCCAGACCAAAGGAGGCGCCCAACGCCCTGGCGTGGTGCCTGCTGCTATAGAGCCGTTCCATTCCCTGGATATAGGCCCTTGTGCTGGGTTTCATGGGTGCATGCATCGCTTCATGAATATCGATGCCGATCGACCGGAGGAAGTTCCGGTACAGCAATTCATGGCGATGCTTGACGATGCCGTCGCCGAGCTCCGAGTAGAGAACTTTCGTCAGCTCATCGGCCACGGCCTCATCTTCAGTGTTGACTAATTGAGCGGCAAGGATGCGGGGGAAGAATCGCGCAAAACTGTAAAACTCGAGGGCAAATTCGCGGAACTCTCTGTCGGTCACCTCACCGGCCTGAAACCGTGTCAGGTAGGGGTTATTGATCGCTCCATGCCGGAGCACGTCCGCGCGCACATGTTCGTAAAACGACATCGTGCACCTCCGCGGTCATACCGGGCTGTTCCTTCTCGTCCCAACCGAACTTCATACGAATTTTATTTCTCATGTTCGTCGCCATGGCAGATGATACAAAATCTATATTGAATGATGCAACTCTTATGTTATATAGTGTGAGCGTGGGTGAATCCTGTTCTTCCCGATCGCGACAATGGCATGAGTCCCTTCCACGTTTTCCGAGGCCGCGTAGGAGGACCCATCATGAAAGAAGCCATCGGTATCGATCACATCACGCTCTGCGTGAAAAATCTCGCCGCCGCCGAATCCCTCTTCACCACAGTACTCGGCTTTCACGTAATCTGGTCCGCTCAGGATGTCGGCAGTGACATGTCAAGCATGGACACCGTGGTCGTTCAACGCGGCGATGCGAAGATCGCGCTCATGCAAGGCCGCAATAAGGCACGTCGATCCCAGATCTGTGACTTCATCGACAAATACGGCGAAGGGGTTCAGCACATCGCCATTGAGGTCGATGACATCGAAGCGGTGTGTCGCGAATGGGAATCCCATGGGGTCCGATTCTCCGGAGAAACCAAGAATGGCCGCGACGGCTTCGGGCCCCTCAAGCAGCGATTCACCTACCCGCTCTTCCCCGGGTGCGGCCTGTTTCTGGAACTGACCCAACGGCAGCACGGGCTGGAGGAATCCAAGACCTTCGTGCGCGCGACTGTCGAAGCGCTCTATCGAGATATTGAGCGAGATCAGACCAGAGGAATCGAGAACACGATCATCGACTACGAAACGCTTCCGCTTCCCTTTAAAGACGCCCCATCCGAGTCGTTTCAGTCGACGTCGTAAAACATCGAGCCGTCCCTGAGACATCAGGAGGTTCGTGATGTACTTAGTGAAAAGAGGCGCCCCTCCCAAGCAGGCACACGTCGGTGTTCCCGAGGATCTCCATGAGGAAGAGCATGGTCGTCAGGGGTTCAGCGGTCCCTCCTCGCACCTCTACCACCACCATCCACCGACTGCGTGGAGCAGGATCGACGGTCCGCTCCGCCCCCGGGCTTTTAGTTGCACCGAGTTGACGACTCCTGATTACTACTCCGTCGACGGACGCCCAACCGTGGTCTTGCAGAGTCCGGATGCCCGTGTTTCCCTATCCAGACGCGCGGAGACGATGCCTCACTTCGTGCGCAATGCCGACGGGGACGAAATCGTCTTCGTGCATCGCGGACGCGGTCGGTGGGAAACGGACTACGGATTCTTGAGTTATGAACCGGGCGACTATCTAGTGATCCCGAAAGGCACCACCTACCGGGTCCATGTCGATACGAAGGGCGAACCGGTGCTGTTTCTCATGGTCGAGACTACTGCGCCGGTGGAAGTGCCGGATCGAGGCCCGCTCGGCCGCCATGCGTTATTTGATCCGGGAGTCCTCACCCCGCCGGAACTGGCGCTGCCTCCGGAGGACGCTCATAGTCGACAGGAATGGGAAGTGCGCATCAAGCGGAACGGCGACTACACCCGTGTGTATTACCCGTTCTACCCCATGGATGTCGCAGCCTGGAAGGGTGACCTCTGGGTCTCGAAGTTGAATGTGCGGGATTTTCGTCCGGTCACCAGCCCGCGCTATCACCTCCCGCCCAGCGTGCACATGACCTTTCAAGCCGGCGGGCTGCTGGTTTCGACCTTCGCGCCGAGGCCGCTGGAAAGCGACCCGAGCGCGCTTCGCGTTCCGTTCTATCATCGCAACATGGACTATGACGAAGTGCTCTTTTATCATCAGGGCTCGTTCTTCAGCCGCGCCGGTATTCACGCCGGCATGGTCACGCTGCATCCTCAAGGGATTCATCATGGCCCACACCCGCAGGCCATCGCCGCGAGCAAGACAAAAGAGCAAACGGACGAAGTCGCCGTGATGATCGAATCGCGAGGGGCCTTTACAGTGATGCCAGAATGCGACGCGGTCGAACTCAAGGACTATGCGATGAGTTGGAGCCGCCCATGAAACTCGTCAGCTTCCAGGTGCGCACTCCCGTCGGAACCTTCACCAGAATCGGTGCGCTGCACGGTGCCTCGATCGTGGACCTCAACATGGCGCAGGCGCGACGACTCACCGATCAGGGCGAAACACAACCGCGCCGCCTGGCCGACGCGCTGGTTCCCGCCACAATGTTGGAGTTTTTGGAAGGCGGGCCCACTGCGACAGCCGCGGCGCGTTCCGCGTTCGACTATGCGGTGCACCTCGGGCCCTGCGCGGCAGGTCCGGCGGGTGAGGCCATCTTTTATGATCCGGCGAGCGTCCGATTGACGGCCCCCCTCCCCAATCCTTCGTCGCTGCGGGATTTTATTGCCTTCGAAGAGCACATTGCGGCGACCTCCAAGCGACGGGGACAACCGATCCCGCCCGAATGGTACAAGGCCCCGGTGTACTACAAAGGCAACCACCGGACAATCATCGGGCCTGATCATGAGCTCCGGTGGCCGCTGAACACACAGAAACTGGATTACGAACTGGAGCTGGCCTGCGTCATCGGACGCAAGGGGATCGATATTGCCGAGCGGGATGCCGAGAACTACATCGCCGGCTATACGATCATGAATGACTTCAGCGCGCGAGACATTCAGTTTCAGGAAATGGCCTGCCGGCTCGGCCCGGCAAAAGGAAAAGATTTCGCCACCGCCATCGGCCCCTGCATCGTCACGCCCGATGACATGCAGGACCTCGCGTCGATACGGATGGTCGCCCGGATCAACAGCGAAGTCTGGTCCGAGGGGCGCTTCGGTTCAATCCATTGGTCTTTTTCGCAAATGATCGAACACGTGTCGCGAGATGAGTTCCTGTATCCCGGCGATCTGTTCGGATCAGGAACAGTCGGTGGCGGATGCGGCCTGGAGCTTGATCGATATTTAAAACCGGGCGATGTCGTCGAACTGGAGATTCAGCCGATCGGCATTCTGAGAACGACCATTGGAGCACAGGACGAGAGGAGCACGGGACGGTCATGATGCCATCAATCGACAAATCCCCGGAGGCCGCCACCCTGGAGTTGGTGGAGCGACAGAAGACGCTCTATGAGGGTTCGGAGATCGACGTGAGGCTGGAACACCTGATTCGCGACACCCCGCACCCCACCCTGTCGTCCTGGGATATTCAGCGACTGCTGCGCGACTCGCGAGCGGTGTATTTCGATAGTCATGTGGAAGTGGTCTCAGGCCACCATACGGATGTCTATCTGCGTTTTGAATCCATCACGCGATTCCCCGATCTCGTGACCATCATTGCATCCAACATGGCGGAGTGGATTCTGCAGACGTTTCGACATCATCCGCCGGCAGGAATTATCACCACCTCCTCGGACGCGCGCATGCTCGCCGAGCGAACCAGCGACATCCTGGCCGCACAGATGCCGTTGCGTGTCGTCCTGACCCCGTTCAATCACGAGACAGGCAAGATCGGCACCGACATCATCCAAGGCACAGTCGAAACGGAAGAACGCTTTCTCTGCTTGAACGATGTGACCACTCGCGGACTGTGCGTCAGCAAATTGGGGAAGGTCGTGACGGATCGCGGAGGACAACTTGCAGGCATGATGGTCTTCGCCAGACGGGACAGCGGGCAGTTCCCCTTGATGGACGAACTCACGGCACGCTTTCCCTTTTACGTCAGCGTTGACCTGGACATGCCGCAGTGGGACGCGTTCGATTGTCACTTGTGCAAGGAGCACAAACCCTTGTTGTCGTGGCGGGATCTTCCGGCACTCTGAGCACCTGGCGCCTCACTCGGGAGGTCATCATGGACGTTTCGGTCATTGCCAATGAAATCAAACGCGGCGACCTCCTTGATATGTACTACTACCTCAGGTTGACAAGAAGCCTGGAAGACCGGATCAGCGCCCTCTACCGCCAGGGCCGCATCGTCGGCGGCGTCTATACGAGTCATGGGATGGAGGCAATCGCCGTCGGTTATGCCTCAGCGCTCAGGCCGGATGACGTCATTGCGCCGTTTCACCGCGATATGGGCGCGTTTCTCATTCGCGGCTTTTCCCCCGGAGAAATCATCGCCCAGTACCTCGGCAAGCAAGGTGGCCCGACCAAAGGAAAAGACGGCAATGTACATATGGGCGATTTGAAACGCGGGATGATCGGATTCGTCAGCCATCTGGCCGACAACATGCCGGTCGCCGCCGGCGCGGCGCTGGCCTTCAAGATCAGAGGAGAGTCCCGTGTGGCCTTTGCCGGAACCGGCGACGGAGGAACGAGTCGAGGCGACTTTCATGAAGCCATGAACTTCGCGGCGGTACGGCGGCTGCCGGTCGTGTTCTTCTGCACGAACAATCAATATGCCTATTCCACGCCGGTGCGGTACCAAATGGCGATTACCGATGTGGTGGAGCGGGCGAAAGCCTACGGAATGCCGGGCGAGATTGTGGACGGCAATGATGTGGCGGCCGTCTACCTCGCATCGAAACGAGCCATCGCCAAGGCCCGGGCCGGCGAAGGCCCGACCTTTCTCGAATGTAAAACCATGCGGATGCATGGCCATTCCGAACATGACGCGGCCAAGTACGTCCCGCGCGAATTGCTGGAGGAATGGAAAACCAAAGACCCCATCTTGAGAGCCGAACGCCTCGTGACGCAGTTAGGGTATGGCGATGCATCGTATTTTCGTGAGGTGGGAGAACGGGCCAAGAAAGAAGTCGACGCAGGGGCGGAGTTCGCCGAACAGAGCCCGCTGCCGGAAGGGCGGGAAACGCTGGTGGGTGTGTTCGCCACGGAAGACGAGGTGCATCCATGACGACCGCGACGCTCACTCAGGAGGTTACCTATCTAGATGCGATTTCGCAGGCCCTGGATGAAGAGATGAGTCGGGACGAGCGGGTCTTTCTGATGGGCGAAGACATCGGCGCCTACGGCGGGGCATTCAAGGTCACGGAAGGGTTCCTGAAGAAGTATGGCGAATGGCGGGTGCTGGATACGCCGCTCTCCGAATCCGGCTTTGTAGGCGCGGCCATCGGCGCGGCCATGATGGGATTGCGGCCCGTAGTGGAAATGCAGTTTGCGGACTTCATTTCCTGCGCGTTCGACCAGATCACCGAAGTAGCGGCCAAGAACCATTATCGCTGGGGCGCGGCAGTCCCCCTGGTCATCCGGGCTCCGTTCGGCGGCGGCGTTCACGGGGGTCCCTTCCACTCCGAATGTCCCGAAGGCTGGTTCTTCCATTCTCCCGGGCTGAAGATCGTCGCGCCCTCCACCCCCTATGATGCAAAAGGACTGTTGAAAGCGGCCATTCGCGACCCAAATCCCGTCCTCTACTTTGAACACAAATTTCTGTACCGCCGGATCAAAGCAACCTTGCCGCAGGAGGATTACATCGTTCCCCTCGGAAAGGCAGAGGTGAAACGACCAGGCCGCGACGTCTCCCTCATCACGTATGGGGCCATGGTCCATCTGGCCCTGGAAGCGGCCGAACTGCTAGTCAAAGAAGGAATCGATCTTGAGGTGGTGGACCTTCGCACCTTGATCCCCCTCGACAAGGAAACGATTTATGCATCGGTGCGCAAAACCAGCAAGGTCATCCTTCTGCACGAGGACAACAAAACCGGCGGAATCGGGGCAGAAATTTCCGCATTGCTGGCGGAGGACTGTTTCGACTGTCTGGATGGGCCGATTCTCCGCATCGCCCCGCCGGACACACCGGTGCCGTTCAGTACGCCGCTGGAAGAATTCTTTCTGCCCAAAGTGAGCGACATCGTCGCGGGAGCGAAGAAGTTGGCGGCCTATTGAACTGAGAACGAAGAAGCGAACAGCTCTGGAGGTCGAAGTGGCGACCGACATCGTGATGCCCCAACTCGGTGAAAGCATCGCGGAAGGGACCGTCGTCAAATGGCTGATCCCTCAAGGCGAAGCCGTCGAAAAGGATCAGCCGCTTCTGGAAGTGGAAACCGAAAAGGTCGCCCTGGACATTCCCTCTCCTGCGACAGGGTTCCTCACCGAGATACTCGTGCCTGAAGGAACCACCGTTCCGGTGGGAACGATGCTGGCCAGGCTCGATTCTCAGCCGGCATCCGGGGTCGTCAACCGTGTCGAGGGCGTGACAGTGCGGCCGATGGAGACAGCGCAGGGCGAGCGTCACTACTCCCCCGCCGTTCGCCAACTGGCGAAAGAACATGGCCTGGACCTCTCCGCGATCACAGGAACCGGCGAGAGCGGGAGAATCACGAAGCATGACCTTCTGGAGGTGATCGGCAAACGTGAATCGACCGGCAGCATGCAGGGCGCGTTTGCCGCAACGCCATCCCCGCCTCCCACCTCCACGCAAGAAAAGATCGTGCCTCTCTCTCAGATGCGAAAGACCATCGCCGAGCGCATGGTCGAGAGCCGACACACGGCGGCGCATGTGGCGACCTTTTTCGAAGCGGACTTCAGCCGCATCACCAGGTTTCGGGAGGGCCGCGTACTCACGTATCTGCCGTTCGTGATCAGCGCGGTGACGCGCGCCATCAAAGAGCACCCGCTTCTGAATTCCTCCTGGCGGGAGCAGGGACTCGTGATCAAGCACGGCATGCATATCGGCATCGCGGTAGCCCTCGACGACGGCCTTCTGGTTCCCGTCATTCGGTATGCCGATCGCAAAGGACTGAACCAGATTGCCCAGGAGATAACAGACCTTGCCGAACGAGCCAGAAGCAAGCGGCTGAGGCCAGACGAAGTCCAGGACGGCACCTTCACCATCACTAACCACGGCGGCTTCGGCAGTCTTTTCAGCACTCCCATCATCAATCAGCCGCAGACCGCCATCCTCGGAGTGGGATCGGTGCAGAAACGCGCCGTGGTTATCAACGATGCCATCGCCATCCGTCCCATGTGTTACTTGAGCCTCTCGTTCGACCATCGGGTGATCGATGGCGCGACCGCCGACCGCTTCATGGCCAGGCTGAAACAACATCTTGAGGAGAGCGACTGGGAGAAACTGTTGTGAATGCCAGACACCATGCCGTCATCGTGAGCGCAGCCCGAACCCCGATGGGCAGCTTCAACGGAAGCTACAGCTCCATCCCGGCAACCAAGCTCGGGAGCCGCAGCATCGCCGAAGCCGTGAAACGCATCCAACTGCCGGGTGATCGGATCGACGAAGTCCTGATGGGCTGCGTGCTGAGCGCGGGATTGGGCCAGGCACCGGCCAGACAGGCGGCCATCGGCGCGGGACTGCCCCATTCCGTCGGCGCCGTGACGGTCAATAAGGTCTGCGGATCCAGCCTGCAGGCCGTCATGATGGCGACAAGGGCCATCGCCCTGGGAGAAGCGAAAATCATGGTGGCGGGCGGAATGGAAAACATGACACGGGCGCCCTTCCTGTTGGAGAAGGCCAGACAAGGCTACCGACTGGGGCACGGCGAGCTGACCGACAGTTTGATCAAGGACGGGCTCTGGGATGTCTACAACCAGTTTCACATGGGAAATGCGGGGGAGTTGTGCGCGGCCAAATATCGATTGTCGAGACAGGAGGTCGACGACTTCGCCCTGGAAAGTTACAGCCGGGCCCGTGACGCGATCGCCCGCGGTGCCTTCAAGAAAGAGATCGTGCCGGTCGAAGTGCCGCAGAAAAAAGGAGCGTCGCTCCTCGTCTCGGACGACGAGGAACCGAATCGGGTGGATCTGACCAAGTTACGCCAGCTCAAACCGGTCTTTCAGGACGATGGAGTCCTCACCGTGGGCAACTCCCCCTCCTGCAACGATGGAGCGGCAGCATTGGTCATCATGGCTGAAGAGGAGGCCGCCAGGCTTGGCCTCGCGCCGATGGCTCGTATCGTAGGTCATGACGGTGCGGCGCTGGCACCGGAATGGTTTACGATTGCGCCGATCGAGGCCATCCGACGGTTGTTGAAACAGACAGGACTGTCGGTCAACGACATCGACCTGTTCGAGATCAACGAGGCGTTTTCGGCCGTCTCCCTGGCGATCAATCGTGAGCTCGCTCTGGATCCCAAGAAGGTCAACGTCAACGGCGGCGCGGTGGCCCTGGGTCATCCCATCGGCGCCACCGGAGCCAGGATCTTGACGACCTTGCTATATGCTATGGAGGCGCGCGACGCCCATCGCGGACTGGCGGCCCTCTGCATCGGAGGCGGAGAAGCGCTCGCCCTCATCGTGGAGCGGTGAACCGGAGATCGTTATGACCATCGACGACATCAAGACCATCGGGGTCGTAGGCGCGGGACAGATGGGGCGCGGCATCACGCAGGTGCTGGCCACGGCGGGATGGAACGTCCTCCTCATAGATGCAACGGAAGAGGCGCTGGAAGACGCCATCAAGAAAATCTGGCAGGGGGTCACGAAAGCGGTCGAGAAAGGTGCCCTGCGGGGAGATCAGGCCGGGTCGGCCATGGCCATCATTCATCCGATGAGGCACATGCAACGATTACGAGAGGCTCAAGTGGTGATCGAAGCGATACCGGAAGATCCCGTCATGAAACGAGCGCTGTTCGCGCAATTAGGACAGGTCTGCGAACCAGCAACCCTGCTGGCCAGCAATACGTCCTCGATTTCAATCGCGACCCTGGGCATGGCCTCAGGTCGTCCCGATCGCGTCGTCGGCATCCATTTCATGAATCCCGTCCCGGTCATGCGGCTGGTCGAAGTGGTGCGCGCCATCGAGACCTCCGAGCATATGGTGCAACTGGCTCTGGAGCTTGTCCGCCGCGCCGGGAAAACCGCGGTGCTGTGTAAGGATTTCCCCGGCTTCATCGTCAACCGGGTTCTCATTCCCATGATTAACGAGGCTGTCTTTGCGCTGGAGGAAGGCGTGGCAACGGCCGAATCGATTGATCTGGCGATGGTGGAAGGGACCAACCATCCCGAGGGTCCCCTGGCCTTGGCCGATCGCATCGGTCTGGATACGGTGCTCGCAATTTGCGAAGTGCTCCATCAGGACCTGGGTGACCCGAAGTTCCGCCCCTGTCCCCTGCTGCGCAAGTATGTCGAAGCCGGTTGGCTCGGAAGAAAGAGCGGGCATGGATTCTATGTGTATGGAGACCAGCCGGTGACGGTGAGCTGACGTTCTCGTTCCTTCCCGGAGGGCCGCATCATGAACGAGCGGAAATCTCGTTTCTCCTCCCTCTCTGGATTAGACATCGAACGGGTCTACAGCCCTGACCATCTGAAAGGCTGGAACGTCGAACAGGATCTTGGCCAACCGGGCTCATTTCCCTACACCCGCGGCATCTACCCGGGCATGTACCGCAGTCGCCTCTGGACCATGCGGCAATTCGCTGGTTTCGGCTCCGCGGACGATACGAATCGGAGATTCAAGTACCTTCTGGCGCAGGGACAGACCGGCCTGAGCGTCGCGTTCGACCTCCCGACCCTCATGGGCCTTGATGCGGATGATCCGATGGCGCGAGGCGAAGTGGGCCACTGTGGCGTGGCCATCTCCTCGCTCGCCGACATGGAACGGCTGTTCGACGGCATCCCGCTCGACCAGGTCACCACCTCGATGACGATCAACGGACCGGCCGCGGTACTGTTTGCCATGTATCTGGCCGTGGCGGAAAAACGAGGCATCCCGTTCGACCGACTCGGCGGCACGATTCAAAACGATATTCTGAAAGAGTATATCGCGCAAAAGGAGTGGCTCTTCCCGCCCGAACCGCACCTCGCGATCATCGTCGATACGATCGCCTACTGCGCCGCTCATGTCCCCAAGTGGCATCCGATCAGCATCAGCGGATACCACATCCGGGAGGCAGGCTCGACAGCCGTTCAAGAACTCGCATTCACACTCTACGACGGACTCGCCTATGTGGATGCGGCCGTGAAGTCCGGCCTCGACGTGGATGCCTTCGCGCCGCAACTTTCCTTCTTTTTCAACGTGCACAATGACTTCTTCGAAGAAATTGCGAAATTCCGAGCCGCCCGGCGCTTGTGGGCGCGTGAAATGGAGCGACGTTACCACCCGAAGAATCCCCGCTCCCTCCAACTCCGCTGTCACGCCCAAACGGCAGGCTGCTCCTTGACCGCCCAACAGCCGATGAACAACGTGGTGCGCACCACCCTTCAGGCCCTGGCCGCGGTGCTCGGCGGGACCCAATCGCTCCATACCAACTCGATGGATGAAACCCTGGCGCTGCCCACGGAAGAAGCGGTCACGCTGGCCTTGCGGACACAACAGGTCATCGCCTCCGAAAGCGAAACCGTCAACTGCGTCGATCCGTTGGGTGGCTCCTACTTTGTCGAGTCGCTGACGAACCGATTGGAAGAGGGAGCGCGGGATTATTTCCGAACATTGGATCGGATGGGTGGAATAGTGGCGGCGATCGAAAGCGGTTTTCCGCAGCGGGAAATTCTCGATGCCTCGCAACGGTATCAGAAAGAAATTGAACACAAGGAGCGGCCCATCGTCGGCGTCACCGATTATGTGGAACAGGAAACACGCTCCATCCCCATTTTGAAGATCGGACCGGAAGTGGAACAGGAGCAGGTCGCGCGTTTGTCGGATGTCAGAAAGTCGCGTGATCCGTTCAAGATGGCCGGCTCACTAGAGGAGTTACAGGAAACGGCCGCTTGCCACCAGAATCTCATGCCGGCTCTAATTGAAGCCGTGAAGGCGAAGGCCACATTGGGAGAGATCTGCGCCGCGCTGAAGGAAGTATATGGAACCTATCGCGAGCCGGTGGTGTTATGAAACTCGGAGCCTTCGACATTTATGCAGTGACCGATGGCCGGTTTCGGCTGGATGGCGGGGCCATGTTCGGGGTGGTGCCCAAGACACTCTGGCAGAAATGCTGCCCGGCGGATGAGCTGAATCGTATTCCGCTCCACTTGAACTGTCTGTTGATCCAGGCCCACGGCAAGAACGTCCTGGTGGATACCGGACTGGGCGATAAGGAAGATGCGAAGTTCCACTCCATGTTTGCAGTGGAGCGAACGCCGACCCTGCGCGACTCGCTGCAGCGCCACAGCCTCACCCACGATGACATTCATCTGGTCATCAACACCCATCTGCACTTCGACCATGCCGGAGGCAATACGGTGACGAACGGGAACGGCCTACTGCGGCCCGCCTTTCCCAAGGCCACCTACTATGTGCAACAGGGCGAGTACGATGATGCCGTTGCGGCAAATGAACGGACCAGGGCCAGTTACCGGCGGAATAATTTCTCACCGGTCGCGCAACTGAATCAGTGGGAGTTCCTCCGCGGTGATACGGAACTGCTGCCGGGCATCATCACGATGGTCACGGCCGGTCATACGCGCTTTCATCAGAGTGTCAAAATCGAGTCGGAAGGCCGGATTGCCTTCTTCCTGGGTGATCTGATCCCCACCGTCTCGCATCTGCCTCTCCCCTACATCATGGGATACGACCTCGATCCCATGCAAACGCTCGATACCAAGCGCCAGGTGCTGGATCGAGCGTTTGAGGAGCACTGGCTGCTGATATTTGAACACGATCCCCGAATCCAGGCCGGTCATCTCAGGAGGGATACGGAAGGACGATATGTGCTGGAAGAGGTGAACGTATGGCAATAGCGACGACACCCATTCGAGTGTTGATCGGCAAAGTGGGATTGGACGGCCATGATCGGGGGGTCAAGCTCGTCGTCCGGGCACTGCGCGATGCCGGAATGGAAATCATTTACACCGGGCTTCATCAGACGCCGGAGCAGATCGTGACCACCGCCATTCAGGAGGATGTGCAGGCTATCGGGCTCAGTATCCATTCCGGCGCCCACAACTCGCTCTTTCCCCGCGTGCTCCGGTTGCTGAAAGAGCAGGGCGCGGGAGACGTCACGTTGTTCGGCGGGGGCATTATCCCCGATGACGACGTACCGCGACTGAAAGCCGCCGGTGTGCAGATGTTATTTCGACCGGCCACCCCGATGCATGACATCGTCGAGTTCGTGAAGGGGCTGCGAGTCGAGCGTTGAGAGGATTTCCGAGATGCGCGTCCTGAAGACCGCCGTGCATAAGACATCGGAAGACTTCCGTCGTGCCCAGGCACAGTACGAAAGCCTGATGGCCGATCTGAAGAAGCACCTGGCCATCGTGCAAGCGGGCGGACCGGCCGACGCAGTGGCGCTCCACAAGAAACGCGGAAAGATGACGGCACGCGAGCGCATTGCCGCCCTACTCGATCGAGGATCTCCCTGGATCGAACTCAGTCCCCTCGCCGCCTTTGGATTGTATGATAATCAGGTCCCGGCCGCAGGACTGATCACCGGCATCGGCTCCGTGTCGGGACGATTCTGTGTCGTTACGGCCAACGACGCGACGGTCAAAGGGGGAACCTACTTCCCCATGACCATCAAGAAACATTTGCGGGCGCAAGAAATCGCCTTGGAGAACCGGTTGCCGGCGATTTATCTCGTCGATTCCGGCGGCATCTTCCTGCCTATGCAGGCTGAGGTCTTTGCCGACAAAGACCATTTCGGGCGGATCTTTTTCAATCAGGCGCGAATGTCCGCAGCCGGTATCGCCCAGATTGCCGTGGTCATGGGCATGTGCACGGCCGGCGGCGCCTATGTACCGGCCATGTGCGACGAAAACGTGATCGTCCAGGGAACCGGCACGATTTACCTGGCAGGACCGCCCCTGGTCAAAGCCGCAACCGGCGAAGACGTCACCAGTGAAGAACTCGGGGGGGCCGATCTCCACACCCGCTTATCGGGCGTGAGCGATCATCTGGCGCAGGATGACCATGACGCATTGGACATCTGCCGATCGATCATTGCCACGCTCGGGCGACGGCCTCCGAGACTTCGTCGAGACCAGATCGACGAGCCCCTGTACCCGGCCGAAGAACTCTATGGAATCATTCCCGCGAATCCGCGTCAGAGATGGGAGGTCCGGGAGGTGATTGCGCGGCTCGTGGACGGCAGCCGCTTTCAGGAATTCAAGGCACGGTACGGCTCCACGCTGGTCTGCGGATTTGCCCACTGGATGGGTCATCTCGTGGGAATCGTTGCGAACAACGGGGTGCTGCTCTCGGAGTCCGCGCTGAAAGGCGCGCACTTTATCCAACTCTGCACGCAGCGGCGTATTCCGTTGGTGTTCCTGCAAAATATCACGGGGTTTATGGTCGGAAAAGATTATGAAACGAGAGGCATCATCAAAGACGGCGCCAAAATGGTGCAGGCCGTCGCGACCGCCGAAGTTCCAAAATTCACCGTTCTGATCGGTGCCTCACACGGAGCCGGCAACTATGCCATGTGCGGGCGCGGCTACGGGCCTCGCTTCCTCTTCACCTGGCCCAACGCGCGGACCTCGGTGATGGGCGCGCAACAGGCCGCGCAGGTGCTTGTCACCATCAAGCAACAGCAGCGTGCGCGTGAACAGGGACGGCTGTCGGATGAAGAACAGAGGAGAATGACGGAGGCCACACGGTCGCAATATGAGCAGGAAGGCAGTCCCTATTTCAGCAGCGCGCGACTCTGGGACGACGGCATTCTGGATCCCGTGGAGACACGAACCGTCCTGGGGTTCTGCCTGGATATCACCGCATCCACTCCGGCCAGAGAAACCCATGTGCCGGTGTTTCGTATGTGAAGATCGCGACGCCTAAGGAGGCAGGAATGCATCGGTATACGACCCTGACGATGGAATCACGCGGCGACATCCTCGGCATCACGCTCGACCGGACTGAACGGCGCAACGCCTTCGACAGCCGGATGATAAATGAGTTGACTCAGGCGTTCGACGAATCGGCCCAGGAGCCGTCGCTCAGAGGAATTCTGCTATCCAGTGCCGGACCGGTCTTTTGCGCCGGGGCCGATCTCCAGTGGATGCACTCCACGTCTCCGGTCTCTGACACCCAGGCAACCGATGACGCCTATCGCCTCACCCGCATGTATCGCGCCATCGACGAATCTCCCTGTCCCGTCATCGCCCGGGTGCAAGGGCCTGCCTTCGGGGGCGGGCTCGGACTGATGGCGGTCTGCGATATCGTCGTCGCGGCGGAAGATGCGATGTTTTCGCTCAGCGAGGCCAGGCTCGGGTTGATCCCGGCGGTCATCGCTCCCTTTCTCCTCCGCAAGGCAGGCGAATCGTTTCTTCGACGGTATGCGCTGACCGGCGAAACATTCACCACATCGGTGGCTCATCGATTCGGCCTCGTGCACGACGTCGTATCGCAACGCGATCTTGACAATCGCATCACGGAAGTCATTGATGCCGTCAGGCAGCTGGCTCCTCGCGCAACCAGGGCGACAAAAGGGTTGATCTTGAGGATACGCCCGTTGCCCGATCAAGAACGCGGGGTGACCTGCGCAGAGGCCAATGCACACGCTCGTGGTGCTTCCGAGGCGATTGAAGGGCTCCGCGCCTTTGCGGAGAAGAGGCCACCAGAGTGGGCCCAGGGACAGGAACCGCCGCCAGCATGGGAGAAGACGAAGGAACACCATGTTGCAAGCCGGCCTACATAACTCACGGCAAGCCTCCGTCCGGATTACCGAGGTGTCTCCGCGCGACGGGTTGCAGCACGAATCGGAATTCGTGCCGACCCTGCGCAAAATCTCGTTGATCAATGCCCTGTCACGAACCGGCGTGACGGAGATTGAAGCGGGCTCTTTCGTGTCACCCACGGCCATCCCGCAGCTTGCGGATTCCGATGAGGTCTTCCGCGCCATCGAGCGCATCCCGGGTGTCACCTATTCGGCCCTCGTTCCAAACGAACGAGGCCTCGAACGGGCACGGGCGGCAGGCCTCGATAAGATCGCCGTCTTTACGGCTGCCTCGGACAGCTTTACCCGCCATAACATCAACGCGACCGTGCAGGAATCGATCCTGCGCTTCAGACCAGTGGTGGCGGCAGCAAAACGAGATCGTATGGCGGTGAGAGCCTACCTGTCCACGGTCGTGTTTTGTCCCTATGAAGGCCGCATTGCACCCGCGCAGGTACGAGACGTGATGGAACGGCTGCTCGATCTCGCGGTCGACGACATCTCGTTGGGCGAGACAGTCGGCAAGGCGTCCCCGATGGACATGCGGAGATTGCTCGATACGGTGCTGCCGCATGTCGAGCCGGCTCGCCTCTCGCTCCATTTCCATGACACCTACGGCATGGCCATCGCCAATGCCCTCACGGCTTGGTGGGACTATGGCATCACGGCGTTTGATGCTTCAGCCGGAGGCCTCGGCGGCTGTCCCTCTGCTCCAGGCGCATCCGGGAATGTCGCCACCGAAGATCTGGTCTTCGCGCTCAAGGCTTCCGGCGCCAACGTGCCGGTGGATGAACTGCTGGTCGCCACCTGTGCACAACAACTCGGTGACGCCGTGCGGCATCCGCTGAATTCGCGGCTTGCGCAACTCCATCATCGTGAAATGCCACAGCCTGCGTGCTGGGAATGACATGGATCACGCGTGCGTCGATCGAGTATCGAAACGAGAGGATGTCGAGACCATGGCCAGGCGTGTGCTGGCCGGTGAGGTCCGGGCTGTGGCGCGAGTGATCACCTGGCTTGAGAACCAGGAGCCGGCCGGGGCTGCCGTGTTGAAACGCCTGACGCCACCGGAGAAGCGCGCCATGGTGATCGGCGTCACGGGTTATCCCGGCACGGGGAAGAGCACGTTGATCGATCAACTCATCGCCGCCTACCGCCGCCTCGGCAAAACGGTCGGCGTCCTGGCAGTGGATATCAGCAGCCCTCTCACCGGCGGGGCGGTACTGGGCGACCGGATCAGGATGCAGCGGCATGCGGACGATTCGGGAGTCTACATACGCAGCATGGCAACCCGCGGTCAGTCCGGTGGGCTCGCGCGAACGACTCGTGATGCGCTGCACGTCCTGGAAGCGGCCGCGTATGACGTGATCCTGATCGAAACAGTCGGCGTCGGCCAAAGCGAGATCGAGGTCGTGTCGGTAGCCGGAACCGTCATTGCCCTGGTCGCACCGGGATTGGGTGACGACGTACAAGCCATGAAGGCAGGGTTACTGGAGGTGGCGGATATCGTGATCGTCAACAAAGGGGATCGCGAGGGCGCCGAGACCGCAGTGCGCGATCTACGCGAGTGGTGCCCGCACGTGCTGCGCACCGTGGCCGTCAAGGGGGAGGGCATTCCGGAGCTGATCGCCATGATCGCCGAAGAGCAACGGCTCCAGGATCTCGCGCACACACCGGGCTGACGGCACGGCCTGTTGTCGAGAGGATCATCATGTTGGCGGATCGTCTTGCGAGTTATACCCAGACCCTTTGTTACGACGACCTGCCCGGCGACGTGGTCCATGAGGTCAAGCGACGGATTCTCGACAGCGCCGCCTGTGCCTTTGGCGCCTGGAAGGCGACTCCCTGTCGGATTGCGCGTCACGTGGCACAATCCGCCCAAGTACCCGGCGGCGCGACAATCTGGGGGACGTCCCACAAGACCCTGCCGGACCTGGCCGCCTTCGCCAACGGCGCGGTGGTCCGCTACCTCGACTTCAACGATACCTATCTCTCGAAAGAGCCGGCCCATCCTTCGGACAACCTTGCCGCAATCCTCGCCGCCGGCGAAATAGCCCATGCCTCGGGCAAGCGGGTCATCCAGGCCATCGCCTTAGCTTACGAAATCCAGTGCCGGCTCTGCGACGCCGCCGCGTTACGCTCCCGTGGGTGGGACCATGTGACCTATGGATCGATCTCGTCCGCGCTCGGCGTAGCCAAAACGCTGAAACTGACGGAGGCGCAGACCACGCAGGCCATCAACCTGGCCGCCGTGGCGAACGTGGCGCTCCGGCAAACCAGAGTCGGCGACATGTCCATGTGGAAAGCCTGCGCATTCTCGAATGCCGCCCGCAACGGTCTCTTCGCGGCCATCCTGGCCCAACGGGGCATGACCGGCCCCGCCCCCATCTTTGAAGGCGAAAAAGGCTTCATGAGGCTGGTGTCCGGACCATTCGAGCTGTCGAGATTGGGCGGAGAGCGGGCTCCCGACGACACCCTGGCTTCGTTCAAGATTCTCGATTCCTACATCAAACATTTCCCGGTGGAATACCACGCCCAGACTGCGGTCGAAGCGGCGCTGGCCCTGCGAGCGGAGGTGATCAAGGCGGAGGGGGCCGATGCAGTCCAACGTCTGAGCGAGATTGAAATCGGCAGTTACGATGTCGCGATAGAAATTATCGGGCGCGATCCGGAGAAGTGGCACCCGACGACGCGCGAAACGGCCGATCACAGCTTCCCCTATTGCGTCGCGGTGGCGTTGCTGGATGGTCGCGTGACCGTGCATTCATTCGACTCTGACCGGCTGCGAGATCCAGCGCTGCACGAGCTCATGAAAAAGGTGCGTGTCGTCCCGCAGCCGGAATTCGCCGGCCTCTATCCTGGATCCATGCCGACCCGCCTCACGCTGAGGACAACGACGGGAACGGTGTACATGAGGCATGTGGATGTCCCCCTGGGCCATCCCGGCAATCCCATGTCGGACCAGGATGTGGAGGACAAACTACGGCGCCTCGCATCGAGACGAATCGGGCGCGCGCAGGTCGAAAAACTTATTGGTTTCGTGTGGACATTGGAACGAGAGAAGGACATCGCCACACTGATGCCTCTATTGAGGGTGCTCCATCGTGATGCGTAACCACTCCACGCCTTCAAAAGCACAACGCCTGCGTGAGCGGCTGGCCGGTAGAACAGTGGCCATCCCCGGCGCCTGGAATGCCCTGACGGCCATGCAGATCGAGCGCGCCGGATTTGAGATCCTCTATGTGTCGGGAGCCGCGATCTCGGCTGCCCATGGCCTGCCCGATATCGGATTGATCGGCTTGACGGACATGACGAGAGAAGCCTCTGGCATTGCCCGGGCGGTGGCGCTTCCCACCATCGTTGATGCAGACACCGGCTATGGGCCGCCTTCGGTGGTCCGGGAAGCCGTTCAGGAATTTGAGCAGGCCGGATTGGCCGGCATGCAGATCGAAGATCAGGAAGAGGCGAAGAAATGCGGCCATCTGTCAGGGAAGCGACTGATTCCAATGGCTGACATGGTTGCCAAAATTGTCGCAGCCGTAGAGGCGAAACAGGATCGGGATTTCGTCATTGTGGCGCGCACGGACGCACGGACCGTCGATGGACTGCAGGCTGCCATTCAGCGAAGCCTCGCCTATGCCGAGGCCGGCGCCGACGCGCTCTTCCCCGAGGCCTTGCTCTCCGCAGAAGAATTCCAGACCTTTGCGCTGGCAATGAACCGGGCAGGCGTCCACATACCCTTGATCGCCAACATGACGGAGTTCGGCAAGACACCCTACTTGAGCGTGGACGAATTCGAGGCGTTGGGGTATCGGGGCGTGTTGTTTCCCGTCAGCACGCTCCGCGTCGCAACCCTTGCCGTTGAGAAGCTGCTGCGAGAACTCAGATTCTTCGGCTCTCAACGGGCTTGGCTTGATCACATGATGACGCGACAGGAGCTCTATAGTCTGCTTCGATACGAGCATGGGCAGGACCAGACAGGGAGGCCCTATGAACCAGACGATACAAGAACAGCCCGGAACGAAAACCGCGGAGCATCCCCTCTATAGTCCCGGACTTGAGGGGGTGATCGCGGGAGAATCGGCCCTCTGTCAGGTGGATGAAGGAGAGGCAGGACTTCGGTATCGGGGGTATGCCATCGGCGATCTGGCGGAATGGAGTCGCTTCGAGGAAGTCGCCTATTTGCTGCTGATCGGGCATCTCCCCGGCCGGAACGAACTGGATAGTTTTTCCACACTGCTGAGAGGCCATCGAGTCCTGCCTGACCTGGTGCAACGTTTTGTAGACCAGCTGCGACCGGGCCTGCACCCCATGGACGTGCTGAGAACCGGGATTTCACTGCTGGGGCTCAGCGACCCTGACGCGCAGGATGGATCGCATGAGGCCAATCTCCGCAAGTCCATGCGGCTGCTGAGCCAGATCCCGTTGCTAATCGCGCGTAGTTATCGAGTCATGTCCGGAACGCTTCCGCAGAGACAGGACGCGAGTCGAGATTTTGCGCAACACCTGCTGCACCTGGTGGCAGGCCACAAGGATGGTGAAATCGGCGCGGCCATGGCCCAGGCGTTGAACGTGTCGCTCATCCTGTACGCGGAGCATGAGTTTAACGCCTCCACGTTTGCCGCTCGCGTCACCGCCTCGACCCTCACCGATCTGCATGGCGCGATCACGGCGGCCGTTGCGACATTAAAAGGGCCGCTCCATGGCGGCGCCAACGAAGCGGTGGCGTCGATGCTCATCGAAATCGGCCGGCCGAATCGAGCGGAGTCATGGGTGCGAGAGGCGCTCGCGCAGAAACGGCGAGTCATGGGATTCGGGCATCGCGTGCTTCGGCAGGGCGACGCACGATCAGCCATCATCCAGCGCCACGCCGAACGGCTCAGCCACCTCTGCGGCGACCACCGCTGGTACGACATCGCCTCCACCCTCTACCGCATCATGCGGGAGGAAAAAGGACTCCATCCCAATCTCGACTTCTATACGGCCGTGGCCTACCTGCTGATGGGCATCCCGCGTGAACTGTCCACCCCCTTGTTCGTCTGTTCCCGCATCACCGGGTGGTGCGCGCATGTGATGGAGCAACAGGAACATAACCGATTGATCAGACCACGAGCCCTCTACACGGGGCCGGCACCGAGGACCTATGAGCCTCTTGACCGACGTCCATGACCGAATTGAACAGGCCCGCGCGGCGCCAGGATGTTCCTCGGAACTCCACTGGACATCGTTCGCCGAGTTCTTCCGATCACGCCTGTACGACCCGCGACTCGTCACCAGGAATTTCCTGACCTATTGCGACGACGAGCGGAACCTGCGCCGAACCTACAGCTATGCGGAATTCGGCACGATCGTCGAACGGATGGCGGAGATGCTTCATGCGACGTTCGGCCTAACCCGTGGCGACCGGATCGCCACCGTGCTGTTCAACCATGATCTGACGACGCTGATCTACTTCGCAGCCTGGACGTTGGGAGTCGCCGTCGTGCCGATCAATGTCGAAGAAACACCCGAGAAGAAGCGGTATATCCTCGAACATTCGGAGGCCTCGGTCGCCCTCTGCTGGCAGGATGTCTACGAGGAACTCAAAGCCCATCAGTCCATGCTGCCGACCTTGCGGGAAGTGGTCGCCCTGGGAGACGGTGGCATTCTTGACGGGAAGGAGATCAGAGGAAAGAGCCGAAAAACCAGCCACGCTACTGGACCCCGCGTTGCCCCGGCCGCCTCCCGACTCGACGATCCTGCCCTGATCATTTACACATCCGGGACAACCGGGCCGCCGAAAGGCGTCATCCTGACGGTTGCCAATCTTCTGGCCGATGCGGATGCCATCGCCGACCGGCATGGCTTCGGTCTCGCCGACCGTGTGATGGGCGTCCTGCCCGTCCACCATGTCAACGGCATCGTCGTCACTCTGATGACTCCGTTTTATTGTAAGGGAAGCGTCGTCTTGAACAGGAAGTTCAAAACCGGCAGCTTCTGGCGACGACTCCACGAAGAGCAGGTGACCAGTGTCAGCGTCGTCCCCACATTGCTTGAGTTTCTTCTGGATGCCGACGAAAACCTCGCCGCCTATCGGCTGGATCGCTTCGGTGGTGTGCTCTGCGGCGCCGGGCCGCTGCTGAAGGACACGGCCCTGCGCTTCGAGGATCGGTTTGGCTTTCCGATCCGCCATGGATACGGCCTGTCTGAGACGACCTGTTATTCCTGCTTTTTGCCGAACGACCTGACACGAGCGCAACATCGTCACTGGCTCACGGATTTCGATTTCCCTTCGATCGGCACGGCGCTGCGTCATAATGAGATGGCAATTCTCGACGAATCCGGGAAACCGGCACCTGAGCACAGGCGTGGAGAACTCTGCATCCGGGGGCGCACAGTCTGCGCCGGCTATTTCAAGCGGGACGACGCGAACGAAGCTGCCTTCCAGTGGGGTTGGTTCCGTTCAGGCGACGAAGGCTTTTACATCGCCGATGAGCGGGGACGCCCGTTCTTTTTCATTTCAGGCCGCTTGAAAGAACTCATCGTTCGCGGCGGCGTCAATATTTCCCCGTTGGAAATCGACGACGTGTTGAAGGGACACCCGGCCGTGCAGTTCGCCATGGCCCTCCCCTTCGAAAACCGCTACTACGGTGAGGAGATCGCCGCCTATATCGTGCCCAAAGACCCGGAGTCACCGCCGACGGAGGCCGACATCCTCTCCCATTGCCGAGGACGGTTGCCGTTCGCCAAACAACCGAAAGTGCTGTTGATGGGTACGGAGGTGCCCTACACTTCCACTGGAAAACCCAAGCGCTTGGAGTTGAAATCCCGCTTGGCGAGCACCCTGGCCCAATATCGTGACAGACAATTCAAAGATCCTGGCTGACCAGATCGGGTGAGGTATCACATGAGCACCCTCTTTTCAGGTTTCGAACGGATCGAAGAAGCCCGCGAGCGATTCACCGGAAAGAGTTTCCTGGCCGGTCTCTACGACGGCCGGCCGGACTTCGACCTCTTGCTGACACCCCCCGAACCGCCGGAAGAGAAAGCCGCCGGCGAGGCCTTCTGCAAACAGGTCGAACACTTTCTGATTCATGAAGTGGACCCGGAGAAGATCGAACGCGAGGCCAAAATTCCCGAACGCGTCATTCAGGGGCTGTTCAAACTCGGGGCCTTCGGCATGAAGATTCCCAAAGAATATGGCGGGCTCGGCTTGTCCTATACGAACTACGGTCGCGTCCTGACTCTGATCGCCGGCTGGAGCAACATTTTGGCGCTGACGGTGGCGGTGCCGCAGTCCATCGGTATCGCCATGCCGATTCTCCTCTTCGGAAACGCAGACCAGAAGAAAAAATATCTCCCGCTCGTCGCGAAGGAGGCCCTTTCAGCCTTTGCCCTCACCGAGCCGATGACCGGCTCGGATGCAGCCAATGTGAGAACCGAGGCGGTGCTGGATTCCTCCGGCGCCCATTTCCTGGTGAACGGCGAAAAACTCTGGTGTACGAACGGGCCGATTGCCCGATACCTCACGCTCGTCGCTCGCGTTCCGGCTCTGCGTGTAGAGTGCGAAGGAACGGTCGAGTGGATTCCGGCACCAAACGGACAACGGGCGGACGATCACGTCCACACGGCCTTTATTTTGGACATGGCCACACCAGGTGTGCTGGTGCGCCAACGCTGCCAGTTTGAAGGTTGTCGCGGGATTGAGAACGCGCATATCGCTTT
Organism: Nitrospira sp.; assembly: GCA_024998625.1. GTDB lineage: Bacteria > Nitrospirota > Nitrospiria > Nitrospirales > Nitrospiraceae > Nitrospira_A. The sequence continues at coordinate 4,038 of JACOEL010000007.1, read as the reverse complement.
GAAGAACGTGCGGGTGCCGGTCGAACAGGTGATCGGCGACATTGGCAAGGGATTGAAGTATGCCCTGACGATTCTGAACGTGGGACGGGGCATCAGCATTCCCGCCATCTGCCTGGGCATGGCCAAACAGGCCTGGCAGCCAACCTTGGATCGGGCCAATAGCAGGATCACGTTTCAAAAGCCGTTGGCAGAGCGGCAGACGCAGCAAATCCGGATTGGGGACATGGCCGGCCACTTGTTCGCCATGGAGGCACTGGCGCTGCTCGTCTGGCGTCTGGCCGATCAACACCGTTACGACATTCGCATCGAAGCCGCGGTCGCCAAGATCTTCTGTTCCGAACACACGATCCGGTTCATCCGCGACGCGCAGACGATTTTCGGAGGGATGGGGTACGAAACCGCCGACTCCAAGCACGCGCGCGGGGAAGCCGCCTTCGGCATCGAACAACTCGTTCGCGATGCGGAGATGTATCGAATCGGCGAAGGCGCCACCGATATCTTGCGCCCCTTCGTGGTCCGCGAAGGCTTGAGCCCTCATCTGGATCGCGCCAAACGCTTCTATGCAGATGGTCTTTCCATACTCGAACAAGCCCGGCAGGCGATGAAGCTCACGCGCTTCTACCTGCCCTGGTACCTCCGGCAATGGCGACAACAGCCTCTGCCGGACCGTCGCGAACTTACCCACCTCCAGGTGCGGCCGGCGGCTCTCTATGTGGAACGTACCAGCCGGCGGCTGGCGCGAGCCATTTTCTACGCCTTGCTGCGATTCCAGGCCTCATTTAAGGACGAGCAGCGGCTACAGAACACAATCGAATCCGTCGGTGAAGATCTCCTGGCCATGCTCGCTACGGTGCTCTACGCCGAACGACAGACCAGGCTCGACGGACATACCACCGTGTGGGAGTTGGCTGAGGCGTTCTGGGCTGCGGCGAAACAGCGAATTGAGCAACGGCTGAGAGAGTTCCGGCACCACCAGGACACCACTGCTGCAACCACCGGGCGACAAGCCCTCAAAGGGTACTACCCCACGCTGTCGGAGGGGATCATTCGCCGGCGCTTAGAGGACTATCGTCGCAACCAGCCCATGACATGAGCCTGCGAAGACTGGTCGGGAAATCTGCCGCCATCGGACTCACTCGGAACCGTCCGTTACAGATTCCTGCTAGGCCTTCTGAATCCCCAGGCCTGCAACCACCGCTACTTTGAACGGAGGACTGGCCTCTCCCATACACAAAGTCTGATGCGGGAACGGAATCTCGATACCCTGCGCGTCGAACGCCTTCTTGAGCCGTCGCCGGTATTCACGTCCGACCTTCCACTGTTCGAGCGGCTTTGTCTTGATGCGCGCGCGAATCGTCACGGCACTCTCGGCAAAATTTTCGACACCCACCACTTCGATCGGCTCGATCATCAGCGAGCCAAGTTCCTGGTCGTGGCGCAATTCTTCACCGACCGCCTGCATCACCGCCACCACCCGATCTGTATCCTCTTTATAGGCCACTCCCATGTCCAGCACGAAGGCCGCCCAGTCCTTGCTCATATTCGACAGGGTGTTGATGCCGCCGTTGGGAAACACGTGGACCACGCCGGAAAAGTCCCTCAAGGAAATCGTTCTGAACGTGATGGTCTCAACCTGTCCGCCGGTTCCATTGATCACGGCCACATCTCCCAACCGGATCTGATCTTCGAGGATGATGAAGAATCCGCTGATCAAATCGCGCACCAGGTTCTGTGCACCGAAGCCCACCGCCAGACCGAGGATACCGGCACCGGCCAGAATCGGCGCAATATCCAACCCCACCACCTGCAGCGCTTCGATGATGACAATGGCCCAAATCGCCGTGAGCGCGATGGTCCTGAGGGTCCCCGCGAGCGTCGCGGCGCGTTTTTGAGCCGTTCCGGACTGTTGATCCTCGGCGTCGCTCGCGAGAATCATCACCCGTTCCAGTTGTTGCAACCCCAAACGGGCGAATCGAATCGCGACATACCCGACCACGAACACCAACCCGACCCGCAACAGGGCGATTCCCACGGTTGCGGAAATACTCAGGAGCCAGGGAAGGGCAGTCTGCAGGGATACTCCGGTCAACATATTGATCTCCCTTGTGTGAGTACGTCCGGCGGTTCAACTTGCGCGGGTGACGATGTTACTCCCCACCCCGACAGATCAGACGCTGCCGCAACAGCTTGGCCACCGATGGGATCGTGCGCGGCCATGAATAACTACGCTGACACCCTCAGTGGAGCACACCTGTCAGTCTAGCGACATCACGCCCTTCCTGCCACTCTATCCGTAACCAACTTCATAGGATACGGATGATACGCGGACGGCAAGAGCCAATCCTACCAAGGGCTGAATCCCCCGTCCCTCCGAACTCACGGGATTCCGCCAACCGGTGGCGGAAGAGCTCGCCTGATCGAGAAAGAATTTGGTGCATCAGTCGGTAGACACTTCAGCTCCTCTTCGGCTATTATTCCGGTTCACTTCGACCGGTCACGTATCCTCCAGTGGCGGTGTAGCTCAGTTGGTAGAGCAGCGGACTCATAAGCCGCGGGTCACCCGTTCAATCCGGGTCACCGCCACCAAACTTTTCCCCCACCAATCAGACGAGAGTGTCCTAGGGCCATGGCCCAACTCGCGATGGAGCGTTGAATCCGATGTGTGGGGTGGGTCAGGTTGAAGAGGCGGACGAGGGGTTGGTAACCGGGCCGTGCGACGGAGAAGACGTTGGCGTCAAGAGCCGTGGGCGAAGGTGTTGACCCCGACCAGGCCCTTCTGCCGATAAGGTAGGAATGATCGCGCAGCAACCAGCCAGGAGCCTTCCTTTGCGAACGGCCCACAGCACAAATCCCACAGAGAGAGTCGTCCCCGTCAACGCAGTCACCTGAGCCATCAACGACTGCGGCTCTCGGTCCACAGCGACCGCCTCCCGCAGCGACAAGATCATTTCATCCAATTTATTCAGTACCAGTTCACTCGCCGAGGGCTGCGGCGCCGAATCACCATCCCTGCCCGACTCGATCGCATCCGTAGACGAGATCGGGGATGAATTCCAGGGCTCCCTGTCATCCGACTGAACAGAGCGTGACGCGACAGGTGGCTCTTCCTCATGATGAACATCGCCTGAATGGGGCGCGATGCGCGGCGGCATGCTGTCGGTATAGCGGCCCATCGTCCCGACGAGATCAGTCACATTCATGGGCACCGCATTCACCGGCTCCTGTCGCGTTGTGAACGACAGCGGTTCGTCATGAGGCTGAACGGATGTGCCCGCCTGTGCCGAGGGCATTGGAATGAGGGAGGGAGGAAGCAGCGGACCGATCGCCTCCGCCCCATCCGTGACCCGAACCTGAATGGTTTGCATCGCCGTGCCGCCCTGGCTGTCAGTGACACGGACCTGCACGACATACACATTGTCGCCATTGGCGTCAGCGGCCGCTTCAAAATCACGGGGGGCTACGAAGCTGAGCGCACCGGTTGAGGCATCGATCGTAAACTGCGCCTGATCCGCTCCGCCGCTGATTGAGTAGGTCAAGGCCTGGACAGGAAGATCCACATCGGCGCCGGTCACGACCGTAATGCCGGTCACATGTTCGGCGACATTGATCGAAGCGGTCGCCGCTCCTCCATCGCTGATAATGGTCGGCGCATCGTTCACCGGTGTGATCGTCAGCGTCATCGTGGTCGTGCCAACCGAACCTCCCGCTCCGTCGCTCAGCGTAAACGTAAAGCTATCGCTCAGCGTTTCCGATCCATCATGACGATAGACCAGGCGGTTGGCCGCGAGATCAGCCTGCGTAAAAGTCGCCAGCGCCACGCCCGGCCTGGTCGTCAACTCCAGACGACCATGGGCAGGGCCGGTCCCGACAGAGAATCTGAGCTGGGTTGCAGAGTTGTCCACATCCACCGCCGCAAGCTCTGCGCTCGTAATCGTGTCGGTGCCCCCTTCGGCCACGCTGCTCCCGCTGTTGACGGTGATCACCGGCCGATCATTGACGGCAGTGACATTGACCGTGAGCGTATTGGGCGTCGGGTCG
>JACOEL010000033.1 GCA_024998625.1 Nitrospira sp. | reverse complement strand
GCTCGCCTCCATCACCATGCTACTCAAGCAATTTTGAGATAGGTTCTAGTGTCCTCTTTATGGGGTCAGGTCTTGCAATCAAACAATCTCACAGGTTACACTCCCGCTCATGGCACGTCCCCTTCGTCTCGCATTTCCTGGCGCCGTCTACCATGTCACGAGTCGGGGCAACGCCCGGCAGGACATCGTGGCCGACGACCGTGATCGCTCACAGTGGCTGAGCCTGCTGGCGCACGTCGTCGACCGCTATGGGTGGATCTGCCATGCCTACTGCCTGATGGACAATCACTATCATCTGTTGATCGAGACGCCGAAGCCGAATCTGTCGCTTGGCATGCGGCAGTTGAACGGCCGCTACACGCAGGCCTACAACCTTCGGCACGAGCAGGTCGGGCATGTGTTTCAAGGTCGGTTCACGGCGATTCTGGTCGAAAAGGACGCGCATCTGCTTGAATTGTGCCGGTACGTCGTGCTGAATCCCGTCCGCGCGATGATCGTGTCGCATCCCCGGCTGTGGGCCTGGAGCAGTTATCGGGCGACAGTGGGGGAGGCGAAGGCGCCAGGCTGGCTGACGACGGACTGGATTCTGCGCCAATTCGGCCAACGCGAGGGACCGGCGCAGGAGCGGTATCGCGCTTTTGTGGCCGAGGGGCGGGGAGAGGCGGGGCCCTGGGAACAGCTCACCGGCCAGATCTATCTGGGGTCGGAGAAATTCGTGGCGCAGCATCAACCGAATCGGGTGATCCGTGACATTCCGCGCCGGCAGACGCAGGCCCAGCGGCCGTCGTTGGAGGCGCTGTTTCAGCGGAAGGGTGGCCTGGAGAAGACGATTCATCAGGCTTATCGACAGTACGGGTATCGGCTGGCCGAAATTGCAGACCATTTGGGTGTGCATGCCGCCACGGTGAGCCGCCACTTGAAGCGGGCCGAGCAGGAAGATGTGTGATTGCAAGACCCCATCAAAGGGGAAGGCTCATTTTTGGGCGGGATACGCTTCGACCGTCTCCCGAATCTTGACCCACTTGTCCCAGCCATAACTTCGGGCTGTGCTTTTGATCGCTTCCCGTGCAGCCTCGATGGCTTTGTTCAGCCTGTTCCGGTCCAGCGTGGAAGCATGCCGCACGACAATCTGGAGGGTTTGCGGATCGGCGAGTACAATGTCGAGCGAATAGGGATGGTCGGGAGTGGCTTCCCGTCTCAGTCCGGCTCGCATGAGTAACGCCAGCCACTCGCCTTCCGTGGGTGTGTACGGCGTGACGCCCGGCCGACTGTTCGTCGGTTGTGACTCCGTGGTCGTCACTTCCTCCCTGTCCTCTCGGCATTGATTCTCGCTGCAGGCCTTGGTCCTGGCATGCCGAGTCTCCAAGCAGTCGTTTCTATCGCCAGCGCTAATCGCATTGTCGAGGCATTTTTTCGCCTCCGCTTGCGCGGCGTTGAAACAATCCGAACAAGGGCTCTGTGCGTGGACGGGTGCGACGATCAACACGAGTGCACAGCCCGCAAGCACAAGACGATCGACCATAAGCGGACCTCCTGCAATGTCCGGACAAGCGGAGAGGGACGAATCACCAGACGGTCCCTCTTTGCCTCCCATCCTCTACGCTACTCGTGATCAATTTTCAATCGTGCCCTTTGGGTGAGCCATGAAGGGACAAGTCGGTGTACGTCGGGCCTGGCAATCACACATTGCGTGGCCTTACACTGACACGTGACAAGTCACCGGCTCTCGAGTCGCCGGCTCGGAGGATCCTGCAAGCAGTCAGGACTCTGCCTGGCAGCAAGCCGGTTGTACGAGCTCCGATGCGCCCGGATGAGGGCAGGCAGTGGCCACCTGATTCTGGAATTGCGAAAAATATGAGATTGCAAGACCCCTATATGGAGGTGTCATGTTAAACGACGAGGTGCTTGCGGCGGTGCTGGAATTCCGTCGGAAGCGCGATTGGGAGCAGTTTCACAAGCCCAAGGAACTCGCTGCCGCCATTACGGTCGAAGCGAGCGAATTACTGGAGGTCTTCCAATGGAAATCTCACGACGAAGTGGGCCGTCTCCTGGAAAGCCCGGCACGGGTTCGTGTAGAGGATGAAATCGCCGATGTGGTGATTCTCCTCTCGTACCTCTGCCATGATCTTGGTCTGGATGTGGATGCCGCAGCGCTCTCGAAGCTGAAGAAGAATGAGGCCAAATATCCCGTCGAGAAGTCCTATGGTAAAGCCCGGAAGTATGACGAGTGAGTTGTTGCCCGAGTGGCAGCAGTTGGCGCCCCAGTCCGATGCGGTCTGCAGTATGGTCGGCAAGCGTGTGAGTGTAGATGATTGTCTCGCACTCCGGCCGGTCAGGGGTATGACGGATGACGAGGTGCTGGAGGCGGGGCGCTACCGCTTTCGTTTTCTGGTCACACCGCACGTGCCACACTGCTGGGAATCCGGCCTGATGGTCGAAGAAACACAACAGACGCTGCTCTGCTCCGATCTCTTTCATCAAGGCGGTAACGTGGAACCGGGGGCCCACTCCGATGTGGTCAGCCGCTGTCGGGAGGTGCTGGTGGACTATCAGCAGGGCCCGCTGGCGAATTCTATTGCACGCTGACGGATCCCACGTTGCCCAAACTCACCACGCTGCAGCCCAAGATGGTGGCGACGATGCACGGCGCCGTCTATGTCGTGGACGGCGGGCAAGTGCTGCGTGATTTGGCCACGGTCTTTCGTGAGGTGTTGGGTGCTGCCTGACTTGTTGAGGCGGGCAAGCGATCGGGGGCACTCGCTTGTTGACCGGTGGAGTTTCAATCCGCTAGGCTCCTGGCGTTCCTGCTACGTTTCTGCCGCTCCCGAAACGATCCGTTGCGAGGTGTTATGCGCATGCGTCAAGTCGTCATTGTGTTCAGCCTGACCGGTTGTCTGACCATACTCGGGTGGGGCGTGATCAGGGCCGAACCCTCCTTCGACCAGACGGCCAGGTACATCCTCAATATTGTCAGAGCCTTTCGTACTGCCTACGTGCTCCACGTCGTTGAACATGCGCGCGATGCGGGACTCTCGCCGCGTGAGGATTGGAAAACAGATGCTCATTTCCTCCCGCTTCCCGCCCAGTTCGTCAAGGAAGCGGCTGCACAAGTGGAGGGATTGGAGATCGGCTTGATCAGTTTGACGCCGCTCAATCCTGCGAATCGCCCGCGAACGGACGCGGAGATGGATGCGTTACTTCAATTAGAGAAGGATCGACAGCGCGGCATCATCGGCTTCGTGGACGGCGATGAATTCAAGGCGGTATCGGCGGATTTGGGGCTGGTGCGGTCCTGTGTCGATTGTCACAACCAGCATCCCCGTGCGGTGCGCAAAAACTTTCAGCAATGGGATGTGATGGGCGCCCTGGTGGTCCGGCTCAAGCGCAGGGTCGAAGGGGAAGGTCAGGTCCTCCCTCCGGAACCTCCCAAGCGGGCGCCGGGACTGCTCGAGGGGCCTCCACCTCCGCCGACGATTACGCCGCCCTGGGTGAGATAACCGGCTGATCAGGCGATCGGTCCAGCGCATCTGGAAGCGAGCGGGCTTGGTTGCCGGAGCCAGTCTCTGTCGCGGATCTGCGGATGTTGCACCCATGGCCCGGTCATCGCGGACCGTTCGTCGAAGCCTTCCGCGAGTGAAGCGATGTCCTTCCATTGGGCACGAAGCCGGCGTTCTGACCGCCGCGCTTGAACCAAGCAGGTCTCCAGATTCACGCTCTGGTTTTTGCCATGTTCCTTCCCTGTGCCGCTCCCTGCGCCGGTGTGTGAACCCACTGCATCGCTTGCCTTCCTTGCCACAGTCGCGCCTGCCATTGGACTTGCGTCCTGTCTGAGAAAAGGGGCCGTGGCCTGCGGTTCTTGTATGAAATCTTTCTCATGCTGCACTAATCATCTCCTCATCTGCTTCGACTACAGTAGGCGCAGGCTAAAGCGAGACTGGCGTTAGCAAAGCCGCCTCTGTCGCGACGGTCGAGTCGATGACACAGGCGAACGAGACAAGGAGGAGAGACGATGAAAACAGTGACCACATCCACCTCAATGGCTGAACGCCCGCTCAGACGGCGCCGGCGCTGGTTGGCACTCACCGGTCCCTCCGGGTTGGCCGCCCGATTGCTCCGGGTCAACGCCGATCGCTGGAGACGGCGGGCGCTTTTCTACGAGCGTCACCGCGACTATTTTCCTCGGCTGGCCTCCGGTCGATTCGTCGAGCGCTGTTGTGAATTGGAGGCAGCGTATCGGGGGCTCGCGCACGTTCTGTTCGCCACACCGCCGCAGATCGGATGGATGCCGGTCCGGGCGGTTGTCTCGCGCATCAAGTAAGTTCGGACGGTCGCGCGTTCGGTATGTTGCCTGCTTGACCCACCAGCACGGCGATATCGCCCCGTCGAGAAGGCCGGGTGGCAGCTCCGCCTTGCATCGGCTCGCCTGACAGCTTAGGCTGCATGGAGATTCGGTGACCTCTGTAGAAAGGGGGAGTTGCATGCGGTTGATTAGGTTCCTGCTCACGTTGAGTATTCTCGGCGCGTCCGGCTGTGCGGAATCCATTCAGCCCGCTCGTAACAACCGCACCCAGCAGGCCTTAGCCGAGTCCATGCCCCCTGGCCATCCGTTCCAACGCCACATGATCGATCTCAACGGCTTGACTCTCAGCGTGCTGGAGGCAGGCAGTGGCGATCCGGTGATTTTTGTCCACGGTGTGGTGACGACCAGCAATATCTTTCCTCAATATGTGAGTGCCTTTTCGCCGGAGTTTCGAGGGATTGCGGTGGACCTGCGTGGATACGGCGATTCGGAGAAACCGCCGAGCGGGTTCACGATCGAGCAGTTCTCGACGGATCTGATTGCCCTGGCCGATACGCTCAAGATCGATCGTGCGGTGTGGGTGGGTGTGTCCATGGGCGGGATGATTCTGCAGCGTCTTGCGCTGGATTATCCTGAGCGGGTGCGGGCGCTGGTGTTGGTGTCCACGACCGACGGGGCGATGATTCTCGACGACGACATTCCCACCATCGGCGCGCCGCGTGACTATCGGGAGGTGTCGAAGAATATGATCGTCGAAAGTTTTCCTCCCGATGCGCCGGCTCAGATCTACAGGCCATTGCTTGAACGGATCCCTACCTGGAATGCCACGGTGATCCGGGAGGCGCTCACTTCCATGTCGCAGTTCAACGTGCATGGCCAGCTCACCCGCATTACTGCGCCGACCCTGGTTATGGTCGGCGCCAAGGATGGTGTCGCCACGCCGACCATCGCAAAGGGAATTCAGGCACAGATCCCCACGGCGCAGTTGGTCGAGTTCAACACCGGGCATTTCATGATGGCGGAAGACCCCGACCAGTTTCGCACCGTACTGGGAAATTTTCTGAAAGGCCTGCCGCGGTAAGCCCTCGCACGTTTCGCGGGAGGCGACCGACCAGCAGAGGTTCCGCCTGTGCGAGCCTGCGCTTCCTGGTCCGCTCCGTTCGCCTGCTCGTCCTGTCGGCTGAATCCTCCGTTCGAAATAGGCGCCGGGAATGGTATGATGACGCCGATTGCTCGACTGGATCTTCATTCACCACCTGAGAGGACATCATGGCTAAGCTTTCGACACGTCTTGTTATTACGGCTTCATTGGGCGTCGTGCTGTTTGCAGGGAATGGCCTGGCGGCTGAGCCGGCCGATGTAGAGAAGTTTGTGAACGCCCGCATTGAGATCGGCGAAATGATGACGAATTATTTCAAGGGCGGGGAGTCCTACGGGTCCGGGCAGCGGCCGTCGCCGGAGAAAATGAAGGAGATGGGCGACGACATCAACGCCAAACTGACCACGCTCTTGTCCAAGCATGGCTTGACGCTGGAGGATTACCGCGCGCGCAGCAAAGACGTGTTTGCCGATGACGCGGCGGTGAAAGGATATCTCGCCCAGCATCCGGATCTGAAGACCCGGTATGAGGCGCTTCCGTTGAATCGAATGAGTGGGGGTGGAGGAGGCAGCACTGGACGGGGCTACTAGCCGTCTGCTGAAAAATCACGCCGGCGTGGCTCTCGACATCCGTGAAGCGTGAATCGTGATGCGCATCTCGGCATGGCCGGAGCGTATGGCTGGTGGTGGATAGCTGAAAGTCAGGCCGCCCAGTCTCGATTTCTGGCTATACGCGATGAGCTCTCTGCCGTAAGTTCTTTTCTGCGGACGAGATACAAACGATGAACGGTAGTGGCCTAGACGACCTGAATCAGCAGATTGGTAAGATGCTCCATGCCGATGCAGTCGAGGATACAATAGGCGCGATATTGGGTGCGGCTCTTCTCTCCGGCGAGAAAACTCACGCTCGATTCCCGGTTCATTACCCAGACCGATCCACTCTCCTGTTTCCAGCCGTCTTCGGCGCGGATCGTGATCTGGTGCGTGTCTCCCACAGCCAGGCTGGTCATGTCTTCACCGAACACGAAGGTGATCTTCACCATCGTGTCTTTCGGCACCTGCAGGGCGCGCTTCGTTCCGTAGGGTCGGCCCTTCTCATCCAGAAACCCCTTTTCACTGACTCGAACCTTGATCTCGACCGGGGTCTTTTCCGGGGTGGCCGCAGCGGTCATCGCCGGTCCGGCGACGCTTGCGACAAACGCCAGCATGGTGGCCATGATTGCCAATCGTTTTATTATCTGAGTCATTGCTTTCGTGCTCCTCTATTGAGACCTGAGACCGCCTGCGATCGCAAGTGTGCCATGCCCATGTCATAGGGCGGCTGCGAGTCTTGCTGGTGGTGGACTACAGCTGGGGGTGACTCTTACGACAATGCGGAACGTCACGTTCCGAGATTTCGTCTGCTGTATTCACCATAGCACAGGCAAGCAGGTTGGCAAGTTCTTTCACCCGCTTCCGCAAAAACACCGACATGCTTGATGGAAAAGACGTAGGGAGCCAGCGATGACGACCACTTTTCAGTGAGTTGTCGGCCCTGGCCTTGAAGGATTTTAGCTGACATGTGGGGGGAGCGGGCGCTCAGGTTGCGCGCTTGTCGAGCAGGTCTGGTTTCGCCTGTGGTCCCAGTGCAGCATGGGCCGACGGCAACCGGAGTTGCGCCCTGGCTGCTTCGATCGAGAGTTCGCGCCAGGCGCCCGGTTGGAGATCGCCGAGGGTGAAGGGGCCGTATTGAATCCGCCTCAATCTGGTTACCTCATGTCCCAGCGCCTTGAAGAGACGCCGGATCTCACGATTCTTGCCTTCGGTCAACGTGACGGCCAGATGGGACTCCCGGCCTGAATGTTTCTGAATGGTGACGGAGGCGCAGTGCAACCGCTCCCCCTGATCGTCTACCCCGTCAAGCGCCGCCTGACGCGTAGCGTCGGTGATTTCGCCGCGCACGGTCACCAAATATAAACGCGGTACCCGGCGCGCCGGATCGGTTAGAAAGCTGGAGAGCGTTGAGTCGTTGGTGAGCAGGAGGAGACCACTCGTCGCCTGATCCAATCGACCGACTGCGTGCAGACTTTTCAACTCAGGAGGAAGTACATCGAAGATGGTTGTCCGACCCTTCTCGTCCTGATGCGTCGTGACTACACCTTTTGGTTTATGGAAGAGAATGAATTGCGGACGGCGCTGCTCGATCGGTCGGTCGTCGAGTGTGACGGCATCGCCTGGCCAGTCGATCCAGGTGTCCGGCATGCGTACCAGGCGTCGATTGATGCGGACCCGTCCGGCCCTGATCCATTCCTGCGCCTGGCTCCGGCTGGCAATGCCCAGTTTGGAGAGTAGCCGATCCAGCGTCACACGTTTCGCGAGGCCTGCCTTCGTGCGGGGCTGGCTCTGCGCCGGCTTTCGGCCGGCGGGAACATCCTTACCGTGAGGGATCGCGTTTCGTTGTGTGGATCGTGGTTTGCCGGTCATGCTCATCGGGTCAAGCGGAGCACCGCGTCGGGATGCGGTCGCATGGGGTGACTCTACACTGCCGAGAGCGGAAAGAGAAGTCGATCGATGACAGCTGCTGTGGAGCCTGGGCGGGGATCAGTTGGATGTATGTCGCCTACCTGTGGTGGTATGATGGCTGCGGCTTTGCGGCGAGAGACGGACCACTCTCTGGGAGGACACCATGGTGATCAATCCGGTGCGTCTGATGAGCGGCATCCTGTCGACGATGGTCCTGTGCGGGGGAACCGGCTGGGCTGCTGAGCCGGCGGAGGTGGAGAAGTTTGTGAACGCGCGGGTCGAGGTCGGCGAGCTGATGATCAGCTACTTTCAGGGGTGGGAGCGGTATGGAGAGGGGCAGCGTCCGTCGCCCGAGCGGATGGAGGAAATGAGGGCCGAGATCAATGCCAGGCTCGAGCCGCTCCTGGCAAAATACGATCTGACGGTTGAGAGCTATCGTGAGCGGATCAAAGACGTATTGGCCGATGAAGCGGCCGTCAAAGGCTATCTCTCCCAGCACCTCGACGTGAAGAAGCGGTATGACGCCCTGCCCTTTGATCGCATGGGGCGTGATGGGGGCAGTGGGCGGGAGTATTGAGGTCAGCCTGCTTGATTTCCGGAAGCCGCCGGATGTGCCGTGAGAAGGGTCGTGCGAGAGTGACTGACTATGCGGTTCCGGGTATGATGCCAGGGTGGAGCTGAGCGATTCGGCTCCCGGTTCTAGCGATTCACGACGCGCGAGCAGGCTCGGCGAGGATCGTGTCCGGCGGAAGTTCGACGAGATTCATGCTCTCACCCCAGGCCAGCGGCTGATGATTGCGTGCCAGTTGTCTGACGCGGCCGCCGCGCTCTATCACGCGTGTTCCAAGAAGCCTTAACGGGAACTCTGTCCCAGCTGGCCAAGGCTCGGATCTGCGGACTCGTGCATGACTATGCGCTGATCGGCGGGTTTGCCTTGTCTGCCTGGGGAGTACCGAGAGTGGCCCAGGATATTGATTGTACCTGTCATGGAGCCGTTGTTCCGATTGTATCCTGGCAAGCGTTAGTGTTGCTCAAATTGTGCGCTGACGGGCCTCAAGATCGGCTCGATGTCGAACAGATTTTACGGGCCAGGCAGCCACAAGACAATGACATTCAGACGGTCCCTGCGATAGCTCAATTACTTGGGCTGTTGGATGAATGGACGGCACTCGTGAGTCGCATGAGCTAGGAGGGGCGGATGGTGAAATGCACGATGTTCGTGACGGTTGTGGCGTTGCTGTGGTGCAACGCGGCGTCGGCGGAATGGATTCTGGTCGGTGGCACGAACAAGTATGACGGCTATGTAGATGTGGCCAGGATCGGTCAGACCGGCAAGGCCGTGACGCTCTGGACCCTGAAGGACTTCAACGTGGATCGGCAGATTCCGCAGGGGACGTATCGATCCGTGCGCATCAAGAAGCAGTTCGATTGTCTCGCTCACAAGAGCCGTCCCTTGCAGACCAAGTACTATGCGACACAGATGGGCAAGGGGCGTCCTTTGCGATCGGGGAAAGGAACCAGAGAATGGTCGCGGGTGACACCCGGCAGTGACGGGGAGGCGGAGTTGAAAATTGCCTGCAAGAAGGTCTGACGGGCTGAGAATTGTCATAAGGAAACGGGAAGCTGGTCGCGCCTGCGTTTCGAATGCCGCCCATCATGCCTACTACCCCTCGCGTGATCATCGACGCCGATCCTAACGGGCTGGCCTGTTCGCCTCTTTTCAGCCGGGCATTTGGGGGTGAGTGTCGTTGATCCCGTGCATGATTCGTCCTGCGGAAATGGGTGTCACTGTGAGCAACGGTTCTGGGTGAGGTAATGGCGTCTCGCAGAGGATGGAGAATGGTGCTGATGGCGGTGGTGGCGTTGTGGTCCTGTCCGCTGACGTCGGCCTTGGCCGATCCTTCCTCCCAGCGCCAGTTGCAGGTGCTTGCCGGGCAGGGTGATGCGAACGCGCAATGGATGTTGGGGCAGGCTTTGCTCACGGGCAGTCTCGGTGAAACCGATGAGGCCGAAGCGGTGCGGTGGCTGCAGTTGGCGGCCGACCAGGGGCATGGCTTGGCGCAACGGGACATGGGCATGTTGTACGAGCAGGGACAGGGGGTGACGCAGGATGTACTGGAGGCGTTTTTCTGGTATTCCCTCGCGAGTCGTCAGGACAGTAGCCGGGCCAGACTTCGTCGTGATGCGTTGGCGGCGATGCTCACCGCCGAACAACATGAGGCGATTGCGGCACGTCTCAAGGGATGGCGGTCGAGAAAATAATTCGTCGGTGTCGGTGTTATTTTTTTCGTCTGAAGAGATCGGTGCTGAGCGAGTGAATACGATCGAGGAAGAGCATGCCGTTCAGATGATCCACTTCATGCTGAAAGGCGAGGGCTTCGAATCCTGACGCACTCACCGTGACGACCCGACCATCCGGCCCCAGGCCCTCCACGAGCGCGTGTTCGTAGCGCAGCACATTGCCTGTATAGTCCGGCACGCTCAGGCATCCTTCACGGACGCTCTTCCTTCCTTCCAGTGCCAGGATCACGGGGTTCAGCAGCACGATCAACCCATGGCCCGCCTCGCCCTTTTTTCGTGAGACGTCCGCGACGATTATCTGCATGGCATGCCCGATCTGGGGCGCCGCCAGTGCCACGCCGGGTGATGCGGCGAGAGTATCGAGCATGTCCTGGACCACTGCTTGCACGGCCGGATCGGATGGGACGACGGCTATGCTCGTGGATTTGAGTGCCTGATGGGGATAGAGCAGAATCGGACGGATAGCCACGATCAGAAGGTGGCACTTTCGAGCGGGCGGAACGTCAGATCGACACCCAGCAATGGCTTGAGTTGTTCAAGGGCCTGTCTGAGCTGGTCGGCTTGCTGAGCTTCCGGCAATTGAATCTCCAGGACCATGACATAGATGGGACGTTCTCCGGATCCCACCACGCGGGTATTCATGTCGGTGATGTTGCCGTTGTGCTGGGCGACGGTGCGGGCCACCTGCGCCACGATGCCCGGATGGTCGGCCCCGTAGACGGACAACATGAACGTCGGTATCTCCAGGGCCGGCTGCCTGGTTGCCGCCTGGTCCGGCATCGCTCTGCATAAGACGGCAAGGTCTAGCGGCGTCGTATAGGGCGTCAGGCGTTGGCCAAGAGCTTCGGCCGCGATTCCATCTGGAAGGCGCACCATGAGCATCATGGTGAACTCGCCACGAAGCCGGGTCATGCAGGTGTCTTCGATATTACAACCGAGTTGGTAGAGGCTATCCGCCATCAGGGCGACGATACCGGGGCGGTCTTGCCCGAAGGCAGTGACAATCGCGAAATGGTCCATTCGGATCTCGTTGATCGCAAGAGTGGAAGACGACTGTGAATACAATGCTGCAATTGCCGAAGATTAGCAAGCGCCGGTCGTAGGTGTATGGTTGAACAAGCGGAAGGGCCCGGCCCTACGTCCGTCGTTTTGTCCGATTCGTGGGTTGAGCGGTGAGTGGATCATCCGGCCAGTGGTGGCGTGGGTAGCGGCCCCGCAGTTCTTTCTTCACCTCTAGATAAGCCGAACGCCAGAAGCTGGCCAGATCCTTCGTCACCTGTACCGGCCGGCCAGCCGGTGACAGCAGATGCACCATCACCGGCACTTTGCCTCCCGCAATTCGCGGCGTCTCTTGACAGCCGAACAGTTCCTGGAGTCGAACGGCCAGCACCGGTATCTCGCCCTGCTCATAGTCCACTCGCACATGGGAGCCACTGGGCACGGTGAGGTGTGTCGGCACGAGACGAGGCAGTTCCTGCCGCTGCTGCCATGTCAGCAGGCTTTCGAGGGGCGGTTGGAGATCGATACGACGAATCTGCGTCAGGCTCGTGAGGCCGCTGACGAATGGCCCCAACCACGCCTCGAGGTTTTTCGCGAGCGCTTTGTCTGACAGATCCGGCCAAGTGGGATCGATCCGATGGAGAAACCCGACGCGTGCACGCCACTGTTGCAGCTCTTTGGTCCAGGGGAGGCAGGCCAGTCCGGCCTGTCGAATGCCGAGCAGGAGCGCGGACAGCACTTGCGCAGGATTCGGGTCGTGAAGTCCACGATCGTCGAGGATGAGTTGGCCGAGACGTCGCTGCCGCCTGGCACGGACGGATTCCGAGCGCTCATCCCATTCCAGCAGGTCGATGGCCTGGATCTGTTCTGCGCAGTATTGCTGGAGATCCGCGAGATGTACCGGTGCTGCCAAAAGAATGCGTGCCCAGTCGCCGGTGCCGTCGAGCTGTGCTACCACCAGATAGTCTTCTTGCGAGAGCCCTTGCACGGTCTGAAATGATGCCCCGCGCCCGTTGGCCAGGCGATAACGGCCCTCGCTGCCTGCAACTCGTTGCGCAATGCGATCGGGGTAGGCGAAGGCGAGCAGGATCCCGATCTGCTCGGTGCTGTTGGCGGTCGCGGCCTGCAGTTGGAGTTGCCGCCGCCACTGTTCAGAGGCGCGCCGTACCCGCTCACAGGCGACCCGGTTGATGGTCGCTCCGGCGAGGTGCTCTCTGGTACCGTGCAGGGCTTCGACTCGGATGCGCAGGTCGGCATTTCGCCAGCCTGGCCCGCCCTGCAGAATGTCACGTTCACTGAGGAGCGCGGCGAGGTCGCAGGCCCATGCGCCCAACCCAAGCGGTATGGCGGTTACCATCATATGGGCGAGTCGCGGATGAACCGTGACGTGGGCGAGCCGGCGGCCGTGTGCTGTCAAGGCACCTTGTGCGTCCAGTGCGTCGAGCTGTCGCAGCAGCTCGCGCGCTTGGGACAATGCACCTGCCGGTGGTGGGTCGAGCCAGGACAGTTCGGCTGCGTCGATGACGCCCCATTCCGCCAGGTCCAATGCCAATGGGGCCAGGTCCGCCTCCAGAATTTCAGGGAGACGGCGTGGCAATAGCGCCTGCTGCTCGGCGGCTGTCCAAAGGCGATAACAGGTGCCCGGCTCCAAGCGGCCTGCGCGACCGCGTCGTTGATCGGCCGCATCCTGGGTGACACGAATGGTGTCGAGTCTGGTGAGACCTGAGAGAGGATCGAAACGCGGCACCCGCATCAGTCCTGCATCGATGACAACCCGCACACCCTCGATGGTCAAACTGGTTTCTGCGATTGAGGTCGCGAGTACAATCTTTCGTTGTCCTGCTGGCGCGGGGAGAATCGCCTGTTCCTGTTCGTGTTGCGGGAGTTCTCCATGGAGCGGGGCGATGAGAATATCCGGGCCCAGGGAAGCCTCGACAAGTTGCCGTTCGACGCGCCGAATCTCCGCCATGCCGGGGAGAAACACCAGCAGGCTGCCCTCGTCACGCGCCAGGGCCTGGCGAATGCTCCGGACCACTGCCGGTTCCAGATGCCCTTCGATCGGCCGATTGAGATACTGCGTGGTGACGGGAAAGAGGCGACCATCGCAGGAGATGATCTCCGCATCCTGCAGCAGACGGATGACCGCCGCGCAGTCGAGTGTGGCCGACATGATGAGTAGGCGAAGGTCCGGTCTGAAGAGGCGTTGTGATTCCTTCGCGAAGGCCAAGCCGAGATCCGCCTGCAGGCCGCGTTCGTGAAACTCGTCGAAGATGACGAGGCCGTATCCGGCGAGTGACGGGTCGTGCTGCAGCAACCTTGTGAGGATGCCTTCGGTGACGACTTCGATCCGCGTATCCTTCCCGACCTTGGTATCGTGGCGGATGCGGTACCCGACCGTCTGGCCGACGTGCTCACCTATCATTGCAGCCATGTAGGCGGCGGCGGCGCGGGCGGCCAGACGTCGCGGTTCCAGGAGCACCAGTTTCTGTCCGGCCAGCCAGGGTTCATGCAACAGGGCCAGCGGGACACGCGTGGTTTTTCCCGCGCCCGGTTGCGCCGTCAGCAGGGCCGCGCGGCCGCTTGCCAGGGACTGACGCAGTGCCGGGATCGCCTCTTCTATTGGTAATCGGACCATGGTAGGGTGCGTCTCCTGAAGAGACTATAGCCTATAACACATGGCCTATAACGAATGGGATAGTGGACGGGGCGAATTGCCGATCGCCGGAGCGGTTAGCGTAGCTTTCGTCCGGCCATAGGCGAGAAGTCTCTGGCCATGTGCGCTTATCCCTGACGGGGATGCGTTTCACGATTCACGGGAGAATCATGACTAGCTTGGTATGGACGAGCGACAAACCGGCCAAGGCCGGATGGTATTGGTGGCGCGGGCTGGGAGAGGACATGGATCCGCTGATTCTCTATGTCGATGAGGTGGGGTATTTCCAATGGCCCGATGGGGCCTCGCAGGAAGTCGGACTGACGAAGGGTGAGTGGGCCGGTCCGATCCCCCCACCGAGTGAGGATTGACGACGCGATGATGGTCCTGCCTCAGACCTGTGAAAGGGCGTTGCTTGAGCGGTTTTTGCGCGCCGAAGCCATGGCGCTCTGGGCGGTGCGGGCCGCTCAGGCGCAGAATCTTCCCCGCCACGTCCAGACGTTTCTCCAGCGCCACGAGATCGACGAGCAGGATCACCTGCGGCAATTCGAAGGGATGCTGGGTACGACCTCGCAGCGGGCACCGACCCTGCCGACCGTGCCGTCGCAGTGGGAAATGCTGGCGGTGTTGTTGTTCGGGTACGAGGCGCTCGGACTGGAATTCGCGACGCTCCTCGCGACGGTGCGGCCTGATCTGGCGGACATCTTCGAAGACGAACAGGTGCATGTCGGATTCTTCGAGAAGGAACTGAAGACGATTCTGGCGGGCGGGGAGACCGGCGCTCACCAGGCGCGGGAGGCGGCACGCACCTGGTGGAAGAAGTTACCTCGCACGGTGGACCGGTATCTCGGTGATCCCACTCTCGCGCCGTACCGGACCGAACTTCGCCATCACATCCTGTCGGTCATTCAGGGGCGATTCATTGCATTGGGCCTGCTGCCTACCGGGCAGGCCGGCCGGTAACCCTTCGACCCGCCTGCTCCGTTCCACCTCGCATTAGAATTGTAGCGTGTCGTTGATGGCGGCAGCGGGATGCCGGAGAGCAGCGATTGCCCGAAGGCGCCCCCGGTCCAGACTCCCCAACTCCATAACATGGTTGCCACGCATGCGTTCACGATCGACTTCGACATGCCCGTCCCTGCCTCCTGTAAAAAACCCTGTCACGTGGTGGGAGATGATCCTGCGAACGAGGATGAAAACAGGGCGACGCGTATCGAGGGGGTCTTGTCGAGACGGAACTCAGTCAGCGCACGCAGGCGGCAGTGTAACAAGTCGTTGTCGCACGGGAAATCGGTCGAATTTGTAAGGAGATTCACCCCTGGTGGATGGACGGGTCGGATGGGCCCGGTGTTATGCGAAGGAGAAGGATCTGATGTTCGAATCAGTGGAGGTACGGTCAGTGCACGGCATGAATCGAGAAGGCTAGGCTCCTACCGGCACGAGTCCGCCGACCACGCCGATCTTCCGGAATTTCTGATCGCGTTGCGAGATGAGCTGGTCGGTCGGGAGTTCAGCCAGCGCATAGAGCTGGTTGGCCAATGCCTTGGCAACCCGGTCACACATGGCTCTGGGTTCACGATGCGCGCCGCCCAGCGGTTCCGGAATCACTTCATCGACGATGCCGAGTCCGACCAGATCCTGCGCGGTCATCTTTAGCGAGGCTGCGGCGTCCGGGACCTTTGCCGGATCATCGTACAGAATGGCGGCACAGCCTTCGGGGGAAATGACGGAGTAGACGGAATGTTCCAGCATGAGGATGCGGTCGCTCACGCCCAACGCCAGAGCGCCGCCGCTACCGCCTTCGCCGATGACGACGGAAATGATAGGCACTGACAGTCGTGACATGACGAACAGGTTTCTGGCGATGGCTTCGGACTGTCCGCGTTCTTCCGCGCCGATACCGGGATAGGCGCCCGGGGTGTCGATCAGGGTAATGATCGGACGGCCGAACTTTTCCGCCAATCGCATGAGCCGTAATGCCTTGCGGTAGCCCTCCGGATTGGGCATGCCGAAGTTCCGCTGCATGCGCTCTTTCAGGGTTTTTCCCTTCTGATGTCCGATGATCATCACCGACCGGTCATTAAAGCGGGCAAACCCACCCACAATCGCGCGATCGTCGCCGAAGTTGCGGTCGCCGTGCAGTTCGAGGAATTCACGAGAGAGTTCGTTGATATAGTCGAGGGTCGTAGGCCGCTGAGGATGGCGGGCCAGTTGGGTGCGCTGCCAGGGCGTCAGGGTTGTATAGAGCTGGTGTTCGACCTGGACGAGTTTCGTCCGGAGCTTGCGGATTTCCTCCTGCGTGCCGGATTTTGGAGACTCGGCGGAGGCCAGCTTCTCGATTTTCTCTTCGAGTTCGCGGATCGGTTTTTCAAAGTCGAGGTAGTCTCTCATACTGCTGAACCCCCTTAAGGGTGTTGCCTAGGTTACCAAAGTGATGGCGCCCTTGCCTAGCACTTCCTCAATATCGGCGACGAAATGCTCGCTGGGAGTGATCTTGACGTTGGGGAGGGGAGAGGTCCGCGCTTCCATCGTGCCGCCCAGGGCCATGACCAGAGAGACGCTCGATGCACCGGGATATTTCTGGAACACCTGTCGAAGCATCGGCAGCCTGGTGGAGGCCGTCGGTCCATCATGCAGGCGAATCATCACCCGCGAAATTCCTGTGTTCTGCAAATCAGCCAGCGGTTCGATCTTGGTCCCGCGCAACTTGGTGCCCTTGTCTCCGCGATCCACGGTGCCCGTCAATCGCACGACCCGTTCCGGCACGATCATGTCGGCATGGTCTCGATACAGGTCGGGGAAGGCTATCACTTCTACCAGCCCATGTAAATCCTCGAGTGTGATGTAGGCCATGCGGTCGCCCTTTTTGGTGAGCATGGATTTCACCGCCGTGATGATCCCGCAGAGTTTGACTTCGCGTCCGTCCGGCATGTCGGGGATCTGCATGGTCGTGGTGTTGGCGAAGAGTTGGATGGCTGCTTCATACCGCGCCAGCGGATGGGCGCTGATGTAGAAGCCGGTCAACTCCCGCTCGTATTTCAACAGCTCGCCCTGGCTCCACTCGGGCACGTCGGGCAAGGCCGGCTCATCCAGTTGCTGCGGCAGGCCGACCGTGTCGTCGCCGAAGATGCTCGTCTGGCCCAGCGCGCGCTCTTTCTGGATGCTCATCCCTTCATCCATGGCCTGGTCGAGCACGGCCAGGTATTGCGAGCGCCGTCCGCCCATGGAATCGAAGGCCCCCGCTTTGATCAACCCTTCCATCATGCGTTTGTTCAACTTGCGCAGATCGACCCGGCGGAAGAGGTCGAAAAAGGAGCGGAAGGGGCCGGTCTCGTTGCGGACTTCGATGATGGCCTCGACGGCGCCTTCCCCGACGTTTTTGATCGCCGCGAGCCCGAAGCGGATGCTTTTATCGACGACGGCGAAATTCTTCTGGCTTTGGTTCACGTCCGGCGGCAGCACCGGAATGCCGAGCCCGCGACATTCGGTGAAGTAGCCGACGATCTTGTCGGCGTTGCCCATGTCCGTGGTCATCAGCGCTGCCATGAACTCGGTCGGGTAATGAGCCTTGAGGTAGGCCGTTTGATAACAGACCACCGCGTAGGCCGCCGCGTGGGATTTGTTGAAGCCGTACCCGGCGAATTTCTGGATCAACTCGTAGAGTTTGTCGGCCTTCTTCTCGGCTATTTTCTTCTGCTTCGCGCCTTCCAGGAATTGGACGCGGAGCTTCTCCATCTCCTCGGGCTTCTTTTTACCCATGGCGCGACGGAGAATATCCGCTTGTCCCAGCGAGAAGCCGGCCACCTTGTTGGCGATGGCCATGACCTGTTCCTGGTACACGATGACGCCGTACGTGTCCTTCAGGATGGGCTCGAGCTCGGGCATCTCGTAGGCAATCGGAATCTTGCCCTGTTTGCGTTTGATGAAGTCCGGAATGAGGTCCATTGGGCCGGGGCGATAGAGCGCGATGATGGCGATGATGTCTTCGAACCGGTCGGGCTTCAGCCCCATTAAGAGATCGCGCATCCCGGAACTTTCGAGCTGGAAGACGCCGGTGGTTTTTCCGGACGACAGCAGCGCGAAGGTGTCGGGATCGTCGAACGGCAGTTGCTCGACGCGCAGGGGCGGCTGATCGGGGCGCACCTCGTTCACCAGCGTCTCCGCGCGGTGAATCATAGTGAGAGTTTTCAGTCCGAGAAAGTCGAACTTCACCAGGCCGATTTTTTCGACATCGCCCATCGAATACTGGGTGACGATTTCGTCCTTGGGGCCTTTATAGAGCGGCACGTGTTCGGTGAGCGGCTGGTCGGAGATCACGATACCGGCCGCATGGGTGGAGGCATGGCGGGCGAGGCCTTCGAGCGACTGCGCCACGGACATGAGTTCCTTCACCTTCACATCTTTATCGACGAGTTCCTTCAGGCGCGGCTCCTGTTCGAGCGCCTTGTCGAGCGTCATCTTCAAATCGTCCGGGACGAGCTTCGCAATCCGGTCCACTTCGGCGTAGGGCATTTCGAGCACGCGGCCCACGTCTCGAATGGCGGCCTTGGCCTTCATCGTTCCGAACGTGATGATCTGCGCCACGTGGTCTTCGCCGTATTTGTGGATGACGTAGTTGATGACTTCATCCCGGCGATCCATGCAGAAGTCCATGTCGATGTCGGGGAGGGACACACGCTCAGGATTCAGGAACCGCTCGAAGAGCAAGGAATAGACGAGCGGGTCGAGATCGGTGATGCGCAGGGCATAGGCGACGAGGCTGCCGGCAGCGGAGCCGCGTCCAGGTCCGACCGGAATACCGCGCGAGCGGGCGAACTTGATGATGTCCCAGACGATGAGGAAGTAGCCGGCGAATCCCATCGAGCAGATCACCGCGACTTCTTCTTTCAACCGGACCTGATAGGCAATCTCGGGAATGGAACTCGGGCGTTCCTTGAGTCGCGCCGCCAGGCCTTCCATCGCGAGTTGCTCAACATAGGTTTCGCGGGTGTATCCTTCGGGCACTTTGAACTGGGGCAGATAGGTTTTGTTGAGTGCCAGTTCGAGGGTGCAGGCTTCGGCGATTTTGACGGTGTTGGACACGGCCGTCGGCATTTCCTTGAACTCAGCCAGCGCCTGTTCGGTGGACTTTACGTACAGCTGGTCCGTGTCGAACTTCATGCGGTTGGGATCGTTGATCGTTTTTCCTGTCTGCAAGCACAACATGAGGTCGTGCGGACGGGAATCTTCTTTTTTCAGGTAGTGGCAGTCGTTGGTGCCGGCGAGCGGGATATCGAGTTTCTTATGGATCTCCAGCAGACCGTCGTTGGCGATGCGCTGATGCTCCAGCCCGTTGGCTTGGAGTTCGAGGTAATAATTGTCCTTGCCGAAAATCTCCCTGTACTCACCGGCCGCCTTGGTGGCGCCCGCCAGATCTTTTTGTCCGATGAGGTACGCAACCTCGCCGCTGAGGCAACCTGATAGGCCGATCAATCCTTCATGATGCTGCTGAAGAATTTCCTTGTCCATCCGTGGCTTATAGTAGAAACCTTCAAGATACGCTTTGCTTACAAGCTTGATTAAGTTCTGATATCCCTTGAGGTTTGTCGCGAGCAGAATCAGGTGGTAGTAGTCGTTGTGCGCGAGGTGAGAGTTCTTCTCCAGGCGGCTGCCCGGCGCCATGTAGGCTTCGCACCCGATGATGGGTTTGACCCCCGCTTCCTTTGCCTTCCGGTAGAACTCTACTGCCCCGAACATGTTGCCATGGTCGGTCATCGCGACGGCCGGTTGCCCGAACGACTTCACCTGTTGCATTAGGGGGTCGATCTGGTTGGCGCCGTCGAGGAGGCTGTATTGGGTATGGAGATGCAGATGAACGAATTGTGATGCCACGAGCGAATTGTAGTGAGAGGGAAAGTTGAAGTCAAACGGAGGGAGGGGGAGGGAAGGGTGGTGTGGGGACCTCCCTGCTCGCGCAACGCGCGGCCTCAGAAGGCCCTCGTTGGACGCGCGCAATCGGAGGTTCCCACACCACGCTTTATGAAAGCGAAAAAATAGTGCGGGGGGCGCGTCGCAGGGAGGTGCTTGGTCTCTGTGCATAGTCGAATTTCCGCTAGAACCTATCTCAAAATGGTTGTATCGATGTGAGAAGTCCCTATAATGCGCCC
>JACOEL010000006.1 GCA_024998625.1 Nitrospira sp. | reverse complement strand
TGCAGCTCGCCTCCATCACCATGCTACTCAAGCAATTTTGAGATAGGTTCTAGTCTGCCCGTGCGATGTCTTCACGGCTTCTCTCCCGATGAATGGAACCTGCGCCGTTTCAAGCTGGGAGCAGATGCCCGGAGTAAAGCTTGAGAATGTGTTCCGCGAAACGTTGCTCGATCGCAGGACGTTTGAGTTTGAGAGTGGGCGTGACAAGGTCGTTGTCGATGGACCAGGGCTCTAGCATCAAACAACAGCGACGTACCTGGGCATACTCGGGGACGCCGGCCAGTCGTTGGTGGCACAGGTTTTCGATATGATGCTGGAGACGCACATCGGCCAGCGCGGCGGGATCTTTCGCAGACAACGACCATCTCTCGGCTAGGGCACCCCAGGCCTCGGCGTTCAGCACCAAGAGCGCGGCCAGATAAGGCTTGCCCTCGCCGACCACCATGGCCTGGTCGATCAGCGGGTCCAGCATGAGTGCCATCTCCACCGCTTCGGGCTCGACTTTCTCGCCGGTGGACAGGACAACCATCTCCTTGAGACGTCCGACGATAAACACATATCCGTGTTCGATGCGTGCCAGGTCGCCCGTGTGCAACCAGCCCTCGGCATCGATCGCCCTGGCCGTGTCCTCGGGCCGGTTCCAGTAACCCATCATGACGTTGGGACCACGCACCAGCAATTCATTCTGCTCACCAAGCCTGATCTCAACCCCGGGGAGGGGGACGCCAACCGACTCCGGCAGATTGTCTTCCGGTCGGTTGCTGGTCACGACCGGTGCCGCTTCGGTCAGGCCGTAGCCCTGCAACAAGGGCACCCCCAAGCCGACAAAGCACCGGGAGAGCGTGACAGACAGGGGAGCCCCCCCCGACACCGCCAGCCGCAGCCGCCCGCCGAAATGAGCGAGAACTTTGTCCGATACCAGGTACCGCAGCACCGGCCGTAACAAGGCCGTCCACCGGCCTGGAGCCTTGCCGTGATGATGGATGGCCTGGAAGTGCTTCCACCCAAGCTCCTGCGACCAGTGAAACAGCGCGCGCGCCATGGCCCACTTTTTCCCTACTTGATTCTGCAGCCGGAGGTACATGCGTTCATAGATCCGTGGCACGGATACCAGAATGGTCGGGCGCACCGTCGCAATATCTTCGGCGAGCTTGTTGATCGCGCGTGCATAGGCCACGCAACTCCCTGCCATCATCGGCAGGTAACAGCCGACCGTACGCTCGAACGCGTGGGACAGCGGCAGAAAAGAGAGAAAGAGATCCTCCGGATAGGCCTGCACGTGCGTGAGCACGGCTTGCGCATTTGAAAGAATATTGCAATGCGACAGCATGACGCCTTTCGGGTGGCCCGTGGTGCCCGACGTATAGACGATGGTGGCCAGCGCGTGCGGGTCCTTGGCGAGATTGACCTGGGGGCGTGCCTCGGAGGGCAACCAGTGCGTGATGAAACTGACCGGAATGTCGGAATCTTGAACGGGGGGACAGGTCGTCTCCAAGCACAGCACATGAGCTAGTTGCGGAAATCGTGTGCGGTGACCGGCTAATGCGATCCACTGACTGATGTGGCCGACCAGCAAGAGGCGCGCTCCCGAATCGGCGAGGATGTAACTGGTGTTATTTTCATGATCAGCCGTGTAGAGCGGCACGACAGCCAGTCCCAGCGATTGTGCCGCCAGATCAAAGCAGACCCATTCCACGCTGTTCTTGAGCAGCACGGCGACGCGGTCTCCGACAGCAAGACTTTCGCGGGCAAGCGCCACCTGCCAGCGGGCGACAAGCCCTTCCACTTCCCTCCAGGAATAACTGCGCCATACCTCAGCTTCACATTGCCGGTAGGCCTCGCGCTCTGGCGAGCGCTGGCATCTCCACCGCAACAATTCGGGCAGCGTAACAACGTCGCCGGTGGTAATGCTATCCGGAGAGAGGTGAACAGCTACGTGCTGCACGTTATTTCCTTGCATTCTCCTTGAAATGCCGAATACTGCTGCGTGACAGGACTTTTTCTGATTATTGGCTGACCCTCTCCGGAAAACAAGCAGCAACAGCAGGATCTGTGCGCTAGCCGTTTCTGTCGAGAGTCAGGATTCAGATGATGCGTGACCACCATAGAGACATCGTATGCATCGATCAATTGAGTGCATGGGCGCGAGCGAAGCTTGCGCAGGAGCTGTTTCGTCTGAACCAGCGGATATTCGCCGGCGTGGAGCAGGAGGAGTTTGAGCACTTGGTGATCAAACCGTCAGCCCGCTGGACCCGGATACAAGTCATCCGCAACAGACGGCGATGCAGTCGGCTACTGTGCCGTGCATTTGTTTGACATCGTGCTGTCTGGTCGTGCTTACGCCGTTTTTCGCGGGCAAGCGGGCATTCTTCGCGCATACCGGGGTGAGGGATCAACCTTTGCCTTCGGTTTCCAGGAGGCGATTCCGTACAAATTGATGCATCCCCTCGAACGGGTATATTTTTTCTGCACCCCGATTCATCCATCAAGCTTTCACCTGCTGTCGAGACGGTTCCATGAGATCTACCCGAGCCATCGGAAACAGACCCCGTCCGCGATCCGGGCCTTGATGCACAGACTGGCTGATGCCTTCGGCGAACGCCGGGTGGACTCCAACGATCCCGATATACTGCAGGTGGGGTGGATCACGCTCGACAGCGCGGATGAGACCGTTTTCTGGCAGACGACCAGCAACCCTGATATCCAGTTTTTCTTGAAAGTGAATCCAGGCTATCGGCAGGGACATGGTTTGCTCACCCTCGTCCCGCTCACGTTGGGGAACCTGTTGTTTACAGTGGTCGCGCTCACGAAGAGAAAGCTGCTTGCTTTGCTGTACGTCGATAATGGGAGGGGGTGAAGACAAACCGCGAAAAATCAGTGCTGGGCAAATAGTGTGAAAAAGATTTAAGGGGTCTGACCCCTTTGCTCTTTTTAGCTGCGGCGGTTTGCCTTCACGCCTACCGCAGTCGGCTGCAAGCGCTGTTAGACGCCGACCAACTTCAATGTTTCTTGATAGACACTTCGAAGGAAGCGTCTATCTCCAGTCCTAGTTTCGCAATAACGGCTGGAAACAGCCTCTCGACGATCACCGCAGCAATATCCACCGCTTTCTGAGCGTCAGCCGGCGTTATCGCCTCCGCGCGATGCACGACCCCATTGCGGAGCTTCTGGGTTCCCTGCATCTCCTCCCACAGTGTCGGGCTAGCGCTTGAACGTTTGAACGTGCGAAGGTCGACGCCTCCGTACTCCTTGAGAATCCCGAACAGCAGATTCTGAAACTTGTCATTACGCTGTTCCGGAACCAGTTCGGCGATGATTACAGCCATCGCGCCGTCGTGAACCAGGCCGTGAAGAATCGGCTTGAGAAGGCCTGACTTCAGGCCTACCTCTGATGCCGTAGCCGCAAGAATTAAGCAAGCCGCCGGATGGCTCGTGAGTAAGCTGCGTGCTTGGCCGAGAGCCCAAATCGCTCGCTCAGCTACCCTCGGATTCGATACGTAATACGACTGCAGGCGCTCGGAAGTGACACGGCGCCATCTGAACACCTCTCGATATTGCGGTTCTTGATCCAGTCCAGGCAAGCAAAGAAGAGGGCGGCATTGAGACTCTCGGACCAATCGAGAAGCCGCGTAGGCACCCGATGGTGCTGCACTAGAAACAGCCATTGTCGAGACGATGCGTGTCGATCTCGACACCGAATCCGGGCGCCAGCAAACGAAACCGCTTGGGCAGCTGAAACTCGTGCTGCTGGTTGCCATTTCTGAGAATTGATGGCAACAGATGCCAATCGGGTCGTTCATGTCCGCGAAACCAGGGCCTCGCAATTCGAGGGAGAGCCCAGTGCCCTATGAAGTCGCCAAGCTGCTGTTGGATTTCAGACAGCAAGTTGCATCTCCAGTCCTTGCTCCCTTTCTATTAAATCTGCTGCGGTCTACCTCTCCAGCATAGTACGGCAACCTACGCACTCCACGGGGAGACAAGTCTACTTGCAAATCCAACACTTGATTAATGTTTCATGCTACTTCACCTGCAGGGATAGACGGGGAAAATCCTGCAGCCTATCCAGCTATCAACCCCCAGCCTACCGCTGCCCACCCGATTTCATCACAAGAGACGATCGGCCGGGCGGTCGCCCTGGTCTGCTACGGTTCGGGCCCTATGCCACAGATAGGACGGCCGGTACATTTTCTGTTCACGACGCTAAAGGCGTTACGGGACGGTCGAGCCTATTCGTCCAGCACCTATAGAACACATAGAATACGATGCCGGCAATTATCCCAACGCCTCCCGAACACGCCAAGACCTTCCCCGCCAAAACCACGTTTGCCACATTTTCGGGTCTTGTTTCGTTAGACATACCCATACCGATGACATTCTGGAGTCTCTGGCTCAGTCCGATCACCAGCACCAAGCCAGAGAGGCCCACCGTTGTCACCAGCAACGCGAATGCTTCGAGCGAAAAGTGTGAACGATTCTGCGTGCAATATTCCTCGTATTGTCTTTCCACTGAGTCCGCGGCTCGCGTGCGGAGGAACTGGGCAACTGACATGATCCGTATCTCGGTGTGAAAGCAGAGCGCATCGACGTACAGACAGACGAATGGGACGAGGGCGAGCAGTACCCACGGATGACCGGCTGGTGATGCGCTCGAACCTATGCCGAGACTGGCAGCGCCGATAGCGGCTACCAGGATCAGCTTCCACTTCATCATGTCGGTTCGCGCCTTCTCGGATTCAATGATCTCGTCTCTAAGTTTGTCGATCATTCATCGACCCTCCTTTAATGAGACGGAGTGGCACTGGGAATAGACGTCAATAGTCGCTCGCATGGCTTCCAAGGCCAAAACGAAATTCGCCTGCGTCCACTGCAGCGGCAGGTGCGGGTTTGGCACATATGCGCCGTGCTGAAGATAGTAGAGTTCGGGGCAACGCCATGACGGCGTGATCTGTGCCAGCGCTCGGTTGAAGTGGAATGTCTGTTGCTCGATGTCTGAAGACGAGCGCGTCTCGAGGAAGCGGCGCCCGTAATACGCGGACAGGATTGGGTCGAACAGGCACCATTGAGCTTCATCGCCGATCCGCTCGAGCAGTGCGTCTCGCACTTCCATGTCCTCGCTGAAGTCCCGTGTCCGTTCTCCCGGCGGGAATCGGTCCTCGTAGTCGGGGGCATAGTACGAGTCGCCCAGGTACCGGCGAATTCCGAACTCACCCTTGAGGAAACGGTTGACGTCCTGCAGTAGGAGGTCGGCCATCGGCCCCTTGACCACGTCGAGTGGAAAAAGAAGGAAGAGAAGGGCTGCATCGTAACGTCTGTTCTTGCTTGGCGAGAGCTGGGCGCATTCGTGGGGCAAGATAGATTCCAACGCTGACCTGCCGCGATCGAGTAGGTCCGCTGTGGCCTTTACCAAACCCGCTCCGAATGGCTGTCTTTCGAATACAGTGGCACGGTCGCAGGCTAGGAAGAGCAGCGCGTCGAGCCCGGCTACGACGGTCCCGATGCTCGAAGCGGAGATTTTCCGCACCTCCTCCCAGTGCCCGCTGTCCTCATCCTGCCAGAAGCGGATCGCCTCGAAGTAGCGCGGGAAGAGCGCCAGCATGGAGATCGCCACTTCGTCCAGTGCGACATGTCCACTATAGGCGAGCTTCGCATAGAGCCAGAGGAAATAACCGAGCGCATCATTCTGTGCGTGGGGCCAGCGCTGATTCGGGATCTCCGTCAGCCTGTGACCATCGAAGCGGACGTGCGGGCGCCTGGACGCGTCCTGCGGACTGACAGCGCCAGAGATTACCGCTTCGAACCTGTGCCGATGGTCGCTGAAGAACTTGAGCAGAGCGCGTGCCACGCCGGCCGCGACTGGCGTCTGGGCACTCACGTGATGCGCGTATGCCACGTAGACGTTGTCCCGGACCCAGACGTTCGCATACCCCGAGGACGCGATTGATTCGCCGGCCGAAGATGCAGCGAAAAGACCTGAGGGCAGGCGAGCAAAGGTGAGTGTTCCATGGTTCCGAAGCTCTGTCTCGATTCGAGACAGAGCTTCAGCACGATAATTCCCGTTTGGTATGAGGGTCGCGAGTTCTGGGTTCTGGAACGGCATCATCTTGTCTGTGTGTAGGTTAAGGTGGTGCCATTGGGGTCAGAGTGCAAGTACGGTCGCCTCAGCAATCTGTTGCGAGCAAGTCTACTTCAAAGCCCAATCCTTATCCACCACTCTGGCCGGTGCCAGCCGCAGGGATATACTGCGAAATCCGCAGCCTATCCAGCTATCAGCCCGCAGTCTCTCTCTGCCGACCCGTTTTCATCAGAGACGATCGACGAGGCTGTTGCCCCGGCATGCTTCGGGTCGGGAACCCAAGGGTCAAGACAAGTGGACAAACTTGATGAGGGCTCGGAAAGTGGTCTGACGTGGTCAGCTAAGCGGCGGCGTGCTTTCGTACTGTCCGCCTTGAGCGCGCGGCTCGTCGCCGCGAATGATGCTCCGCATAGGCGTCGAGCAGCCGCCGGATCATGCGCTGGTACTGCGTGTGATGTTTCCGGGCCTCACCCTTGAAGAACTCGACGCTTCGCTTGCTCAGCGCGATGGTGACTTTGACTCCTTCATCCCGAAAGACGAGTTCCTCCGGGCGGGGAAGGAAGTCAGGAACGACCTTGAGGTCTCCGAGGGGCTCGTCCGTGTACTTGATTTTCTCGCTCATAAATTTGCCTGCCTTTCCGCCAGTAGCCGGCTCCGAAAATCCGAATGACGTCATTGCGAAAAGTAAACCGGACGGTCAGGACGCCGCCTTCGACCCAGCCGAAGCAGTAATACCGTTTCTCACTTGAGCTATGAGACAGGTCTTCCGCGATCACGCGGCGTGGATCAGCAAAAGCGAACTGGGCTTTTGCGAATGAGATTCCATGCTTATCTTGGTTTTCTTGATCCTTCTTCGAGTCCCACTCGAATCGGGCCTTTGCCATTGGCGAAGGTTACCATGAAGAAAGCCGAATAGCCATACATTCGTATGGGTGGAAGGTAGACGTGTCCTTCCCTCTAACTAGATCTGCTGCGGCTTACATCAGCGGCATAGGCCGACCCGCTTTCATCAGAGTCGGTCGGTTGGGCTGTCGCCCCAGCCTGCCTCGGTTCGGGACCTGTGCCACAGAAAAGACTCCAGTAGATTTTCTGTTCCCATCAATAATGAGGATCATGCCGATTCAGCGGCGTTTAGCGCGACTCGCCAACTGGCGCCTCCGTTGGTTGCGCCGCAATCCGGGCGGCGCGCCGCAGTTGCCACGCGAGACTGGTTCGGTTGAAGGCCCAGGAAGGTGAGATCGGCAAGCCGGCTTCGCGCAAGGCATGAGCCGCATACTGGTGGCAGGTATGGAACAGGTGGTAGGAACGTACCGCGGGATAGAAGGTAGACTGACCGACCGAGTCAACAGGTGCATAGACTGAGATGGTCCCGCGCAGGTGCCGACGCAGTCGCCGATAGCCCTCTTCGCTCACGCGGAACACAAAGAGCTCGGAAGGAGGCTGCGGCGTGCGATCCGCCCATACCCGATCGTATCGTCCGACTTCGACGACGCCTTCGGTCGGCCAGAAGAGGGCCCGCGCGATCCCGGTGAGTCCTCGCTTATCCTCCAGATACCAGGCGCGCTCGGCATAGCCCCACTCCTCGAGGAGCGAACGGCGTATGGCCGATAGTTGATCGCTCGGAGGAGAGGAAGAGCGTGCCTGAGGGTTCTCTTGCTTGTTACTCGCGGCCGGCTGCTCGCTTTCGGAAAAGGCGATCATCGCATGCCAGGTATCGAACGACACAAAGATGGTCCGAGCGGGGGAGTCCGGAGACGGCGGCCTCAAGCCCTCGACCGGCGAGGCACAGGCCGATGGCAACAGGGTCGCTGAGAAGGCGATCGCTATCGCGATGACATGGCGGACCGGTTTCACGAGACCCCGAATCCCCTGAGGAGTGCAGAGCCATCGGTTCATGACGCAGTCCCACACAGGTGCCGTTCAAAGAAGGTTCTGACCCAGACCTCATAGCGTGGCCCTGCGATCGCGTGAGCCTGGCCATGGTCCGCGCCGGGTACAAGCCACAATTCGGCCTTCGCTGGATTGGCATGGGCGTAGATTTGTCGCGCCTGCTCGACGGGAATCTGCGAATCGGCTTCGCCATGAACGATGAGCAAGGGCGCGGCGAGTTCGCGGACCACCTGCGCCGGCGCCGCCGCTTCGACCTCGACACCGAGCAACAGGCTCGCATAGAGTTTCGTGATCGCCACCAGCGGCCACTTGGTGGGCCCGGGAAGGAAAAAGAACTGCCTCCCGATCAGATCTTCCAGCGACGCGTAGGGACTGTCCGCGACGATGGCCCTGATGCCCGGATGCCGCGCCAGAATGAAGGCCGCCGCGCTCATCGAGAAACCCATCGCGCCGATCCGGTGGGGATCAACATCTGTGCGCTCTTTGAGATAGGCCACCGAAGCCTCCACATCGCGCGTCTCCAGCAAACCGGCGGTCGTGTAGGAGCCCTCGCTCTGGCCGAAATAGCGAAAATCGATGAGCAGCAGATTGAAACGGCCGTGCAAGAAGAGCACATGGCTCAGAATATTGGCCTTGTCGAACGGATAGCCATGCCCTGCGACAATCGTCGCACGGCAGCCGACTGCACCCGCCTCTCGGGATGATCCTTCAGGCGATGCGGCCGGAATAAACCACCCGCGCAAGGTCAGTCCGTCCGCCGTTGGAAACGAGACTTGCTCGTACCGCAGGCCATACCGACCCGGGTCATCCTCGGTCTTGAACGTGGGCGGATGCACGCCGAGCCCGAGGTTGAGCAGGGGGAGGAGCGCGATGGCCCCGGCGATCCATAGGAGGGTGATCGCATTCATCCGATCACCGGCGCTCATCCAGCGCCGTGAGGGCTCCGGCAAGGCCGCGCACCAACTCGCTCATGGCCTGATAGTCCAGCGTCTCCGGCTGATCCGTCGGACGATGGTAATGAGGATTGCGGAACAGGGCCGTATCCGTCAACATGATGGCCGGGTAGCCCTCGTTCCAGAACGATCCATGATCGGACCAATCGACGCCGGGAATCCACCAAGGCCCGGTGTAGGTTTCGACCGGTAAGCTCATGTGGGCCTTCAGTGCATCCCTGACCTGTGCCTGAAGCGGCTGGGACTCGGCATTGCTGACGATCGTGATGAAGTTGCCGGTGGTGGGATAACGCCAGCGCAACCAGAAGACGAGCCAAGGGAACGATTGGCTCCCCTTGTCGTGCGAATAGTAGCCGACCGATTCCAGACAAAGCATCCCCTCGACCTGCTCTCCCCGCTCCTTGAGGGAGCGGGCGTAGATTCGGCTGCCCATGTGCCGGCTGCGAAAAAAGGGCGGTTCCTCCAACGTGAAGGCCACGAACCGGACGGTCTTCCGAAACTCTGTCTCTGCATGGACCCGCGCGAGTTCCAACAGCACCGCCATCCCACTCGCATTGTCGTCCGCACCCGGTGAACCGACGACCGTATCGTAATGGGCTCCGATGACAATCACACGGTCGGGCCGTTCCGTTCCTCGCCGCTCGGCAATGATGTTTCGGATCGTCAATTCCTCGACCTGAAACGGCTGCTCCGTGACTTCGTAGCCGAACGATTCGAAGCGCTGGGAGATGAAATCGGCAGTGGCGCTCAGATTGGCCGGATCCTTGTAACTCCTGGGACCGATGGTGACTGCCAGCGTTCGCACAAGCGCGGCAAGCTCTGCACGCACGGTTCCCTCTTCCCACTGGACTGCGGCCATCTCCGCGCTCCACAACCACCCAACGCCAATCAGCACCACCGCCGGAACTCCGACCATCACGCTTCGAGTAGAGATCCACCGCATGGGCCGGCCGCATAGGAGACCAGCACTGAAGGCGGCGGTCTCACTCTGCCGCCTGGTCTTGAGGAGAAGCACCCGGCGTTTCAGCGAGAGACCACGAACCGGTCTCTCGCAATCACGGCCCTAACCCTTTACGCACACCAGCGGTTCCAGTCTGGCCACCTTCCTGGCCAGATTCGCTTCATCTGCCGCATCGACCACTTCGCTGACGTCCTTATAGGCACCGGGCGCTGCTTCAGCGACCCTGCGGAGCGACGGACTACGAATCAGGATGCCGCGCGTCGCCACCTCTTTCACCACGTCGCGACCATGCCACTGCTTGAGCGCCTGATGCTGGCTCATGCTGCGACCGGCTCCGTGACAGGCGGACCCGAACGCGAGCGACATGCTCTCCTTCATGCCCACCAGCACATACGAGGCCGTTCCCATCGTACCGCCGATAAGAACCGGCTGCCCCACGCTTCGCAAGGACGGAGGAATATCGGGATGGGCGGGACCAAAGGCCCGCGTGGCACCTTTGCGATGGACGAACAGACGAGTGGGCATCCCGTCGATGACATGCTCCTCGACCTTGCAGGTGTTATGGGAGACGTCGTAGAGCAACGAGAGCGTCGCCTGTGGCAGAAAGTCGGCGAAGACCAGCCTGACGAGGTGCGTAACGATCTGACGGTTGGCGAGGGCGCAGTTGATCCCTGCTCGCATCGCCCCGAGATAAGCCTGCCCCACCTCCGAATTGATCGGGGCGGACGCCAATTCGCGATCCGGCAGTTCGATGTGGTAGCGGGCCGCGCTGATGGCCATGCTCTTGAGAAACTCCGTGCCGATCTGATGGCCGAGTCCACGCGAGCCGCAATGGATGCTCACGACGAGGTCGCCTCCGCGAAATCCAAAGACCGACGCCGCGGCTGTATCAAAGAGCTGCACCACCTGTTGCGCTTCGAGGTAGTGGTTCCCTGAGCCGAGCGTCCCCATTTCATCCTGCTGGCGCTTCTTGGCGTAATCCGACACGCAGTCCGGCTTGGCGCCGGCCATGCAGCCCTGCTCTTCGATGAACTCCAAATCCTCGTGCGGTCGTTTCAACTGATTGAGATCCATCACTGCCTCATTTCTTAGTGCGATCTATACATCCACCACGCATTGCACGACCCACCGCCCCCGCTCATCCTGCTTCACCGACAGCTCGGTATAAGTCGCGCCTTTCACTTCAACGGCCGGTTGATGTCTCGCTACCTCGATCGGTTCTCCCCATGCCGTCGCGTGTAACGAATGGTCGTTGAAGTGAACGTTGAATCGGCTGAACAGCATCTTCCGCGTGGCCATTTCGTAGACGAGGGCATTCAGCCAATCGACCAGCAGCAACTCATCATCGGGCGCCTCACAGACGATCGGCACCGATTGTGTCGGAGCGACAGACTCCGGATCAGTGATCACGGCCGTCAAAGCCTGCGCCGCTCGTTCAAACGCCGTCTCCTTGGTGGCGCCGATCCCTCGCACACCGATATCGGCCTGGTGCGGGAAATGCTCCCAGCTTCTTGGCACTGTCTCGGGACGAAGGGGTTGCATACTCGATGACTCCGCTGAAGCGATGCCGGTTACTTCACCTGGACCGTTCCGATCTGCCCCTCGATGCCCATGAAGGTTCCAAAGGCCCTGCACTTGGCCTGCATGCTTCGTGCGAGGAACTGCCATTCCTCATCTTTGGCCCGCCTGACTCCGAGATCCTCGATCCGGACCGGATGCAACGAGATCCGTCGGACGCGCCCCTTCTCCACATCCAGCATGAACAGGAATGACAGGTCGTTGCGCTCGTCCCGGTCGACCATGTAGTCGTCGATGAAGTCCCCGGCGGAATAGACGATGGCCTTTCCTCTATATAGTTCAATTCCCTGAGGGGCGTGATTGGAATGCCCCCAATACAGATCCGCTCCCATGTCGAGAAGCTGATGAGCCAGCGCCTTCATCGCGCGAGAGGGGGCGCCCCAATTGGGACCGACATGCGCACTGACGATCACCAGCTCCGCTTGTCTCCGTGCTGACGAGAGCACCTGTGCCGTGCGCGACTGGTAGGGTTCCACCAACCCGCGGTCGTTGTATGCGACGTAGTTCACGCCGGGCTTCCTGCTTGTCGCCTCCCACTCCGGCTCGTTGTCAGTCAAGGAAAGCACGGCGACAGAGGCTTCTGGCAATGCGAAGACGGCCGGGGCAAGCGCCTCCTCCAGCATCGCGCCGGCCCCGGTCCGTTTGATGCCGGCCCGGTCGAGCAAGTTCACGCAATCCAGTAGCGCGTCAGGTCCGTAATCCAGCACATGATTATTCGCAAGCGTCACGCCATCGATCCTGGCTGCCCGCAGAACATCCACCGCGCGAGGGTGGGCACGAAAATGAAATGCCTTGGTAGCCGGATGCCAGGCCTCTCCCTGGCTACTGATCACACATTCCAGATTGATCAAGCGGCAGTCGGCCTTCAGCATCACTGGGAGGATGTCGCCCCACAGGGCTTCAGGACGCAGGGACCGGTTCTGGATCATGTGCTCATCCACCATCCGTCCCAGCATCACATCGCCGGTCAATGCGAGTCGCATCCATCTCCCCGCTCATTCCTCAGGCAGGCCGCCTCATCAACGCGGCCTGAAGCCTTTTGTTTCACGTCCTCCGGATCAAACAGGCCGCGGAACTGGATGACTGCGTCGTCCTGCCGGGATTGAATGACGACGGTCCCGATCCCCATCAGATCAGCTGGCGGCCCCTGCTTCAGGACCGGCGCTTTCTCTACGAAGGCATTCTCATCCATGACAGTGACCTGGGACTTTTTTCTACAGCCCGGCTCTCTGGTTCTGTCGCGGAGTTCCCCACATCTCCACCGGCTCATAGAACCTACACACAGAGAGCGTTGTGCGTTTACACCAGAGACCGCATGCAAGCCTTCGCACTCTTGCTGGCCTCGCTTTTGCTTTTCATCGCCAGTGCGCCGCTTTGTAATGTGCGGCAAGTTTCGGACAATAGAATCTTACCCGATCGCACCTCCACTTCCTGACCACCAAACCCAGTCAAAGGAACGTCATGGATCAGCAACATCCACCCTCTTCCCGCTGGGCCATCGTTCTTGCGGGGGGCGAAGGCACCAGGATGCAGCCACTCGTTCATCGCTGGCTAGGATTCAACCGGCCCAAACAGTATTGCGCCTTCGTCGGTTCCCGCTCCCTGTTTCAACATACGGTGGATCGCGCGGCCTTGGTGACGGACCCGGGGCGAATCGTCGCCGTGGTGGGACGTGATCATCGCGACGAAATCCTCACACAGCTACAGGGGCGAACTATCGGACAGATCATCTACCAGCCTCGCAACTGCGAGACGGCTGCCGGGGTCTTCCTGCCATTAACCTACATTCATGCCCGAGCCCCAGACGCGACGGTGGTCATCTTTCCATCCGATCACTTCGTGCATCCCGAGGACCGCTTTCTGAAAGCCGTACGACGTATCACCGATGTGGCGCAGGCGATGCTTGATCGTCTTGTCCTCTTGGGTGTCCGGCCGGACCGACTCGAAATGGAGTATGGATGGATCCTGCCTGGCGAACGGCTCTCTTCCACCGGCGGAGCACCGGTACGGAGGGTCGATTCCTTTATGGAAAAACCCACCATGGGGCAGGCCGACGATGCCCTCCGCCATGGCGCATTGTGGAATACCTTTGTGTTTGCCGCCCGAGCCGAGTTGCTGTGGCAAATCGGGACGCGATGTTTCCCCGACCTCATGCTCCGCTTTGAACAGCTCAGACAGGTGATCGGACAGCCGCAGGAAGCCGCTGTTCTCGACGCAATCTATGACGACATGCCGTCGTACAATCTATCGACCACCCTGCTCCAACAGGCCGCCGATTCGGCGGCAGTGATTGAGCTCCACGATGTCCTCTGGAGTGACTGGGGCCAACCGGCCAGGGTTGCGGAGACCCTACGTCGAATCGGTCGCATCCCCGCATTTCCTCTCGAATGTCTCGACCGCCCCGTCGCACCGGAACCGCTCATTGGTGCCAGCCCTGAACCGACCGTCCAACCATGATGCAAGGAGAGGCCCATGCTGACCCCATTCCCACACGACAACCCAGGACAGAGGCGACAGGCCTCTGAGCGGACAGCGGCAAAGCCTTCGGGAGCCGCACGTTCATCCCAAGCTCAGCCGGCATCGACCTCCGATGACCTGAACGCACTGATTGCCAAACGAGCCTATGAGCGCTATGCGGAGCATGGGTACCGGCACGGCTGCGCGCTGGATGATTGGCTGGAGGCCGAGCGAGAAATCCTGAGCCAGATGCCCCCGGTATAAGCCGCTTCTGGGTCGGGACGAGACCCCTCCAGTGATTCCCGTCCTGAAAGGAGTCCATCAATGATTACCTCGATGGCCTTTACGGTCTATCCCGTTTCGGATATGGCTCGGGCCAGAGCCTTTTACGAGCAGATACTCGGCTTGCGGGTAAGCGACAACTACCAGGACGTCTGGGTGGAGTACGATGTCGCGGGCTCAACCTTTGCGATCACCACCACGGACATGGGGCATGTTCCTGGAGCGAAAGGAGCCGTCGTGGCGTTTGAGGTCTCGGATCTCGACGGGTATGTCCACAAAATGAAAGAGCGGGCCGTGTCATTCGTCACCGAAACATTTGACACCCCGGTCTGCCGCATGGCGGTGATCGAAGACCAGGACGGCAACCACATCACGCTTCACGAGCGCCACAAGTAGGGGGCCCGCAGCAGCCGCTCATGCCCAGTCCCGCATCCTGACACACTAAGCCATAGGGTCTGGCACAGGTGCTATCGCCCGAACCGTCCCATCAATTGAGTTTCGGCCAGCACGTGGCCCTTCATCGCATCGACAACCTGGGCCTTGGTCGCTCGCGGCTTTAGATTCAGATCATGGTCCAACGCGTAGAGCTTGAAGTAGTAACGATGGGGCTTTCCCGGCGGGGGGCAGGGGCCGCCATAACCCACTCGCTTGGAGTCGTTGAGACCCTGCTGCGCGTCATTCGGCAAGGTCTCCTGAGCAGGAAGACCTTCCGCCAATCCGCGAACATCGATGGGGATATTGAATATGACCCAATGAACCCACGTGCCGGCCGGCGCATCGGGATCGTCGGCGATGAGCACGAAGCTGCGCGTTCCCGGCGGGGGGTTGCTCCAGCGCAAGGGCGGCGACAGGTCCTCTCCCTCACAGGTATGCTTATTCGGAATGAGCGCCCCTTCCGTGAAAGCGCCACTGGTCAGTTCAAACGCCATGGCCTACTCCTTTTTCTGCTTCTACTCCATGCCGTGCAGCACGGCCAGATTCTCACATCATCCGGCTGATCATTTGCCGCTCGACAGGGCTTCCCGCACGGTCTCTAAACAAGCGAGGACTTCCTCATCCTCGACCTGAGGGAACGATTCATAGAATTGGCTGATGCCAAAGAACCAGGACGGCATCTGGAGGATCACCGCCTCATCCACCTTCTTCTTGAGCTCGTCCGATGCCTCCGGCGGCGCGACCGGCACCGCCGCCACCACACGCGCGACCTTCGCGGTGCGCAGCGCGGCCAACGACGCATAGAACGTGGCTCCCGTCGCAATCCCATCATCCACCACAATCACGGTCTGCCCCTTCAGCGGTGGAAGAGGCCTTCCTCCCCGGTACGTTTCGATCCGCCGGTGGATCTCCTGTTGTTGCCGGCCGACCTCCTCTTCCAATTGTTCGACGGTGACGCCATAGGTTGTGATGACATCGGTATTCAGATGCCGGTAGCCCGTCTCCGCCAGAGCACCCATCGCCAACTCGGGATTCAAGGGCGTTCCCAACTTTCGAACCACGAGCACATCCAGCGGCAACCGGAGCAGGAGACTCACCTCGTACCCGATCACGACTCCTCCGCGCGGCAGCGCCAGCACGATCGTGGCCTTCGCTCCCTTGTATCCCATGAGCGCCCGGGCAAGCTGGCGGCCGGCGTCCCGACGATCTCGAAATCCGGCCCCCTCACCTTTGGCCATGATGATTCCCTCGCTCATGCTCATGGAACCCAATAGGGTCCCCAATAGGCGCCGAAATACGGAAACGGACGGTACCAGGAAGTCGGCACGTGGACCGGCCAAATCGTAATCGCGTGAACGTCCAATGCCGGATAAGCATACTCGATGTCATCAAGCACAAGCGTGACCGCTCCCGTTACTTCTCCGACCACCGTCACGCGGGTCCCGGGCGGAAGCGCGGCCGGGTCTAGGAACGCCTTTTGAAACGCAAGAAAACGTCCGCGCGACTCGATCGGACGCCCCGTCGGCTCAAGTGAACCATCAAGCGGTAACTGGAGCACTTCAATGCGAGTGGCATCCTTCAATCGCCTGGCGGCCAACACACTCCCCCCGGCTACGACGAAACGACCTTGGTACGAGGCAGGCGCTTCTTTCAGTTGATCGAACGACAGGTTGCGATCAACGCGCGCCTCCAGATTCGGCGGGATCACCGCCGCGCCTATGCAACCGGTCATAGCGCCCCCCGCAACCCACAACGTCAGCAACGTGACTGCCCAGGAACGCTTCATGGGGTTCTCACTTCGAGGCGATTGATGACCTTATCTACCCCGAACACATACCAGGCATCAGATTCCGCCATGCCTTTCTGAGCAGAGGAGGGCAGATCACCCTCCAGCGTGACTACCGCCTTTTCGACGGTCACGCGGATACGCTCGACATTCACGAAGGGATCCTTTTTCAACGCCAGACGCACGGCTTCCGCCAGATCCTCGTCGGAGTCTTCCTGCAGCGGAACCACCTCCATGCCATTGATGACGTCCCGACTTCCAGGCACCCACCAGGCCAGCAGGCCGGCCTGTCGCTTCTGAGTGAGGCTGATGACATGATCATCCAGGAGCACGACGCCATCCGTGACCGATACTTGAATCACTCCATGCGGATTCGCGGTGACCTCTCTGACAGTTTCCCACGTCCCCTTATGTTTCACTTGGATCGTGCAGTTCTGTAAACAGGGCTCCTGTAGCAACGCATTGCGCACGGCATCCAGAATTGCGCCATCGCCCATGCGCGTTGAAGGCGTCACGTGCAGTCGATCCACGATGCCTGTGACCCCTGGAACAGCAATCGCCCGTTCCATCGCCAGTTTCTTTGCTGCCACATGCTCCACTTCCCCTTCCAGAGTGAGCACCCCCTCCTCGAACGCCATCTGAATGGGATACTTGCGTAAGTTGATGCGGGGCTCATGTTCGAATGCGGCACGGACTGCCTTGAGAATCTGTTGGTCTCGCACTATCGGTACCTCCGCGGAATCCTGCAAGCATAAGCCGCACCTACAACCATGCCCGTTCCGCGTTGGGAGCCTGCTCTCCCCACAACGCGCTCACGGGCAGATCGAGGAGGGAATGCGCGCCGGGGCTCAGCCCCGGCAACGCACGGGCGGCCGCCAGCATCATGTGCGCCGTGAGAATAGCTTCGTCGAAGCGGGCTTCAAAGAGAAACCGCTGATGCCCCGCACACCCAGGCGCACTCCGCCGCTCAAGCGCGACCCCGCGCCCTTCCTGTTCGAGCGCGGCCACACTGTCGACCGGAAAGACCAGCGTCTCTTCTCCGAGGAAGAGTGGATCGGCGCGAATCTCCGCGGCCACGCGATCCGCCTCGCCTCCCTTCTCCAACTCAACATAGACATACCGTTGCCACGTCCCGTTTGCCGCAACCTGTTCCGTGCAAAGCGCATCCTTGACTCCGGCCACCCGGCGGGCCATCGCCGTATGATGAAGGCTCGCGGCCACCCGATGCCTCATCTCGCTCTGACCCTCCGGAGCGAGGAGCCCGAACAGCGAGCGCATGAGAGACAGCGCGCCCGGGTCCCATCCGGCACCCACAATGGCCGGCGCATCAAAACGAGTAGCGAACCGGTCGATCGCTTCCCGATGTGCTTGAAACGCCCCTCCGTGCAATAGCGCGCATTCGATGATGGGGAGACCATGCTGGAGACAGCCGTGGGCCGCCGCTTCGACCTGCTCGATCGGGACGCACAACAGCGCCGCATCCATCTCGTGCACCTGCGTCGTGTGCGACACGACCGGAATCTTGCTGAACACCTCCGGCAACGGCTGAGCAAGACCGTCGAGGCGTCGAACGATGGCCGCCAAAGACGCATCCTTCCTCGTGAGCAGCAATTCTGCGCAGGCCCGCCCTACTTTCCCAAATCCCACCACCCCGATGCGGATACTGTTCTTCTCATTCCGACCCTTTGGGATTACCACAGTCCAAAACTCACATCCTTGAAGGGAATCGTTTCCCATTGCTCGCTTTCCAGGCCCAGGATTTCGATGTCG
Organism: Nitrospira sp.; assembly: GCA_024998625.1. Taxonomy (GTDB): domain Bacteria; phylum Nitrospirota; class Nitrospiria; order Nitrospirales; family Nitrospiraceae; genus Nitrospira_A. Next base: position 193,066 of record JACOEL010000006.1, on the reverse strand, counting down.
AGGTTCGACGGAATGACTCGCATCCCTTTGGGCCGGACCCAGTTGTCCGACTTCAACGACTTCACATACAAATGGGGTCTGGCTTGAGCATAATCCCGTTGATGGAAGAGCTCGAGTAGCCGCAATGCATCCGGCATCGTCAACGTCATACTGTCCTCCTCACAAGTTTCAACCACCCATATCATGCTGTCGAGTGAGCAATCGCGATGCCTGCCGAGTCTCGCCTGTCCAGCCATCGGATCGACGAGCCGTTTGTTCAGCAAACTCGCCGCTATGGAGCGTCCGTACGAGTAGCGCCGCCGATGTAGGGTACATCCGGCCTCCCTGCTATTGAGTTCATGCCTGTACCCTTTCGCGGCACCGGCGCAGAAATGCTTGTAGCGGATTTCCTCACATGACCCCATCAGGGCCGGGACCGATCATTGCATCTGTAGTAAGGCCATTGCGGGGATACACTCGCCATGGCCAGAGGGGGGAACCGTCCTGGTGAGACGCATGGGACAATTAGTCGGATGGGTGCTACTGCTCGCGGGATTCTTGCTGTCAGCCGGCTGTATCGGGCCTCTGCAACAGTGGGGAGAAGAAACGACATTCCGTCCCAAGGCCACCTCCTTTAACCCGGCCACGCTGAAGCACGAGCAGGTTGCCGTCCTGAACGCGGTGGTGGGATTCGGATTGGAAGGGTTTGCCCATCAGGTCTCCCGCTCATTGTCGAGTGCCTTGGATCAGCGGCCGACTCTGATCACAGCCCTGCCGGTCCACGAAGCGTTGAACCGTATCAACCGGGGAGAGTTGGGGGAAGAGTATGCCGATATGGTGTCCGACTATGTCAGAACCGGTATCCTTAATCGGGCGGGGCTCCAGAAAATCGGACAGGCCCTCCACACCAACTATGTCTTTCAACCCAGCCTCGCCTCGTTCAACCAATCGATGTCCGGGCGCTTTTCCTTCTTCGGTCTGCGAGTCCTGCAAACCCGCGTCACCATGCTCCGCATGAGCCTGCAACTGTGGGACACCAGAACAGGCGAGATCGTCTGGGAATCCTCCGGTGAAGCCACCCTCGCCGGTGAGGACGTTCGCGAGTTCCGCATTCCCTTCGATGAGATCGCCCGCCGCTTATGGGCCCACATGCTCGAGGATCTGTTCAAAGATGTGCCGGTCGAGTAACAGGTCACGGACCCGCTGGGGACGCCATCTGAGCACATGCCCCATGAGCGAGCAATGAAGTGTTACAGATCGATGGACGCCGGCGATGCGAATGCCTGGACCTCCACAAGGCCACGCCGATAGGCGCAAATGAGCAGTTTCTGACGGGTCGTGACACCGAGTTTGTCGAAAATACTGGTCAGGTGATGGCGCACGGTCGTGCTGGAAATGCACAAACGATCGGCGATAGCCTTATTCGAGAGGCCTTCCCCGATCAGCGTAATGATCTCACGCTCCCGCTTGGTGAGTTCTTCCAGACCTGCACCTGCCCGTGACGAGAAGACCACATGCCCGATCCCTTTAGCCCTCGGACTGAACGTGTGACCCGTTCTCGAAGACTCAGCCATTCCCATACCAGTTGCGCCACGCGCGACATGCTCGATCGTCGCGACTAGTACTGCGGGCGGCTGAATGTTCAATACGAAGCCGTGGATTCCAGCCGATAAGGCAGCCTGTATGTGCATCCCGTCGTTCACACCGCTCAAGGCGATGAGTTGAGTGGATGGCGCGGATGCTTTGATCGTCTGAACCAGCTTCAAGGTCTCACACCCATCGCGCCACTCGATCAAAAGCACCTGTGGTTGATGTTGTGTGACAACCTCCTCAGCCTCCCTCGCACTTGCCGCGATTCCAACGAGCTGGATATGCTGTCGGGCTCGAAGCACACTGTGGAGCCCGATCCGGACGAGCTGATTTGCGCTCACGATCGCCACTGTGATGCAAGCTCGGCTTTCTTCCAAGTCGATCATATGACTCCCTGTCCAACTACTGAGTGTCCAGTTGATGAGTCACTCCCCCGCTCACCCACATCATACAGTCCCCTGAAACGAATCCATGTCGCAATGTCGAGAGGGACGGAGCGTGGGATCACGTCCAGATATATTCACGCGTCGGAGGAAATCACGGCCCTGGATGGATGGGATCGACCTTCTGTGGGCAGGGCTACCACGATGACACCGTCGGGTTGTTCGTGGCCTGGTGTCGACAGAATTCGTAACAGCCAGACTGAAGCAGATCGCCTGAAGGGCGCACGGTGCCACAGACTTGCCCCCTGAGGAGTGCCCACTCGGCCATGTGGGTCGCCAGGCGTACCGATGTCACCCCATGAATGCGGAACAGATTGAGCACAGCTGCCGACAGCACGACCTTGAGGCAGGACAGGGAGGGACCGTAACTGAAGACGTATTCATGCTGCCCGGCGAATAACAGTTGTAGCCCGTCACGTGCCTTCACCCCCCGATGCCCGCAACGTAGACACGCCGTTCCTTCCAGGCCCGTAAGGGCGTCATAGCCATTTCGAGGGTCAGGCGACAGGGGTTGACCACAGAGGGGGATGGGGCAGAGCATCGGCTTCAGCATCTTCTTCTCCACCATGGCACTCTTAAAGGACATGCAACCATCTCCCGCGCATCAGGACTTACGGGCGTGCGGGTCGTCCAATTGCGCGCCGCACTCAAGACAACGCACTGTTCCGCTTCGCCGACCGGTTCCCGTCAGGACGTCATCAATGAGTCGGCCATGGACACAGCGATCGGCGTCAGCCAGTCTGCCGGCGGGCTGCCTCCGTTCCGCTTCCGTGGGAGTAGACATCGGGCCCTCTCTCCTCCGTGACACCCTCTCGCTCCTGTTCGTTCGCGGATCGCCCGCAGCCTGAGCACACTCATACCCCCAAGCAACCTTCGGGACGAGCCTCCTCACACCGTGACGCCGGCCGGAGACAAAACCGCCCTCCGCCTTCACATCACTACCCGTTACTGCTGGCCGGCTGAAAGGGCCCTGGATTCGGTGCCTGCCGAGCGCGAAGGCTGGACCCGATACATCCTGCCGGCATCCCTTGTCACACGAACCTGCCCGGTCCGACTCAAGTAATCCACTGCCAGAAACACCTGGTTCCACGTCAGATCAGGACAGAGGCCTGCAATCTCTTCTATGGGGCAATCCGCGCCGACAGGCGCCAATGCGTCCTGCACCCGCTCGATAGGGGTTGAAACGATCATGCGGCGCCTCCTCAAACAGGAGCGGTCCCACGAGGAACAGGCTAGGGGAAATCCGGCAGAGAGAGAACTAGGGGAGTTGCTAGACTTGCGATCCAGAATTACTAGCGAGGCAGAGGTCTCATCTGAAACACGAGATGCGCCCGCAGGCAGGGTGCGCATCGAGGGAGCCGCAGCAAAGCACCGATCCGGTAGCGCTCATTGGCACTCGACGAGGCCTTCAGCAATGGCGTACTTCACCAGATCCGCGGTCGAATGCAGGTCCAGCTGTCGCATGATCCCGGCTTTGTGGAATTCCACCGTCTTCACGGTCACATTGAGGATCGTCGCGATCTCCTTCGTTCCATGCCCCTCAGCCACCAATTGCAATACTTCCCGTTGACGCGACGTCAGTGCCCGGGAGGTCGGCTCGCCGCGTTTCCCATGAGAGGCCTTCAGGACCGGTTCGAGCACGTCTTTGGTAATCAACGGGGTGAGGTAATGTTGTCCCTGTAGAACGGACCGAATCGCCAGGCTGAGTTCCGACACTGCGCTACGCTTCAGCAGATAACCGGATGCGCCGGCCTGGAAAGCCTGCGTGGCATAGGTCGGACTGGCATGCATGGTGACGAAAATGAGCTTACTCTCGGGCACCAGCTTGACAAGCTGACGCGCGGCATCCAACCCGTTGAGGAGCGGCATGGAAATATCCAGCAGAATCACGTCGGGTTTCAAACGCGGAGCCGCCTCGAGCAAGGCCCGCCCGTCCTCTACAGTTCCCACCACATCGTGCTCCGCCTCTACCAGAGTTTTTAACCCGGCGAGGATCAGCGAGTGGTCATCGGCCATGAGGACACGTGCCCGTTTCATCGAACCTCCTCGCTACGGGGAATCCAACAGCAGACCTTCGTACCGCCCTGCGAAAAGGAATGGATCCGGAGCACTCCACCCAACAGACGCGCCCGCTCCTGCATGCTGAGCAACCCGAGGCCCTTCACCCGAAATCGACGGTCTTCTGTATCGAACCCCTTTCCGTTATCCCGCACCGACAGCCCGACCCCTTTCGAGGAACCGCTCAGCTTGAGCGACACCTCCGTCGCCCCGGCATGCTTGGCCACATTCTGGAGACACTCCTGCATGATACGAAACAAGTTGGTGGCAATCTCCGGGGCAAGCCCCTCCGGAACGCCACGCACCATAAAGCTGACAGGCACTCCGCTTCGCTTTTCGAACTCCGCGGCATGGTCTCGCATCGCCACTTCCAACCCGACGTGCTCGAGCAACGAGGGTGCAACCGGTAGGCCATGTCATGCAGATCATCCGAAAGCTGTCCCACACGACTGCGAATGACGGCCAGTTGCCGGACCATCTGCAGCGGCGGGCCATCGGGGCACCGCTCCAGGCTTTCCAATTCAAGGGACAACGCGGCGAGCCGTTGATTAAAATCGTCGTGCAATTCACGCGCGATTCGCCGGCGCTCCTGTTCCTGGGCCCCGATCAGTTTCCCCGCGAGGGACTCCAACTCCGTGCGCTGCTTTCCCAGCAGCACTACATGATCTTCCAGTTCCCTGGCCATGCGAACCCGTTCGGAGACATCCGTCCTCGACAAGACGACTGCGCTCGCTCCTTTCAACTTCGTCACGCGCAGGAGAAACCAATGCTCCCCTTCCGGCGCACGAGCGACAAATTCCTGGCTGAACCATAGCCGTCGTCCCGCCAACACCGCCTCAATGCCGTCGAGGATGGATTGCGCGTCTCGGGCCCCTTCGGCGATTTCACGCCGGCACTGCTCCAGATAATTCTGTCCGACATTCGCACCGATCACTCCTCCATCGACCGCACGAGCGGCCCACTCCTTCCAGGCTTCATTCATCTGGAGGATGACCCCTTCCTCATTCAGTACGCACACCTGCGTGAGCAAGGAGTCCAGGACGGCTCGAGTGAACGATTCACTGGCCTGCAGGGCGACTTCGGCATTTCGTCTCTCCGTAATATCGCGCACAATGACTGTGAACAACTGCCTGCCGTTAACCCGGACATGCGCAATCGACGCCTCAAAGGGGAATTCCTCCCCATTGGCCCGACGGCCATATAAGGTCCCGGTTCGTTGCATGGCCCGAGGCTGCATGGCCGACTGGCCGAAGCGGCGCAGATGGTCATGATGGACCCGCCTGAACCGTTCCGGAATGAATTGATCGAGGGGCCGGCCGATCGCCTCGCCCGCCCCGCAGAGAAACATGGATTCCGCCGCGCGGTTGAAGAGCACGACTCGTTCCTCCTCATCCACCGTAATGATGGCATCCATGGCCGTGTCGATGATGGCTCCATGCTGGATCCGCTGAGCCTCCAATTCCTGCTCGGCCCGCTTGCGTGCGCTGATGTCCAGGAGCGCCGTGCTCCAGTGGGTTGCCCCCCCCTGCTCATCACGAACCGCAAGGCTCTCAAGATTCACGTACACGCCGCCTCCCTCATTTGGCCGCAGCTGCAGCTCACAGGTCTGCCGCAATCCGGTCCTCATAACCGCTCGAGAATGCCGGTGGAAGCGGTCCTGTTCGGTCGCCTCCAGGAACGATGCCAGGGGGCGGCCGATTAACTTGCTTCGATGCATGCCGAGCAACGCCGCCGCTCTCAGATTCGCCTCGACGATCTTCCCCTGCGGATCGAGGGTCAGGTGGCCGGCCGGAGAAAAATCGAACAAGTCCACATACCGGTCGCGGGCCGCTTCAAGCTCCATCTGAACCCGACGGAGCTCCTCGTTCTGCATCTCCAGTTCGAGCTGATGGACTTGTAACTCGTGCACCAGCTGTTGCACATCCTTGACCGGCATGGCTTCGACGTCTCGCTTGGATGCTCGCAAGAGAGCTTCCGCCTGCCGGCGGAGCCCGGAGCTCCTGAAGGGACCGCCTGGATCGCTGATCTTGGCCATCAACCTGCCCTTCTCACCTTCACGTCCGTTCAAACCCCGGCTTCATCTCGCGGCAGCAACTTCCCCCGCGCCTCTTCGAATGCCAGGAGAATTCTGCCCGGTTGGGTGGGTTCCTGCTCCAACCGCCGCCCGTTCAGCACCAAGACCTTCCGGCCGACCTGCGGAAAGACCTTGTCCACCATGAAATCCTGAAACGACGTGCGCTTCGGAAGAATGTCTTCGAGCTGCGCCCGGAGATCGGGAATATTCCAGGCGCCGCCGCAGAGATGATAGAGCAACTGTTGTTCGACCTCGCGGGGCGTCACCTGAAACATCTCGTAGAACGACCGGTTGGCCGAGACCACGCGAAGGAGATCGTCCAGCACCAGCAGCGGCTCCCGCACCGTCTCCACGATGCTGGCGGCGAAGCCCTGCGCGGCCTGCAGGAATTTCTCCGCCTCTTTCACCTTTGTGATATCGAGGAAGGTCAAGACGAGCCCTTCAATGGTGTTTCTGGCCGTGCGGTAGGGAAGGATCCGCATGAAAAACCAGGTTCCGTCCAGCGCCTGCACTTCCCGCTCCGTAACGACCAGCGTCTGGAGCACGTCCTGCGCATCCTGCAGTACCCGATCATAGGCCAGCTTCGACACGATATCCGACAGCGGCCGGCCGACGTCAATCGTGATCAGGTTGCTGACCCGTTTCGCCTCCGACGTAAACCGCTTGATGCGCAGTTCATTGTCCAGAAAAATGGTGGCGACTTCCGTGCTGTTCAACAGATTCTGCAAATCATCGTTGACCTCCTCCAACGTATCGAGCTTCCCTTGAAGCTCGGCATTGACGGTGACCAGCTCTTCATTCAGAGATTGCAGTTCTTCCTTGGCCGTTTCCAGTTCTTCATTGGTACTTTGGAGCTCCTCGTTGGTTGACTGCAGTTCTTCATTGGAGGATCTCAGCTCCTCGTTCGAGGTCTGCAGCTCCTCGATCGTCCGTTGCAAGCGCTGCTTCATATAGGCCAGTTCCTGTTTCAGTCCGGCCTCGCCTTTCTTCTGCCCAGCCGCCGCGGGAACAGCGGCGCTCTTGCGCGCGGCGGACCGCGCCGGCCGCACCTGGTCGAACGTCACCAGAAACAAGCCCTGCAAGGCCTCCGGCTCCGCGAGGCGCTGGACCGTCAGGTCCACCAGCATGACTCCGTCGTCGGCAGCCACTTGCACAACACGACGCACGATTTCCTGCTCCCGTCCGGCTGCCAGATGGAGCGCAGTCGCCAGTTCATGCCGCAATCCCTCGCGTGCCATCTCTAATAGATGATGACTGGGTGGGCCGGGAGCCGGCTCGAGATAGGCGCCGGTGTGCCCATGGATATACACCACGTCCCCGCGATCGTTGACGATGACCGCAGCCGGCGCATACCGCACCACCAACAGCCGCTGGATCAGATCGGGAATCGAGGCCGGACGGGCGACTCCCGCAGACCGGTCTTCATCGATACGAGTCTCCGCACTCGTTCGCATCGATCCGGCAGGAATCGGATCGAGGCGAGGAAACGTGCCGGGCCCGGCGATCCGACTGAAGAGCCGCCATTTCCGGTCAATGACGGCGAACAGACGTTCATACCCGCCGATCGTTTCGGATGAGCCGAGAAACAGGATGCCGTCCGGCTTCAAGGCATAATGGAACAGCGGGAGCAGCTTCTGCTGGGCCTTTGCTTCCAAATAGATCAGGAGGTTGCGGCAGGACAGGAGATCCAGCTTGGTGAACGGCGCATCCGTCAGAACATTATGGGTCGCAAAGACCACCATATCTCGGATTTCTTTCTTGACCCGATAACTACTGTCCTCCTTGGTGAAGAACCGCTGCAGACGCTCCGGCGTCATATCGCCCGCGATACCGATCGGGTATAGCCCCGCGCGAGCCGTGTCGATGGCCCGTCCGTCCAGATCGGAGGCAAAAATCTGCACCGTGAGACGACGTTTCCGTTGTGTCAGATACTCTCGCAGCAGGATGGCGAGCGAGTAGGCTTCCTCTCCCGTCGAACAGCCGGCCACCCAGACACGCAACGGTGCCCCCTCAGGCTTCGCCTCCACAAGCGTCGGCAGGCCCTTATGCAAGAGCACGTCATAGGCTTGGGGATCACGAAAGAAGCTGGTCACCCCGATCAGGAGTTCCTGGAACAGCGCATCGAGCTCGGACGGATTCGCTCGGACGAACCGCAGATACTGTCCCAGATCTTCGATCTGATGCACGTTCATCCGTCGTTCGATGCGACGCTGAATCGTATTTTCCTTGTAGAGCGAGAAATCATTCCCGGTCCGATCGCGCAAGAGCAGAAAGATTTTCTGCAGGACCTGCGAAGCATCGGATTCCGAGAGCATCACTGTGGGTTTTGCGAGCGTGCGCGCATAGGCCAGCAACGGTTCCGACATCTGTCCCGCCGGCCTGACCACATCCATCACGCCGGCGGCAATGGCACTGCGCGGCATACTTTGATACTTGGCCACCTGCGGATCCTGCGCGATCGTCATCCCGGACTCGGCCTTGATGGCACGCAACCCGACGGTTCCGTCGGTGCCGGTTCCCGAGAAGATGATGCCGACCGCCGCACGCTTCTGATCGTTCGCCAGTGAACGGAAGAAATAATCGATGGGCAGCGGCACCCGCTCCTGCGAGTCAGGTTCCATCAGATGCAGCGTGCCGTGCAAAATGGCGAGATTGGCACCCCCCGGCGCCAGGTACACGCGGCTCGCCTCCACGTGCAGCCCGTCCGTGGCCTCGGCCACCGGCATCGCGGTGCATTTGCTCAGGAGGCCCGGCAGAAAACTGACATGACCCGCATGCTGGTGCGACACCACCACAAACGCCATCTCGCTACTCGGGGGCATGTGCCGGAAGAACTCCTCCATCGCCTCCAGCCCTCCGGCGGAGGCGCCGATCCCTACGATCAGAAACCCCGGCCGTTCTGCAGCCGGAAGGAGGGCGATTTCAGGCTTGCCGGCTGATATCGGAGCGGCCGACGGACGCCCGCTGGTTCGCGTGCCCGTTGCGCGAGATTTCGGGCCGGGTGATTTCTTTAGATGTTTTCGTGCCGCGGCCACTGCATGCTCTCCTCTGCCCTCCCCCTCCCACGGGACCAGGCCTCTGCGTGCCTGCGGCGCAAGGGATGCGCAGGAGTCGGAGTCTATGCTTTTTGGCCAGGTCAGACAAGCAGGGGTCCACGCTTCCCTCCCACTAGTAATATCGACCTAGAGGATTAGTAGGGAGCCCAGTATGCAGCGCCGGACAATCGCTCTAAAAAGTGCAGAGTCACGCCCTCCACGAAAGGAGACACGTCATGGCCCTCTCAATTCCAGCGTCAGGTGGAGTCTGGGCAATCGTACTGGCCGGAGGTGAAGGGTCAGGGGTCACCCCCTTCGTGTCACGGTGGCTGGGGAGAATGCAGCCGAAACAGTACTGCACCTTCGTCGGAGTCCGCTCCATGTTCCAACATGCTCTGGACCGAGCCGTACGGCTGACGCCCCCTGAGCATCTGATTGCCGTCGTGGCACGCGAACACCGCCAGGACGCCGTGGCCCAACTGGACCGGAGGGCGGTCGGTTCGCTCCTGCTCCAATCCCTGCCCCAGGGCAGCGCGGCCGGCCTGTTTCTGCCGTTGACCTATGTGCGTCATCGTGATCCTCAGGCCACCGTTGTCGTTTTGCCTTCCGATCATTTCGTCTACCCGGAAGAGCGATTTCTCGCCCTTGCACGACAAGCGGCTTCCGCTGCGGAACGACTGCCGGACCGCCTGGTGCTGCTGGGAGCGGTGCCGGACCGGCTGGAACTGGATTATGGCTGGATTCAGCCTGGTCCTCGACTCGCCGATCCCTGGAACGACCGGATCCAGACCGTCCGCGCCCTTCTGGAACATCCCACTATCGCCGAGGCCGATACCCTGCTGCAAATCGGCGGGCTCTGGAACACGCGCGCGTTTACGGCCAACGTAGAGACCCTGTGGGCTCTCGGCACGCAGTGCTTCCCCCGGATGATGCCCCTCTTTGAGAGGCTGGGACGGGCGATCGGCAGCCCAAGCGAAGCGCGCGACCTCAAGGCCATCTACCGAGACATGCCCGGGGATGATTTCTTCTCCGGCCTCATTCGGCAGGGGCCGGACCAGCTTGCCGTGCTTGCACTTACCGGAGTCCTCTGGAGCGACTGGGGAAAGCCGGAACGTATCACTGAAACGCTCAGACGGATCGATCGATCTCCCGCCTTCCCATTGAACTGTCTCGACCGTCCCTTTGTCCCCATCCCTTTCTTGTCTGAACAACGTCACGCACCGGCCCAAGCCTAACGGAGGACAATTTCCCCATGGATGTACAACCAACACCACGATCAAGAGAGAACAGCCCGCGAGTGCCGGCAGGCAAAGGCCTGACCGCCAAGACGGCCGTCAGAAACCAGCCGTCGCCGCCCCGCGAAGACCTGCAGACCCTAGTCGCCAAGCGGGCCTATGAGCTCTATGCCGAGCGTGGCTATCGGCACGGCTATGCCCTCGAAGACTGGCTGGAAGCGGAACGGGAAATTCTGAGCCGGGCCTCGCCTGTCTGACAGGCCGTAACCGGGTGTCTGGTTCATCCACAGGTCGACGCACTATTGCGCCACATCTCGATATCCCACAACCAACATGGAGGGTTCCCCCATGGCACCAGAGACCAAGGAAAAAGACGCCAAGGCCTTGACCGCACAGACACCCGCCGAGATCATGCCGCGCACCCATGAAATGGAACGGTGGTTCGACCGGATGGTCGAGGAGTTCTGGCGACGGCCCCTCCCGAGCCTCTTGAGACCGGAGCGGTGGTGGTCGGTCGAAACGGGCATGATGATGCGACTGCCGGCAGTAGACGTCTACGAAGAAAAGGACTCCGTCGTGGTCAAGGCGGAGATCCCCGGCCTGGCGAAGGAGGACATCAGCGTCCAACTCACCGACTCGACGTTGACGATCAAGGGAGAGAAGAAACGGGAAGAAGAGGTCAAAGCGGATGATTACTATCGTTGCGAACGGTCGTTCGGCTCCTTCACCAGGGCGGTAGGACTGCCCTGCGAGGTCAAAGCCGATCAGGTAAAAGCGTCTTTTAAGAGTGGCGTGCTGGAAGTTCGAATGCCGAAAACCGAAGAGGGTAAGAAGAAGGCCGTCACCGTCCAGATCGATTAACATCCTGGTGATGCCGCCCGTTGCGCCGTTCCGGCGCATCGGGCGCCTGAGCAGGTCACGACTTGCTCAAAATTCCCGCCCCCACAAGAAGGTCCCTCCTGTCGCGATTCGCGCCACTTGCCCGACGAGGGTGAGGTGCCTTCCCCCACCCTAGCCGTCCTGTCATGCGCCCTCCCTCTGGTTTCCATGACTAACCGGTTGTTCTTTCATTCGAACGAGGATGTCGCGGGTCCGGGGTATACGACTTGCTCAACCTCACACAGAGGCGAAAGCCGGGCCAGGGACCACATCCGGTTTTGCAGGTGACTCCTCCATGTCGTTCGTAGGCATCAACATCGGTGCCCTCACGGTGAAGGTGGCTGCCATACACGGCGACGAGCGGCGCGCCACGGTCGTGGCCCATCAGGGTCGCCCCCTTGAGATCCTTCAAGAAACGCTGGCCAGCCCGGAGTTTGCCGACGCGGAATATTTCGGGGTCTCGGGCCAGCTCGGTCATGTCCCCGAAGTGGCGGCGATTCAGCGCGCACTCCGCGAGGTGGAGGGCACGTTTGACGCGGTGGCCTCACTCGGCGGGGAATCGTTTCTGGTCTACCTGCTCGTCGACGGCAGACTCACCAATGTCTTGTCTCACAATAAATGTGCGGCCGGAAGCGGCGAGTTTTTCGTGCAGCAGATCGGCCGGATGGGACTGGGCATGGAGGAGGCGGTCCGCCGATCGTTCGACGGCAAAGTCGTGCCGCTGGCCTCACGCTGCTCGGTCCACTGCAAATCCGACATTACCCACAAGCTGAATCGCAACGAGGCCACCCCCGAAGATATTCTTCATACCCTCCACGACAGCATGGCCAACAAGGTAATCGCGCTGCTGGAGAAGGGCGTGCACGCGCCGAAACGAGTGCTGCTGATCGGCGGCGTCACACGCAACGATGCGATGCTGGCGGCGCTGCGCGCGAAAATGCCGGAGACCGAGTTCGTCGTGCTGCCGGAGAGCCCCTGGTTCGAGGCTTGGGGAACCGCCCTGCTCGCCCGTGACGAACCGCATGAGCGATCGCCCAAACTAGTGGCGCAGCCGGAGTTGGGTTATCTCCCGTCGCTCGATCAGTACGGCGAACGGGTGCACGTGATCGCCGCGCCGCCCTTGCAGGCACCACCCGACGGACCACTGGTCCTCGGCGTCGATGCGGGCTCGACGACGACCAAGGCGATCCTGCTCGATCCAATGACGCACAAGGTGGTCGCATCCCATTACGGGCGCACGAAGGGAAATCCCGTGGCGGCCACCAGGGAATGCCTTCAAGCCCTTGTCGATACGGTGGGGAACCGCCCGATCGGAGTGGTCGGCACGACCGGCTCGGCTCGGGAATTGGCCGGCGCCTACCTAGGCGCCGAGCATGTCTATAACGAGATCTCCGCCCATGCGGCGGGAGCCACCCATTTCGATCCGGATGTGGACACGATCTTTGAAATCGGCGGGCAGGATTCCAAATACATCTACCTGCGCAATGGAGTGCCCATCGACTATGCGATGAACAACGCCTGCTCGGCAGGCACAGGGTCGTTCCTGGAAGAAAGCGCTCAGAGCGATCTCGGGATGACCGTCTCCGACATCGCCGACCTGGCGATCGCCGCCCCTTCGCCCGTGCATTTCAAGGCGACCTGCGCCGCCTTCATCAACAGCGATATTCGGCTGGCCCAGCAGAAGGGCCACCTCCGCGACAACATCGTGGCCGGCCTGGTCTATGCCATCGCCGACAACTATTTGAACCGGGTGAAGGGACCGCGCTACGTGGGCAAGAAGGTCTTCCTGCAAGGCGGCGTCGCATTGAACCACGCCGTCGGGTATGCCTTCGCCCACAGCGTCGGCCGCGATGTGGTCATTCCGCCCAGCCCCGAATTGCTCGGCGCGCTCGGTGTCGGATTACTCGCGCTGAAACGATCCGGCTCACTGCCCGGCCATACGGTCGATCTGTTCACACTCGGCGCTCCAGACATGCAGCTTGTCGGCCGCTTCACCTGTGGGGCCTGCAAGATGTACTGCAGCATCGACCGGTTCATGGTCGCGGGGCGCCGCTTTCCTTTCGGCGGACGCTGCAGCCTGTATGAGAACGTGTGGAAACGAAAAGCCCGCACCGCTGGAGTGGCAGACCTGGTCGAGAAGCGAGCCGAGGTCCTCTTTCAGGCTCCCAGCCTCCCGCCTGCCGCCACACCCAAGCAAGAGCGAATCGAGCGCACACACTGGGGAGTCGGACCGGCGTACGAAAGTGCAAAGGCGTTTGTACGGGAATCGTTGGGCCGCACTACGGGAACCACCGTGGCTAACGGCACGCGCATCGGCATTCCCAGGGCGCTGACCACCCATTCACTGTTTCCGCTCTACTCCACCTTCTTTGCTCACCTGGGCATGGAGGTGCTGCTCTCGGATGTCGACCCGCGGGGCGATCTCACGTCCAATTCAGGGTTCTGCTTCCCTGCGCAAATCGCCCACGGGGCCGTGCTCGATCTCACCCGCCGGGGCGTCGAACTGATTTTCATCCCGCATGTCATGCGTATGCCCCATCCGAACCAATGCCGGGAATCGTACCTCTGCCCCATCACCCAGGCGGAGCCCTATTTCCTGGCCAAAGCGTTTCCGGGCAGCCGCCTGCTCTCACCCGTGTTGGATTTCACTAACGGGTACGACACCTGCTCCGCCCTGATCGACACAGCAGTCCACGAACTCGGAATCGGCCGCGAGCCAGCACAAGAAGCCTGGGCGGCAGCCGTGCTGGCGCAGACTACAGCCGAACGCACCCTCAGTGAGCTGGGAAACCAGGCGCTTGAAGCGGCCATCGCGGCGGGCAAACCGGCCATTCTCCTCGCCGGTCACAGCTACAACGCCTTCACGCCGGAAGCGTCGCAATCGGTGGGCAAGAAACTCTCCAGTATGGGGGTGGCGGTGATCCCTGCCGACTGTCTGCTGCCGGTCGGAGAGGGCCCCACATCCTGGCATTTTGCGAACCAGATTTTGAATGCCGTGACGATCGCCAAACAGCATCCCAACCTCTTCCTACTGAGCGTCAGCAACTTCAGTTGCACCATCGACGCGTTCACCCATTCCATGCTCGCCTCCGAGATGGGCTCAAAACCCTATCTGATCCTGGAGATCGACGCACACACTGCCGATGCCGGAGTGCAAACCAGGCTGGAAGCCTTTCTCGACATCATCGGCAATTACCAGGAGGTTCACCGCGGCGACGGCGAGACCTTCACCGCCTGCCGGCTCATCGCAGACGGCCGAATCATCCGTTCCAACGGCGAGCAGGTGCGCTTGACAGATCCGCAGGTCACGATTTATTTCCCGAACTTTTCCCCGTATCACACCCAGGCCGTGACCATGGCCTCCCGCTGGCTCGGCTTGCATCCAGGCGTCGTCCTGCCGTTGAGTCGCGCTCAACTTGACCGGGGCCTTCAATACACGTCAGGCCGAGAGTGCCTGCCCTTGCCGATCTGCATCGGACAATTGCTCCAAGTCCAGGAACAGCGCCGGCCCGATGAGGTCGCGGGCTTCTACATGCTACGTGGCGGGGCCCCCTGCGTGAGTGACTCCTACATGGGCTACCTGGAACGGTTTATCAGCGAGCAGCGGATGACGGACCTTTTTCTCTTCGATCCACGTGAGGAAAACCAGTATCTGGGCTTTGACAAGGAGCGACTAACGAGATCCTTCTCTCCGGCCATCGTCATCGGAGACGTCCTGGTAGAAATCGACCATGTCCTGCGTGTCGTGAGTAATCCCGGAAGCATCGAACACTTGAAGGCTGAGTGGCAACACTTCGTGGAAAATGCGCGATCGCTGGAGGAATTTCATGCCACGTTGCCCGCGTTCGTCGATTGCTTAACCGCAATTCCACGCATGCGGGATCCGTTGACCTGCCCCCGTGTCGTCGTGGCCGGCGATTTTTTCACTCGGTTCAGTTCGTTTTTCATGGATGGGGTGCGCGACCTATATGCCAAGCGAGGCATCATCCTCAAGCCGGTCGATCTGAGCGATCTTTTTCTCTACTTTGCCTATGACGAGATGGCCTGGACCGCCAGAAATTGGGGGCTGAAGCCGGGAGGCCTTGCCATGGCCAAAGCCTGTACCAGGATCTTTGAACCGGAAGGGCAACAGTATCTCCAACAGTGGGCCGGCCATCAGATGTTGCAGGGTGTGGAAGAACATTACCGGGGGCTGTTTCAGAAGACCGGCCTGCTGGTGTCGGGGCCGAACACCGCCTCCACCGTCTTTCACAAGGGCGCCGAACACGTGTCCCACACGATCTGGGGCGAACTCCTGCCCACCATCGGCAAGGGACTGGATGCGGCGCGCGAAGGGTATGACGGGCTCATCCTCATCGGACCGTTCAACTGCCTTCCTTTCCGCATTTCAGAGGCCATTCTGAAGCCGTTGAGCATCCAGCAGGGCATGCCCATTCTGACCTACGAAAGCGACGGTTATGCCGTCTCCCCGTCCGTGCTGAGACAGGTGGAGGTGCACATTCAGCAGGTGCTCGATCATGCGGCAAGATCACAGGCGACTCGGGCGTAAGCGGATCGTGCGCATCGGGAGGTGACGCATGCAGAGTCTCAGAACAACCACATGGCTTCGCCTTGGCATTGTCCACGCGGTCTTCGTCTGCCTTGTACTCGGCTGGGGACTTGTCGGCAACGGACAGGCGGCGCCGGAGCATGCCGCTCCGACCGCCGTCGTCCGCGCGACGCTCGACACGGTCTTTCACATCCTCGACGATCAGCGATTAAAAGGGCCCGGCCAATTGCCGCACCGGCGGCAACTGATCGAGAAGGTGATCGCGGAGCGATTCGACTACGAAGAAATGTCCAAACGGACGCTCGCCGCACATTGGAAACCACTCACCCAATCAGAGCGGCAGGAGTTCGTGCAGCTCTTCAAAGCCTTTCTCTCAGACCAGTATGCGGCGAGGATCGAGGGGTATGCAGGCGAGCGGGTGGTCTATCTTTCCGAGCGGACAGTCGACGGGTATGCAGAGGTCCGAACCAGGCTGGTGTCCGACAAGCTGGATTTCCCGATGGACTATCGCCTCACGAACAAAGGCGGCGCCTGGTTCGCCTATGACGTCATTGTCGATGGCGTGAGCCTGGTCATGAACTATCGCAGTCAGTTCACGAAGATCATTGCGGAATCGTCGGTTCAAGACCTGTTCCGTCGTCTGCGGGAGCGGCGGCTGAAGGAGAATACAACCAAGACCTGAACCATCGGGCCTCGGAAGTCTCAGTCGGCCATCGCGGTAAGATCGACAGACCTCGAGCTCCGGAAACTTTCGCACCCGATGCGTCCCGCGAGCCCATGCACCTTCTCGTGGAGCGACTCGCTGTTGAACGAATGCCTGTTTCCCATCGCCCGGCAATCGTCGGTCCACTCCCTTTCTCCCCGCCCATCGGCGTAGCATGGGTCGGACAGGATTTGATTGTACTCACAACGGTACCCGTTCGGCATGACCATCCGCGCGCCGTCTCGTTATTCAAGCAACCTGCTGGCAGCCCTCTTCATCCTCCTCGTCTGCGGCACCGGCGCCGTCCGAGGCGAGCCGACCGCCGAGATTCCCCAAACCACGCCCTGGTTTACCGGCACGCTCCTGTCCACGAGGGGGACCAGTCTGGGCAAAGGGCACGCGGTGGTGGAGCCCTACCTGTACTACACGCGGTACGGCGGCTTATACAACGACAACTGGCGACTTCAATCGGCCACTACCTCCCAGAGCCTCATCCAGCAGACCTACTTCATCTACGGCCTCACCGACTCCCTCGACATCGAGATCGCGCCCCAATGGATCGGCAACCAGGCGCGGGGCGACTCCTCCAGCGGCTTCGGCGACCTTCCGCTCCAGCTGGGGGTTCAAGTCTGGCGCAGTCCCGCGCAATCCTGGGTGCCCGATGTCCGGCTCTGGGTGCAGGAGATCTTTCCCACCGGCCGCTATTCCGACCTGAGCCCGTCAACGGCGGACCTGGAACGGACCGGAGGCGGCGCCTATGCGACCACGTTCGGCATCGCCCTCCAAAAGGCGATTCCCTTCGGCGGGGAGCACGTGTTGCGGTACCGGCTCAACGCCACATACGGCCTCTATTCGTCGGTCGCCGTCCGTGGATTTAACGCCTACGGCGGAGGCTTCGGCACAACAGGACGGGTGACGCCGGGATCGGTGGCCACCGTCACGATCGCCGGTGAGTACAGCCTGACCCGCCGCCTCGTGCTGGCCCTCGATATCGGATTCCAAACCGTGGGCGCCACGCATTTTTCAGGCGACCCCGGCCTTGATGCCCAAGGCCGACCGGCACTCGTGGGACGGGGCTCCAGCAACCTGGTTACCATCGCACCGGCGCTGGAATACAGCTGGAACCAGCATGTGGGTGTGCTGGCCGGTCCCTGGATGAGCGTGAGCGGACGCAACACCTCCGAGTTTTTCGGGATCGTGGCGGCGCTGTATTTGTTCCTGTGATCCCGGAAATTCGCCGCCTTAAAGGGCGGCCGCGGGCCTGGCGATCCGCTGTTGTTGGAGCGCAGGAGGTCGCCCGCATCCCCGGCCCGCAGAGCTTCGAGGTAGGCACGATGCCCCTCAGGATCGGTCGGCGCCGTTTCCGACTAGGTGTCCGGGGGTCTTCGACCATGGGCAAGATTGCTCAGGAGGTTCTGAAGCGAGAGACCGTCACGGGCTCCCCCTCGAAGGTCATGGATCGGGAGACGCGCTCCAATATGACCCTGCTTCGCGAGCTCCGGAATCTCCGCCATCCGCCGACATGGTGTCCATTCTTGCATGGAGCCACAGCCCGCATACCCCCCTCCAACCGAGAGCATCGGCCTGTGAGTGACAGGGACCAGCTCGCTTATGGCAGTCTCAGGCCGATGGCGCGCCACCCTGATGCCGGCTCAACCGATGGAGATGCCGAGAGACATCGTGGTACCGTGCCGGCGTCACGACATAACAATAGTCGAACAGCCGGTCCGCCGCCGCCTCTGAAATCCCCGCCTCTCGCGCTTGAAGCATGTCCATGAATCGATTCATAGTCCCATACACCGCCTCGCTCTCGCCGTTGAGAAGGTGCGTGCGCACCATCGCCAGTTGTCCGAAATAGGGGGCGAACAGGCTACCGCTCGTTCCTTCCTTCGCCTGTTCCACGAGAACCGCCTGGACCATCGCATCAAGCCAGTCCTGCCCCGCGGCACCGGCGACACGTTCAAATCCGGGCACAATGATGAGGCTCGCCAGCAACAGGACGACGCCCCCCCTCCACCGGATATCCTCAATGACCCGCATGATAGCCCCCTTACGTTGATCCGGAACCCCATAATTCGGCCCCCGCGCGCCTCCACAGCATTCGCCATTTCGCACCGATCATCCGGAGATCCGGGTCCTGTCACTCCTATTCCTCCCAGAAGAATTTCTCCCAGTTCACGGTTTTGTCCCACCACTGCTTGTGCCGCTTGACGTCATGCAGGGCCGGCGGGGTGA
The DNA here is from genome assembly GCA_024998625.1 of Nitrospira sp. Lineage (GTDB taxonomy): Bacteria > Nitrospirota > Nitrospiria > Nitrospirales > Nitrospiraceae > Nitrospira_A. The sequence goes on along the minus strand of JACOEL010000006.1, from coordinate 174,286 downwards.
CTTCATAGCAGAAATCCCACATCGCATCGGCGGCCTGAGCGCTGATATTTCCGTCCCGGCTTTCCAGCATGTCCATAAAACGGTTCATCGCCAGATACGAACCTTTCCAGTCACCCCGGTCATACAGGCTTCGCACCAGGGTGATCTGGCCGACATAGGAATCAAACGATCCTGGCTCGCCCTGGGCAGAAGCGATCCCTTCCTGTACAATGACGAAGCCGGTCAATTGCTCCACCCAGCCTTCCGACCCCGCATACATCGCGATCGCCCCCAGCGGGACAAGCACCGTCAGCAGCACGCAGAGGACGACACCCGCCGCCTTCCGTAAGATAGTCATCGGTGTCATGACTCCCCTCCTTACTTCTGACGTATCAGCTGTTTGTTCAAGTCTCCTCGTTCCCTGACCATCACCATCCCGATTGGATTCCCTCCCAGCAAAATGCGCCCACGATCCTCTACTGGGCCGTCCGGATGGTCCCGCCGAGATGGACCATGCGGATCGTCCCGCCCATATCAATGTCCCCTCTGTGCAACGGACAGAAAAAACGAAACTCCTCGACGCCTCCTCGTTCACGGCTCCCTTCCAATGGCGCAGGACTCACCAGGGTTCTGACGCTGTCCTCAGGGGCCACTGTTACCCGCAACGGCTTGTTGATAACCTCACCCTGCTCACCGGCTACTTGTTCGGAGAGCCCCTCGACCATGAAAACGTGTGTACGGGCGGTGGGGTTCACGAGAAGAAAGATCAATCCGTCCCTGAGGTCCGTTTCCATATGAATAACGACCTCACTGGGAAGCCAGGCTGCCGAGTGGTCCGGCAAATCCTCTACGACAAAACGGAACTCGCTGCCGCGAGCCACCTGGTTGGCCGACAACATCCACGTCAGCCCCACGACAAGCACACTCACCTGCGACACACACCGCCGCCATCGGCACTTGGTAACGGCCACGAACCGACTCGCCTGGCTTCTCTGAGTCCTCATCGTGATTCCCCACAAAGATCCCTGCGAACCCTGGCCTCTATCCTGATCGCGGTTACGGCAAGACATGAATCGTTCCTCCCAGATGCGCGTCGCCTTTATGCAAGGGACAAAAGAACGGATAGGCTTCCTCCTCTGAACCGGCTTCCGCCTGGCCCCGTTCAAATTGGGCCGTGCTGATCTGCACCAGGACCCTGTCTTCCGACGTCACGTTGACCCGTAACGGCTTTGTGCTGACTTCCCCACCCGCGCCCATCACCTCTTCGAACAGTCCATAGGCGGCAAAGGCATGGGTGCGATCTGTTGGATTCTCCAGGACAAACACCAACCCGTCTGCCATTTCCGTGCTGCGATGAATCACCACCTCCTGCGGCACCCACACCGCCCGCTTCTCTCCGAGATCTTGCACCACAAAGTGAAACTCCGCCGCCCCAGCGGCGCTCCAGAAACCCAGAGCACCGGCCAGGGCAACGGCCGCCACACCATTCACACAATGGGATGGCTTCATGTGGCTCATATTGCGAATCCTTCCGGCTACAGGAGCCGGGTGCGATCAGCCGCCGCCGACCTCACCTCTCGTTTCGATGACATACACCTCCCCTTTGACTTCCGGATGGATGTCGCACCAGAGGGCATGACGCATGCTCTCGGAGATGCCCGTGGCCGGATCGAACTTCGACGGCGCTGTCGCGAAATGAAGCGTCATCGTCTTCCCTGAATCCACATGGTACGATTTGAAATTCTTCCCGGCCACCTCAACCCCGCCTTCCACACGAACCGGAATCCCCTTGAACAGATTCGACGCGAACCCATGCGTGACGCTGTCCTTATTATGGATCACGATCGTCGTGTCGTGCGACGGCATCGTCAGCCCCACGGTCTCGTATCCGTGCTGCCGATCTTTAATCGTGATCTCCACCTTCGACGGAGGCGCCCCCATCCCCGGGGCTTGCGCAACCGCCGCTGTCGTGCCCATGACGAGAAACGTCATAGCCACCACCGCAAGGGGAACCGCCAACACGTTGGTTGTATGTCCATTGACCTTCATGATGGACCTCCTTGGTTAAAACGTGAACGACTCACCCCTTCCTCTTGGAGAACCTCGTGCCACTGCGCGTCACTTCGCCACCATCATTCCACCCTGCCACCTTCTATCTCCTGACTCGGTCTTCCGCTCACCCGCCTCGGCGCTCGATGATGAACAGTTCCCCCTTCACGTCCGGATGCATGTCGCACCAGATGACATGCCGCATAAGCGGGCTCATCATCGTGAGGGGGGCTTCCGCCGATCCCTTCGTAAAATGAAGCGTCATGGTCTTCCCTGGGTCGATGCGGAAGGATGGGCCACCTTTTCCCGTGACCTGGTACCCATCGCCATCCAGGCGGACGGGCGTGTCCTTAAACAACGGGGAGTAGAATCCATGCGTTACCCCGTCGTCGTTGCGGACCACGATAGCCGTCGGATTCCCTTCCCGTCCGTATCCCGTGACATGAAACTCCATCTTCTTGATGGTCACCTGGATCGTCAGCTCCGGGGATGCCTTCTCTCCGGTCGCCGCATGGATCACCCTCGTTCCTGCTCCCGGCAGACCCAGCGCCAACCCTATCGTGAAACATACCGCGATCAAGGGATCGCCTCTGATTGTCCTCATGACATACCTCCTTTTCTTCACCTAATTCAGGTTAGCCGCTCGATTGCCCATACTGATGCTCGATAAACCGATCGATGTGCCGGGAAACATCGTGGTACTTCGCCGGCGTCACCAGATAACAGTAATCGAAAAGCCGATCCGCCACCTCCGACGGGATTTCGTTCTCGCGTTGTTCAAGCATATCCATCAGCCGATTCATGGCGCCATATACGGCAGCCGTATCCTCGTTCAGCAAATGTCCGCGCACGATCTCAAGCTGCGCGATATAGGGGGCGAACGTCCCCCACAACGGTCCTTCGTTCGCCTGCTCGACCAGCACCGCCTGCATCATGGCGACGAGCCAGTCGTCTTCACTCGCCGGCACCCGCACCGTCCCTCCCAAGGCCACCACCGTGAGACCGGTCAACATGAGGAGGACCGTCGCCGTCCACCTGATGTCCTGAATGACCCACATGGTGCACCTCCGACCAGCTGCTGCGTCACGATCCTGAGTCTGAAACTCCACCTCACGTCCCCCCATCTCCCGATAGGATGGTCTGATTCCATGTCTGTAGGATAAGCAGCCGAGACTCGATCAACAATGAGCCGGCTGCGTCATTTCGAAGCATGATGCAGATGCACTAGCCCACATGCCTCAAGAACGCTTCTGCTGCAATGCAGTGCGGCGTCGATGATCAAACCGTCGACCGGACAAAGCAGCCTTGCGATCGACGAATGACGGGTGATGAAAGACATGCTCCCGGACGCGATGTCGCGCCACAGCGTCATGAATGATGCGGGGTACGCGGAGGTGTGCCGCGATGGAAGGCGATCGCGAGGGCTTCAAGGCGACTGTGCGCCCCGAGTTTGTCGCAAATATGTTGAACATGATTGCGCACAGTGGCGGAACTGATGCACAGCACATCCGCGATCCGCGCGGTGCGCTCCCCCAAAGCCAGATGCTGCAGCACCTCACGCTCGCGTCGGCTCAGTGGGAGGGTGGCCGGCACATCAGGAACGGTGCCTGAGGACGACGCCGGAGCAACGGAGAGGGTCTCACCAGGATCGGGCCGCTCATCGGGAATGGACAGCACGGACTGTAGTTCCTGCACCAGATGCCGGACCTTCGCCTGCTTGCTGACATCCCGGAACAAATGGACGAACAGGAACCGGTCCTTCTTCCTGGAGGGCACGGGCAGGGAACTGACATTCAGCCAGATGATTTTCCCGGCTTTAGTGCGCGTCTGGATATCGAAGTTACGGACTCCACCGCCGCAGCCGAGCCGCTGTCCGACAGTGCACGAGGGTGAGCAGAGCGGATGACCGGAGAGCGTCATGCCGCGCATCACGTCGTGACAGGGACGCCCGAGCACCTCACCGGACCGGAACCCCAGCAGGCGTTCAGCCGCCTTATTCCACAAGACGACCGTCCCCTGCTCATCTACCAACAGGGCGCCGTCGGCACTGCGCTGCACCATGCCCGCAATCTGTTTCATGGTCGCAATCTCCGCTGCGCTGTGCTCCCCGAGATGCAAACCAGCCATCTAAAAATTATGGCATATCGGCGAACGGAGACCTTTGCAAAATCATCCCGCTGACCAATCCCATCACCACATTCAATTGCCCCTTCATCCATCATTCGTTCAACCGGCTGCCGCCGCTTCGGCCAATTCCTCGATGGAACGGTCCGTCAGCACCGACTGTTGCTGCTCGACGGTGATGTCGGAGCCGGGCCTGGCCGCGTCATCATGTTGCTTGATCAGCAACCACTGTCCCGGCCGCCCGTTCAGACGCACGAGCGAAAAGCGCCCCTTCAACCGCCTGCCATGAAGGCGGACATCGAGCACACCTTCGTGAAGCATCTCTGCGGCCGATCCCGTCTCCCCGTGCCTCGGCGCGGGGTCGAACCATCCGCGATCCCACACCAGGACCGGCCCCGCTCCATATCCCCCCTCTTCAATGACGCCCTCGAAATCGGCATAGGCCAGGTCATGGTCTTCAACCCTGATCGCCAACCGCTTGATCCTTGGATCGAGCGACGGGCCCTTCGGCACCGCCCATGATGCCAGCACGCCGCCGATCTCCAATCGCAGGTCGTAATGGAGGCGCGTGGCCCGGTGTTTGTGCACGATGAAGAGAGGCTTTTTCATAGGCCGGCGATGACTTCAAAGTTCCACACTCGTAACCAGTCAGGTTAGAGTTTGTACCCAAACCGACGGAGCAGCGACTTTCTTTCCGCAATGTCGACCGCCTGTTCGATCCCTGTGGGAACAGCTCCGTCCACCACGCCCAGAATACCGCGGCCCCCTTCAGTCTCCGCCAGAATCACTTCCGCCCGATTGGCGGTCGCACAATAAATGGCACAGACCTCCGGCACCTGACGGAGCACCGGCAGGACGTTGATGGGAAAACAGTCTCGCAGCAAAATGATGAAACTATGCCCCGCTCCGATCGCCAATGCGTTCGTCCTGGCCAGGGCGACCAATTCTTCATCCGTCCCGCTCCAGCGGACCAGGCAAGGGCCGGACGCTTCACAAAACGCCAATCCGAACTTGATCCCCGGCACCGCCGTCACCAGCGCTTCGTGAAGATCTTCGACCGTCTTGATGAAATGGGCTTGGCCGAGAATGAGATTCACGTCCTCAGGTTTTTCGATCGGAACCGCTTTCAGGGTGACCGCCATCGCGCCTCCTTCCCTGTTCCCGACCAACGCCCGCACACGTCCTGCTCTGCTACGGCTTCACGATCAAGACCGGACAGGGCGCCAACTGCGCCACCGCCTGGGACACGCTCCCGAGCGCGGCCGCCTTCACCCCGGTCAGGCCGCGAGATCCGACCACCAGCAGGTCCGCAGCATCGCGCCGGGCAGCTCGAACGATGGCCTCGGCCGGATGGCCGGCAATCACCCTGGGGCGCACCGTGATCGATGCGTCCCGCAACAGACGTTCGCATCCGGCGATGGCCTTGCGCGCCTCGGCACGCCGTTGACGCAGGAACGCCGCTTCCATCTTTCGGCTCTCTTCGGGCTGAAACCGTTCGAGGACCGCCTTCTCCGCGCCCAACGGACGCACGACGCTCACGATCGTCACCTCGCGTATCCCGGGAAGACCCGCCACCACGCTTGCCGCACGCTGCGCATCCTCCGATCCATCCGTGGCCAGCATGATTCGCAACCCGCCGCCGGCCTGCACCTTGCCGGGCACCAACATCAGACTGCACGGAGCATAGGACAGGAGGCGCTGAGCGACGCCACCGATCGTGAAACCCGGAGACCGGTAGAGCCCCTGCATGCCGGAGACGACCAGGTCAGGTCGGCGCTCCTGAATGATCTGCAGAATCTCGCTGCTCGGGACGCCGTCCCGCACAATCACTTCCACATCGGCAAAGGACTCCTCCAGGAGTCGGCGCACGCGATCAAGCAGGGCCTCAACCATCGCGCTCTGCTGCTGCAGCAGCAGCTGTTGCCCGCTGACGCCGATGCTCTCAGGGACCTCCAGCGGAGCCAGCACATGCACCACGGTCACCCCCGTCTGCTTCGAATGGGGAAAGGCTCGCATCCATCCGATGATCCGCTCGGAACACTCCGATTCATCGAGTGCAACCAACCATCGCATCGCCACCCCTCAGCCCCCTGGTCGCCGGCGCAAGAGCGCGCCTCCTGTGTGATGAAGCAGCATAGGATATGCCACGCACAAACCACTGCGATGGTTGAATCTCTGCTTCGCCCCTGTCCTAAATTGCCACAGGCGCCCGGCAGGCCACTGGGGCACGAGCCCCCATTGACCTCGTCCAAAACAGCATTATTCAAGAAGTGAGCGGAGGCTTCGGTGAGAGGAACAGAGATGGGAACCGAGGTCGAGCGTAGAGGTGGTGAGCAGGCCCGCAGGTGCCAAGCGGGAAGCCTGAAGCCTCTCCAAGATCTCCACTGTTACTGAAAAGCTCTCTGACCCTGCCTCCGCCCTGCTTTTTGCCCTTCTCAGGTTCTCAATTTCGTCAAGAAATTATGAGGCGTGACGCTGGTGAGATCCATGGTGGATCTTCATGAAATGGCTGCACAACGCTGGGTAGAGGGTGATCAATAAACTGGAAGTATTCAGCAGGTGAGACAAAAAAACGGCCCGCCCTTGCGTGGAACACCGGGGCTGCCGACCAGCCGGGAGGAGTTCGACAATCCTTCAGTCGCCGTAGTGGCTGATTGTCCCGCGCAGAGACTTCATATGCGCCGCATCGGCGACCGTGCCTCATGGCACCGCGAAACACTGCGCGTCCCCTGAACCCTCTCCCGCCACTGAAGCAGAAGCAGTGCCCTTTGCACGCTGGCTGCGCGAGGGGGCTTACGTCGATCCGCATAAGAACGCGTGATCAATGGTCCCCCAGTCGGGTGCTGTCCTAATTTACCCTGAGCTGTCCTCACGTGAATCAGACTGTCCTCATTTCATCGGCCGCTCTAAATGAGGACAAGATGTACGTGTGTCCTATTTATCTGCCTAAACTGTCCTCAGTTGATCGATCAGTCCAATGCCATGTCACACGCAATCTGCCCTAATCTGGGATGACGCGTCCTGATCTCAACCCTGTATGTCCTCATGAGAACAGCACCCGCGGCCCCCACGTGTTTTGACGAGCCAGGTTCACTGCGGTATACTGTGCATCACTGTGAGGCATCTATGATGCATGGAGACACGACGCCATGAAAGCGATTACGTTACGGAACCTTCCACCCGACGTTGCCCGTACGGTTCAACAGCGAGCCAAACAGAAGAAGACGAGCGTGAATAAGGCGGTCATCGAGTTGTTGGAAGAATCGGTTGGGGGCAAGGGAAAAAAGAAATCGCCGGTCCGCTATCATGATTTGGATCATCTCGCCGGAACCTGGACGAAGGAGGAGGCCGCCGCCTTCGAGGCCCTCATTGCCGAGCAACGCACGATTGATCCGGAGCTCTGGAAATGACCCGGTTGCTTCTGGATAGCTCCGCATATATCGCGTTCAAGAAAAGACACCCCGAGGTGCTTGAGATCCTTCCTCAAGCGGAAGAGATATGGCTCAGTCCGATTGTCCTCGGAGAGCTTCGCGCGGGCTTTCTCCAGGGGAGTAACCGCGAAAGCAATGAGCGTGAGTTACGAATGTTTCTGGAATCCTCGCGCGTCAGCGTGCTGATCGTGGACGAAGAAACGTCGGAACGGTACGCGACCATTCGCGTGGCGTTGAAAAAGGCCGGCACCCCGGTTGCCGTTAACGATATCTGGATTGCTGCCAGCGCCATGCAGCACGGGCTTCCCATCCTCACCTCAGACCGCGATTTTCAGAACATTTCCCAGGTCCTTGTTCGCCACTTTCTCCCCGTCTAGCACGCGACTGCCCTCTTGTCTTCTCGTGCCCACTCCTGTGCCCTCATTCGTCTTTCCAACTGTCCTTAATTAGACATTCGAGTTACGTCCATTGCAACACGCAAGCTGTCATGGCTTGTGGTGAAGTGTCCCAATTAGGACAGCACCCCCAGTCGTAACTCGTTGAACAAGCATCGATTATGGCGTATTGTTCACGAACCGTAGTGGCGTGTTATACGGATAGAAGATGACAGATCCGGCGCTTATGCGGATCGGCCTAAACATAGTTAGCCCGCTTCGGTACGCACAGAAATCACAGGAGTCCAAACATGACAAAGCCAGTGATTGCTCCAGCGTTCTGCCAAGTTGCCTGGGTCGTCCGAGACCTTGCGGCCGCCGAGAAGTTCTTCGTTGAAACGATGGGAATCAGCCGCTTCATGCACATGGACAACCTCGCGGCAAAGGACACCGAGGGCACTTATCTCGGAAAGCCGGGGAACTGGGTTTGCAACCTTCACATCGCCTACGCAGGAGACACCCAGATCGAACTGATCCAGCCTGTCTCGGGGGCCAGCATGTACCAGGACTCACTTGATCGACACGGTGACGCCGTTCAGCACGTGGCGTACTGGCTGGACGATACGGACTATGACGCCGCGGCCGCTCACCTGGAGTCCTCGGGCTATCCTCAGATTCAAAGCTTCCGGTTGCCCATCTTACGTGTCGGCTACTACGACACGCGTCGGGTTATTGGCGTCATAACCGAGATTGTCGGTTCCACCGAAGCAGGCCATGAGCTCCGGCGCAATCTGAAGGCGGGTAAGTTTTGAGTGGGGGGGTCGGGCAGCGGTCTAACAAGCCGCTGCAGCCGACGAGCGGCGCGAGGCATAGCGGTTTGGTGAAGGTCGCGTTTGCCACTCGCGGTTGAGCGGCAGGGCTGAGGACTGCTTTACGGCGGTGCGATCTCGGCGCCGAACTTCCGCACCTGGCCGGGAGCGGCCTTTCGAGGCTCGAGTTTATCTGACGTTGTCTGTCCGATTAATACAAATCACCCCTGCGCCTAGTCCTGCCCGGCCAGCGCGGTTCCCGCCTCCACCGCTCCTATCACTCCCTTACCGCCGGCGGCGCAACGATCAGCCCCTCTCTCAGCAACACGCGCATCGCCTCATGGGCGGCGCGGATCTTCGATTCCGCGAGAATGTGGATCTGATCGCGAGTGCGCGCCACCCTGGCCAGTCCCTGCTCCTGCGCCTTGGTCGCCGTGGCTACCGCGAGGCGCATCGGCACCTGCCATTCGTCCATCGTCGGCAAAATGCTGTCCTCATGGATCCCGCGTTCCCTGGCGCAGAGGGCCAGTTCGTGGGCCGCCGCGATCGCCATTTCATCGGTAATCGCCTTTGCCCGCACGTCGAGCAGGCCCCGAAAAATGCCGGGAAACACGAGGGAGTTATTGACCTGGTTGGCAAAGTCACTGCGTCCGGTCGCCACGATACGCGCCCCCGCTTCCTTCGCGTCCCATGGCCAGATCTCCGGAACGGGATTGGCGCAGGCGAACACGATGGCATCGCGCGCCATGCCCTTCACCCATTCCGGCTTGATGATCCCGCCAGCCGAGAAGGCCACACAGACATCCGCACCCTGCAAGGCTTCGGCAATGCCGCCCCGCAAACCGGTCGGGTTGGTTTGCACGCAGACGTTCCATTGCTCGCCGAAGGCAGGGTCCTGCTCATATTCTCGCCGGTGGGTTCCGAGGATGCCTCCCGCATCGCAGGCCACAATACGCGAGGGGTCTGCGCCACTGGCCGTGATAAAGCGATAGGTCGGCACATTCGCGGCACCCATCCCGATCATGGCGATCCGAACCTGCCCCATCTGCTTCCCGACCACGTGGAGCGCATTGATCAGACCTGCCAGGAGCACCGTTCCGGTTCCTTGCTGATCGTCGTGCCAGACCGGGATCGGGCAGTCGGCCTGCAGTTCGCGGAGAATCCTGAAACACTTCGGCATCGCGATATCTTCGAGGTTGATCGCGCCGAAGGACGGGGTCAGCAGCCGAACCGTTCGAATCAATTCGTCCGGATCTTTTGTGTTGAGACACATCGGAACCGCGTCCACCCCGCCCAGATATTTAAAGAGCAGCGCTTTCCCCTCCATCACCGGCAACCCGGCTTCCGGACCGATGTCGCCCAGGCCCAGGACCCGAGTCCCGTCCGACACGACCGCGATCATGTTGGCCTTGTTCGTATACTCGAAGACGAGGTCGCGGTCGGCCTCGATCGCTTTGCAGGGAGCCGCCACGCCGGGCGTGTACCACACCGAAAAATCCTCCAGGCTCCGGATCGCACACTTCGGCAAGGTCTGCATCTTTCCCTTGTAATAGGCATGCAGCCGCAAGGCCTCTTCTGCCGGTTTCGAGGCCTTTGCCAGCAACTCGGCTTTGTCCGTCATCATGGCCCTCCCTCCAACATCGAACGCATCACAGGATCGGCACCGGACAACCCGAACTCCATGCCGGCATCAAGCCTCCATGGTCGGCTTCAGCAGCTTCCTCAATTCCTCGTACGACCTCGAGTTCAGTATATCTGCTTTCTCAAGCCACCCCCGCCTGGCCTGCCCGATCCCGAAGCGCGCATTCTCCAAATCCAGGGTGCTGTGCGCATCCGTATTCACGGCCAGCAACACACCTTCCTCCTTCGCCATCCGGCAATGGATGTCCGTCAGGTCCAATCGCTCAGGATGGGCGTTGACTTCAAGAAAGCACCGGCGCTCGCGCGCCTTCCGGATGATGCGGGACATGTCCACATCATAGGGTTCGCGCCGCCCGATCAGGCGCCCGCTGGGATGGGCCAGGATGGAGAAGTACGGGTGATCCATCGCCTTCATGATGCGCTCGGTCTGCGCCCGCTGGGAGAGCTTGAATCGGCTGTGCACCGCGCCGACCACCAGATCCAACCGGCCGAGCACCTCATCGGGCAAATCCAACATCCCGTCTTCGAGAATATCGACCTCGATTCCCTTCAGAATCCGGATCCCGGACAAGGTTGCATTCAGCCGATCGATGTCTTCCATTTGCTGCAGCAACCTGATGGAGTCGAGCCCCTTGGCCATCGTCAACCGGCGGGAATGGTCCGTGATGGCGAAATAGCTCAACCCTCGAAGCCGGGCGGCCTCCGCCATTTCCTTGAGACTGTGCCGTCCGTCGGTCGCCTTCGTATGGGCATGGAGATCGCCCCTCAGATCCTGCAGATCTACGAGGTGCGGCAATCGTCCGGCCTTCGCCGCGTCGATCTCTCCTCGCCCCTCTCTCAATTCCGGGGGAATCCAGGGCAGGCCGAGGGAGGCGTAGACCGATTCCTCCGTCTCTCCGGCGACAGGCTTGTCTCCACGAAACAGGCCATATTCATTCAGCTTCAAGCCGCGCTGTTGAGCCAGTTGCCGGAGCACGACGTTGTGCGATTTACTGCCGGTGAAATAGAGCAGCGCCGCTCCGTAGCTGTCTTGCGGCACGACTCTGAGATCCACCTGTAAACCGCTCTGAAGGCGGACACTGGACTTCGTCTCGCCATGCGCCAGCACGTCGCGGACTTCCTGATAGGCCACAAACCGATCCATGACAGTGCGCCCCGCATGAGCCGTCACCAGAATGTCCAAATCGCCGATGGTTTCCAGTTCACGACGATAACTCCCTGCTGCGATGACCCGGCTGACCCCTGACGATTGTTCCAGATACGCCACCAGGGCCTCGGCAGAGGGGATCACCATGGCCCGCTTCACTCGTGGGGCTTCGGCAAGACGCGCGGCCAATGCATCGAGAATGTGTTGCTCGGTTTTCTCACCGAATCCCGATAAGGTCCGGACCCGACCTTCCTGCGCCGCTGTCTGCAATTCGCGCAGGCTACGGATCTTCAACTCGTGCGCGAGCCGCTTCACCCGCTTGGGCCCGAGGCCGGGAATACGGAGCAACTCCGTGAGCGTCGCCGGCACCCGCTTGCGCTGTGCCTCTAGGGCGGCCGCGGTTCTTGTTGCGAGAATTTCTTTGATCTTTCCCGCCAGATCATCGCCGATCCCCGGAAGGCTGGTCAGATCGTCACCCTTCGCCACCATCTCCCCCACCTCGGCCGGAAGAGCGCGAAGCGTTCTGGCAGCGAACCGATAGGCCCGGACCCGGAAGGGATTGGCGCCTTCGATCTCCAGCAAGTCAGCCATTTCCTCGAAGGCTGTCGCGACCTCGGCGTTATGCACTGTCATGAACGCTCCGTTGCTCTTGCAGGATTGCCCGCTCCCACGGCCTCCTCACCTGCGAGCCGCTGCTTCCGGTGAACGGAGCCGGCCCTTTGTCCTAACCACCGGCTTTCAAGCAATGAGCGGGCCAACCACGGTCGGCACACATGAGCGCGAGCCTGGAAGGGCATCGTCGCGTTCTTCCCCAGTCGCAGAATCAACCCTGTCGCAGAACGCCTCCATGAGAGTGTCTCCTCCAAGCATCCCACGAGCGGAACAGAATACTGAACATAGCCGGTCCGGCGGTGTCCTCCCAAGCGCTTGAAATCCATGAGGCGGCGTTCGTGCAACATATCTTGCAAGTTTCACCCGGAAGACGAGCGACGGGAGACGAACGACGTGATACGAACGACGATTGCGCGGCACCAGGCTTGCTGATCACAGGAACAGGTATTGTGAAACGCTGGATCAATGGAGGCAAGGCGGGATGGCTGGATGGATCGATCGCTGGCGGGCTGCGACGGTGGCCATTGGATCTATTCAGAATGCCGATATACGATCCCGTACCGGCCGGGTTTCAACCAGGAAATTCTTTGCCGTGGTCGGCACTGGTGTGCTCTTCTCGTTGCACGGACCCCGCAGGCAGGACTGCTGGTTGGTCACCGCCAGGCATGTGTTTCTCGACCCGACTGAACACTGGAAACCCTCCACGCTGGGCATCGTATTCCCGCACATTCATCGCCGGGGCCTGAAACAGGGTGTGGAGATTCCGATTCAACTCACCCAAGCCGGACGGCGCTGCTGGTATCCCCATCCGGACAAGGCCGTGGATCTCGCCTGTCTTCCGCTACCCTTGACCATGCGACAGCCGAAACCGGGCGGCCCTTCCTCCATCGCCTGGATGGACATTGCCACGACAGCGGACCTCTATGAGGGCGTCCCCATCATGGTGCTCGGCTATCCGGCGGCGTTCGATATTCCCGATTCACCGCGCGCAATTGTCCGCCAGGGCATCGTCTCCTGGGTCTCGCCCGCCCGCCCTGGCTCAGAAGTCTTTCTCATCGATAGCCACGTGTTTCCCGGCAACAGCGGGGGACCGGTCTTCCGGCTTCCCACCGCCATGGATCGGGAGGGGCATCTTACTGCGGGAGGGGCGGTCACTCTGCTCGGCATCGTGACCCAGGCCAGGATTCAGAGCTTGCCCCTGCTGGCCGGAGGCAAACAGATCGACTTGTACGTCGAGGGCAAGAAAAACTCCGAACCCCTGCTCACGCCCAGCTTTCTCGGTCTCGGGTTGGTTGAACCGGCCTATCGCATCAAACAACTCCTGGTCTCCGCGACTCGCCGCTATCACCGGCGGAAGCGGCAGGCCTCGTAATGGAATAGAGCGACTAGTTCATTCCGGCTTTTTCGCCCTTGGCCAAAAGCTGGCGGGTCCCTTCAGGCGTGCGCATCTTCCGGCGATGTTCGAGGATCAGCGGATCGATGTGCTCCCCACACATCACGCAACGCCACCCGACCTGGTTGACCTCGCGAATCTCCTCCCGAACCATAAACCCTCCGCAACGATGGCATCGATCCTGAGCAATATGTGTCGGATGCGTCACCATATATCTCTCCTTCTCGTTTTTCCGTTGAAGCGGCCTTCTGTCTCCTGCTGTCTATTGGAGCGCGGCGCCGCGAAAAGGATTCATGATTGTTTCGCCCTGCCGATGATGTCCTGCAACACATCCGTCAACGTCGAGCACCCCCGGTCCTCCACGTCATATTTCACGCGCACCGTCGGCTTCGTGATCCGAATGAGTCGCCGTAAATCCATCGGTGTGGCGATGACCACAAGGTCGCACTCCACCCGTTCGATCGTTTCCTCCAGCTCGCGGACCTGCTCGGGCCCATATCCCATCGCGGGAAGGAGCGGCCCCAAATGCGGATACTGCTGGAAGGTGCGATTGAGACTCCCCGCTGCGTAGGGCCTCGGATCCACCAGGCAACCGGCTTCATACCGCCGGGCCACCAGACACCCGGCGCCGAAAGCCATGCCGCCATGGGTCAGTGTGGGACCGTCTTCGACGACGAGCACGCGCCTGCCGGGAATCCTGTCCGGATGATCCACCGTGGGCGGCATGGCGGTCTCCACCAGCCTTGCCCGGGGATTCACGGTTTCAATGGATCGACGTGCCGCATCCACCTGTTCCGGTGTCGCGGTATCCAGCTTGGTCAATACCACCACATCCGCTCGCCTGAGATTCACCTCTCCCGGGAAATACGGCAACTCCCCGGCCCGATGTGGATCGACAAGTACGAGTTCGAGGTCGGGCACAAAAAACGACCAGTCGTTGTTGCCCCCGTCCCACACAATGACATCGGCCTGGTCTTCGACCTCCCGGAGAATCCGCTCATAGTCCACTCCCGCATAGACCGTCCCACCCTGCGCGAGATGGGGTTCGTACTCCTCCCGCTCTTCGATGGTGCAGGCCGCCGCGTCCAAGTCCTCCAAAGCAGCAAACCGCTGTACCGCCTGTTGCTCAAGATTGCCGTAGGGCATCGGATGTCGCACCGTGGCAACCCGCAGCCCTTCACCTTTCAGAATCGAGACGACCCGGCGGGCCACTGGACTCTTGCCGGCTCCCGTGCGCGTCGCGCAGACCGACACCACCGGTTTCTTGGCCGGGAGCATCGTGGACTGCGGGCCCGCCAGCCAGAAGTCCGCTCCTGCCGCCATCACGCGGGAGGCCTGGTGCATGAGCGCTTCATGGGAGACATCACTGTACGAAAAGACGACCCGCTCAACGTGCTGGGTCCTGATCAAGTGATCGAGATCCTGCTCTGCATGGATCGGGATACCGGAAGGATATAAGGCGCCGGCCAACGCCGGGGGATAGAGACGGTCGTCAATGTTTGGAATCTGCGCGGCAGTGAAGCCCACGACCCGATAGGCAGGATTGCCGCGAAACAGCACGTTGAAGTTATGGAAATCCCGCCCGGCGGCTCCCATGATCAACACCCTGATTTCGTCTTGCTTGGCGCGATTATCCACGACCCTCCTCTGACCACTGGTGAATAATGCTACAGGTGGGCCATCGGCTGTCCCCGCCTGCGGTGCAATATCCACCATGATTTCCCTCGCTTTCCGCTCTGGCCTTCACGGGCGTCGATGGTCTATCCCTTGCAGAACGCATGCTAGGAGTCTGTCCAAGTAATGCCATTCTGCTGCGGCAAACGAGCTGCCGTCATCTGCGTCGTTCTCGGCCCGAAAAAATCCTCAACGTATTCCAGTGAATACGCCTCCGGTTTTTTCGCGACTGCAGCCTCGCATCTACCAGCAGCTCCTTCGCCTCGCAACGAAGGATTACTCGGACAGCCTCCTAGGAGTGTGAACCGCACAATGCCGTGGAACCCCATCATCAAATCGAGACGGGACTGGGAGACCATCCCGAATCTCCACGATTACGAGTCGGTGCGAAAGGAGTTTTCGTGGGAGCAGGCGCGCACCGAACTGGATGGTCTGCCCGATGGGCAGGGGCTCAACATCGCCCATGAAGCAGTGGTGCGGCATACAATCGGCCCGCTCGGACAACAAACCGCCATTCGGTGGCTGGGGAAAAGCGGGCAGGTCGAGGACTATTCCTATGCGCGCCTCGACGATCTGACCAATCGTTTTGCCAATACCCTGCAGGGGCTCGGCGTCGTGAAAGGCGACCGGGTGTTCGTCCTCGCCGGCCGCATTCCAGAACTCTACATCACGGCACTCGGCACGCTGAAACATCGCGCTGTCTTCTGCCCGCTCTTCTCGGCCTTCGGACCGGAACCCATTCGCGCGAGACTGACCATCGGCCAAGCCAAGGTGCTGGTCACCACCGAATCGCTCTATCAGCGCAAGGTGGCCGGCATCCGGGAAACGCTGCCCCATCTTGAGCATGTCCTGCTCATCGGCGAGGAGGGACGCCCGACCGCCACACCCATACCAGGGACGCAGAGCTTCCATCAGTTGCTGGAACAGCACCCAGGCATCTATCGAATCGGCCCCACCGATCCGGAAGACGCGGCCCTCCTGCATTTCACCAGCGGCACCACTGGAACACCCAAGGGAGCGCTCCACGTGCACAGCGCCGTGGTGGCCCACCACATCACGGGTAAACTCGCGCTCGATTTCCACCCGGCGGATATCTTCTGGTGTACCGCCGACCCTGGCTGGGTGACCGGCACGTCCTACGGCATCATCGCGCCGCTGACGAATGGGCTCACCTCCATTGTGGACGAAGCGGATTTCGAGGCCAAACGTTGGTACGGGATCTTGCAGGACCATCGGGTCTCCGTCTGGTATACGGCGCCGACGGCCATTCGTATGATGATAAAAGTCGGTGTCGACCTCGTGCGGAAGTATGACCTGCGCCCATTGCGTTTTCTCGCCAGCGTGGGGGAACCCCTCAATCCTGAAGCCGTCGTCTGGGGAGAAAAGGCCTTCGGCCGCCCGTTCCACGACAACTGGTGGCAGACCGAAACCGGCGGCATCATGATCGCCAACTATGCGGCGATGGATGTCCGGCCCGGTTCGATGGGACGACCGCTGCCGGGGATCGAAGCCGGTATCGTGAAAAAGACCGAATCCGGCGGCGTGGAGGTACTGAACGAACCGGATGTGCAGGGGGAATTGGCCCTACGTCCCGGCTGGCCCTCGATGTTTCGCGGCTATTGGAATGAGCCGGAGCGGTACAAGAAGTGTTTCGCAAGCGGCTGGTATCTGACCGGCGATGTGGCCAAGAAAGATGCCGACGGGTATTTCTGGTTTGTGGGCCGGGCGGATGATGTCATCAAGACCTCAGGCCATCTCATCGGCCCATTCGAAGTCGAAAGCGTCTTGATCGAACACAAGGCAGTGGCAGAAGCCGCGGTGATCGGCAAGCCGGACCCCGTCGCCATGGAGATCGTGAAGGCGTTTGTGTCGTTGAAAGACGGGCATGAGCCAAGTGAAGCGTTGCAGCGTGAATTGCTTGGCTTCGCGCGGACGCGCCTGGGCGCAGCCGTGGCGCCGAAAGAGATTGCGTTTCTCGCGACGCTGCCGAAAACGCGAAGCGGAAAAATCATGCGACGCCTGCTGAAGGCGCGCGAACTTGGGTTGCCGGAAGGCGATACCTCGACGTTGGAAGCATGAGCCTTCGGCAAGCATCCGCCAGCAGGCAGCATCGGAGAGAGCAGTTCGTCGCAAGCTGAAAACTGATTGCTGACAGCGCGCAGCGGGAAGAGAGATGACATGACGACCTCCTTGACACGCGAGCAGGGCCTTGAGCTATTACGGCACATGCTGCGCATCCGCCGCTTCGAGGAACGGGCGGCGGAGCTCTATCAGCGCGGGAAGATCCACGGCTTTCTGCATCTGTACATCGGCGAAGAGGCCGTGGCCGCCGGATCCATCCCGTCGTTCACGAACGAGGACGCGATCGTCGCCACCTATCGGGAACACGGCCATGCGCTGGTCCGCGGCACATCGATGAACCAACTGATGGCAGAGCTGTACGGCAAGGCCACCGGTTGCGCGCGAGGGCGCGGCGGGTCAATGCACTTCTTCGACGCCTCACGGCGGTTTTATGGAGGCCTGGCGATCGTGGCCGGCGGATTACCCGTGGCCGTCGGCTTGGCCCTCGCCGACAAGATGCAAGGTCGCAAGCGTGTCACCGGCTGCTACTTCGGCGACGGCGCCGTGGCGGAAGGCGAGTTTCACGAATCCCTCAACCTGGCCGCTTTGTGGAAACTGCCGGTGCTGTTTCTCTGTGAGAATAACCTCTATGCGATGGGCACCGCCCTGGCCCGCCATCAATCGCAGCCCGATATTGCCGCCAAGGCCAGGGCATATGCGATGGGCGCCGACACAGTCGACGGCATGGATGTGCTGGCGGTTGAGACCGCGACCGGACGCGCAGTCGAGCTGGTCCGAAACGGCAACCGCCCCTACTTTCTTGAATACCGGACCTATCGCTTTCGCGCCCATTCCATGTACGACGCCGAGTTGTATCGGACCAAAGACGAGGTCGACGATTGGAAGCGGCGGGACCCGATCGCGACGTTCGAACAGCACCTTCGCCAGACCCGATTGCTGCGCGACCAGGAGCTCCAACAGATAGAGGCAGCGATCGCGAGTGAAATCGAGGACGCCGTGGCCTTCGCCGAGGCGGCCCCCTGGGAGCCGGTGGAGGATCTCAACAAGGATGTGTGCACGGGCGTGAGGCGTAAGACGTGAACCGTCAGGCAAATGTACGTAACTGATTCGCGTCTCACCTTTCGCGGGGATACCGATGACCAAGATCACCTACAGAGAAGCCGTTCGGGCGGGGTTGCGGGAAGCGCTTCGACGCGACCCTCGCGTCTTCCTGATGGGGGAGGATGTCGGGAAATACGGCGGCACCTACGCCTGCAGCAAAGGGTTTCTCGACGAGTTCGGCCCGGAACGCATTCGTGATACGCCGCTGTCGGAAAGCACCTTCGTCGGCGCCGGTATCGGCGCGGCCCTGGGCGGCATGCGTCCGATTGTGGAAGTGATGACGGTGAACTTCAGCCTGCTGGCGCTCGATCAAGTTCTGAACAATGCGGCGACTCTCCGGCACATGTCCGGCGGGCAGTTCAACGTCCCGCTGATTGTTCGGATGGCTACCGGCGCAGGCCGCCAGGTGGCGGCGCAACATTCGCACAGCCTCGAAGGCTGGTATGCGCACATTCCCGGCATCACGGTCCTGACGCCTGCCACTGTGACGGATGCGCGGGGGATGTTGCTCAGCGCGCTCCAGGAACCGGACCCGGTGTTTATTTTCGAACATGCGTATCTCTATTCCATGGAAGGCGAATTGGAGGAAAGCCAGCCGGCAGTCGATATTTCTCGCGCCGCGGTGCGCCGATCCGGAAAGGATGTGAGCCTCATCACATTCGGGGGCAGTCTGTGGAAGGCACTGGCCGCTGCCACACAGCTGGCTCAAGAGGGCATCGAAGCAGAGGTTCTGGATCTGCGCGTCCTGCGCCCGCTCGATATCGGCACCATCCTCACCTCCGCCCGAAAAACCCACCGTGCGGTGGTCATCGACGAGGCCTGGCGCGCGGGAAGTTTCGCCGCCGAAGTCTCGGCGCAGATCATGGAGGGCGCGTTCTACGATTTAGATGCCCCGGTCGCGCGGGTCTGCAGCGAAGAAGTCCCGATTCCCTATCCGAAACATCTGGAAGAGGCAGCGCTGCCGCAGCCGGACAAGATCGTGAAGGCGGCTCGCACGTTGCTGGGATAACCGATGGCTCCGCTGTGTCTCTATGGTTCATCGCGCGATACGTTGTATGGTTCACGCTTCACGGAGTCTCCATCATGGCTGAATTCCTGATGCCCACACTCGGCGCCGACATGACCGACGGCACCTTGGTGCAGTGGAAAAAGAAAGAAGGCGACCGCATCACCAAGGGTGAGATCATCGCGGAGGTCGACACGGAAAAGGCCGCCATCGACGTCGAATCCCATTTCACAGGGATCATCGAGCGACTCATCACCCGACCGGGCGACAAAATCCCGGTCGGTACGGTCATGGCGATCATTCGCGAAGAAGGACGGCCGACGACAAGTATCGTCTCTCCCCGGACGGTCACCACTCCACCGGCCCCCCCTCCGCCCGTCCATCGAACGGAAAGCGGAACCGCTGTGCCATCGCAGATCGGTCGATTCCGCATGTCACCTGCGGCGAGAAAACTGGCCGCCGAGCGAGGTATCGACGCAAGCACATTGCAGGGAACCGGCCCGGAAGGAGCCATCACCCTGGACGATATTGAGCGAGCCACCACGGCAACAGCGGACATCGTCAAATCGGTCGATCCCGCCGACCGTCAGGCACGCATGCGACACACCATCGCCGCAGCCATGGCCCGATCCAAACGCGAGATCCCCCACTATTACCTCAGCACCACCATCGACATGGGCCGGGCAATCACCTGGCTGAAGGACTCGAACGAGCAGCGTCCCGTCACGGAGCGTCTCCTCTACGGTGTCCTGCTGATCAAAGCGGTCGCCCTCGCGCTCCGTCGAGTTCCCGAGCTCAACGCGCTGTGGAAGGACGACGAGGCCCGCCGGAGAGAACGGATTCATATCGGCACCGCCATTTCCCTCCGCCAGGGTGGACTGGTCGCGCCGGCGTTGCACGACGCCGACCGGCTGAGCCTCAGCGAGTTGATGCAGAACTTTCAGGACCTGGTGAAGCGTGCCAGGGCCGGTTCGTTACGGAGTTCGGAACTGTCCGACCCGACGATCACCGTCACAAGTCTGGGGGAACAGGGAGTGGAAACTGTGTTCGGAGTCATTTATCCTCCCCAGGTCGCGCTGGTTGGATTCGGCAAAGTCGTCGAACGCCCCTGGGTCGCCGGTGGTGTGGTTGTGCCGAGGCCGGTGCTCATGGCGTCGCTCTCCGCCGACCACCGCGTCACCGACGGCCACCGCGGAGGATTGTTCCTGGCTGAGATCGATCGCCTGTTACAGGAGCCCCAGTCGTTATGAACACGCCACGATCGGAAGATGACACGCGGAGCCAGGTCCTTCGTATTCTCGGTGAGATCGCGCCGGAAGCGGATACCACCTCCCTACGCCCGGATGTCAGCTTTCGCGACCAACTCGACCTCGACTCGATGGATTTCCTCAACTTCGTGGTGGCGCTTCACAAGGAGTTCCATATCGAGATTCCTGAAGCCGACTACCCCAAGTACATGACCTTGAACGGCTGTCTCGCTCAACTCTCCGCCGCGCAATCATGAGAGACGCAGCTACGTCGTCGATCGATGCCTGCATTTTGAAAGTGGTGGTCGGGTCTCACGCCCACGGCCTGGCCGGTCCCGACAGCGACAAGGACTACCGCAGTGTCTTCGTCCTCCCCACAGCCGAACTTTTTCGCGTCGGGTTTAAGTATCAGGGCACGAGAATGATGAAAGAGGAAGAGGACGAGACGTCCTGGGAGATCGGACACTTTCTCCAATTGGCCCTGCAAGGTCATCCGCTGGTGCTCGAAACACTGGTGGCGCCGGTGGTACGCATGGACGACTGGGGAGTGGAACTCCGGCAACTGTTTCCGCGCCTCTGGTCGGCGCAGGCGGCCTATGAATCGTTCCTCAACTACTGCGACAACCAGCGCAAGAAGATGTTGGAGAAAAAGGATGGACGGCCGGCCAAATACGCGGCGGCCTACGTGCGGGTGCTCTTCAACCTCTGCGAATTGCTGGAACGAGGGACGTTCAGCATCAGAATTTCGGAAACCCCGGTCGGTGAAGTCGTGGCCAGGATCAAGGCCGGGCACTTTCGCCCCGGCGAGGTCATCGACATGGGAGAACATTGGACCGCAGAAGCGGCGCGGCGACTCCGCACTTGCTCTCAACAGGCCCGCCCCGACCTGGCCGACGCCTTCCTCATCAAAGTTCGAAAGGCATTTCTCCACTAGCCCGGCCTGCGGCTGCTCTTCCGGACAACGATCATAAAAAACCCGCTCCCGTGTGGAGATCGGACCTGCCCACTGAGCGGAATCCCTCCGGACACCCCGGCGAATCACACAACCTGGATGTCCCACGCTCCCCGTTCGTCGGGCTCCTTCTGCGAGCCGTGCCTCCTACTGGCACCGAGATGGAAGCGCGTCCCTTCGGACCGGACCCCGAAGTTGCGACAGGCGCGAGCCCCGAACCCACTGACGCGGCACGGAAACGGGGAGTTCGACCTTATCCTGGCTCCACCTCCCTTCACCTACTTGGTTAACCATGCCTCGATTGAAATCAATGAGGTAATTGGCACCATTGCGGCCCCCAACCGCTGTCCCGTAACGCCCCACCCTGAATCAAGGCCGGAGCACGAAACTGCCTGCTCGTTCACCTAAGCAAGTGAACTTCCGCACCTCCTCTATGAATGCCCACCACAGGTTCCGCTGGCATCGAGTCTGCAACAGTGCCAATGCAGAATGCTGGTTCCGGAACACCGCTCTCGAACGCCATGACAGGACACCGGATTACGCTCAACTTACTCATACCGTAAAGGAGACATGACCATGAGTGGACTCACCCGTTGGGAACCATTTCGGAGACAGTTGAATCCATGGCGAGAACTTGAGGACATGGAGCAGCGCCTGTCCGCCCTCTGGGGTCGGACACCGACCAAAGCGGAAGGCCAAAAGGAGTCGATTTCGGTGGCGGAATGGTCTCCCTTGGTCGACATCACCGAAGACGACAAAGAATATCTGATCAAGGCGGAGCTGCCCGAGGTTAAGAAGGAAGACGTGAAGCTCACGGTGCAGGACAATGTGCTCGCGATCTCCGGCGAGCGCAAGTACGAGAAGGAAGAAAAGGACAAGAAATATCATCGCGTGGAGCGCGCGTACGGCAGTTTCCTGCGAAGCTTCACCCTGCCGGAAGATGCCGACGGCAGCAAGGTCGCGGCGGAATACAAGGACGGTATCCTTACAGTGCATCTGCCGAAATCGGAGAAAGCCAAGCCAAAATCGATTGACGTGAAGGTGTCTTAAGCGGAAGGAGGCCACCATGTTCCGACATCCTCGATACTTGGACATCCCCTGGGAAATCCATTGGCATACCGAGGGTGGATCTCACCATCACCGGTGGCTGATGGTGCTCTTGATCGTCGCGGCGCTGTTCCTGATCGGCGTAGGGGTCACGAGCGGGCTGTGGTAACCCCGTTCGGGCCACAGTGTGCAGGGCAAACGGGAGGGGGAAGAGTTGGTCATGTTCAAGAACCGTGAAGAAGCCGGCGAACTCCTCGCGCAGGAATTGATCCCGTTTCGCAACGATCCCACCGCCATTCTCCTCGCGTTGCCGCGCGGGGGAGTGGCAGTGGCCTATCAATTGAGCCTGACCCTGCATCTGCCGCTCGATGTGCTCATCACGCGAAAAATCGGCGCGCCGGGCAATCCTGAATATGCCTTGGGAGCCGTCAGCGAAACGGGCGCCGTCTACTGGAATCGAGAGGCGCTATCGGGTTTGTCGCTCACAGAACGACAGCTCTCAGCCGCCGTGCAGGCGCAGCAAAAGGAAGTCATCAGGCGTGTAGCCCTGTACCGGCAGGGACGACCGTTCCCCGACCTGAACGACCGGACGGTGATTCTCGTCGATGACGGCCTCGCCACAGGCGCGACCTTCTTCGCCTCGGTCGCGACCGCGCGCCAGGGGAACCCGCGTCGCGTGATCGGAGCCATTCCGGTGGGCCCGCGCTCGACCGTGGAGGAGGCGCGGAAACTGGTCGACCAACTGATCGTGTTACGGGTACCGGATCCGTTTTATGCCGTCGGAAACTTCTACCGGGACTTCGAACAGGTCGAAGACCGCGAGGTGCTGCAATATCTCAATCTGGCGGAAGAAGCGTTTATCAACAGAGCGTAACATCACAGCGCGGGCCACAGACCGGATGACCCGGCACAGAAAAGGAATCGCACCGATGAACAAACACACCGAAGGCGGCCACGCCGCGCGCCGCGATCGATTCGTACAAGAAGGTCAACACGACTCCTACAAGATGCCTGGCAAGTTGAAGGAACCTACGGTCTGCAAAACCTGCGGGGCGCTGTTCCGGAAGGGGCGCTGGACTTGGGGAACCAAACCAACAGGGGCCGATGAGATCGTCTGTCCGGCTTGTCTGCGCATCGAGGACAAGAACCCGAAAGGGTTCGTGACGCTCAAGGGAGCCTACAAAGACCAGCACCGGGACCAAGTCATGGGCCTGATCCACAACACCGAGGCGCAGGAAAAAAAGGAATATCCGCTGGCCCGTATCATGACGATTGAAAACCGGGCGGAGGGGCTTGTCGTCCTCACCACCGATACCCACTTGCCCAGACGCATCGGCGAAGCGCTGAAACATGCGCACCACGGCGAATTGGAGCTGCAATACGATAAGGATGAAGATTTTATCCGCGTCACATGGATCGGGTAGGCAACCTCACCATCGGCAAGAAGGAGTGGTCATGGGCGGAGGGGAGCGGGCGTGGGATCGATGGTATGGGTTATTCGTTTGCGGGCTTCTGATGGCCACCCTGGCGGGGTCTCCGGCAACAGCCGAAATGCGGCTCCTTCCTGGAGCGGCAGCAGACCTCGATCAAGCCACCGTCGATGGAGTGCTGGCGACGTTCCGGCAGGCCGAACAGGCGCTTCGTGCCGGCGACGTGGACGGCATCATGGCCCTGTATTCGGAGCATTACAATTATCACGGACTGAAGAAGGCCGACATGCGGAAGGTCTGGACGAACCTGTTCGATGAATTCCAGGAACTGTCCGATACCCATCATTTTTCCCGGATGATCAGAGTCGGATCCGGATCCAAGACCATCATCGAGGTCACCTGTACGGGCAATTTGTCGGGCCTGTCGAAAACCGGCGGGCTACGTGTGCCGATCGACAGTTGGTATGAGGAAGTGCACTACATGATGTTCGATGACGGGCAGTGGCGCATTCGCGGCAACGTCGGCGACTCTCCGCGGTTCATGCCCTTCGGCACGTCACCGCATCCGTTGTTCTAGCAAGCTGCGGAAAAGCCGTGCGTGGATCCTGCGTAATCGAAAAGCACGGCATAGGGGAAGAGAGATGAATATCTTCGCAGGGGGCTCAAGAATTCCGCCATCTTCATCCGTCGTTCGTGAAACGTCTTTCGATCCTCGCCGCCAAACCGGCTGGGGCAGGTTCGGGAGATACGCTTCACGATTCACGCTTCACGAGTGACGGGAGCGATGCTGGAGGACTTTTTCAGTATCCTGCAGGCGAAAGGAGTCCTATGCGTGCCCTTATCGCGCTCGACTGGTCGGAACAGGCGTTCGCAGCCGTTCGTGAAGTCTCCTATCTCTACGATCTCCATGAGGTCATCCTGGTGCATGGGATCGACCTGGGTATGTTTCAGTATCCGATCGTCGCAGAAATAAGCAACATGCAGGGGTACGACGACTTCCGGAAGGCCATGGAGAAAGCGGGAGAGCAATTGCTCGACCACACATCCACCCTGCTGCCCTCCGAGAGCCTCTCCGTCATACGGGTGTGCGAATTCGGCAAACCGGCATCGCTGATTCTGGACAAGGCCCGGGAAACGCATGCAGACCTGATCGTGATCGGAGCGCGCGGACGGGGACGCGTCGGCGAATTCGTCCTCGGCAGCGTCTCCCATCGCGTCGCGCTCCATGCAGACTGCACGACCTTGATCGTGAAAGATCGCGAGGGGCCCGTCAAGCGCGTGACGGTCGCCGTCGAAGGACATGAGGATGGCGCCCGTATCAAAGCCTGGCTCCTCAGCCATCCGTTCAAGAATCCGGTCGATCTCACCATCGTGAGCGTCGTACGCCAAATTCCGTCCACCGATCCGTTCAGCCTCTTTCCGCTGCAGGATTGGACGGGGATCGCCGTACGCTCGGCCGAGGACCTAGTGAAGAACTTGGCCGCCTCGGTCATGAATCACCGGTATACGGTCGGCACCCAGGTGACCGTCGGCGATCCGACCGACATCCTGACGGAGCGCGCCAAGTCAGCGGATCTCCTGGTCATCGGCTCCCATGGACGCAAGGGCTTGGAGCGATTTCTCCTGGGAAGCATTTCCCACGCCCTCTTGCACCACGTGCCCTGTCCGGTGTTGATCGTCCGATGAGTCTGTGACCAATCCGGCGCACTGCGCCGAACCATAAAGGAGCCTGCGCATGAAAACGTTCAGCATTCTTTCTGCCGTTTGCCTCGTCATCCTGGGCAGCACATGGGCCACCGCACAAACCAACCGGGGCAATCCGCGCGACGGACAGGCCATCTATGAAAAACAATGTCTGCGTTGCCACGGAGACAAACTGGACGGGGCCGGGCCGGACGGTCAATACCTCATTGTGAGGCCGGCGAATTTTCAATCCGTCAACTCGCGCGCCAAGACCGATTGGGAACTGCTGATCACGATCGCGAACGGAGCGCTCTTCAGCCCCATGCATGGGTATCGAGGCAAACTGACCGACCAACAGATGCTGGACGTCTTGTCCTATATCCGATCGGTCGCAACACCGGACTTCATCAGCTAGCCGACGGGCGCCACAGGCAACGCGATGAGTCGACGGAGGATTCTTTATGCGGGCCTCGTACTCATCTGCCTGTGGCTCCTCGGTTCAGTGGTGTCCGTTCACGCCTCCGAACCGACCGCGGATCTGGAAGTCTTCGTCCGAGCCGGCTGTCCGCACTGCGAAGCCGCCAAGGCATTTCTTCGCGAGCTTCGGCAACGTCGCCCCACCCTGCACATTCTGGTTCGGGACGTCGGTCAGGATCAGACCGCGCTCGCCCGCTTGGAGACGCTGGCAAGACGGCAGGCGGTGACGCTGATCGGCGTTCCTGCCTTTTATCTGCAAGGCGAATTGATCATCGGCTATCAAGACGCCGAAACGACCGGCGCCAACCTGCTGGCACTCCTTGATCGGGCGGCTCCTCCCCTCGATTCCGAACCGTTGTCCGCCTGCCGCCCGACACAACCGGCCTGCAGCACACCTACAGGACAACTCATGGCTGGGGAAGACAGCATCCTGCTTCCCTGGTTCGGCCAACTGAATTATCACGACATCGGGCTGCCCCTGTTCACAGTCGCCATCGGTCTCCTCGACGGCTTCAACCCCTGCGCGATGTGGGTGCTATTATTTCTCCTGTCGCTCCTGGTCTCATTGCAGGACCGCGTCAAGATGTCGCTCGTGGCCGGCACCTTCGTCCTGATGAGCGGGCTGCTGTATTTTGCCTTCATGGCCGCCTGGCTGAATGTGTTTCTCATCATGGGCCTCTCCCGCACGGTCCAACTCACGCTGGGCAGCGTGGCGCTCCTGATCGGCGCGGTCAACGTGAAAGATTTCTTCGCCTTCCGGCAGGGGTTGTCATTGAGTATTCCGGCCGCGGCCAAACCGGGGCTCTATGCGCGGCTGCGCCGTATCGTTCAGGCGGAGAATCTCACCGGCGCCCTGATCGGGATCGTGATCCTTGCCGGGCTGGTGAACGTGGTCGAGCTGCTGTGCACGGCCGGACTTCCCGCGCTCTACACGCACATCCTCAGCACGCAGGCGCTCGCCACCTGGCAGTATTATGGCTACCTTGCCCTCTACAACGCGGCCTACATCTTCGATGACGCACTGATGGTGACGATCGCCGTGACCACCCTGGGCCGCCACAAGCTGGAGGAACGCGAAGGACGGTGGTTGAAACTGATCAGCGGGGCGGTCATGATCGGGCTCGGCCTGCTGCTGCTCGTGAAACCGGACCTGCTCTCGGGGTAATGCATGCAACGTATCCGTCCACTCCACATGCCGCCCTCCCGTGACGAGGGTCCCGACTCCGGTCATGTCGTCTTAAGCGACGGCTCGACGGCGCTCCTGCGCATCGCGCAGCCGTCCGACGCGGCTGAATTGCAGCACTTCGTCGAACGTCTGTCGCCGGAAGCCAGACGCCACCGGTTCTTCTCCGAAACTGCGCCGCCCGCCGAGGTGATCCAAAAACTCTGTGATCCGTCCAACCCGCGGCGCAGCCTCGCCGTGATTGCCCTTCGACGGCAGGACGGCGCCCTCCGTGTCATCGCATCCGGTTCATATCATGCGCGGGACCAGCACCAGGCCGAAGTGGCCATGGCCGTAGACGATCGGCTCCACGGCCATGGCTTGGGCACGCTGCTCCTGGAGCGACTGGCGCTGCTGGCAATCCGCCACGGCTTCACGAGGCTCTGGGCCATCACCCACGCCGACAATGTGGCCATGCGCGAGGTGTTCGCCTCCTCCGGACTGCCCATGGAAGAACATGTCGAGGGCGGCGACATGGAGGTCGAGCTCTCGCTGACACCGACCGACCAGAGCGTACGCCAATCCGAGTGGCGTGAACGGGTCGCCACCACGGCTTCGCTCCGGCCGCTCTTCCATCCTCAGGCCGTCGCCGTGATCGGCGCCTCGCGCGCTCCCCAGAGTATCGGCTACCGGTTGCTCGACGCGCTGAGCAGCAACGGCTTTTGCGGCCGCTGTTACGCAATCAATCCGCATGCCGCCACCATCGCCGGCATGCACACCTATCCGTCGCTTCGTGCGCTGCCGGAGCCGGTCGATCTGGCCGTCATCGCCGTCCCCAAAGACGCCGTGCTCTCAGTCGTGGACGACTGTGCGGCGACCGGTGTCCGCGCGCTGGTGGTCATCACCGCGGGATTCGCCGAAGTCGGAGCAGATGGACGCCGTTTACAAGACCAGCTCCTCGAAAAGGTTCGCCAACAGGGCCTGCGCATGGTCGGCCCCAATTGCTTCGGTATCTTGAACACCGATCCGGCCGTGCGGCTCAATGCCACTTTCACCTCCACGTTTCCACTCGCCGGCTCCATTGCCATGTCGTCGCAAAGCGGCGCCCTGGGGTTGGCCCTGCTCGCCGCGTCCGAACGATTGCAGCTCGGTCTCTCTACCTTTGTCAGCGTCGGCAACAAGGCGGATGTGTCGGTCAACGACCTGCTGCAATACTGGGAGAACGATCCCGCGACGAACGTCATCCTGCTGTATGTGGAATCGTTCGGTAATCCGAGACGGTTTGCGCAGATCACCCGCCGGGTCAGCCGCAACAAACCCATCGTCGTCCTGAAGGCAGGCCGTACCTCTTCGGGAAAACGCGCCGCAGGATCCCACACAGCCGCGCTGGCCGCCAATGATGTAGCGGTGGAAGCCCTGTTTCAGCAGACCGGGATCCTGCGCGCCGAGACGCTCGAAGACATGTTCGCATTGGCGGCAGGCCTTTCGGATCAACCGCTCCCGAAGGGCAACCGCGTCGGGATCATCACGAACGCCGGCGGACCGGCCATCCTCTGCGCCGATGCCTGCGAGGCAAGCGGCCTGGATGTTCCTGAATTGTCCCAAGCGACCATGACTCACCTGGCCTCGTTTCTGCCGCCGGCTGCGGCCTTGCGCAACCCGGTCGACCTGATCGCCTCGGCGGATCCTGAGCAATACGCCCAGGCCATCGCTGCGCTTTTGAAATCCGACGATATCGACGCCCTCATCATTCTCTACATTGCCGTCACGGCCACCGATGTGAACCCGATTGCCGAAGGCATCAAGAAGGGCATCCTCGAAGCGCGAGCCACGGCATCCATTAAGAAGCCGATCTACATCGGGTGGATGGTGGAAACGGATCGCGAGCGGAGATTTTCCTTCACGAGCGACACCATCCCCACCTTTGCGCTGCCCGAACTCCCCGCGCGCGCCCTGGGAAAAATCGCCGGCTATGTGCAGTGGCGCGAGCGCCCCGCCGGCATGGTGCCGGACTTCGACGATCTTGACCTCCCGACCGTGACCCGCATCTGCCATGACGCCCTGACCGTACGTGGAGCGGGCTGGCTGACGACAGCCGAGACACGGGCCCTGCTGAGCGCGATGTCGATCCCGCTTCCGCCCGGCGGTGTCGCGACCGGCGCGGAGGAAGCCGCCCTGTTGGCCGAGCAGATCGGATTTCCGGTCGCCGTGAAGCTGGCGTCCCATACACTTGTCCACAAAACGGAAATCGGCGGTGTGTATTTGAACCTCAACACGAAGGCTGAGGTTCGCCACGCGTTTGAGCAGATCGCCGCACGGCTCGCGCAGGATCAGAGCCTTGAAGCCATGGAAGGGGTATTGGTCCAACCGATGGTGACCGGAGGCGTCGAGGTGATGGCGGGCATGGTCCAGGATCCCTCGTTCGGTCCCCTGATCGGATTCGGATTGGGCGGGATTCACGTCGAAATTCTTGGAGACGTGCGCTTCCGCATCACGCCGTTGACGGAACTGGATGCCGCCGATCTGATCCGCAGCATCAAAGGGTATCGTCTGCTGCAAGGCTATCGCGGCCATCCACCGGGCGATGTGGATGCCATTCAAGAACTACTGCTCCGGCTCTCGCGCCTGGTCGAAGAGGTGCCGGAGATCGTGGAACTGGATCTGAATCCCATCTTCGCCCTACCGCCAGGCCAGGGCTGCCGCATCGTGGATGCGAGGATCAGGGTGGGAAGGAGTGTTGCGAGATGGAATGGTTAAACAAGTCGGAAACGATCAGTATTCCAATTTGAGCACAGCATTAATCTACTGAGCTTTGACCATTCATCTCGGCTGAACGTTTCGAAATCTTCGCCTCCACCTCAGCACGCGTCACCCCTAACTGGTCAAGCGCCTCATACACAAACCAATCAGTTGGCGGTGATATAGTTGGCACCCAAAAAGCCTGCCGGAATTCTACGATTCACGCCGCACTCCGCTTAAAGGAACGGGGCCGTTTGGATTTCGGGGCAGCGATTCGTCGCGTCGGCTCCGCGTGCAATTTCAACCCCAACGCTCTCAAGACCTTGAGGATCGTATCGAAACCCGGACTCCGCTCGCCGGAGAGCGCCTTGTACAGGCTCTCACGAGACAGACCCGCATCCTGCGCAACCTGCGCCATCCCCTTGGCGCGGGCAATATCGCCCAGTGCCTTGGCAATGAAGGCCGCGTCGCCATCGGCCTCCTCCAAGCAGGCCTCCAAGTATGCAGCCATTTCCTCCGGAGTCCGCAAATGCTCGGCTACGTTATATTTTGTAGTGGTAACCTTCTTCATGATGCACTCCTATAGGCCCCGTGCCAGCCTCAAGGCTGTTCGGATGTCGGCATCCTGTGTCCGCTTATCGCCGCCGGCCAGCAGCACAATAACCTCACTGCCACGCTTTGTGAAATACACACGGTAGCCGGGGCCGTAGTCGATTCGCATCTCAGAAACGCCTTCCCCCACCGATTACGCATCACCCGCATTCCCTGTACCGAGCCGCTCTATTCTAACCTGAACGCGTGCACGCGCACGCAGGTCACGAAGTCCATCAAGCCACTTAGCGAACGTCTTGGGCTTCCGGATCTCGAACAGGCAGAACTGTATCCAGCTGACTACAGTCAGTCAACAGTCCTATCCGGCGTCAATGTGTCCGCCTCCGTTCCAGCCGCCGCAGCATGCGCCTCGCAGCCACCGGCACCTGCCTCCCGTACGCGCCCCTCTTCATCCCACACCCGACGCCTCGCACCCACATGCGTCAGCAGACATTCCGCCGTCGCAAGAAGATCCTGCACCTGGCGAGCCGAACTGTCGGCATAGTGCGCCAGGTCGAAGATGGGGACCTGCAGGCAGACTTCGGCGCGATTTTTTCGTTCAGGGGAAAACACGATCCTATGCGCGGGAGGCTGGGGATGCTCACAGGGCTTCAGCAGATCCAGCGTCTGAAAGAACACCCGGCAGAGCCGTTGCAGATCACTCAGAATGTCACGATGCTCGGCATCATCATTGAGCGGCAACTGGGTCGGATCGCGAAACGCCGCATAGAGGTTCAGTTGGAATCCGATCTGAACCACATTGCCGGCGCCGGTCCTCACATAAAACGGATCATGATCGAAACAGACTTTGCGCATCACGATCATGTCGCGCAGGGCTTGTTCGGTGGGAAAGGCTTGTTCGAGATTCAATCGCATCGTCACTCCATCATGCTTCCTTCAGGATGCTCCCCTGCCATGACAGGCAAGGCACTCGGCGATACGACCAGGCTGATGCGCGCCACGCCCGCTCTCATACAACCGCCGCACGATCGGCTCGTCTCTCAGCGTCGGCTTGGTCGCGACCCTCGCGCCGAACTCGTGGCAGGCCGTGCAGGAACTGGTACCGGTCGCACGAAATACAAATTCACCGTGGGGGTTGGTCCTCGCTCGCTCGGTGATTTGAGCAAGCGCGCCGCGATGCTCCGTGTGGCAGGCCGTGCAGGCCGTGCGTTGCGCCACCAGGTCACGATGCCAGGTCGTCACGGCAGGCGTCGCCCGATCCGCGAAATACTGCTCCGAATGGCAACTCACACAGCGAGCCGGACTGGGGCCACGGAATGGTTCGTGGCAGTGCAGGCACCCGGCCTGATCAACGTGGTATCGGCTCAGATCTCCCGGCGCCCAGAACGAGGCCGGACTTCTCACCGATCCCCAGCCGATCCAGACGACCAGTACAAGCGTCGCGAGAGCCACCACCGGCACCGCAGTTCTTGGCAGCGGATGGTATCGCATCCGTCACGAGATTCCTGCGAAGAACAACGCCCCCGCCACGTGCACCAGCGTGAACACGAGAAACATCACCGTCATCGGCGCGTGGATCGCTTGCCACATGCGGAATGTTTCCTCTTGAGACGCCATGCCATGCAATTGCGCATCGATATCGCTGTCGGACAATCCTTCGTGCTGGAGTCGGCGGCGTTGATCGTTGAGCGCGCTTAGGCTGAATGCATGCACCGCCTGCCCGATGATCCCGCTGACGACCACGATCACCATGGACAGCATCGCGAGAATCGGTACCAGGGCGTGATAGTGGGCGCCGGAGTGGAGAAATATGAGCAGCGGGCCGACCACCCCCGCCACCATATGAACTCGAAACCAGCCCCGTGGCCACCGGCGGGCCGGGCTGATTCGCTTGCGCAACGGATACACAAATACCAGCAGAGTAACGGCGAGGCCGACCCAGCCGGCTGCATGGCCATACCGCGTATGCCCGAAAGGGGTGGTCTCGCCGAGACTGAGCAGGGCCTCGAAGATCAGAGCGCCCGCCACCGCCGCCCCCACGACGACAGTCACCACAAAGACACGCAGCCGGACAGATGTCATACCTCGCTCGCTCAGAACAGGAGGAGAGCTGATAGCGTAAGCCACTTCGCGCCCTGACTTACTTCCGGTACTTTTCCACGCCCTTATTGCCCCCGGCATGGCACCGCAGACAATCCGAGAATCGCCCTGGGCCATGAACCCCCTTGGCCTTGGCCTTGAGATCCTGGACCAATGCATTGTCCAGGACTTGCGGACTCACCGTCCCCTCTTTGCCCGCTCGATGACAATCCAGACAGGTGGTGGCGCCCGTCGCCCGAAAGATCAAATCGCTGTGCGGATTGGCCATCATGCCACCGGCGTCTCCCATCGTCCACGCACTCGACGGCCCCTCCGCCTTCGACGCACTCACGCCACCGTACGGCACCGCATAAGTCCATCGCGGCGCTGAGGCGACGACCGACAGTCCCAGGAAGCACAACGCAGCACCCACACCCGGACGACTCATGGGTGCCCGCTCCCGCAACAGGTCCGGTATCGCTCTTCGGGAATGTCTTTCATCGCCTGGTACAACTCCGCGCGTTCCTGATCGCTGATCACCTGATCGATCGACGGATAGAGAATCCGTTCCTCCTTCATGTTGTGCGATTTCAGGATATCCAGCAGTCGCTGCTCATCCCGATCGCTCTCCGGATCCTGTGACTGGACCTTCTGGTGAATCGCTTCCAGGCAATCGCCGATCATCCGATGCTCGGTTCTCATGACCTGCGTCGGACCGCCTTCCGCCATGCCGGAGTTCTCCTCCCACTTGGGAAACAATACGTCTTCTTCCCAGACGATGTGGCGTTGCAGGCCGAACTTGAAGGCAACGAACGCCTCCTTGGCCTTGGCGAAATCCTTTCGCTTCTGCTCCTGAAACGTCGTGAACAGGGCATCGAGACGGTCGTGATCCTGCTCGAACGTGACGCTGATCTTTCCTTCGGACATGCGGCTCTCCTTGGTTATGAACTACGCAGTTTGTACTCCAGGTGACAGGCAACACAGGCTTTCAGCACTTTGTTGAACTCGGGCAGGATCTGCTTCAGATCCCGGGACGGCATCGCATCGGCCAGCTTTTCTGCGGCTTCATGATGCGCCATCGCCAGGTCATGATAGGCCGGCGGAAAGTTCTCCGGCTGCTGGCGGGCCATCGCGTGCCGATGCATGAAAAATCCCAAGTGGGTTTCGGTCAAGCCTTGAGCGAGCCGGTAATCCTCGTCGGCCAGCGCAGCGACGATCGCTTGAACCGTCTCCAAATGTTGCAGCATGACGGCGCGATGTTCCTGTCGGGCATCGGCATCGAGCTGGACCGGCGTGCGCACATCCGGCAAATGGACCGGCGTCACGCCATTGATGCCGGATACAGCCTTCGGCTCCGCGCAGCCGCTCGCGAGGAGCGCCGCGAAGAACAGCAGCGAAACAGCTGCTTGTCGAATCATGATCCCTCCCTGGTTGCCCGCTCCCAATAGGCGTCCACGCGCGCTTGAATGTGCTGAATCGCCTCCGTCTGCATGGTCGGCTCAAACAGGTGTCGGAACCGTCCCTGCAACTTGAGATAGGCCTCGACCGGCTTGCGCTTCGGAACGTAGGTGTGGGTGAGCACTCCATTGATGGCTTCCTTCAGCGGCCAAAGCCCGGTCTCGACCGCCAGCTTGGCGACTTCTGGCGTTTCCCCTGGATCGTAGAGCCAGCCGGTCGGACAGGCGGCTAACGCGAGAACCATCTTCGGTCCCGTGAACGCAGCCGCCCGCGCGAATTTTTCTTCCAGATCCAGCGGGTATCGCGGCGCAACGGTCGCGATGTACGGCGGTTTGTGCGCGCGCCAGATCTCGAAGATGTCTTTCTTCTCTTGAGATGCCCCGCTCGGATGCTGCAGGCCGCAGGGCGAGGTGGCTGTCCGCGCTCCATAAGGGGTCGCCGGAGACAGCTGCATGCCGGTGTTTCCGTACGCTTCGTTGTCATAACAGATGTAATAGAAATCGAGTCCGCGATTCATCGCGCCCGAAGTGGAGGACAGCGCCATATCGTAGGTCGAGCCGTCGCCCCCCAGCACCACGACTTTCAGGTTTTCGTGCTTCGGCAACCGACCTTTGGCGATCAATAGGTCCAACGCATCACGTACGCCTTGCGCACCGGCAGGCGCGGAGCCCATCGTCGTATAGAGCCATGAGCCCTTGAATGACGTATAGGGATAGGCCGCCAACATGGTGAAGCAACCGGCCGCGTTGACATACACGACATCGTCGCCGAGCACCTTCGCAGCAAGTCGCAACGACTCCAACCCGCCGCACCCGGCGCAGAGCGCGCTTCCCGGAAGCACATGCTCCTCACCTGGAACCTGCTTGATCTTCTTAAACGTCTCTCGTTGCCACATGGCGTCTCTCGCGGTTCGTATCTCGCAGCGTCCGAAAGGTCAGTAGGATTTCTTCTTCACGTTTCACGTTTCACGTTTCACGCTTCACGCTTCCTGCCGCTACCATCTGGAGCTGAGTCATTTCCCGATGCTCGGCTTGAGTATAGAGGAGAACCGGACCGATTCCTTTTCCGCTGACTCCGGCTTTCGCCGTTTGCTCGAAAATCGCGCGCAATTCCCCCACCGACAAATTCTGCCCCCCGAGCCCTCCGATGAAGGAGCAGAGCGCCCGTGGCCGTGTGGCTTCATGATACAGAGAGGCAGCGATTTCTTGAAAGAGAATGCCACCCTGCCCCGGCGCGAGATTCTGATCCAACACCGCCACAGCGCGACGCCCTCGCAATGCGCCACGGATGGCATCCGCCGGCCAGGGTCGAATCATCCGAAGCCGCAACAGGCCCACCCGTTTACCCTCTCCCCTGGCTGCATCGACCGCCGCCTTGCCTGTGCCGGCACAGGAATTCGTCATCACGAGCACATCCTCCGCATCGTCCAGCCGATACCCCTCGACCACATCGTACCGCCGACCGAACAGCTGTTCGAAAGAAGCGGCCACTTCCCGATGCACCTCCAACGCATTGATCGAGGCCAGATGCATTTGATGCCGGAAATAGGCGTATGGCGTCCCACCGATCACCGCCACCCCTAGCGAATGGGGCACGGACGCTCGGAACCCGAGGTGAGCAGGGTGGAACGGCGGCAGAAACGTCCGCACTTGCTCCGGATCCGGGATACGCACCGGCTCTCGCGTGAACGACAGCGAAAAGCCGTCCAGATTCACAATGACCGGCAACATCACCCGCTCATCCTCTGCGATCCGATAGGCCATCAGAATAGAATCGAGCACCTCCTGGCAGGTCTCGGCATGGATCTGCAGAAAACCGGAATCACGCGCCGCCAACACATCGTTATGATCCGACTCCAACGTAATGGGCGCAGCCAGCGCTCGCGACACGTTGACCAGCACAAGCGGGGCACGCCAACCGGAGATCGAATAGAGTACTTCGAAGGCGTAGAGCAATCCCTGGCTGGACGTCGCCGTGAAGACTCGGGCCCCTGTGGCCTCCGCCGCGCCCGCCGCCGTCATCATCGAATGTTCCGAGTCCATCGTGACGAACCGCGCCGCCAGCTCACCGCCCGCACACCATTTGGCCAGCGCTTCCACAATTTCCGTTTGTGGCGTGATGGGAAACGCAGGAATGTAATCCACGTCGGCCAGTCTCGCCCCCCAGGCCGCCGCCAGGTTACCGGTCATCATCTGGCTGTCCATGTCACTCCGCCTTCCTGTTCCCGCTCCGCAACGAGGGCATGCGTCGGGCACTCGTGCACGCAGATCTGACAGCCTTTGCAATGGGCATAATCGATCACCGGCCGGTCATCCTTGTTCATCGCAATCACGCCGTCGGGACAATAGACGAAACAGAGCCAGCATCCGTTGCACTTGTCGGCGACCAGCACAGGCCTAAACGTCCGCCACCCGCCGGTTTCACGCAGCACGGAATTTCCGGTGGCGCTGATCCTGGCCGTGCCCCTGCTTGGCGATTCATAGACCGGTATGTGGAAAGTCGTCGCGATAGTCGCCGGCTCTGTCACGGACTCACGCTCCATCACTTGCACCGACCCATAACACGTGAGTGCCACGGTTTGATTCCGCTCAATGATCGGCGGGGCTACTCCGAGATCTCCCAACTCCCTCGCGATGGCCTGCCGGAGCGACTCCTGTTGCAACCCGGCCAACCGGGCGGCAACGGCACCAAGCAACGCGCTGATCGCCTCTCGCTGACCGAAATGCTGCAGGGCAATCTCAGTCACGTCCAACGTCGTGATGCGACCGCGAAGCCTGCTCTGCGCGCGAATCTGCTCCGCCTGCAGCGGCGAATTGACGAACAGGGTGGTCTGGTCGGTGATGCCGTCCGACACACGGGCCGCAGGATCTTCCAGCAGCGATGCATCGGCCACCACCACCAGATCGGGATGGGCAATAACCCCTCGTTCGCGGATCGGCTCCCGGCCGAACCGCGTGAACGCCGCAACCGGCGCCCCGCGGCGCTCGGCCCCGTAGATCGGGGAATCCTGGGCCTGATACCCGCTCAGGAACGCCGCCGTGCCGAGAATCCGGCTTGCCGTCTTGGCGCCCTGTCCCCCGCGCCCGTGAAATCGCACGGCATACATTTCAAGCCCGATCCGTCTTTTCTTTCTTGAATGCTTCCTTTCCCGCCGCCAGAGCCGCGGCAATCGTCGCCTCGGTCTCTTTCAGATAACGCTTGGCCTCATCAACGGTGTGGGAGAGGTCAGCACGGATCTCTTTGGCCTTTTCCAAGACCTCGTCCTCCGTCCGACGCGCATAGCCTTTGATCGCCCGACGGGTTTCCTCGCCGGAACTGGGCGCATACAGAATCGCCGCCATCGCACCCAGCATCGCCCCGCTTAAAAACGCGATCGACACCCCCAGTCCCGAACAGCTGTCATGATGGTCCGCCATGATGATGTCTCCTCCCTGCTCCATGATTACTCCGGCCTCAACCTATCCCTTTGATACCCCTCTTGGGAGAAAGCAGAGGACGTGCCAGGCAAGGATAGCGGCGCAGCAACAAAATACCCGCTTTGGCAAGGGTTTTCAGGGAGCAGCGAACAGTAACAACGGAGGGGGATGTCGATTGGGGAATTCCAGAACCGGCCTGGACTCGGCACTGGCGCAAAACGCGCCAGCGATCAGGATCTCTCAGAATCCGGAGGGCTGAAGATCGCACCGAGGGAAAGGAGAACGGATGCGAACGTAGCGCGGACGCAAGAAGGGACCGGTCAGATCTTGCTGCGAACCCACCGCACAATATCTTGAAGCCTCAGCGCCCCCGGCTGACGCGCCAATTCGCGCCCTCCTCGCAACAGCACCAGCGTGGGGATGCTGGAGATGCCGAACCTCGCGGCCAGGGACTGTTCCTCTTCCGTATTCACCTTCGCCAGGCGAACCCGAGGTTCCAACATCTGCGCCGCCTGTTCATAGGCCGGGGCCATCATTCGGCAGGGGCCGCACCAGGGGGCCCAGAAATCCACCACCAGAGGAATCTCCGCTCGTTGCGCATGCAAATCGAAATCCGCCGCCGTCAAAGCGATCGGGTGACCGGTAAACAGGGGCGCATGGCACTGACCGCAATTGGGCTGCTCGGCCAGACGAGCCGCCGGGACACGATTGATACTCCGGCAATGCGGACAGACCAGATGGAGCGTCTCCGTCACAGCTTCACCCGTTCCATGCGCAATCCAGCCCCATTACCGATCGCAATGTTCCCCCTCACAGCCTCCACTTCCGGCCCCTCGATGCCCCATGCCGCCCATACCTTCTCGCGCCCCCCTGTGTCCCATCCCTCCAGGAGGCCCCATTCCTCGCCCGTGACCATGGCCCTCAGCGAAGGTGCGTTCATATTGGATCAAGGCCCACATTTCTTCGTCCGCCAGCTGCCCGGCAAATCCGACCATGCTGGTGCCAGGCGACCCGTTCTTGATCACCCAGAAAATTTCGCCTTCGGTCCGATGCCGCCAGAATCCGTGATGTTGAAAGTTGCGGGGGGCCGGATTCAATTGTGCTGCCACCGGCCCATCGCCCGCTCCCTCCGGTCCGTGACAGGTGGCACACGTCCCTTTCCCGTGATAGAGGGCCTTGCCCTTTTCGACCACATCAGGCGAATCAGGCAATGGACTCTTGAGCGCGCGCGCCTCCTCGAGGTGCTCGATCGGGACGCGGGGCGGCTGCATATGTTGGGCGACTACAGGGACACCCGTCACCACGGCCGCCGCCATGATCGCCAATGTGATACTCAGCAGCCTCTGCATCAGAAATCCAATTCCACCATCTTGCGATGGAACCGAGTGATGACGTTGGGGTCAGGAGTCAGACGGATCTGCGCCTCATCCTTCCCCTTGTACGCCAATAGGTTGAGCACGTGGCGCAAACTTTCCAGTCGCGCGGCCTGCTTGTCGTTCGCTTTGACGATGATCCAGGGGCTGAAAGTCGTATGGGTCTTGCTGAACATTTCTTCTTTGTATCGCGTGTACGAATCCCACAATTCCTGCGCCTTTTCATCGACGGGGCTGAGCTTCCACTGCTTGAGCGGATTCTGCCGGCGCGCTTCGAATCGACTGGCCTGTTCTTCTTTGGAAATCGAGAACCAGAACTTGATGATCGTCACCCCGTCCTCGTAGAGCATGTGCTCGAACTCCGTCACCTGCTGCAAGAACCGTTGATGTTCCTTCTTGCTGCAAAACCCCATCACCGGCTCGACGACCGCACGGTTGTACCAGCTGCGGTCGAAAAACACGATCTCACCCTTGTTGGGCAGTTGTCGGATATAGCGCTGGAAATACCACTGGCCCCGCTCATCGTCCGTCGGCTTCGGTAGGGCCACCACCCGCATGGCGCGCGGATTCAAATGCTCGGTAAACCGGCGGATCGTTCCGCCCTTTCCGGCCGCATCCCGTCCTTCGACAAGAATCGCGATACGTTGTCCATCGGCCTGCACCCAGCGTTGAAGCCGGACCAGTTCGACCTGCAGCTGCCGCAATTCCTGTTCGTACAGCAACGTCTTACGCACGTCTTCAAGGTCGATATCCTTGCTCTTGATCAACTGAAGCAGCCCGCGCCGGGTGTTCACGCGCCGCAGATCGTCTTCGGTCAGGGTTCGGCCCAGCTCACCGATCAATCCGGCCGTCACTTCCCCGCTGGCTTGAGCGGAAGGTTGGTACCCGTCTCCTTCCCTCGGCACAGCCGTCGGAATGATCTCCAAATCATCAGCCTCCAGTCGCCCATTGCTCTGCGCAACCGATCCCGTCTCTGTCGCGCCGGCGCGATCTTTCCGGCTTTTTCCTTTTCCAACCGCTTGTCCGTCTGTCGCCATGCGAAGACCCATCCCCTTCTCGCTGAATTAGAACGTCACGGTCCGGTCGCGCTCAGCCACAGCCTTGATGTAGTCCGGCATGCCTTTGATGACGGCTCCGGCTACGAGATCACCCTGCCCGATCTGTCTGGCGACGGCACAGGCCCCGCAGACCCAGACGGGAATGTTGGCGGCCTGGATAGCCGCCAACAGGTCTTTCAGCGGCGTCAAATTCACCCCGACGACATGATTCGCCGAGCCCTTACGCGCTGAAGTCACCGCCTCGTTCCACAACCACAACACCACGTCGTGCCCCTGCTCCTTCGCGGTCTTGGCCGCCATGAAGGGAAGGGTCGCCATCGTCGGATCGTCTGTGCCACGACTGCCGGAAATGATAAACGTCGCCACTAGCAACCTCCTTCACTTGCCATTCATCGTTCGTATCTCGTCGTTCGTCCGGAACGTTTCATGAGAGAAGTTTCACGCTTCACGTTCTTACTTCGCCAAACTCCTCACATAGGCGATCAACTGCCAGACCTGCTCATCCGGCAACCCGGCGAACGACATCATGCCGGTTCCCGGCGAACCGTTCTTGATGATCCAGAACAGCTGCCCGTCCGGAAGATCTTTCATCATCGAGCCGCAGGTAAAGTTTCTCGGCGGCGGAATCAACGCCGCCCCCATGAAGCCTTGCCCGTTGCCCTTATCGCCATGACACATGGCGCAAGCCACCGGTTGGGCCGTTTGGAGAAACAGCGTTTTGCCCGCCTGAACGATCGCGTCCGAATGCGGCAACGGATTGGTCTTGGACAGGAATTCAGCCGGCGCCTTCGCCGTTTTCCTCGGTTGCGGGCACAGGCCGCTCGGGCCTTCGCCGCTACCCGACGCCTGCGCCACGTCGGCCCCGCCTTTGAACGTGGCTCGCAAATAAGCCATGACATCCGCGACACCCTGCTGCCCGATGGTCAGACCCCAGTAGGGCATATTCGGCGATTTTCCCATCGCCGCACCACCGTGATTAATCACATTGTAGAGATAGTCCGTCGGCACCTTGTCGAACGGAATGTTCGCATGAATCGCCGGCTTCGGCTCCAGGCCGGACGCGGCAGGCCCATCGCCCTTTCCGGTCGCGCCGTGACATTGCGAGCAATATTCCTTGTATAAGACCTTCCCGCGATCGGCACTCGCCATCCCGAACTCCGGCGCCGTCCAGGGCTCGTAATACTTGAAATCCTTGACGCCCTGCGCCATCAGGAACCCGATGACTGCACGGAGTTGCGGTTCCGTCGCATCGGCCAGAAACTCGCCGCTGTGCGGAACAAAATCCTGCGGATTCAATCCGAATCGGAACAGCCAATCCTTGTCGTACCGTTGGCCGGCCGCGGCCAGCGACGCGCTCTGCGGTCCGCCGATGAGTTTGCCGTTCTCTTCGATCAGATGACAGCCGAGACAGGCGTGCGCCTTGTAGGCCACGCCGCCGAACGTGGCGTCGAACTTACTGACCTTCGAGAGATCGAAGGCGCCGACTTTGACCCGAGGATCCTTGTTATGTTGTTCGAAATATTCGGCAATACCCAGAGCCTCATCCTCGCTGACCACCGGATGCCGCGTCGGCCCCTCAGACAAATCCCATCGGTAGCCTTTGGGATAGAGAGGCGCCTCTTTCCCTGTCAGGTAACGAAGCAACCACGAGCGCTGATACTTGCTTCCGGCCCAAATCAAATCAGGCGCCTTTAAGTTGAAACGCGAATCCGCTTTCCCTTCCAAGCGGTGACAACCGGCGCAATTGGTCTGAATCATCTCCTTGACGCGAGACTGATCACTGCCCAACAGCAAGCGGGGGAATGAGAACAACCCCACCAACATGACCAACGCGCATCCGACCATCACCGTCCGTCTTCCACCCATGAAACACTCCTTTCTTTCATTCTCGCTGCTGCACCGGTCAGCGTGTCGCCAACCAGGCATGAATATCCGCGATCTCCTGATGACTCAGCACGGCGCTCCAGGCCGGCATCGGCCCCCGCCCGTGGAGCACCGTCTCCCAAAAAGCCCCTTCATTTTTCAGAATCGTGTTACGCGCGAGTTTCGGTCCGGCCCCACCGGCTGCTCCTTCGCCATGACAGGCTTGGCAATTGTGTGCATAGAGCCCTGCGCCTCTCGATGCCACACCGGTCACCGGCCCCTCAAACCCAGGACGCGGGCCTGCCGCAGGCGCGATCATGGCCAACTCCTCTTCAATCGACGGCAGATGGTCCGGCGCACCGGAATGATACCGCGCCGTCACGAATTGCAAGACCACCGCCGCTTCGTCCTTGGACAGATCCGCGCCCCAATGCATCATCTTCTCAACCGTCACTGTCCATCGGTCGGCCGGCAACCGTTGCTGCACGATCAGGTCGGTCGTGTGGCAGACGGCGCAACGGGCATGGATCAATGTCAGGGCTTGACGAGCCTGGGCCGGCTGAATCGTTCCACGGTCATCGTCCTGAGCCGCCGTGATCACAACCCAGCCAAGCAGGGGACAGAGCAATGCAGCGAGCACGAAACCGGAGGTCTTTTTCGCCGTTTTCAGGGTCATGCCGCCACTGTGACAGACAGGCGATCCCATCCGTTCCATAAAAATCCTCCGGGATTCCAAGGGCTCGTCGCCGGTTGCTGCTCCCCCTGCGCATCGATGGCTCGACAGAGAATCGCAGTCGGCCCGGGCGTGCGGGCGCTCCATACGAACTGCCATTGTCGCCAGGCATAGGGCTGTCCCTCTCCCAATAACCGGGCCTGCTCCCAGGTCTTTCCGTCGTCACAGGACACTTCGACCTTCACAACCGGCGCCTCGCCGGCCCAGGCGACACCTTGAACCGTGACCGGCCCGATCCGTACCGTATCTCCCTCCGCCGGAGCGGCGATGAGCGACTTGACGGGCATCTGCTCGACCGGGACCATTGCGCTTCCCGGCAATCCCGAGGACAGGCGAACGGCCGTCTCCGGAATGCGATAAGCCTGCTGCATGTAGTAGCCGGGTGTTTCATCCGCCCGAACCGTAATCTCGGTCAACCACTTCGTGCAGGACTCCGCCATCCAGCCGGGGGTAATCACCCGCAGCGGCGCGCCATGCAGCAGGGGCAGCGGACGACCGTTCATTTCATAGGCCAGGAGCGTGTCAGAATGAAGCGCCTTTGCAAGGGGGATACTTCGCGTGAACAGCGGCACCGTCGCCAGCGCCGGCCGGTCCGCCCCCTGAAACTGTACGTGGGCTCCCTGCGGTTTCACTCCGGCTCGCTGCAACACATCGCGAAGCCGCACGCCGGTCCATTGCGCATTACCCACCGCCCCGCGTTCCCACTGCACGCCGGGTACTTTGGGACGATGGTGCGCGCGTCCGTTTCCGCTGCATTGCAGGACAGCGGTCAGGGTGACGGCCTCGAGTTGTTGTAAGTCTTTA
This sequence comes from Nitrospira sp., assembly GCA_024998625.1. Lineage (GTDB taxonomy): Bacteria > Nitrospirota > Nitrospiria > Nitrospirales > Nitrospiraceae > Nitrospira_A. The sequence continues at coordinate 130,791 of JACOEL010000006.1, read as the reverse complement.
AGGTTGAGCGTCAGTTCCTCCTTGACCAACCCTTTGACCGTCAGTCGCCAGGCGTCCGGCTTCACCGAGTCGGCCGGGGGAGGGCCGAAGTGACTGCGCACGAAAAATCGCTCATTGGGTGTCAGCCAAGAAGCAAATTCACGGACCGGTGTTTCTGCGTCGAATGGCCTGCTCACTCGCACGGTCAAAGGCCCGGTTCCCTGCCGCGCCTCATTCCCCTGCGCGGTGACGATCGAGGGGAACCCGGGCCCGACCACCATACCGACGCCGATTCCTTGCAGTGCGGTTCGCAACCATTCCCGTCGGGACACCGTCATGGCTTTTCCTCCGTAAGGTTAGATGCCGTCACCGGATGGCTGTGCGGATTCAGCTCGATCGCGATAGCGGCAGACACGACGATCGATTGATGTACCGTACAACCGTGCGCCACCTTCAGCAGCCGTTCTCTCAGCTCAGGCGTCACTCGATGGGGAAGGCGAATCGCGAGTTGGATCTGCCCGACTCGATGCGGCGATTCGGCTATGGTCCACTCCGCTTCGACCTTCAGTCCTTCACGTGAGATATCGTGTCGGGCACAGAACTGGCCGACAAAGTACCCCACACAGCTCGCCACCGAACCGACGAACAATTCCACGGGACTCATACCGGCGTCGGCCCCTCCGTCTTCAACCGGCTGATCCGTCACGATCCGGTGCCGGTCGCTCAGGATGTCGTACCGTGCTCCTCCCTGATACGCCACGCTGAGTTTCATGTCGTCCTCCTCCGTTCGCATCTTGCGCTTCGCATCTCGTCGTTCTTTCCCAGGATGGATGTGTCGCCAGATACGCGTCACGAAGCGCGTTTCACGCGTTTATTAATAGGGCGCATCAGCTGGCTGCTCTCCCTTAGGCCAATCACTGCTCTTGCGGGGAAAGTCGGGACGCGGTTGTGAATTGATGTACGCGGCCACATCATAGGCATCCTGATCCGACAGGGCCCACCCTCTGGTGCGAGGCATGTTCGATTTGATGAAGGAAGCGGCTACCGGAATGCGCGCCATCTCCGCGCCGATGTTGTACGACTGAGCCCCCCAGACAGGCGGAGCCGCCATCGTGCCCTGGCCCTCAGCCCCGTGGCAAAACGCGCAACGGAACATAAACACCTTGGCGCCGTTCGTCGCATCCGGCGGCTTGGGTGCTTGAATCCGTGGGATGCCCCGCCAAGCCATCCGGCTTCCTGCCGGAACATCCTTCGACAACCATTCGATGTAATCCACGATGGCCTGGAGTTTGTGGCTGTCCGACGGAATCGGCTTGCCGTTCAAGCTGCGTTCAAAACATTCATTGATGCGGTCGGCCAATGTCACGACACGCCCGGTTCGCGCGCGATATTCCGGATAGGCCCGCGAGAGCCCGACATAGGAGGCGGAATTGGGATCGAGCCCCGCGTCCAAATGACAATTGGCGCAAGTGAGCCGATTTCCTACATAGGGTGCGGCGAACTCCTGCGTATGGACGACGAGCTCATAACCCAGCCGGATCTGCTCCCCGCGCTGCCCGCCTGGAATGGAATCGGGGGAGGGATGGCTGAAGAGGGCATCGAGCCTGTCAGGCTCGGCTTGACTCATGGCAGACTGCGCGCCGCTACGTGTTTCCTTCGAGTCGACGCAACCTGCGATGAACGCAACGATCACTATGGCGCTGAACAATATGCGTCTCATACGTAGAAGGTCTCGCAAACTACATACCACGCCGGCACGAGGGCATCTGAGAGAATTGGCTTTCGGTATGCCCTATGGGGAATGCGCACCTGCATACTTGGCGACAAAAGCCACAGTCCTCCTTCACCGCCTGCGGCATCGTGCTACAGCGAAGTCGTGCGCTCGACCGTCTTGAATGTGATGATTAGGGACAGGTTTGGGGAAAAGGATTCGGGGAAATAATCAGTCGCTCGGGCCCCACTGTCGGATCACGGCTTGAGCGAGCGAATGTAGGCGATCACATCGGCCAACTTCTCCTCATCGAAGGTTATGGCATACCCGGTCATGGCTGTGCCGGGACGCCCCTCCTGTATCACCTTGCGCAACTGCGCATCGGTCTTCTCCTGCGTCGCCTTGGCCGTGAGATTGGTCGGGGGCGGTGCAAGGTAGGCCGCCATGTCGCTGTCGCCTTTTCCAGTCGGCCCATGACAGTTCTGGCAACTCTCGCGATACAATTTCCGACCAGCGTCGGGATTCCCCTTTCCGGAGGCGGCCAGACTGATCGGAATCACTCCCAGCACAAAGAGCATCGTGAGGCTCAGATTGACTGCTGTTCGCATGACGATTCTCCCCAAAGCGGTTTCCAGGAACAGACTCATCTGCTTGCGCTTTACGTCGCCCGCTTCAAACTCAACATGTAGCTGGTCAAGTCATTGAGCTGTTGATCGGTGAGCGGGAACTTCGGCATGAACGAGCCTGGCGATACGGATTGCGGATCGCGGAAATGCTTGAGGTGCCACGCCCGGTCCGGCCTCGTATCCCCGATCGTGGACAGGTCGGGACCGACGGCGCCTCCTTCACCATGAATGCGATGACAACCGGCGCAACCGAGCTGGGCATAAATCGCCCGCCCCTGGGCGACGGCCGGATCGGTTCTCGGCACGGCATACAGATTCTTGAGCGAAATGCCCAAGAGACCGAAAACGACGAACAGAAAGAACAAACCGCTGCCCAGGGCCACCGGCCGCCGGATGGGATTGCGAACCGGATTGCGATCAATGAACGGCCACCACAACATGATCAGGATGACGCAAAGAGGCAGGACCCAGGTCGCAAGCGGCTCAAGCGGTCCATGTACGTACTTGAGCAGTTCATAGTAGAAGAGAAAGTACCATTCGGGCACCGGCACGAAGCTCGTATCGGACGGGTTAGCCTTATCCGTCAGGGGCAACGGAATGCTGAACGCCAGCGTGGCGACCAGGAGAAACACCGCGGCGATCACCACAGCATCCATGTAGACCTGCCGGGGAGCGAAGGTCTCGCTGCCCAGCGACGCCCGATCGTCGGTCCAGGGCCCGGCCGGCCCCACCCGCCGCAACACGAAAAGATGCAGCGCAATCCCGCCGATCAGGATGGCTGGGAGAAACAGCACGTGAATCGCAAAAAATCGCGAGAGCGTCAATGCGCCGAGCATTTCCCCTCCTCGCAAGACCCGCGAGAGGAAGTCGCCGATGAGCGGCACCGTGCCCACCATGTTGATGCCGATCTGCGTCGCCCAATAGGCAGTTTGATCCCAGGGCAATAGATAGCCGGTAAACGCAAAGGTCATCACGACGAGGAACAGCACCACCCCAACCATCCACATCACTTCACGCGGCTTTTTGTAGGCGCCATAGAGAAACGTCTGCAGCATGTGGAGGCCGATCGCCACGACCATCGACGACGCGCCCCAATGGTGCAGCCCGCGTACGAACCAGCCGAACGTGATTTCGGTTTCAATGAATCTGACGCTGTCGTAGGCGTGGTCCGGCGTGGGGGCATAATAAAGCGCGAGGAACATTCCGGTGGCGGCTTGCAGGACGAAGAGAAACAGCGTCACAGACCCGAACACGTAGATCCAGCTCGCCCCGCCGGGGATCGGCTCGTCGAGCAACGTCCGCTGAACCGACTTCAGATTCAGTCGACTGTCGAGCCAATCGTAAAGGCGAGACGGCATATTCCTCGGGGAAAACGGGTTACAACTCCACACTCTGTGGAAGGCCGGATTTGAAGTCCTGATACATCACGAGGAGCCGGCCACCCTCCACCTTCGCAGGAAGCCTATCCAGCGGGCGCGGGGCGGGACCACCCAGCACTTGGCCGTTCACATCAAAGGAACTGCCGTGGCAGGGGCACAGAAACTTCTTTTCTGCGTCGTCCCAGCGATACCCGCACCCCAAATGGGTGCAGATCGGCGAAAACACCGTCACCTCGCCTTGCGGTTGCTTCACGGCCCACACCGCTTTGTGCGACGTGGCTTCCAGCCAGCCGTCGCGAACGGTCGTGACATGGTCCAATTGTGTGGGGCGACCGGCAGGCAATTCATCGACAGGACCGACGTCCACCCACGCCCGTTGGCGGCGCATGAAGGCCGGCGAGATCAGTGAGCCGAGCAACGGAACGGCCAACCCTGCCCCGACCACAGCGGCCGCGGCAACAGTCACCCAGTGAAAAAATGTACGCCGCGACCCCACCGGAGTGGAAAACCCTCCCTCCGGCCGGTGGTCAGGCTGTTCTTGATGGCTCACAACTCATTCCCGTCTGCCGCTCGACTCGCCTCACTGCCTACGACTTTTTCCCCGCATTGAGCGGGCAGGTATTAATCCCCAACAACGTCCATACCGGGCAGAACCCCAGGGCGCCGGTGACCAGCGCAATCGTTCCCATTGCCAGCGCAACCCCCGTCCCCACGGCCGGAAGCCCGGCGAAAGCACCGATTCCGATCAACAAGACCCCGAGGACAATCCGAACCGGCCGCTCGATTCCACCAACATTGCATGCCATCACAGCACCTCCTTTGTTGCAATCACGCTCTCCGCCGCCAGCTTTCAGTCATCAGCATTCGGATTCAAAGACTGTCGGCTAATCGCTAGCTTGATGGGTATGAGTCATCGCAGAGCAAATGGATTCAGCTTTTCACTCAACCGGCCCTCTCTCGATTCTCCAAATGCTCCTGAGGCTGACAGCGGAAGGCTGAACGCTGACGGCAGATGGCTACTTCGTTGTCGCAAACCGATACATATCGTGGCAGGCGGTGCAACGCGCCGTCATGCTCGACAGACGATTGAGAATCTGCACGGAGGATTCCCCCTGCGCAATGCCGTCCGCCAGATGATCCATATCTTTATGAATCGACATGCCCATTTGTTTAAACGGCAGCGGCAGTTTCAGCATGACGGCGGGATTGACGTCCGCCGCCATCCCCATGCCTGCCGAACGGGCTGCGGCTTCTGCAGCCTTCAGGTTTTGGTCCGGGCTTCCCAATACCGTCACCACCCCATGCACCGACTTGAGCAATTGCCGCATCTCCGCCAGGATCAGGTCCCGCTCCGCCGGCGCCAGGAGAATTTCCGTGCGCCCGTCGACCCCGGGCCTGGTATGCCCTTGGACGAACAACGCCACAATCACCCCCACCGTAACCATCCATAGCACCGCGGTTCCCAACCCAAGAACACGCCATCTCATCTAACAGTCGACTCCATTCGATTAGGGAAGTTTACGACTCACGCTGCTGCCGAGCACCCGTACGTAGGCCGTCACGTCACGAATCTCCTCGTCGGAGAGGACAAATTTCCACGCTCCCATGGCAGTATCCTTCCGTCCGTCGTGAATCGCTTTCATGAGGGCTCCATCCAACTTGCTTTGCACGGTCGGAGAGCTGAGATCGGCGACCGGGGGATTAAACTTCATATAGGCGTCGCCCTTCCCATCGACCCCGTGGCAGCGGATACAGAGATTGGTAAAGAGCACTTTGCCTTTGGTCACATTCCCCCCGGCCGCATACGAGCCGCTGCCCACCGCCGCAACGAAGAGCATCGCCAGAAGGACCGAACCGGTGACTCTGGCGTTCATCATCTTCTCCCTTGCAAGGAGTTGCCGCACACCCATGGCTCCCCCACATACGATGATGAGAATGCGATCCTCGTGCCAGTTGGGCAGGAAGGGATAATAAAGGGAAACGCGCCAGGAGTAGCCGCTTCGCGGAGGAACCCGACGCGTAGCCGGGCAAGCCGTGGAGAGAATCACCCCACCACCCGATCCCGGCTGGCGCAAGATGCCCCAATCCGAAGCGTTAAGTAATGGTAGGTTCCAGGGTAATGCGTGTTTTCATCGAATTCGAGATCAGGCAGTTGGCTTCCGCCTTCTCGATGAGTTCCTTGGCTTTCCCCGCATCGCTTCCCGACCGAAGCGTAATCCGCGGACGCAACGTAATCAGCGTGACCTGAAATTTTCCCTCCACGAGTTCCAGGCGTCCTTCGGCCTCGCAGTGGTACGATGTGAAGGCCAATCCGGCCCGTTCGGCGACCGCCAGAAATGTCGTCATCAGGCAGATGTTGGCCGCCGCCACATACAAGTCCTCCGGCGACCAGATCCCCTCATGTCCTTTGAACTCCGGAGGTGTCGCGACCTGAATCTCCGGTTTGCCGTCGCAGGTAATCGTTCCTTTTTTCTGATCCGTCCATTTCACTGCCGTACGATACGTATACACCTTGCTGCGAACTTCCATCGTCCCCTCCGGTATGGTTCATGATGTTTGTACCACAGCCTACCACTCTATCACTGTCCGTGCGATCGATCGGACAGCCGGAGATTCTTGGCGCAGCCCACCGCGCAATCGTTGATCATCGACCTTCTCACTCACACCTTGTTCGGATGCCTTCATCACCACCTGCCCTAGAGGTGATAATGCCCGGCGGCTTCCGGTTGGTACAGGACTTCCTCGATGCGCACGGTTCGCACCCCGGCCGGCACGGGCCAATCCACCGTCTCGCCCGCCCGTGCCCCCAAGAGAGCGGTCCCGATCGGCGCAAGGATCGACAGCTTCTGCTCCTGGATACCGGCATCAGAAGGAAACACCAACGTATAGACATTTTCCATCCCCGTCTCGACGTCTTCGATCCGGACTTGGGAATTCATCGTGACCACATCATGGGGAACGGCGGATGGATCAACGACATGGGCGCGATCGAGCTCATTCTCCAAACTCTCCAGATGATCCCGGTCCCGCGCCCCGACGCTGATACGCGTCCTCAGGACATCTCTCAGACGGGCCAAATCGAATTCGGTTATATAGATGTCGCGCTGGTTCATGGCTCTACTCCCTTAATTTCCGTCTCGCTCATCGCTTGCGGCACTACCCGGCGGTGGCCCGCGGCGAATTTCGGCGTCTTGACCGTTAAGACCGGACAGGTTGCCAGGCGCAACACCGCCTCTGCCACGCTTCCGAACCGTTGCGCGGAGACACCGCGGCGGCCATGGGTACCCATCACGATCAGATCGGATCGATGGCGCAACGCAGAGGCGAGAATCGCATCGGAGGCAATGCCCCCTGAAATCTCGACGTCGGCCGCCAATCCGAACGAGGTAACAAGGGTCTGGAGTTCCGCCAGTTGCCTGTTCCAATGGTCCCGTTTTCGCGCCTCATGTTCGACTACGCCCAGGCCGCAATCCAAGTCATAGCCGACCGCTTCCAACACATGCATCAACGTGACTGCAGCGCCGAGGCCGTTGGCGAGTTGAATGGCATATTCGACGGCATCCAGCGAGGGACTCGAAAAATCCAGCGGTGCCAGAATATGCCGGATCTGCACCTGCCTGCTTGCCGCAGACGGCTTGCCCGCGTCTTCACGCAGCCCCGGTATCGCGAGCACCGGACAGGGCCCTTCTGTCACGACCCGTTCCGCCGTGCTGCCGATCAGCCCATACAGCAAGTTGGTTCGTCCCTGGACGCCCAGCACGACAAGCTCTGCCCCCTTGTCCTTGGCAGCCAGACCAATGTGCTCCGCCGGGTTCCCCAAAACCAGCCGCACCTTGGCGGAGACACCACGCCGCGCCAGATCGTCACGCACCTGTTCCAACTGCCGCGCAGCCTCCGCTCGCGCCTGCACAACCGCGGCAAGGGATTCCGCCTCGGCGCTCAACCGGTGGGGCGCCTCGATCACATGCAGGACCTCCAACGTGGCTCCCCAATGGGAGGCGAGATAGATGGCATAGTCCTGCGCACGGGCTGCGCCATCTGAAAAATCGGTCGCCAGGAGGATCTGTGTCATCAGTGGCTTAGTCATGATAGCTCCTCTGAAACGGTTGGGCGACTGTTCCCATGGAGGCGACCCGTCTCCGACGAGCGGCGCCGGAGGGTCGATCAAGGAGCGGTGCGCGTGGGTGATGGCAATTTGAACGCGGACGATCAACGGCTGATAGCGCCTTCTCCAGCAAAACAAGTGCCACAACTCACCCGTTCATGGACTTGGTCTCTCGCTTATTTTCTGGGCAGGTATAAGACAGAAGGCTCCGATTCCAACACCCCACTGTTGCCATTTGCAGCAGAGGCCCTCCTCGCCATGAGGCAATACACCCCGACACGACGAGAGAGCGTCACCTGGCCGCACTGTGCCGCTGCGTGCAATTCCGACCCGCGCAACCGGCGCTTCATCCTCTTCTTCACGATAGCCCTGTCGGCCGATGGTCAGCCTCCTCCGCCTCGAACGGCATTCTTGCCGCGCTTCACAGGCCTCCCCGGTAATCCGACCTGTTTTTCATCGAGGAAGGACAGCCACGGCATTGTCCCTCACACCACACAGGTGATCCCGCCGACAGCACAAGCATGTCGTCACCCCTTCTCGCTCGGCTCCTCCACAAAGGCCGAGCGAGCCACTTACTCGGATAGATTCAGCAGAGACAAGGCCCAGAAGGCCAGGACTCCCATTGCGCCAATGACCAATAACAGCAGCAGCGTGACCGGCACGATGTCACTGTAGCCGCAGAACATGAATTGACAATGAAGAGAGGGTGAAGAATTTCTCCATGAATATTTCTTCATCGAGGCTCCATCCGCACTTCACATTCGCCGGTTATTAAGCGCCGGACGGTGAGCCGCTTGGAAGGCGTGATACAGCAGGCGGTGACGCGCTGCTGATGTTCACGGTGATACTGCCGATCACCGGATTCGCGGTCCTGAAACCGACAGTGGAAGGCTCTATCAGTTGACGGCTGAAGCCGATTGCGAGGAGCCCAGCGGCCATTCAGAAACCATCAATCAGGCAGGACCTGTTAGTACCCCCACGACAACGTGCTCACGCGCACGACCTGGGTCAGCCCCCAGAGCAGAAACAGCCCGTAGACCGTACCAAAAAACCAGGGAAAGCTGATCGCGCGATGCGCCCACCACTGACGATGTTGCCTAAACGCCCAGGAGGGCTCGAAGGAGCGCGGCTCGTTGCTTTCTTCCACGATCGTTTCACGATGTTCACGCAACCGATAGAGACTGCTCACCGGCTTTCGTTCCCCCCAGTCCGGCATGTTCTCGATCCCTCGCAGCTGCCACTCCCAGAGCGCATTTTGCCCGGAGAACCGCCCGAGCACGATCGCCATCTGCACACTCATGAGGATCCCGATGATGCTGAACAACACGATGATGCTGGTAAATGGAAGCGCCAGTGATTCTCGCGAGACCAGCAACCCGATCACCGCGACAAAAATCGAATTGGCGGTCAGATAATCCGACAACATCGTATGATAGTCCCGCACGCCGGACGTCCACAAGGTCAGCAGATGCGCATAATCGGATCGTAACCCATCTTGTTCCTGGGCCATCGTCTCACGCTCCATTGACGTCTTGTCCGACCAGCCGATAGGCGTTGCGCAGATACTGGCCCACCATGCGCTGTGTGTTGAAGAACGCCCCGTTCACGGCAATCGCATGCTTCATGATCTCGATGAACCCTTCCCGGTCCTTGTAAAAACAGGGCAGGACCTTCTGCTCAAGCTTGTCGTACAGCGCCCGGGCATGGCAGGTCTCCAAGTCCTCCGCCGGCGAACCACAGGCCTCGATCTTCTCACCGATCGACCAGCCCGTCACCCCTTCGATATGCCCCTCGACCCACCAGCCGTCCAAGACGCTCAAACTGGGGACCCCGTTCATCGCCGCCTTCATGCCGCTCGTGCCGGAGGCTTCCATGGGCGGGAGCGGCGTATTCAGCCACACATCGACGCCGGCACAGAGGAGGCGTGCCAGCGTCATGTCGTAATTGGCGAGATAGGCCACCAACAGCTGCCCGCGCATGCCATAAATGCGATGGATCATGTCTTTGCCCGCCTGATCCTGCGGGTGCGCCTTCCCCGCAAAGACGAATTGAATCGGGCCCGCCTCTCTCAACAACCGTCGCAACCGTTCGACATCGTGAAACACCAGCGTCCCTCGCTTATACGCAGTCGCACGGCGGGCGAAGCCGATGGTGAGGACATCGCGATCGAATCCCGCGTTGGTCTGACGGTTGACTTCATCCACCAACGCCAACTTGGCTTCCTGATGGGCCCTCCAGATTTCAGCGCCGGGAATACTGATGGCGTAACGAAGCGATAATTGATCGTAGCGCCAGTCGGGCAAATGACGGTCATAGAGGTTTTGAAACGAGGGCGCGGTCCAGGTCACGGCATGCACGCCATTGGTAATGGAATGGATCGGATAGCCGGGATAGAGCGAGTGAGACACCTCGCCGTGCCGCATGGCGACCCCGTTGACGAACCGGGATCCCCGCAAGGCCAGCAAGGTCATGTTCAACGCGCCCTGGTGCTGGCAGGCCTGCACGAGATCGCAACGCCGACTCCCCAGCACTCGATGCGCGAGGTCCACCGGGAACTGGTCGTGGCCCGCCGGCACCGGAGTGTGCGTGGTGAAGACGCATTGCTCCCGCACCTGCTCAATCACCTCCGGCGGCACATCTCCGTTCCGCGGTTCCGTCCCGATGGCCGCCTCGATCAACGCCAGGACCAGCAGCGCCGCATGCCCTTCGTTGAGGTGATAACGAAAGATGTTCCCGTGCCCCAACGCGCGCAAAAGAACGAACCCGCCGAACCCCAGGATCATTTCCTGGCACAAGCGGTAATGCGGATCTCCCCCGTAGAGCGTATCCGTGATGGTCCGATCCCAGGGACTGTTTTCGGGCAGATCGGTATCGAGCAGATACACCGGAACCGTATGGCCAGACATGCCGGTGACATGATGCCGCCAGGCACGAACGTGCACGGTCCGGCCCTCGATTTCGACAGAGACTCGCGGCTCCATCGGCTCGGCGAAATCACGCACTGCCCAGGCCACCGGCTCCTCCGACTGCCATCCCTTCTGGTCGAGGCGCTGATAAAAATAGCCTCGTCGGTGGAGCAGCGTGACGCCGACCATCGGCACGCCAAGATCGGCGGCAGACCGGAGGGTGTCGCCGGCCAAGACCCCGAGTCCTCCCGCATAGGTCGGCATCAGCGGATTCAGTCCGATCTCCATGGAAAAGTACGCCACGAGGGTGTGGCTGTTCTCCTGGATCATGAGGCCTCCAGCACCTGCTTGATCAGGCGAAGTTCATCACGCACCAGCCGCGGCATGAGAAAATGCCGGCGCACATGTTCACGCCCGGCCCGACCGCACTCTCCACGTTCGCCCGGTCGCTGCAGCAGATGGAGCAGCCGCTCCGCGCAGGCTTCCACACTGTCGACCAGATTCTTCTGAAAGGGTTCGGGGAATTGCATGGGAATGCCTCCGGTGTTCCCGGCGACCACCGGCTTCTCCTTCCATAACGCTTCGGACACGACCAACCCGAATCCCTCCCGCAAGGACTTCTGGATCACCACATCACAGCCACGCTGGAAGGCGTTGACCTCCATGCTCCCCACCCCGGCGAGATTCGTAAAAACGAACAGGTCCGGGTCCTGCGCGGCTTCTTCTTCGACTCGATCCAGAATCTCCCAGCCCTCCGGATCGTCGCCCGCCATCGCGCCGATAAGCACCAATTGAACGGTCGGGATGGCCTCTTTCACCAGGCGGTAGGCCCGGACGACCCCGAGCGGATCTTTCCAGGGATCGAACCGCGAGACCTGCAGCAGCAACGGCCTCGCCGGATCCACCCCGGAGTCCGCGATGACGCGCCGACACAAGTCTTCCGGCAATTCCATGTTCTTCGTGGCCAGAGGATCGATGGCCGGGGCGATGAAGGCAACCCGCTTCGCCGCCAACTGAGGCAGCACGAACTGGCTCATGGTGAAAACGACCGCCTCATACTCTTCGAGCAACGGCCGCAAAAACCGACTGACCGCCTCATCCGGCGCCGAGCTGTCAATATGGCACCGCCAGATCCACTTGGCATCGCGGGGCCCGGCAAAGTGCCGAATAGCCGCCGGCTGCGGGTCGTGCACGATATACACATCGTAGTCATTGCCGAGCGCCTTGGCGCTGCGCTCATTGACCTTGAGGTACAGGTCCTGCGCCGCTTTCCCCAATCCATAGTCCCCGCCTTGCAATGCGTTATGGAACGCCTTGGTGATGGCAAAAAATTCCGGTTCGCCATGGATCAAGCGCCAATCCGCCTGCACACCGAGCGCCTGTAGCATCGGCACATACCGCGCCAGCAGTTCCGCCACACCTCCGCCGGCCGCCGTAGAGTTCACATGACAGACCTTGACGCCCTGCAGTTCTTTCGCGAGCGTCCTCAACTCCTCATAGGCCGCTTCGCTCATTAGTTTGCGGTACCCCTCCAGATTGGCTTGTATCGCTCCGCATCGTCGTCCGATGCCGACTTTCGGTAACTGCGTCGTCACATCCATTGTGTCTGAATCTCCCTCCTGAATCTCTATCCGAACTTCTACCGCGCCTCTTCTACCCGAACGTCAGGCGAACCCAATCACCGAGATAGTGCGTGATCGCGACCACGCAGAGTCCGATCACGACATGCTCCCCGATCACCTTCCAGGGCGGAACCCGTTGCGCACGCGCCAGCGCATAACTGAGCACCGCCAGCAGCGACAACCCCCAGATGAGGCTGGCCGCCACAGCCAGATCCAACGGCATGAACAACAGCGGAACCGCGAAGGTCGCGGCAATCACGAATTTCGCCGCGAAGGTCGCCAGCGTCGATTCCCAAATCTCATTCGTGTTCCCATGGTTCTTGGATTCTTCCGCAATGTGGATGCCCAAGGCGTCGGACATGGCGTCGGCGACCGCGATGGTGAGCAGCCCGCCCAGGACCACGGACTTCGAATGGGTGCCCGCATGCAGTCCCACCATCAACCCCAACGTGGTAATCACGCCGGAGGTGAGTCCGAAGCTGAACCCGATCTTCAACGCGGTGCGCATGGGAGTCGAGGATCAACAGGCGTCCTTCCCCGCGCCTCGCAAACAGGATGAGATCCAGTCATTCAGCGATTCAAGCACGCGGGTCACCGCCCGATTGGCCGCCAGGACACCCCCATAGGCATCCTCACTCGGAGCCGGTTCGAACGAGTCAAAACTCCTGGCACCCATGATGCGTTGCTCCTTCATTTCCGTCAGTTGGGCGCGCAGCCGTATCCTGGTGCCGCTCGGGCGCTGTAAGAATTCCTGTTGCAAGACCAGGCCGGAAATGTCCAGCCGGTAGTCTCCCCGGGCCGCCGTCGGCATCGGCACCACCACACGCCAGGCGCTCGTGCGCTCCAGTGACTGCAGCAGCAAGGGCGCCAACATCCGTGGCGGGGTATCGACCCACACATTGGTTGCGTAGTAGTTCACTTCATAGGGCCGTCGGAGGTAGGCCATCCGCGGCTGTTCGAATCCGGCTTCCGCCTGCGGCACCCCCAGGACCAGCACGCCATGGACGCCCGCCGGCCCCGTTCGAGGGCTCGCCCCCGATACTGCCTCGTCCATCGCCAACACGAACGTATGGACCGGATTGTCTCCCGATCGCGGCACGACACAGGCCGTCAGCGCGCAGGACCACACCAGGACTCCGACCCAGTTCATGACGCGCCGGTTCACACCCACATGTCCCTCACTCGCCGGGCCCCTTCGTTTGGGCGGATCGGCCCAGGACCAGCACATTCGGTTGCCGTTCGACCTGCTGCGCCACACGATTCAAGGTGGCGGTCAGTTGCCGGAGCTCCGTGACGAGCAACCCCGTATCGGCCAGCGTCTGCCGCGAAAATTGCTCGATACCGGGCCGACTGGCGCCGACCATCTCTCCGACCGAGCGGCTTGTCCGCGATAGGTCCTCCGTCATCTGCTGCAATCCTACCGCGCTTCTGCTCAGACGCTCCATCAATGCGGGAAGCTGTTTACCGAGTTGCTCCGTCACACGCGCCGACTGATCGGCCGCCTGCACCGCCTGCTGAACTCCGCGGTCCATCTGGCCGCTGCGTTCCGCCAGCACTTTTGTGACCTCCGACAGATCTTTCAGGATCTGCTTCAGGACCGTACGATTGTCTTCATCCAGCGCAGAAGAAGCATTTTGAGCCAGCCCGTTCAGATTGGCCACGAGGGTCGACAGGCCTTGGTCCGACAGCAGTTTCGCCAGCGTCCCGTCCAGGCGTCCGAATAACGAGGGCACGCTTTTGATGACCGGATAGTCCTGCCCGGCAACCGGCGTCAGGAGAGGCGCCTCCCGGGAACCACCGGTCAAATTGAGGGTGACCAAACCCGTGAGCCCTTGCGTGACCAGCACAGCCTGCGTATCGGTCTTGACGGGTGTCCCGACGACGATGTCCAGAGTCACCCGCACCTCTTCGGTATTCTCAGGGTTGAGGATGACTTGTTTCACGCGCCCGACATCCACCCCGCGATACTTCACGGTCGAATCGACGCTGAGTCCGGCAACGGATTCTCGCGTAAAGACATAATACCGATCATAGATCCCGCGATAATCTGTCTTGCCCAACCAGAAAATCGCACCGAGGATCGTGGCGCCAAGGAGGACGACGAACGCGCCGACCAGGAGATAGTTGACCTTCGGTTCCATCCGCCACCTCTCAATCCCGGTGCAGTCCTGTCCCGAAATGATTCAGATGAGCCGCACGCCCGCGGGGACCGTGGAAGTAGCTCCGGATAACGGGATCGTCCGAGCGGGCCAGCGCTTCCATCGTTCCTAACCCAAGCACCTGCCCTTCGCCCAGCACCGCTACCCGATCCGCAATGCGCCACAACGAATCCAGATCGTGCGTCACCATCACGACGGTCAGACCCAACAATCGTTTCAACTCCAGGACCAGATCGTCGAATCCGGCGGCGATCATCGGGTCGAGTCCGGCCGTCGGTTCGTCGAGAAACAGCAGCTCCGGATCCATGACGATCGCACGGGCCAGCGCCGCGCGTCTCCTCATCCCGCCGCTGAGCTCACTAGGAAATTTGATCGCGCTGTCCGGAGGCAATCCGACCAGGGCGATTTTGAGCGCCACGATATCCCGAATCGCTTCAGCGCTCAGCGGCGTATGCTCACGAAGCGGCACCGCCACGTTTTCCGCCAGGGTCATGGAACTGAACAGGGCGCCATGCTGAAACATCACACCGAACCGGCGATGCAGCGGACGGCCATTCAAATGGGTCAGCTCGCGGCTGTCCTTGCCCAACAGACGAATCGTCCCCGTCGTCGGAGTCAGCAACCCGATGATTTCCCGCAACAGCGTCGATTTCCCGCAACCATTCCCGCCCGCAATGGCGAACACCTCGCCACGCACGACCGTGAGGCTCACATCCCGATGCACGACCGCCGCGCCGAACTGCGTCGAGACATGGCTGACCTCGATCACGGGCGTCTCAGTTTGCACAGCTACAGACATGACACCTGCCACTCCCCAAGATTAGGTCGGGCCGGAGAACAGGTTTCAAACATCTTGGCAGCCCGGATTACTCATGAATAATCCGGGCTACAGGTTCCACCAGTTCAAGAGAATGCTGCAGATGGCATCAAAAATGATGACGAGAAAAATACTTTGCACCACACTGATCGTCGTATGCCGCCCCACATCATCCACCCCGCCGCGAATCTGGAACCCCTGATAACAGCCGACCAGCGCAATGATGACGGCAAAGAAGGGCGCCTTGCCGAGACCAATGAGCATATGCCGTAGCGCCACGGCCTCCTCGAAGCGCGAGAGAAAGGCGGTGAAACTCACATTGAGCTGATTCGACGCGATCAACATGCCGCCGAAGACACCCAACACATCGGCGTAGGCCGTCAGAAGCGGCAGCGCCACGACCAACGCCAAGACCCGTGGCAACACCAACAGCTCGATCGGCGACAGACCGAAGGTTTGCAGCGCATCCAGCTCCTCAGTGACCTTCATCGTGCCGATCTGCGCCGCATAGGCCGACCCGGACCGCCCGGCGATCAGAATCGCCGCAATCAGCGGGGCGATTTCCCGCAACAGCGAGATGCCCACCAAATCCACGATAAAAATATTCGTCCCGAACTTCCGGAGCTGTTCGGCGCCCTGATAGGCAATCACCACACCGATGAGAAACGTCAGCAGCCCGGTGATCGGCAGCGCATTGACCCCGTCCAGCCGGAGGCTATTCAGGCAACTGCGCCAACGCATGCGACGGGGCGACGCCACCAAACGAATCAGCGCCGTTGCACTCTCCCCGAGAAACTCCAGCGCCCGGGCGCCCTGGGCGACACGATTCCGAATCAACGCCCGAAACCGCTCACTCCCGTTCGGACGCGAGGCGACCTCGGCTACAATCGAGTCCCAATTAGACGACACCAGGCTCATCAGCCGCGCATAGTCCGACCGGAGGCCTTCGATCGAGACCTCGCAGCCCCGGCCTCTGGCTTCCATGATGGCGCGATATAACACGACCGCCCCGCCGGTATCGAAGGCCTCAATGCCGCTCGTCTCAAAGACCAGCGCGCTTCGAGCGGGCCAGGCCATTTCTCTGAGCGTACGTTCGACCGGCGCCACATCGGGCATGGTCCAGGCACCTCGACAACGAAGGGTCCGGCCATCCAGCCATGTCACACCCGCCGACTGCTGCTGGTTAGCCATTGATTGACCGCGCTTCATCCGCCGCTTCGACTCGTACGTTACACCTGATTCTGCTCGCGCAACGTCGTAATCAGTTCCTTCTTACTGACCAGCAGCGCTCCCAGTCCGAACAGCACCGTCAACAACGTCAACAGCCCTCCGACCACCGGAATGAGCGACAGCACCGAATACAGGACCAGCCCCGCCACGAAGGGCCAGGCAAGCGACGACGAATCCTCCTGCCGGCGAATCAGGATTTGTCCCACATAGGTGATGGCATACACTCTCGCCAAATACACCGTCGCGCCATACAGGGCGATCAGAAACAGGCCGATCGGAAGCGCGAACAAGGTGACGACGAAACTCAGCGCTACGATGGGCGTGGCGACCAGGGCCACCGTGCCCCAGCCAAGAGCCGCTGTCGGACGTTCACGAATCGTCGCGGTAACCCGCCTGGCGAACGTCGGGTAGACCCGCAGGAGCACCAATCCCAGGATCAACGTCGAAACGAATCCGATGAACGCAGCCGTGATCCGGATGCCGACGAGCCCCTGGCGCACTCGTTCCATGCTCCAACCTTCGGGCAACCGCCGTTGTGTAATCGCGCCCCGAACGGTCGCCTCTTCGTCGATTGAGGGGGCCGCTTCCCCCCAGTACCTCAGCCTGCCTCCGACTGCCGCCTTCGAGGTGAGACGCACCGACCTCGCAGCCACGATCAAATCGCGCTCAATCTGGTTTGAGAGCGTCGCTTTCCAGGCACCGATTCTCGCATCCCGACCGACAGACCCGGCAAGTTGCACATGGCCGCCGCCGGCGAGGAGGTTGTCCCGCACCTTTGCCGTCTCGGTCAAATGCACATCTGCGCCGCCCAGGGCAGCACTTCTCCCGATGGTTCCACTCACGGTCACCTGCGCGCCTACGACTCTGGCATCCTGTGCTACGGTGCCGGACAGGATCACTTTGGCGCCCGCTACAATCACATCTCCATTGACCACTCCATCGATAAGCACCTCCCCACCGGCGGCATACAGATCACCATTGACGATGCCGGAAATTTCCACATGCGGGCCGAAGGCGAAATAGTCCCCTTGCACGACCTGTCCCGCACGCAGGACGACCCGCTCCTTCCACGGCGCGTGAGACAACGGTTCATCGGCCTGGACAGTGGCAGGCAGCATGCAGAGGATCAACAACATCGCCATACGTGTCGTCATATGCGTTCCCTCCGAAAGCGCCGCAGACCACACCCGGCCCTCGAACCGCGCTCATCGCGGCAGGACGCCGGCACCGAATCGATACACCAGATCCCCTCCGAAATAACTCGCAATCAACAGCAACAAGCCGCCACTGAGGCCGATGATCAGCACCAGCGTCGGCTGTTCTCGCATCCAGCCCAATAAGGAGGCCAGACGCAGCCCGAGCAGGCCGAGAAATACCCAGAACACGGAGCCGCCCAGCTCTTCATGAATTTCGATGGCCTGTTTCGGGATCCCGCTGCGCTCCGCGGCCTCTTCGGCAAAATGTCCGGTCAGCACTGCCGCTCCGGCCGCCAGGATGCCGAGCACCAGCAGAGACAAGCTGGTGTCCCGAAACTGTCGACTCCGCCATCGAAACGCCAATGCGTCAAACAGGGTGCTCGCCAACAACAATGCGATCGGAAAATGGACGACCATCGGATGGATCGGATGCACGTTCGCTCCTTCTCTTAACCGGGTGAACCAGCCGGGGCTCATCCGGAATCGCCACGGCACAGACGCCCCCTCCTCGGCGCCTTCCAGATCAGAAGTGCAAGGATGGAGCCCTACTCCTTCCCGGCTCACTAGCATGCAAAAGCTTACGGCAAGACCGGAGCAGGAGAGGCGGGAGTTCCAGAAGGCGAGGCAGATCGGGGAGGACTGCTACAGAGCGACTCCTTGGCCCTGTGGCAGAATGCAACAGAGTCGAGGGATCAGAACTAGACACAGAGGCTGTCTTCGCAGTGAACGGCTCGCCGGTCGCTCCGGTCACAGCACCCGAGCTGAGGTCTGCGCCTGCACAGAAAGCAGGAACAGATGTTTGCGGCCCGGTTGCCGAAACTCCTGAAGGGTTCCAACCACCAACCCCGTTTGCGCTTGCAGCGCAGCGGCATGTTGCTCTTCGGTCACCACCCGAATGGTCCCATGTTTGCGCACCGCCTCCCGCACCGCATCCTGACTCGGCAGATCCGGCACCACATTGTCCCGCTTCAGATAATAGAGAGCATCTTCATTCTTCGGCCACCCGGGGATATACATGAACAGGGCGGGCTGAGTGCCCAGCGCCAGGGTTTTGATTTCCTCCACGGCCTTCCGTGGCGACGCGGCCTGATCGATCGCGGGAAACACGTAGTTCACCACCAGCACCACGTAGGCGACCGCAAGAGCTCCGACCATGCCGAGCGCCAGGCGTACGCGGGATCGGACCACGCCATAAAGGAGCAGACCGGCCAGTGAAACGATCGTCACGATGAACATCGGAGACACCACGGCGGAGGATACCAGCCAGCGTCGGCGAAGCGGGGCTGCGCCGAAGAACATCCCGGCGGCAAAGGTCACCGCCAGCACTGCGAGCAGAATTCTGAGGAGCGGAGCCATCGGGCCGGTCCCTTCGGTCGAGGAAAAGACCCGGTGATAGTAGTATCCGATCATCAAACCGATCCCGGGCACGACCGTCGTGAGATAGGGCTCACGTTTGAGGGTCGCCAGGCTGAAGGCCGTGAAGAGGCCCAACACCCAGACGAGTAAGAGCAACTCGGTCGGATGAGCCCGAAACGGTCGTTGCGCCCAGAGCAACAGGAGCGCCGACGGAAGCACCGCGCACCAGGGGAAAAAGTCGGCCCACATCATACCCAGATACCAATAGAGCGGGTGCCCGTCGGTGGCCGGGCCGGTTTTGCCGATGAATCCGGTATTCCAAGTCGACTCGATGGCTTTACCGATTCGAAAATGGTGTTGATACCCGGGTCCCAGCATCTGCGCGTATGCCCCCATCATCGCGACAGCCAGCGCGAACCCAGCCCAGAAGTATCCATCTTTCAGCATCCGCGTGTCGCGCTGAATGGCGGCATACAGCGCCATCACGAGCAACGGCAGAAAGAACCCATGCATCTCTTTCAACATCGCACCGAGGGCCATGCTGACGAAGGCGAGCAGATACCAGCGTGAGCTTCGCCCCAGCAATTGGACCTGAATCCATGCGAACAGCGCGAGTGTAACCAGAAATGTGAGTGTCGAATCGAACAGCACGCGACGCCCGTACCAGAGAAACACATGGCTGGTGGCAACGACCAGCGCCGCCCAGAATCCCGCGGTCGGAGACACTAGCCTGACTCCAAGCACATAGGTCAGAACGATGGTGCCCACTGCGGCAAGCGAGCCGGGCAGGCGCAACGCGATCTCGTTGTCGCCCCATATGGATGTCGAGAGATTGAGCAGCCAAAAAAACAGCGGCGGCTTATTGAAGTACGGCACATCGTGATAGGTCAGGTCGAAAAATTCACGCCGGCGCCCCATTTCTCCCGCAATACCGGCATACAGTCCTTCGCTGCCTTCCAATAACGACAGATGGAGATTGGCAAAATAGGCCCAGCCGCCGACCAGCGCCAGCAGCGCAATTTCAACGTACCGACGAATGGCGGCATTCGACTGCGGACGTTCATCCGCGCGTTCCTGGTTCATCACCCGTTCGACCAACACCTCAGTACTCCCCCCGCTATCGGATATGCCCACGCACGTCACGGCTGTTCCGTCACAGGCGCCTCCCGAAAAAGACGCTCCTGTCGCACGACGTATGGGACGGGTTTCTTCGTCTGCGCAAAATGATGCACCAGGCATGGAAGCCGGCGCTTCGATCGGCCAGAAAGCATGCCAGACCGACAGGTAAATAGCCAGAGCGCGGGCGGCGCTCTGACGCAAAATTCGTCACGCGCCTCTCACACGGTTTCTCTGAACGACACAGAAGAATGATGAGATGGGATCCCAGTTGCGTGTCACAAATGACGTGATCCATCTCTCACAGTAACTTCGTAGCCTCGGCCGGGCGCGGGACCTTGACGACCAAGAGGCGAAACGGCTTGTCGCTCCGGTTGGACCACCTGTGCGGAATGCGGGCGGGGCTGGGAATGAGCATGTCCGGCCCGACTTCCTTCGTGTCCTCTCCGATCTCGACGATTCCTCTCCCTTCCAGGACATAGAAAAAGACATCGACGGGCGTCACGTGCTTCTTGAGAGATTCACCCGGTTCTAACGTGACGTGAACGACCTGAGCATGCTCGGTGTCGTACAACCGACTCGCCTTGACCTGATGCGGATTCTGAGTGACATCGGCCTCTCGTGCGTTGACCACTTCCATGCTTCACCTCTCTTGCCTCTACAATGCGCGACGTACGTAAAGCGGCGCTCGACTGTCGCGTGGCCTCTGCTGCCTCGCATTAAAACCGGAATCTGATCCCTCCGCCGAACCCGTAGTTCGGCGCGCCGTTCGACAATCCGACAAGCAAGGATCCGGTCAGATGAACGGTGTCGTTCACCATGTAGCTCGCGAGGGCTAAGAGGTCGCGGGCGTTGTTCACGGTATTGACCAATGCGCGATACTCTTCATAAAAAACACTCATGTGGAG
Organism: Nitrospira sp.; assembly: GCA_024998625.1. Taxonomy (GTDB): domain Bacteria; phylum Nitrospirota; class Nitrospiria; order Nitrospirales; family Nitrospiraceae; genus Nitrospira_A. The sequence goes on along the minus strand of JACOEL010000006.1, from coordinate 109,681 downwards.
ATTAGCCGTGACGTCGTAACCGATGCCGATGTCATACCACCACTGATTATTGAAATTCGTGCCCGGCGCATCGCCAATCAGGTTATACCCTCCGTCAAGATAGGCCAGCCATCGATCACCGAGGCTTTTGGTCAATTCCAATCCTGCTCCCTCGTCGAACTCGCCCGTGCCGAGCCCGAGATCGGCATCCGCAGTTGGTAATTTGACCCGCCCCGTCACCGCCACAAGCGGCATGACAGCGTTCTCCTCGACCAGGTAATACCGACCACGCAGAATCAGATCGCCAAGGCCGCTGTCGGTCGTAGCGCTGGATAACGGGGTGGCGCCGGGCCCTTTGCCCCTCCCTGTCCCGCCAGCGGGCGCCGCCGTCGGACTGGCCGTGGCACTGCCTGTTCGCGTCGGCATTCCCCCCACGAGTCGAACAGCTCCGGTCCCTGAGATGCTGACAAATGGAATCGTCAGGCTGATATCTCCGTCACGAAACACCCGCCGCACCGTCATGGGCGCATAGAGAATGTTCGTCCTGGAATCCGTCCCGTAGGAACCGCTCGAATAGTTGACGGTCGTGCTGACCCGCCATTGAGAGGTTGGCTGGGGCGGCCCTTCGATTTCAGCCGCCGCCCAGTCAACCGTCCCTGCGCCGAGCAGAAAGAAACCCATCCCTAAGAAAACCGCTACCAGACTCACACCGGTGCAACACTCCCTTGCCGCAAGGATCGCGCGATACCGCATCAGATTCCCCGCCGCAGTCAACGGCCGCCGCGTTCGGTCCGCTCAGCCTTCTCATGCTGCGGTCTCTCCGGACGGTCCGTACGAGTCTGTTCCCGCGTCCGCTCGCGCGTTCGTTCCTGCTCCTTGAGTTGCTCCTTTTCTTTCAGCTGATCCTTCGTCTGCAGCTTGTCCTTATCCTGAATTTGCTGCTGCGTTTTGAGCTGGTCGCGATCGCGATCCTGTGCCGACGCAATGATCACGTTTCCTACCGGGAACGACAGGGCAACCACCACCGCGATGGAAAGCATTTTCCTGAGCTTCATGGGGCACCTCCTTGCGCACATCGCCATGAGCGACATTGCTCACGGCAGAAGCGGGTGGCACGTCCGCTCCGTTACGCTCCACGTCCGGCCACACCCGCCACATTCGAGGTCATCTCATCGCGCATCACAGGGACTCCGCCTTCTGCATGCGCATTCCCACACTGAGTGCTATTGGTTGACTCCCAATCGATAGAGATCGTGACAAGTCGCGCACCGCGCCGTCATGCTCGACAACCGCTGAAGAATCTGTTGCGGAGTTTCCTGCTGCACGATCGCATCAGCCAGGGCATCCATGTCCTTATGAATTGACATGCCCATCTGTTTGAACGGCAACGGCAGCTTTGCCATGATGGCCGGTTCCGTATCTGCCGCCGCCTTCATCCCGGCCGCTCTTGCGGCTGTTTCCATTGCGTTAAGATCCGGTTGGAATTCGCCGAGCCCTCTGACGACTCCATCCACCGATTTGAAGAGTTGTCGCATTTCAGCCAGGATTTGGTCCCGCTCCGCCGGTGCCAGACTGATCTCCTGTCGTCCATCCATGCCCGGTTTCGTCCACCCAGCTACAAACACCCACCCGGCGACGGCCAGCGTGACGATCCAGAGCCCAACCATGACCCGGCACAGTGTGTGTCCCTGGCTGCCCATCGGTGACCTCTTGTACCGCACAAACTCCCTCTCTCCTCGAACGACGTTCGACTATCAATGAAACTCTCTCTTTCCGGTAAGAGCAGGATCCGTCCGGAAGGATTCACCGTTCAGCAGCCTGTCCGGCGTTTCACTCTAGATCGGCCGGCCTGAACCGAGGGCCCTGGACAATGCTGAGTTATGGCAGAACGTGTCTAGCCTTGTGAGGCGGTCTTAGGGGAGGCCCCGGGAAGATGGGTCCACGCGCACGAAACCCGTCGTGCCCCTTCTGTGAGTGGCCTAGAATGCCAAATAGAATCCAAATCCGATACTCTCGACCTTCTCGCTAAAGAACTGCCCATAGGGATAGAAGCCGCGATAATAATTCACGAGGAACCGAAACCGACGCTTCGCGCCGGGCCTGGACCACTCGAATCCGCCAATGACATTGTGGTTGACGATCCATCGCAGCTCTTCGAAGGTCTTGAAGTCGGCCCCCAGCACCGGCGTGAGCTGGAGCCCCGGCATCATGCTCCCGAGGAACGGCGAGTGAACCGTCGGCCCTCGCAGCTCCATCCCCCATTGCACTCGGTGCCGATCCAGCTGCGCCGGTTCGCGATGAATCAAGTAGCCCCCGCCTGCATACAGCCGAATCCACCGGTGTTCATAGGAGACGATCGCCTCAACTTCCTCAAAACTGAGATTTACTCGATTGAATCCGGGATTCTCGAGAAGAAATTCATCCCCGACGTGGCTGCTTTGATGATAGAGGCGAACCCGCGTGGACCAGGCTCCATGCCGCCAGGAAAGGGGAATCCCCACAATATAATCGGCGTTAATCAAGTCCGACGACGGAGCATCCAGATTGAATTGCGAAAAGACTCCTGCCAGTAAGCCCACCTGCCACCCATTACAGCCTTGCCGCTTGGAGTAAAAACCGAAATTTTCGCCGAACCCTACCGAACCGACATTGACGGACTTCCCCACCCCTGTCACAGTACTCGTGGGTTCTCTGCGTTGAACGGACTGATAGGTGGCGAAGAACTGCGGCTGCTTCGGATCCGCCATCAACGGCCGGAATACATCATCGCTTGGGAACGCCGAACTACTCGTTCCACTGTCGCTCTGCTCGTACCGGCAGTCGATCACCTCGCCGTTCTTCATGTCCGGCGCTTCTTGGGCCCGGACTTCGCCCACCGTCAGGGCCGTCAAACCGATCACCCCGATCATCGTCTTCCAGAACATATCCAGGTCCAGCCTAGCCGATGGTTTTTTGAAAACGCCTCGTCGCGACCCAGAGCGTGGCCGCCCCTAACATCAACAGCGCTGCCATTTGAGGCCAGAGAATGTCAGGCCCCACACCTTTCAGGAATATCCCGCGGATGATCACGAGGAAGTAGCGCAGCGGGTTGAAGTAGGTCAGCCATTGCACGGCGTCGGGCATGTTCACGATCGGAAACACAAAGCCGGAGAGCAGCATGGCGGGGAAGTAGTAGAAAAAGGCGCTCATCATCGCCTGCTGTTGCGTCCGGCTGATGGTAGAGATCAGCAGGCCGATCCCGAGCGTGCTCATCAGATACAGACTTGTGGCCCCTAAGAGCAGCAGTAGGCTGCCTCTGATCGGGACGTCGAACCAATAGGCAGCGATCACGGTGACCAGCACGACATCGGCGAAGCCGATCAACGCGAACGGCAAGGTCTTCCCCAGAATGAACTCCGCCTGTCTGATGGGAGTGACCATGATCTGCTCGATCGTGCCGATTTCCTTTTCCCGTACCACCGCCATGCTGGATAGCATGAGGGTGACCAGCGTGACGATCAGCACGATCACGCCGGGGACGTAAAAATTTCGCGACTCGAGATTCTCGTTGAACCAGGCACGGGTCTCCAGCACTACATGAGCCGGGGTGGCAGGCTGCCCCGTCGCTCGGACGAAACGAGTCTGCAGCACCTTCTCGCTGAACCGGCCGGCGATCTGACCGGCATAGTTGAGCACGATGCCCGCCGTGTTGGAGTCCGTCCCGTCCACAATCATCTGCAGCGGCGCCGGCCGGCCAGCCCGGAGATCGTCCCCGAACCCCTTGTTCATCCGCAGGACGGCTTTCACCATACCCCGATCGACGAGACGGCGGGCCTCTTTTTCCCCATCGACATACGCCACCACGTCGAAGTAGCCGGACCCGGTGAACCGGGCGGTGAGCTCGCGGCTGGCCCGGCTGTTGTCCAAGTCAAAGATCGCGGTCGGGATGTGGGTGACGTCCGTGGTGACCGCATAGCCGAAGACCAGCGTCTGCACCAGCGGCATGACGAAAATCACAGTCCTCATCCGCGGATCGCGAAAGATCTGGATGAATTCCTTGATCAGCATGTGCGTGATCCGTTCAAACATCATGTTCTCACGCCATCTTTTTCTTGAAGACCAGATTCGCGGCCAGGAGCACGACCAGGCCGAAGACGGTCAGCAGCACGGCCTCCATCATCAGCAGCTCCAATCCGATCCCTTTGAGATAGATGCCCTTCAACAGCGAGACGAAATACCGGGCCGGCACCACATGGGTAATGGCCTGAATCACCGTCGGCATGTTGCTGATGTCGTACATAAACCCGGAGAGCAGGAATGCCGGCAGGAACGTGACGACCATGGCCAGTTGGCTGGCCAGCAGCTGCGCTCTGGTGACGATGCTGATCAGCATGCCGAGCGAGAGCGCGCCAGCCAGAAAGACAGCGGCCATGCCGAATAAGAGCGCGACGTTGCCGCGCAGCGGCACCTCAAACAGGAACTCGCCCATCAACACGGCGACGAGGACATCCAGCATCCCGATGCCGAAGTACGGCAGCAGTTTGCCGAAAATCAGCTCGGGGCCTTTCAACGGCGTGGAAATCACCTGCTCCATCGTGCCCGTTTCCCACTCACGCGCCACGGTCAGCGAGGTCAGCATCGCGGCGATGACCATCATGATCACGGCGATCAGCCCAGGAATGATGTAGTTCTTGGATTCCATATCGGCGTTGAACCAGACACGCGGGCGCAGATCGAGTGGGACCGTCACGGTTCGGCCGCTCGTCCGAGCAGCCTGTTCGATCGCTAAGTCCTGATTGTAAGTCCGCGCGATGGTTTCCAAATAGCCCAGCACAATGGTCGCCGTGTTGGAATCGCTGCCGTCCACAATCCCCTGGGCCCGCGCAACCCGGCGCGATTCCACGTCCATCGCGAAATCGACTGGGATGACCAGGGCCACCAGAGCCTCCCCTGTATCAATGACGCGCTCAATCTCCGCATAGGTCTGCACAGCACGGCGGAGCGAAAAATAGGGTGATCCCTCGAAATGACTGATGAAGTCGCGGCTGGCTTGTGTGCCGCTCTGATCCCAAACGACGAGCGGCACCTCATCCACATCTAGAGTCAGCGCATAGCCGAACAGGATCAACAGCAGGATGGGGATGGCAATCCCCATGACCAGGCTGCGCCAGTCCCGGATAATATGGAGGCCCTCTTTGCGGGCGACCGCCCACATGCGGCGGGCGTTCATCCTGCCACCTCCGTCTGAGGACGCTCCAGGCGGTCCCGCGCCTCGATCAACGAGACGAACACGTCCTCCATCGACGGCACGATCCGCTCCGCCCGCGATACCGTGAGGTGTCGTTCCGTCAGCCGTTCCTTGATCGCAGGGATCACGCCCACCGCCTCTCGATCGACCACCACGTGCAGGCCCTTGCCGAACAAGGCCGCCTCTTTGACTCCCTCGATCGTCTCAATGACCTGCATCGCAGCCTGTGGCTGCTCACACAGCACCTCGATGATGTCGTCTTGCATGAAGCGCGTCTTCAACTCGTCCGGCGTCCCGGCAGCGATCAATTCCCCACGATAGATCAACCCCAGCCGGTCACAATATTCCGCCTCTTCCATGTAGTGCGTCGTGACAAAGACTGTCACGCCCCGTCCGGCCAACTCGTAAATGAGATCCCAGAAGCTGCGGCGGCTGATCGGGTCTACTCCAGAGGTTGGCTCGTCGAGAAAGATGATCGGCGGCTCATGCAGGATGGCGCAGCCCAGCGCGAGCCGTTGTTTCCAGCCCCCGGAGAGCACGGCGGTGCGTGAGCTACGATGCTCGGACAAGCCCGCCATACCGATGACCCATTCTTTCCGCTCCGCTTTTTTTCCCTTGGGAATTCGGTAGATGCCGCTGTAGAAGTCGATGTTCTCCTCGACCGTCAAGTCCTCATAGAGCGAGAACTTCTGGCTCATGTATCCGATGTGGGCCTTGATCCGCTCAGCCTCCCGCATGACATCGAAGCCTGCGACGGTCCCGGTTCCGGCTGTCGGGGTCAGCAGCCCGCACAGCATCCGGATAGTCGTGGACTTGCCTGCCCCGTTCGGCCCGAGAAAGCCGAAGATCTGTCCACTTTTGACTTGCAGGCTAATCCGGTTGACCGCGACGAACGATCCGAACCGCTTTTCCAGATCATGGACGACGACCGCGTAGGGTTCACGATTGGAACGCATCGATCGGTTCCTGTTGTGGGCCGGCCCCTTCGCTCGTCAACACCGAGATAAAGACATCTTCCAACGAGGGCTCGATCCGACGCAGCCCCTGCAGAGTCAACCCTTCGGCCTGCAGCACAACCGGCACCTCCTGTTCGGTCTGCGCCCGATCCATTGTCACGACATGGATACGATCACCGAAGAGGCCGACCGATTCGGCGTTCACCCGCCGCTTGAGCAGGGCTGCGGCCTCGCGAGCCCGGCTGACCCTGATTTCCAGGATCGTGCCCCGCATCAGGGTTTTGACCCGGTCCGGTGTGTCGCAAGCCAGCAGTCGGCCCTGATGCAGCAGCGCCACGCGGTGACACCGTTCGGCCTCGTCCAGATAGGCGGTGGAGACAAAGATCGTGACGCCTTTCTTGAGGAGGGAATAGAGAATCCGCCAGAAGTCGCGCCGCGAAACCGGATCCACCCCGTTCGTCGGCTCGTCCAGGAACAAGACTTTCGGCGTATGGATCAGCGCGCAGGCCAGACCCAATTTCTGCTTCATGCCGCCGGACAATCGGCCGGCCTGCCGCTTCTTGAAAGGAGTGAGATTGCTGAACGAGAGCAGTTCGTGAATTTTCTGCTCACGGCCTCTCGTGGGAACCCCGTAGAGATCGGCATAGAAATGGATGTTCTCGTCCACCGTGAGATCCGGATAGAGCCCGAATCGCTGGCTCATGTACCCGATGTCGTCCTTGACCGCCTCCGCTTCCCGCACGACATGCCTTCCCATGACCCAGGCCTCGCCCCCGGTCGGCTCCATCACGCCGGTCAACAGCCGCATCGTCGTCGTCTTCCCGGCGCCGTCCGGACCGACGAGGCCGAAAATTTCCCCCTGCGCCACGCCGAAGGTCAGGTTGTCCACCGCGCGGACCGTTCCGAACGACCGGCTCAACTGGACGAGTTTAATGGCTTCCATGAGATGCCTCAGTGCGGTCCGCCAGGATGATCCTCGCGTCGGCCGGCATACCGGCCTTGAGTTCCATATCAGGGTTGGCAATAGTGATCTTGATGCGGTAGACCAGCTTCACGCGCTCCTTCTTGGTCTGAACACTCTTGGGCGTGAACTCGGCCTGAGAAGCAATGAAGGACAGGCGGCCTTCGTAGACCTTGTCCGGATAGGTGTCGGCTGTGACCTGTGCCGCTTGGCCCACCTTTACGCGCCCCAGATCCGTCTCATCGACGTAGGCCCGCAGCCAGACATGTTCCAGATCACCGACCGTCACGATCGGCGTGCCGGGAGCGACGAACTCTCCCGGTTCGATGTTGTGGGAGAGGACCACACCGGTCAACGGCGAGGTCAGGGTGGCATAGCTCAACCGCGTTTCGGCCAAAGCCAGCGCTTCTTTGGTCTGCTGCAGCTGTGCCCTCGACCGCTCGATCTTTTCGATGCGCGGGCCCTTCTGGACGAGCCGTAATTGCTCCTGCGCCTCGCCGAGTTTGGCGGCAGTCACCTCCACGGCGGTCTTGGCCGCATCGTAGTCCTGCACCGAGACATTGTCCTGCTCATAGAGCGTCTTGAAGCGCTTAAAATCCGCCCTGGCGCGTGCTACATCCGCCTGCATCCGCCGGACTACGGCTTCCGCTTGCGCGATTTCCTCCGGACGAGAGCCGGTCACTAATTCGGCGAGCGCGGCTTCGGCGGCCCGAACCTCTGCGCTGCGCAGCGCCACCTCCTGCGCCAACTCACTGGTATCCAGACGAGCCACCGACTGCTCCGCCTTGACCGATTCCCCTTCCGACACCAAACGTTCCACTACCCGGCCCGCTATCTTGAAGCTCACCTCCGCGTCGGTCATCTCGATATTGCCCGACACCCGCAGCGCGCCCCAGTCCGGCGCCGTTCGTGACTGAACATACAGGCCGGCGACGACAGCAGACACCGCCGCGGCGACGCTCAGCAGCACCCGCATCCACGCGCGGGGGCTCGCGCGCCGTGCGGCGGGCGCCGCGGCACCCGGCGGCGAAACTCCCTGGTCAGCCGGCCCGGAGTCACCGGTTCGGGAAGGAATCGCACTCCTGTCTCCACCCATGACCGTCCTCATCCTTCACATCTTTGCTATCACAGACTCCGAACACGACAAGGCGCCTGCCGGCCGCAGATTCAGAATAGTTGCTCGATTTCGCCCTTCGCCCTGGCCAGATTGATGCGTGAAGCATTGAATCGAAAGAGTGCTTCGATGATGTTGTCGCGCGCGCGCGCCACCGAGGTCTGCGCGTTCGTCACCTCGATGTTGGTCGCCAGCCCCGCCGCAAACCGGTCCCGCGCAAACGTGAGTTCTTTCAGCGCCAATTCCAGCCCCTTCTCGGCGACGGTGACTTGTTGCGTAGAGGAATCAAGGGTCAACAGCGCGTTTCGCACTTCCAGCGTCACCTGATCGGACACGTCCTTCATTCGGATCAATTCCTGCCGCACGCGACTCCGACTCTCCGAAATGCGTCCCTCCCGTTGTCCCCCGTCGAAAATGGGCACCGAGAGCATAAGACCGACCGACCTGGTTGCTAAGGCCTCATCCGGTTTCAGGCCGATCCATCCATAGTCGCCGTTCAAGGATAGAGAAGGAATCCGCTCACTAGTTACGGAACTCAGGCTGAGTGAGGCGAGCTTTTGGCGGGTGATCTGCGCCTTGAGTTCTGCGCGATTCTCCCGCGCGACGGCGAGGGCCGTGTCGGGGGTTTGGAATTCGACCTTCGCCGACGAGAGTTCGTCGGTCAGTATCACGGACACATTGAAATCGATGCCCAAGGTGCGAATGAGGTTCAACTTCGCGCTTTCGTGATCGTTTTGAGCGACGAGCAGTCGCTGGCGAGTATTCTCAACCTGGACTTCTTCGCGGGTCACATCGAGGCCCGTCGCCACACCGGCCTGCTTTCGATCCTGCGCGAGCTTCAACAATTGTTGGCTGAGTTCGAGGTCCGCCTGTCGGGCTTTCACGGCTGCCTCCGCTCGGGAAGCCTCCATGTACAGAAGCCCCGCCGTGGCCATGACATCGCGCTTGGTCACTTCGGCCTCAAGCCCCGCCACATCAACGCCGGTTTTTGCCGCCCGCCAGCGCTGGATCAGGCTCAGGCTGAAAATATTCTGAACGAGGTTGGCCCGCGCGTTGTACACATCGAACGGTTCCGTCACGGGTCTCTGCAGTCCCAAGCCGGAAAGTCTGTCGGGAGGAAGTCCGAAGGCGGCGAGATTGACCGTTTGATTGCTCCCGCTCATGAACCCGGATACGTTCGGCAATAACGCGCCCAAACTCGTACTGGCCGCCGATTGGGCCGCCACGATCCGCTCCTTCAACAACCGCACATTGGCGTTATTGTCGATGGCCGCCTGAATCGCATCGTGCAGGCTCAGGCGCAACTCAGGGGGAGGCAACGATGACTCAGCCCTCACCAGACTCATCATCCAGAATGTGGCGAGTATCGCGATGCCCAGTGTTCGATTCATCATCGGTCGCTCCATTTTTTGCGTTCTACAGGGTGGCGGTGATCGTGGCCAACGCCGCTTTCTTGCGTCGACAATTGTCCTGATGCAATGCCTCGTCGATAGATGGCAAACGCACCTGGCGCTTGGCGACGAATGTGCGACACATTTCCCGTGAGCAACGACTGCATGACCAGCCCCTGAATGGTTCCGACAAATAGCGTGGCGGCAGCAGATGAATCGAGGTCCGCATCGAGCTGGCCCTGCTTCTTGCCTTCCTCCATGAGTCGAATCAATCGCTCGGTGTAACAACGGAGCAAGGTCCGCACCATTCCCTTGGCGACAGTGTTTTCGGATCGCTGCAGTTCACCGATCAGCATCCGAGGCACCCCAGGATGCTTGATCACAAACTCGATATGGGTGAGAAAGATGGCTTCGACAGCCGTGAGGGGCGAGGAAGCAGTTTGCGCGGCTTTGTCGATTCGTGCGAGCAAGCGTTCCGCCACCCATTCCATGACCGCCTCCAAGATAGCGTCTTTGCTGGGAAAGTGCCTGAACAGAGCGCCCTGGGTCAGTCCCATCCGCTTGGCAACGGCGGCGGTGGTGATATCGGTCGGATTCTGTTCCGCCGCCAATGCAATCAATGCTCGCACCGTGTCATTTCGGCGTTGTTCCGCTGGAAGGTGCTTAGGATGAGCCATACCGCCTCCATCAAGATAGAAAGTAATTAATTACTATCTTCCAGAGCGTCATGTTGTCAATGGGAGCACCTACGGCATATCCAAGACGGAATTAGGCGGCTGCGTGCGAAGCAGGGGTATCTTGCTACAACCCCGGCCAAGAGTCTGTAGCGGAAGGCGGCAGACCGGCGGGACGGAATCAGGGACGGCTCATCCCGGTTGGCTTCCCGCGACCGGCTGTGGCAACTCTGTGTTCTGTGGTTTCGGTATCAGGCCGGCAGGTGAATTTCTAGGGCCGCCGATCCACAGATAGTACAGCACGGGAATGACGACCAGCGTCAGCACCGTCGAGGCACCGACGCCGAACAACAGCGAGACGGCCAGTCCTTGGAAAATCGGGTCGAGAATAATCACGAACGCCCCGACCATCAGTGCTGCGGCCGTCAACAGAATGGGACGGGTACGGATCGCGCCCGCGCGAATGACGGCCTCCAACAGCGAAACACCCTCCGCCTCTTGATGTTGAATGAAATCGACCAGCAGAATCGAATTGCGCACGATGATACCGGCGAGGGCGATAAAGCCGATCATCGATGTGGCCGTGAAATAGGACCCGGTGAGCCAGTGGCCGGGAAGAATCCCGATCAAGGTGAGCGGAATGGGTGCCATGATGACCACCGGCGTGAGAAACGATTGGAACTGCGCCACGATCAGCAAATAGATCAACAGCAACGCTGCCGCAAAGGCGATCCCCATGTCTCGAAATGTTTCATAGGTGATATGCCACTCGCCGTCCCACTTCATCGCAAACCGCTGTTCCGACCAGGGCTGCACGGCATAGTGCTGCGTCAACGCATACCCTTCCGGCAACACCAGCTGCTCCAGTTTCCGCCCGATGCCCATCACACCATAGACAGGACTCTCACCTTTGTCGGGGCCGACTCCTCCCACATCCGCAATGACATAGACGACCGGTTTCTGGTTCTTGTGATAGATCGCCTTCTCCCGCACGGTCTGTTCCACTCGAATCAGTTCGGACAAGGGCACCATGTGGCCCGCAGGGGTTCGCAACGAAATCTCGCCGAGATGCTCCAGGCCGGTCCGCTCGATGATCGGCAGGCGCAGCCGCACCTGCACCGGACGATTTTCTTTGGGAAGGTGCACCAGTCCGACATCGGCGCCTTCCAATGCCAGTCGTAACGTCCGGACGATTTCCTCCGATGGAATCCCGGCCAGCGCCGCCTTCGCGCGATCCACACTGAACACATACTTCACCTGGTCGGCTTCGAGGTAGTCATCGACATCGACGACGCCCGGCGCCGTTTCAAACAGTCCACGGACCTCCCGCGCTATCGCCCTCTGCCGCTCATAGTCGGGCCCATAGATCTCCGCCACCAGCACAGATTGCACCGGCGGGCCGGGCGGCACCTCCAGCACTTTCACGTTCGCTCCGAAGGGCCGCCCGATGTCCTGCACCGCGGAACGAATCCGTTGCGCGATGTCATGACTTTGCGCCTTCCGTTGTTCCTTGGCGACCAGATTGATTTGAATGTCGGCCTCGTACGGCTGGTCGCGCAGATAATAATGCCGAACCAGTCCGTTGAAATTGAACGGCGAAGCCGTGCCGACATAGGCCTGGTAATCGCGGGTCTCCGGAATCGTTCGCACGTACTGCGTCAAAGCCTTCGTTACCCGGGCCGTTTCCTCCAGCGTCGTGCCTTCCGGCATATCGATCACCAGCTGCAATTCGCTCTTGTTGTCGAACGGCAGCATCTTCACCACCACCGCCCGGGTGTAGAACAGCGCCACCGACCCGACCAGCAAGAGCGCAATGACCGCCAACACAAGGTAGGCCACGACCGGATGGGACAACACCGGGGACAGCAGCCGCTGATACAAGCGATAACTGCGGCTGCCCTCGAACGATTCGTGATCGACCCCGGCCATGTGCACACCGGGCCGGTAGCAGGTCTGGCAGAACCAGGGGATGACGATGAACGCCACCAGCAGGGAGACGAACATGGCAATCGAGGCATTCACCGGGATGGGCCGCATGTAGGGCCCCATCAAGCCCGAGACAAACGCCATGGGCAGGAGCGCGGCAATCACCGTGAGGGTGGCAAGAATCGTCGGGTTGCCGACCTCGTCGACGGCAAACAGCGAGGCCTCCCGGTGCGGGCGGATCCGCAGCGTGAGATGCCGGTAGGTGTTCTCCACCACCACGATGGCGTCATCCACGAGTATGCCGATGGAAAAGATCAGCGCGAACAGCGTGACGCGGTTGATGCTGTAGCCGATGAGCATGGAAATGAACAGGGTCAGGGCCAGCGTGAGTGGAATCGCGATTGAGACCACCAGTGCGGGGCGCAGCCCCAGTGTCAGTCCGAGAAACACCACGACGGCGACCACGGCGATCAGGAGATGCCAGAGCAACTCGTTGGCTTTTTCATCGGCGGTTTCTCCGTAATCCCGCGTCACCGTCACCCGCACATCGTCGGGAATCAGGGTTCCTTTGAGTTCCTCGACTTTTCGAATGACGCCCTGCGCAATCGTCACAGCGTTGGTCCCGGCCTGTTTAGCAATCGCCACGGTGACCGCCGGATTTTCTGGAGACGTGAACGGTACAAGGCGAGACGCGGACGTATTCGGTTCACCGTTCACGTCTAACGTGTCATGCGCACCGCCTGGACCCTCGCCATGCCACACATAACTGGTCGCTTCGGTCGGTCCATCGGTCACTTCGGCCACCTGACGAAGGTACACCGGCCGTTGTTCATTGACGCCGACAACCACCCCTTCCAGATCCTCTTTCGAACGGATGAACCGGCCGGTCTCCACCAGAAAACTTTCATTCCGGCTTTCGAACCGGCCTGTGGGCAACGCGAGATTTTCGCCCTGAATGACGCCGGCGACCCGCAGCGGTGTGAGGCCATAGGCCTTCAGGCGTGAGGGATCGATCTGCACCCGCAACTCGCGGCCGCGACCACCCACCACGAAACCAGCTGCAGTGCCGGGAACCTTCTTCGCATCTTCCAGGACTTGATCGCCCAGTTGTCGCAACTGGAAATCCGTATACCGCTCACTGGACAGCGTCAAGGTGACGATCGGCACATCGTTCACATCCCTCGGTTTGACTTGAAACGGCTGAGCGCCCGGCGGCAGCAGATCCTGGTTCGACATCAATTTGTCGTAGAGATCCACCAGACTCTGTTCCATCGGCTCGCCGACATAAAAGCGGACGATGATCAACGCCCCGCCGGGACGGGAGATGGAGTAGACATATTCGACGGTCTTGATTTCGGACAGCTTGCGTTCGATGGGCTTGGTGAGCTGCTCTTCGACCACCTTTGCGGAGGCCCCCGGGAACGAGAGCCAGACGTCGGCCATGGGCACGACGATCTGCGGCTCTTCTTCGCGCGGCGTGAGGAGCACCGCGAACAGCCCGAGCAGGAGGCTGGCGATGATGATCAACGGGGTGAGTTTGCTGCCGACGAACAGCGCGGCCAGCCGGCCGCTGACGCCAAGGCGTGGGTTCGTCATTCGCCAACCGTCATACGCATGGCGTTCGTCTCTCGCGGAGCATCGCTCGTATTTCTCCCCCAATCTGGTTCTCCGACAAGCGACGTTTCACGTTTTACTTTTCACGTTTCACGAGATACGCAGCTTCCCAAATCCGCTTCATGGCGCCTGCGACGGCGATGCCACCGCCGTCATGTCTTGCACCAACGTACCGTCCCGGCCCTTGCTCCCGTCCACGACGACTCGCTCACCGGCATCCACGCCGGAGAGGACTTCAACTCCCTGCTCCAGCGTACGGCCGATCTTGACCCATCGAAGACGTGCCACCCCGTCGCTTCCGACGACGAATAGACTGGCCAGCTCGCCCCGCTCGACGAAGGCCGACTTCGGGAGGAGCAGCGTCGCGTTCATCCCCTTTTCAAGACGGAGCCGACCGAACATTCCCGACTTGAGCCCGCCCGTCTTCGGAAGATCTACCTTCATGATGAAGGTATGGGTTTGCGGATCGCCCGCAGGCAGAATCTGCGACACCTTCCCCTTGAGGGGATCGGCGCCGAGCGCATCGATGACGACCGGCACCGGTGACCCGACCGACACCACCCGCACATCGCTCTCGGCCACGGTCGCCTCCAGCCGGAGTCGTTCGGGATCTTCCATCTTGAGCAACGGCTGCCCGGGTGAGGCCAGTTCCCCGATTTCAACTTTCTTCTCCGTGATGACGCCATCGAACGGCGCTTTCACGATCGTGTAGCTCAACTGCGCGAGGACAGCTTTCCGAGCGGCCTCGGCCACCCGTAGCCCGCGCGTGGCGTTCTCCAACTCCTGCTTGGATACCGCATCCTTCCGGTAGAGGTCTTCCATCCGAGTCTGGTGAGCTTTGGCGTTGTCGAGTTCCGCGGTCACCCGGGATAACTCGGCCTGCAAATCACGATTGTCGAGCACCATCAGGGTCTGCCCCTTGCGTACGACACTGCCTTCACGGACCAGCAAATTGTCGATGGTGCCCTGTATGCGGCTGGCCAACGTCGCCTGATAGACCGCCGTGACTTGCCCGGTTACTTCGATCGTCACCGGGACCTGGCTGGTCTTCACCTCAATCACCGCCAGCTGGAGGGCAGGCTGAACGGCTGTCACCGACGGAGCCTCTCCGCTCCGGGGCGGCTGCTCGGACTGCCCACAGCCAGCCGCTACCAGGAGAGCGACCACCAACCATCCCGCCTTCACGGACGCGTCGTTATTCCTGAACACCCAACCTCCGCAAGAGAGCCATCATCGGACACCAGCCGCTGAATGACGACTGGATCAGATTCGCCGCAACGAACGCGGCGAAGTAATTATAGTAGGGATGCACGGTCGCGCCCAGCACCACCGCGCCAAGGACAAACACCCCGGCGATCAAACGAAGCCATTCATTGAGTTTCATGTGCCACACCCCCTTTCTTACACCATATGAGTAACCGGAGGGAAAAAGGATTCGGCACAAACTCTCTTCTCACCCTGGCACCAGCTTGAGCGCCGCCCTCCCGGACGCACACGATCAAAAGCGATATTGCCCGCCGATGGAAAGAATCGAGTCCTGAAAGTCACGCAGCGCATTCGTCGAGGTACGTTTGCCGTATTGAAAGGACAGTATCACCGTCGCGGCCTCGGACATGTGATACCGCAGTTCCGCGATGCCCTGGTGCGTAGCATCGAACCGGCCCACGTGCGTATCGCCCGCGAGTCCGCTGGTAAATGTTTTCCGCCGATGAATATAAGTGAAGCCGAGATCCCACTGCCGATTGAGTCGAAACTCCGTACCGGCCGACACCATATGGAGGTAGTAGGACACGTCGTCCGCAAACTGCGTGTCCTTATGACCATCGGCCAGCCCCCGTTCGTACAGATAGGTCAGCGTCACTGTGAGCCAATCCATGGCACGGTAGTCGACGCGGGGACCGAGGGTAAAAAAGTTCGTGTCCCGTTCCGCAAATGAGTCATTGTACCGCCTGAGCCCGTACCGGGTAATCAGCGTGCCGGTGACGCTGTCCGTCAAACGGCGTTCGATTTCGGCGCGCCAATGGTGCGAGCTGACCCGCTCTTCCTGAATAGACCGAGTGCCGGTGCGCCGCTCAAAATTGGGTCCCAGGAAGAGATTGGGCACATACCGATACCGCACCAACACCGAGGTCGCCCGGTCGAGCGAAAATCGGTCCTGGATGCGGTAGTCGGCATGGGTGAAGATGGGGTTATTGGTGTAGATCGCCCCCTGGGCCTTCACCGAGAGTTCATTCTTCCCCTGCGCCGTGGGCGTTGAGTGCGTCACCTCCAGCGCCGGCTCCCAAATCACATCCTCCGGCTTGTCGGCGGAGACCACCGTCGGTTGCGAAGGATCTTCTGTCAGGCGGAGCCGGCGCGCGGAAGAAAACTGAAAGGCATCGGAGGTATAGCTGGTCTTCTGTTCCGCGACGGCCGACCACTCAGCTTGCGCCAGCCGGTCCGGCCCCCACATCAGACTCGCCAGCCCTCCCCACAAGGCGGCGCGGCACAGGGTGAACAGGAGAGCATGCGGGTACCGCATCATCGATTCGTGTGGCCCACAGGAGCATGGAATGGGGAACACATCCCCGTCAGTTTCGCGCGCCGTCGCGGAACAGGGACCATCCCACGAGAGCCTGTCGCTGAGCGTCCGATAGAACATGCCTCCTGTCAACAGAGTTCATATTTGCGCCCCCCATAACTTCACCAGATTCACCACGATCATGCTGACTGCGATCGAAACCGTGATGAAGGCCGTGACGCGACCCATCGTGGCCGGAGAAAGCCAGGTGCCGACCCGCACCCCCAGAAACATCCCCGCCAGACTCCCTGCCAATACCCATGCCGTCAGCGGCCAGTTGATCCGCCCGAATTGGAGATGGCCGACCACCCCGCCGATGGAGATACAGGCGATGATGCTGAGAGACGTTCCGATCGCCAGCCTGGTCGGGAACCCGAGGATGAGGATCAGGGCCGGGACCACCATGAATCCGCCACCGACTCCGAACAAACCGTTCATGGTTCCCACCGCCAGTCCGATGCCGCCGACCTTCAGCCAACAGGTGCGGGGAAAGCGGGTCGCACAACTTTCTTCCCCGTCAGGTCCGGACGGCATGTGGCGATGGCGAGTCATCGCCCCTCTGACCAGCAGCAGCAGGAGCCCGAACAGCACCAGGAGGATTTCCTCGCGAACCAGGCGATGTCCGAACGCGCCCGCCCACGAACCGATCGCGCCGGTCCAACTGAACGCCAGGGCGGCTGTGACCTTGACCTGTCCCTGCCGCCCGTATTCCCACGCGCCCAACAGCGACGAGGTCGCCACGATGATCAACGACATCGCCGCCGCCTGCTGCATGGGAATCCCGGCGAGGTAGACCATGAGGGGGAGGCCCAGAATCGCACCACCCGTCCCCGTCGCGCCGAGTTGCAAACCGATGGGGATGCCCGCCAGCAGGGAACGCAGCGCCTGGTCGATCATGCCGGTTCCTTCTCGATCGTCGCCACGCGATGCCCCGTCCCCATGTCGTTTAGGCCGGTCCTTCCAACTTAGCAATCCCCATGGCCTTCAAAATCACCTTCTCGTAGTAGGGCTCGCTCACGCCCTTTTTCATCTTGCGCAAGAAATACTTCTCCAGCGCAATTTTGGCAAGGTGCACCCACTTGCCCTTCTTCGCCCAGGTGACATTCCGCGGTGCCATTTGCGGCAACGCCACAAAGGCCATGCCTGTGTCCCCCATGTCGGCGAGACAGATCGCATTCCAGGTCGCGGTCTCGCGTTTCGAATCGTTGTCGATATCGGCCTTGATGTTGTGCACCGCCGCCGACACCATCGATTCGATCATGTAGCCGGTCTTGGGCGCTCCGGTCGGAATCGGAGTCTGCTCCACCGGCGGAATGGCCACGCAGACGCCGACCGAATAGATGTTTTTATACTTCGGATTGGCCTGATAGGCATCGATATTCACAAACCCCTTGGGGTTGCAGAGCCCCGGCGTCCCGGCCACTGCATCCACGCCGGCAAACGGCGGAATGATCATCGAGTAGCGGAACGGAATCTCCTGCCCGCCGTCGAGCAAGAGTTTGCCCGGCTGGACTTCTTTGATCGCCGTATTGCAGATGGGCGTCATCGAATGATCGGCAAACTCATCTTCCATCAAGCGGCGGGAGGCGCCCACACCTGCGAGCCCCATATGGCCGATATAAGGTTCCGGGGTCACGAAATAGATCGGCACCTTCTTCCGGAGTTTCTTCTTGCGGAGATCGGCATCCAGAATAAACGCCATTTCGTAGGCCGGTCCGAAACAGGAGGCGCCTTGCGCTGCCCCTACCACGATGGGGCCGGGGTCTTTCAGGAACGCCTGGTAGGTGCCCCAGGCCTGTTCGGCATGGTCCACATTGCAGACCGACTGCGTGTACCCGCTGGGCCCGAGCCCTGGCACCGCGCCGAAATTCAGCTTCGGCCCGGTGGCGATAATCAGGTAATCATAGGGGACTTCGCCCTTCGAGGTGATGACGCGATTCTGTTCAGGCTCAATCCGCTCAGCCATGGCATGAATGTATTCCACGCCTTTTTTCTCCAGCACCGGACCCAGGGCGAAACTGATGTCTTTCCTCGTTCGCCAGCCGACGGCCACCCAGGGATTGGAAGGGACGAAGTGGAACGAGTCCACATTGGAGATCACCGTCACCTTGTGTTTCTTCGCCAATAATTCCCGGGCTTCATAGGCTGCCGGCAGCCCGCCGATGGACGCACCGATGATGACGACCTTCGCCATGATCCACCTCCCCTCAAAGTAGAGTTCTACCGTCTTTATCTCGCTGCGTGCTCCCGTTCCTCCCGCGAGTAACCCGTTCTGCTCCTAACCTTGGACCATCCATGCACGGTCCGTTCCCACTCCTGTTGTTAAGAGCCATCACAAGTCATTTGGATTCGGCAGAAGTAGATATAAGTCCGTGGGCGGGGAATTGTAGGCCCGGCCGCAAGACCGAGGCAGGAGTAGAGACCCATCATTCAATCGTGTCTCGAACGAACACTTCGACAGATCTTAGGATACCTAATGGGATTTGTCGGGTTGACATAGCCGCTGACGGGCCGGTACTCCTAGTATGGACGTATTCTCCAGGAGGGTTCCCCATGCTCCATCGTCTTTTTTCCGGCAAAGGCCTTCTCATCACCCTTGCCGTGGGATTTATAGCGGTTGAGTCCATCGTCGCAGCCTGCTTTCTCAGCTTAGTGCACTTCAAGACTGCCAACAATTGGGCCACGAGGAGCGAGCAGGTGCTGCTGGAGTTGGAGCGGATGATGAGTACGGTGGCGGGAGCTGAGACCAGCCAGCGGGGCTACATTATTACCGGAGCCGAGGACTACCTCCCCCCCTATCGCGAAGCGGTCACGACCCTGGAAGCGCAGATTCGGAAAATCGGCGGACTGACCAGGGACAATGCCGTTCAGCAGGACCGGGTGGCCTATCTTGCCACACAGGTCGAACAACGTTCGGAAGAATTGGACCAGGCCATCGTGACACGCCGTACCAAGGGGCTGCCCTATGCCAAGTCGGTCGTGGCCGTCAATCAGCAAAATCGGACGATGGAGACCATCCAGGATATCTCCGCGCAGATCAGGGAAGAGGAAACCAGGGTCCTGCAACGCCATCGGGCAGACTCCGAGACCTGGGCCTTTACGACCGGCTCGTTCGCCGCCGTATTCTTCCTCCTGAATGCGGTGGTGTTCACTCTTTGCGGCATTGTGATCAAAATGGCCCTCACCAGCCAGGCACAGGCTGAACGCCTCCTGCACTCGCTCCAACGCCACCAGGAGTCTGTCTGAGTAATTCTTCGTTGCGAGCGAAGGAGCTGCTGGGAGATGCGAGGCCGCAGGCGCGAAAAAACCGGAAGCCTATTCGCTGAAATGGGTTGAGGATTTTTTCGGGCCGAGAACAACGCAGATGGTTGCAAATCATTTGCCGCAGGAGAATGGCATGACCCGGACAAATGCCTAGGTGCGGACCAGAACGACGGCGAGCAACAGCACCAACAGCGCGACCAGTAACGAAATACGCGGGACGAGCACCGAGTAACGTAATAGCACCCGATCCCTCGCGGATCGCTCTGCTTCAGGAATTCCCAAGCTCCGTCGCACACGCGGTCCGACCACGAGATCATGCAGCAGCGTCAGGGTGAACAGCAGCGTCACCAATCCGATCTTCGCGGCAAAAATCGTGGGCCAGCGGGATGGTTCCATCAGCGGAATCGATCGACCTGTAGCCAGCGTGAGTCCGGTCGCCACGAGGATCCCCATCGCCCCCCAAACCACGGCTCTAAACCGATAGGCAACCGTTCGGAACAGCAGGGCGTACTGAGCAAATGCCCCATCCCGCTTCAGCACCGGCACCAGCACCACGGACAAGAATACCATCCCCCCGATCCATACCATAGCCGCCAGCAAGTGAATCCAGACCAGTGCCAACACAAGACCTTCCTTTCTATCCGGCAAAGCAGCCTACCATGACCAGGAGGTGAATGGAGGGATGAGGAGGAGAGTATCTCCTAGAGGAGAGAGGGACGGCGCAGATTCGGGCACCATTCGATTTCACCCAATACGGCCAACATCTGTGTCTCGGGCTGGACGATTGCGGTAAGTGGATGACTGCCGACGAGGGTACATTGGCGGCACAGAAACTGACAAGGCGCCCAGCAGGATTCCCCCCTGCACCCCAGCCTGGCCCGGAGAGCGGCCGCCTTGCTCGCGCAAAACACCTGCGGATCAGGGGCGTCGAGGCTCTGTCGATAACAATCCAATCGATTCCACAAGGCCACCAGGCTGGACATCCGTTGTCCGTTCACCGTCGCCCAGGATCCTGCGATCCGCACGGATTCCCCGATGAGCTGCATCGCCACATCGATGTGCTGCGATAGATTCGCCACGGAAACGACTTGGACGCGGTAGGAC
Source organism: Nitrospira sp. (assembly GCA_024998625.1). Lineage (GTDB taxonomy): Bacteria > Nitrospirota > Nitrospiria > Nitrospirales > Nitrospiraceae > Nitrospira_A. The sequence goes on along the minus strand of JACOEL010000006.1, from coordinate 88,911 downwards.
CCGTAGTCTTGGATGCAATGAGTAAACGCATGTCGCGATGACGCCTCACCCAGCGGCTGCGGCACGGAACCGTCGTCCGGAAGATACACCGCGATCTGCACCAAGGCTCGCCCTCATAGGTCCTGTGTTCAGGACCGCCGCCATGCCGACCCGGCCTCTCGGCACCGACCGGCATGGCAGCGTCGTACTCCTTGTTGCCTACAGTCGAATTCGCGATCTTGAACAGGGCGTCGGACTGACCGCCTTTAGACCCTCCTAGAACGAAATCCCGACATACGGCCCGACCTGGAAGTAATCGTTGTTGGTGTTGGTCAGTCGCGCCGTCAGGTGATAGCGGGCGTCGACGCCGACCTTAAAGGCCTTCCACACCGCATATTCGAATCCACCGCCGAACTGCACCCCGAGATCGAGATACTGCGTCCGATTCGACGGGGGACTGATCACATGGATGTCCAGCCCGATCGGAATGACCCAGGGCCTGAACGCGCTGCCTTCCATGAATTTGATCTTCGGCGCCACGTCGATCGTCACCATCGTGAGCTGCACCTTCTGCGGGTCGGTGGCCAGGGTGTCCGTCAATGTCCGGGTGGCAATACTCCCGGCTGCATTGTTCACACGGTTTGAATTGATGCTGTTGAATTGCAGTCCGATTTCACCGACCACCCACGTCTTGTCCATTCCTCCCCAGACATCCTTCGACATCACCAGATCCAAGCCCGCGCCGGCATACCACCCGGCATTGCCTCCGTTCGCGCCCGCGATCCCGGCCGTATCTGTAAAAATCTGCCCGCTCCGGTCCTGGTTTAAGTTCATGAACCCGCCTTTGAAGAACACCATGTTTCCGGTGCCTTCCTCAGCCGATGCCGGCTGCGCATAAGAAACACCGAGCACCGCGGCGATCGCAACCCCCACAGCCCACATTCCAATGTTCCGCGCGACTCTCCGAACCCGCATCATGTTCCCCTCCTTGATGTGTCTCCGAAGCGCCTGACTGGCGCCCGGGTTGGCTTCCCGTCTTGTCCTCGCCGGCCTGAGGCAGGAGCAGCGTAAGCATGTGGTTGACTCTCCTGAACAGCATGAACATTCCTCGTCTTGGCCCTACTTCGATCATCGAACGCATCGGCGACGCTCGTGCCGGCCTCACACCAACGATTCGCGCTCCTCATTAGTCCCGCGCCCGTTGCCGCTCATGCGCGACTTCACACTTGCAGCATGCGCCGGCTGATTCGCCGTCTCTGCACGGCGGTCAACCGCATCTCGGCTAAAGCGAACAACAACCGCTCCTCACAGGCGATGTGTCCACGATAGCGACGAATCAGCGCGTGAAGCTCCACAGTCAGCGTCCGCAATCGGCCGAATGTTTTTGACGCCGCTGCGTCTTGGCCGTCGGCCCGCCTTCCCTCAAGCTGCCTCATAACCGCTGTCGCGTCGGCTTTCAGCGCCTGGTGTTCGTCCAAGAAGCTCTGGAACTGCTCTTGCCCATCCTGCGTCCGGCCGAGGATTCGCCGGAGATCGCCGACCAGCACCTCCTCCCGTTTGAAATGTACGTCCACGGGGCCGGTAAAGAATTGGAGCAGTTCTCGCAGCGTATCCCGGTTCGTTCCCTTCACCCCACCACTCCTGACGGAGCGAGGACTCATCGCCGTTTCGACCATGGCCAGTCGGTCCAGAATCATTCCGTGCTCCCGCTTGAGCAGGGCCACCGGATCGACGGTGATACTTGTTCGCCTGCTATCTCGAGACACCATCGCTCCAGGATCCCATGTACGGAAGCTCCTACGTGCGAGCAACGCGGCAGCGTTATGCCCTGCGCACTGTACCGACAGGGAGAGGGGCTCACACTGGGATCGGCCGGTCCGACCCATGATTTATCTCAAGGTTTTGGATAGGCCATTGGACCTATGCCTGCAATGACGCGACAAGGGGAAAGAGGAGCGAAACTTACGAGAACAGCGAGATGGGAGAAAGCCCGAGGCGTTCGGAATGTCGAACCTGGGACCTTGAATTTCGCGTCGCGCCTGTCGCGCTTCACGAATAACGTTTGACGGGGTCGTTCAGCGCTGGGCAATTCTGGAGAGGCGGTCTGGATTCAGCAAGGTGATGGTTCTTCCATCGATGGTGAGGACCCCCTCATCGCGAAAGACGCCCAGCAGGCGGATGGCGGTTTCAACCGTGATTCCAGCCATCTCGGCTACTTCTTCCCGTTTGAGCGTAAGTCCAACCCGAACATGATCGTCATTTTTTTTACCGAATCGATCGCCGAGTTCCAGCAGCAGGCCGGCTAATCGCTCGCGGGCAGTCTTGAACGTGAATTGATCGAGATGATCCATGTTGACCCCGACTTCATTACTGAGGAGCTGGATCAGCTTGATCGCCAGTTGAGGATTTCTATGGATGACCGCGAGGTAGCGTTCCTTGTCGATGACGCAGACTTGAGAGGGTTCCAATGTCTCGCACGTCACTTCATGAAGGGCTCTCTCGCCGAATACGTGCTTCTCGATCAACTCACCAGGGCCCAAGATCCGGACGATCTGCCGCCGGCCTCGCGTCGAAGAGCGAGTCAGCTTGACCTTGCCCGAGCATAACAAATAGAGGCCCAAGCACAAATGACCTTCATAGAAAACGGTCTGGTGAGGCGCGTAATCGAGAGTGCGTTTGATTTTTTGAAATTCAGCGAGATCGCTTCCTGCAATATCGCACAGCACGACCTTCTCGCGAAGCGTGCAGGTGTCGCAATTCTCGATGAGGCAGGGCTTCCGTTTCACGACTTGCCGATTCCTGGCGCTAGTCCAACACCGTGCTATCAAAAACTACTCGAAACACGGTGAAACAGGCCCTTTCACACCGAATTCAGATGAACTCTTCATTCCCGGCCGTCCGCCTCCGGTCGGCCTTTCCTGTTTGCCAGGATTTCTTCGGCCTGCCAGCGCTAAAGGATGGGGCATCTCCGCGCTTCCTGAGCGGCCCGCCATTGGCCGACGCGACATCAGGACGAACAAGCGGATCGACGGGAAGCCGGTCGTCCCCCGATCCAGTTGGAACGAACCGGCCCCTAGGCTTGACGGAGAGGAATACCTTCCCTCCCCCCCTCTCCCCATCCTACTCCTTCGTCAGTGAGATCTTCGCTCCCGCGTCCTCCCGGGCATCCTGCGCGCAACGGAATCCCATCCAATTGATTTTGGTCTTCGGGTCGGTGCCGTTCCGCATCGCGGCCCGCATCGTGGTGGTGCTATCCATCCACCCACCGCCGCGGAATGCTTTCTGCGTACCGGTCTCCGGCCCCTTCGGGTTGCGGAGCGGCGCGGTCTTGTAATAGTCCTGGTCGTACCAATCGGAGACCCACTCGGCCACGTTGCCGATGGTTTGATACAGCCCGTAGGGGCTCAGCGCATTCTCGTACTTGTCGACGGAAATGATCGGCGGATAGAGCAGCAACCGCTCGGGACGATCACGCACCGGCCCGGACAATCCGGTTCTGCCGAAATTCGCTCGGGTCGGACCGGCATATTCACTTCCCCACGGGAACAGCCGTCCATCGACGCCACGCGCCGCCTTCTCCCACTCGGCCTCCGTCGGCAACCGCTTGCCGGCCCATTTGCAATAGGCGTCCGCGTCGTACCAGCTCACGTGCATGATCGGATGATGCGCCATCGTGTCCTGGAAATTTCCTCCGTCGTACCGCCAATCCAGCTGCGGCAGACGATCCGTCGCCAGGACAAACTTGAGGTACTCGAGCGCCGTGACTTCGTACTTGCCGATCAAGAACGCATCCAGATACACCGACCGCTGCGGAATCTCACTTCGGTAGGCCAACCGGTCCGTCTTCTTATCGCTGCCCATGAGGAATTCGCCGGCCGGAATGAAGACCATTTCTTCCTTGGTCTTCCACTTTGCGACCCGCTCCTGCGCGACCTTCTTCCCTTCCTCGGTCCACTCGATCACGATGTCTTGCGTATCCAACGCCCGTGCGGCAGGGGCCAGCGCGAACAGCACCGCTCCGATCACGAGCGCCTGTGCCAACCTGGTTCGTTTCCTTATGATGCCCGTTCGTGGTCTTTTCATGTTTGGCCTCCTCGCTGTCCTGCCGTCAAAACTCAGCGATCGGCATTCCGCAGCATGCCCGGATCGACGGACGAAAGTTGACGACCACTCTCGCCCGATGTTGCGCAACGAAACCCTGTTAAATAACTCCAGTGATCCAGCCCTCCCGAGTTGCGTCCGGCTGAACGGGCCACCTCGGGATCTTCATTCCATGAACCTCCCCGAAACACTTTGTCCTGACCCGACGGAGGCCCCTGGGGGTTGCGATTCTCCTGATGCCGGTAATATTCCGGATCGAACCAGTCTGAGACCCACTCGCTCACATTGCCGGCTAATTGATGCACGCCATACGGGCTCACACCATTGTCGTAGCGATCGACATTCGCCAGCGGCGGATACTTGGCCCCGCGTTTCGAACCCGGATGGGCGATATTGCTCTTGATCCACCCGGCCGGCTCATTGCCCCAGGGAAACATCCGTCCGTCTTCACCGCGCGCCGCCTTTTCCCACTCGGCTTCGGTCGGCAAACGTGCCCCGCGCCACCGACAATAGGCATCGGCTTCCCGCCAGGAGACGCCGATCACCGGATGTTTGGCCATCTTGTCCGGAAACGGCTGGGCTCGCCAGTAGTGGGGCCAGGCTGCACCGGTCGCCAGCACGTAACGGAGATAGTTCACGTTGCTGACCTCATACCGGTCGATGCTGAACGCATCTACATAGACCTGGTGCTGAGGCAATTCCTGCGGCCCTGCGGCCCGATCAAACTTCGGGTCGCTTCCCATGAGGAATGCACCGGCCGGCACCGGCACCATCCCGTCCGGCACTTCAATCAACGCCAGCCGCTCCACATCATCAAGCGGGGACCAGAGCGGTGGCGGCTTCGGCAATTCGTGATCGGCAGAGGTCACGTCAGCCAATGCAAGCCAGGCCAATACGCCTATCGCCGCTGCCACCGCCGTCATTTTTACCAGCCGATTTATGCGCGTCATGCGTCACTCGTCATTGACCAACCGGAAAGCCCGTCGATCGTCATACGTGATACGTCAACCGCAAGAGATGGGTTTGCCGAATGACAGTTGACCCTTGACGTATGACGTTCCTCCGCTCAGTGCCCCTGTTTTTGGACCAGCGGATCGATTTCCTTCTTCGCTTCCTCGGTCACGTTATAGCGGGTATACGCATGGTCCAGGACCTCGTTGGCATAGAGCCGCCCTGTCGGCGCCGGGACTCCGATCGTAGCCTCAACGGCGCCCTTCGGACCGATGGTGACGGTTTGTTCCGTCGCCGTTCTGATATAGGGATGCCAGACGACCAACTTATAGGTGCCCGGCGGCACATCGGTCATGGTAAACCGGCCCTCTTGGTCCGTTTTGGCAAAGTAGGGATTCGTGATGGCCACCCCCCAGCTCTCCATGTAGGCATGGAAACCGCATTGCATGACAAAGATCCGACGGCCTTTGCTGAGCTTCACCAACTCTTTCATCGGCGGACCGGCCATGTGTTTGTGATACATCCCAGCCTCGGTGCGATCCTTGAAATTGCGCGGGTGCTGCGGATTCATCGGCAAGGGAACGTTGAACAATACTCGTGCGCCTAAATTCGACGTTTCATAAGCCTGAATGTCGTGCATCACCGGGTCCATGTTGACGACCGTAACCGACTGATCGTCCCGCACGACGGTCGTAAACGGCAGGAACAGGCAATCCTTCGCCTCTATTTGCGGCACCTCTTTTTCAGCGAACGGTTTTCCCTTCTCAACACCCTCTAGATACACGACGACTTCACGAAACTCGCCCCCCGGTCCGACGTTGAACGGTTGCAGAATGCGCCAGCCTTCCCCGTCTGAAATGCGCCCGCAATAGAAGGGGTCCGGCAGCGTCGTGAGGTTGTACCCTTTCGGTTTCGGGACTGTCCCCTCCAACTTCACGATCCCCGTCAGTGTCCCGCCATCCGATACGGTGACTTCTTCATAGGCTGACACAGGACTGCTCGCGAGGGACGATGCGAGGGCAACCGTAGCCAACCCCAAAATCCATCCGAAACAATGCCTCTTCATCGCCAGCTGCTCACTCTGAATTGTGGTACCCAGTGTCACGTCCGGCCTCCTCTGTGATTGGTTCATGATGCGATCGACCGATGTCCTCGATCATACAGTGAACCCATCACCTAATTCCTCTCTCGGGACTCAAAACACAGATGGGGGAGCTGCGTGATACAGGCAGCTCCCCCATCCGGTGTTACGCCATGACGGTCCTACTTACTTCATGGCCGTCGGAATCGCTTGCACATCAGGCTGCACCTCGGCTTGACGTGCACCCGATCCGCTGGCGCTCAGAGGCTGAATTCGCGCATCGCCGGTCGGCAACACGCGCAGATAGCCCCACTGTCCGGACTGCGTGTAGGGCAGCCGCGCATTCGACCATACGAAGTCACCCACCTGACGATACGGTCCGCCCGCACCGCCACGGATGAAGACGTCGAGGGTCTCAGACCCGGCGTATTCCACCACGCTGATCATGTCGGCACCCGGCATGTACGGTTCGATCGGCCACTCGTGGCCCTCGACGCTGAACATACCGTTCTGCTCACTGTTCGCCCCGATCACGTGAATACGGATCGCATCACCCGCATGCGCCTCGATCAGAGGCGTGACGGGATCTTCGGGCTTGTCCACCGCGCAGGGCTGGAAGATCTTGCCCAGCGAGCAGCCTTGTTCTTCACGGAACTTGTACGGTTCAGCGCGGTAATTCACCGACGTCAAACCGGCCACATTCTGCACATAGGGCATGAACGCGGTTCCGATGATGTTGTCCTCATCTTGGAAGAAGAGGGCCACGTCACGGTAGTTCCGCTTGCCGACGTTTTCAGGAAGGCTGGCATCGACGATGACGTCGGCCCGCCACACGTTCTTCTGCGACACATCGGCACCGGTGACTGGATCACGATACTGCGATCCCTTCGGACCGATGACGATCGCGCCGTACAATCCGTTACGCGGATTGACGACGATGTTGCCACCGTCCCACACCAACGACGTCGTTTCCTTGTTGGAAGGATGCGCGTAATAGGTGTAGGTGCGGCTCTCGCCCGGAGCCACAGTCTGATCGCCGGCATTGTTGCCGACATTCAAGCCCTGGCTGTCTTTCGGATCGAAGGCCAGGCCCGGCGCAAAGAACGACGCCCGGCTCGCCTTCATCTTGTTCTTCAGATTCACCTTGATGCAGTCACCAAGGTTGACGCGCAGGGTCAACGGGTTCGGGGTCACTCCGCTGGCCACTGTCGTCGCTTCCTCTTCCAGCGCGAAGATCTTGCCTTCCGGCATGGTCATTTCGATCTTCCGCTCGAAGTCCACCTCGATCGCATCCGGGGCCTTCGGGTTGAGCTTCATCGGGCGATCCAACGCCACAACATTGAAGCTCTTCACCGGGGCATCCGACGGACAGACGGAATTGGGAGTCGCTGGAATCCCGAGAGGATTGGTCCCCCTGGGCAGCGGCTTCAAATCCGCCACTTCCTTATCGAGCACGCGGATGATGCCCCATCCACCTTCGGCGAAGTGTGACGTTCTGCCGTTGAAGTGGATGTAGTCACCCGGCATACCCTGGAATCCTCCCGCCTTGGTGACGAGGTCATACCGCTCGGCGATCCCGACGTGAATCGAGTTCTTCCGGTTGGCATCCGACGCATACCGTTCCGTCAGGAAGGTATGTCCGGCGATCGTCCAGACGTGCGATTCGTTCATCAGCTGGTGCAACAGGCGGAACACCATGGTGTCGCCCGTGTACGCCCGCAGGAGCGGAGTACCCGGATCGCCATGGATCGCGCTGCTGAACAGCTTCGAGGTGTCCGGATTGTTGGACAGACGTTGCGCAAACGGGGCCGCGCGGAAGTTGAAGCCGCTGCCGGTCGTATGCGTCCCGCCGTTGATGTACTTGTTCGGCGCATTCAGGATCTTGTCCGGCATCTGGAACGACACCGTTTTTCCTGCTTCCAACGCCACTTCGATCGGCTGTCCGGGAGGATTGCCGGCTTCGATGACGTTGACGGTGTGCGGGACCGTGTCGTGGATGGAGACCATCAACTCACGGAAGCTGCCGCTGACACCGGCACCGATCGGCTCGTTGCTGTGAATGTCCGCGATCGGACCGCTATACACCAACTTGCCGTTCTTCGGATCATGATAGGTGGATCCGTATGGCTCCACGATCGTCACGCCGAACCCGCCATGGGGCCAGGTCGTCGCGCCGAACGCGTGGTCATGCCAGAACACGGTCCCCATGTCCACGTCAACCCACCACCGGTAGCGCACGAACTCCGGGGACACGAGGTCGCCCGCCGGATGATTGTGCTTCAGCGGCTTGAAGAACGTGATGACATCGCCCTTGATCTCTTTCACACGTGCCACTTCCTGACAGCTCTTATCCCGCGGCAGTGACGCCGCCGGATCGTTGCCCTTCTCCAAGCAATCCATGCCGACCATCAACTCGGTGTTGACGTGGAACGGCGTGGCGCCTGGCGCCATCTGGAACTTAATGGATGCGGCCCCGGCCTTGGCTTCGCCGGTCAGCTTCGCGACCATCGGTGCCGGCAATCCATGCTTGGTCTTCTTCCCCCACATGGTGAACGGCCGGACCGACATTTCGTACTCCATCCCGGAGATCACACCGTCCGAGTTCCCGGTGTCGAACTGGAAGAAGTGGGGATGGATGTTGATCTTGGACGACTGGAAGTTCGTGTAATCGTCGTCGTCCCATTCGCTGGTCAACAACAAGTCCACGCAGTCATACACGTTGGCGCGGATGACGGCGGGCAGTTTCAGATCGTCATTGGCTCTGGTCAAACGCTCTTCTTCGTGAAGGACGTAGATCAGACCGTCCTTGTCCACCATGGCCGGCTCTTTCCCCTGCTTCTTAGCCAGGGTGATCGGCATGCGGACAAAGTGGATGTTGTAATGCTTCCGATTGGCGTTATCAGGGCACAGGCTCCAACGGCCCTGTTCGCCCGGCAACGCTGGCTCGGAGGTCCGCTCACCATTCGCATCCTGGTGAATCGGCTCCAACCATGGCGCACCGCTGTGGTTCGCCGAGAACGGCACGCGCTTGCCGAAGTGCGGCTTGAACAGTGGCCAGGCCATTTTCCCTGTCGTCGGATCGAACAGGATCGCCGGCCTGGTGCTGTCATCCCACTTCGCCGCCCACTGATACTTTGGATTCGGAGCAGTGCTCTCCCGCTCGCCGCGAGCGATGTTGCCGTCCCACTTCCAGTCCCACACCGTCGAATCGTAGGCCATGATCTGGCCTTTCTCATCATTCGTGTGGCCTGGTTGACCCTGGGCCGGGACGAACATCTCGACCCAATCCTTGATGTTCACGATCACGGGATCGGACTTCCAGTTCGTCTTCTGGCTCTTGTCGACGATCTTGAAGGTCTTGCCGAACCAGTCGACGGTGGTGCCGATCAACTTGTCCGACGAGACACCCTGCTTCATACGGCCTTGACGATCGGGCAACTCACGCATATCCGGCATCGTGTCGGTGTGCGCGTTGCCGACCTGCAGCGTATTGTAGAACCGGCCGTACCCCCACATGCCCGCCACATAGTGGTGCGCGACGTGGCAGTGATAGAGGAACTCGCCGGCTAGGTGCTGACAGCCACCGCCGCCGCATTCCGGCTCCAGATCAAGCGCTTCGGACGGACCTACGACTTCCACGTCCACCCGATCAGACTTCGTTCGGACGACCGGATACTTCACCGGACCATCCTGTCCCGCCGCCCAGAGGTTGTTCAGCTCGGTCCCCGGGCTCCGCTGCCAACGGATGGTTCCGCTGTGCGGATGGTGCGAGTGGAACACTTCCGATCCACCATGCACGAGACGCCACTTCACCGGATCGCCCAAATAACCGCGGGCCACCGTGGTGGGTGGGTCACCGAAGGTGTAGGCGCTGTAGGCCAGCGACTCATCTTCGAACCCGAAATATTCATGCTGCAAATGCATCTGATCGATGCCGAACGGCTCGCTGCGATAGTTGATCGCACGGCCACCCGGACGATAGGCATCGGTCAACGGATCGCGCTGCGGCAAGAAGTCACCCTTCTTGTTCAGCGGACGGAAGGCTTCGTCGCCGATCTCGTGATAGAACAACACGAACTCGCGGAAGTCCGGTCCCGACCCGTTGTCGATCATGACCTGCCACCCGCTGTTCGTATCGGGCGCGGCGCCCGTCCCGAGCGGATCGAGGTACTTGGAACCCTTCGGCTCGACGATGAAGGCACCGAAGAGACCCAACACCGTCAACTCGCGATCATGGCTCCATGAGTGGAACTGACGCACACCTTCCTGCATCTGCGGATGGATGTACCATTCGAACTCCTGCGACTTGCCCGGCGAAACCACCGTATCCGGGTTGGTCGTCGTGGCAGGCTTGCCCGTGGCGCTCACAATCATGCTGGAGGCCTGGATGACCAAGCTGCCGTCCTCACCCTCCATCTGATTGCGCAGCGTCATCTTGACGCAGTCACCCTGGTTGGCACGAAGGACCAACGGCTGAATCGCGTCGCCCTGGTTTCCGGTCGTCACCGCACCAGGATCAAATCCGTCCTTTTCGCGCGCTTCCTTGTTCTTGGTTTCCTCAGCGCGCACCTTGTCGATATCCCCGGTATGGACGTACATATATCCGGGATAGAAGTCGAGCCACCGATTCAAACTGATTTCGATGTTGATCATCGACACATCGTACTTCTTCACCGGCGCGTTGGCAGGACATTTCCCCCCTGACGTCATCACCGGTTCGCCCTTAGACGAATCGGACGCCAGCAGGAAGCTGCTCCCGTCCTGCCCCATGTACTGGTGCATCATCGACATTTCGTTGAATGCACCGGAGGTCTGCTGCGCCTTCGCATCGGTCTGCGCCTGCTGTTCCAACTTCTCCATCAGACGGTGATGCTGCATCTCCATCTTCTCTGCATTGCCGGCGCGACCCTCCATGGCGTTCTCCACCACGGTCTGACCCTTCAGGGTCTGTGTCCAGCCCGGCATGGCGACCGGTGTCGCATGCCCCTCATGCGACTGATCACCCGGCCCGGCCGCAAATACCCACGGCGCCGCGAGCAAACTGCCCGAGAGCAGCGCCGCCTGCAGGCTGCGCATCGCTTTGCGACTGATGCGCCTGCGTTTTGACTGCACTGAAGACCTCATATGTCGGCCTCCCTCCTTTATAATCCCGCGCCCTTCCGCGGGAGTGGTTAAAAAACGTGGTCGTGTGACCGGCCTCCGTCAGGCAGGACCCCGGCTGCTCCGGCCTCTCCTTTCTCCCTCCACGAAATGCTCCCAAAGGGAAAAAGGGCTGGTGAAGGATGTCCTCAAAGTTCGAGGGAGCAGGTCATTCGGAGGCCGGTCCTAATCACCCGCACCTTCACCAGCACTGCCCTCCATCGCAATTGATGTGCCCCACTAGTGGCACTCCCATCCTGACTAAAATGGTCTATATTTTTAAGGTGTTAGAGAGTCGCGTAGGAACTTTTGAACCGGCGTGAAATGCCACAGTTTTCCAGACGATTAGACAACACACTTCGACACCGAGATGAACGCTTAAAATACAATTACTTAGACTGTCCAAGCCGCTGGACATCAAATCATGAGTTTTGGGGCAATACGGGACAGTCATCTCGTTCAACAGTTGCAAAAAGAAGAGCAATCGGATTGATTCTGAAGAGGGTATGAAGGGTATGAATAGATGTAGGAAGCAGGTGAGTGAGGAGCCTGAAGCCAGGCTCTCTTGTCTGAGCTACTGAATGCCGAGTTCGTGCAGCTTGTTGTAGAGGCTGGCCCGGCTGATTTTGAGCACACGGGCCGCCTGCACTCGATTCCCGGAGGTCTGCTGCAATGCCTGAAGGATACGAGCCCGCTCAGCCTGTCGCGCCGCACCCCGGCCGACCGTCCTGAGGTCGGTCTCCTGAGGGGGACTCCCCAGTTCGACCAGATCCGCACAGGTCAACTCCGTATAAGTCGTGGTCACCACGGCTCGCTCGATATAATGCTGCAGCTCGCGAACATTCCCGGGCCAAGGCGCAGCGGTCAAGGCACGCATGGCCTCTTCGCTCACCTGGCGAACGTCCTGCCGATGCCGCTGGCAGGAATCGGCAATAAATTTTGCGACCAGCAGGGGAATGTCCATCCTCCGGTCACGCAGCGGCGGCAAATGAACGGGCAAGACGGCCAGCCGATAGTAGAGGTCCTGACGAAACGCCTTCGCCTTGACCAGATCGGTCAGATCTTTGTTGGTAGCAGAAATGACACGGACATCAATCTTGACCGGCTGCGTCCCGCCGACTCGCTTGATCTCGCCTTCTTGCAAGACTCGAAGAAGTTTGGCCTGGAAGGTCGGAGAGGTGTCGGCAATCTCATCCAGGAAGATCGTGCCGCCGTCGGCCTCTTCAAACAGCCCGGGCTTCGCCCCGGCTGCTCCGGTAAAAGCGCCTTTGACATGGCCGAACAGCTCACTCTCCAGCAACGTTTCCGGGAGTGCCCCGCAATCGACCACCACAAAAGGCTTGTCGCGACGATAGCTCGTCTGGTGAATAGTTCGCGCCACGAGTTCCTTTCCCGTGCCGCTTTCACCCTGGATCAACACCGTGGCCGAACTGTCGGCCACCAACCGGATCATTTCAAACAGCTGATTCATGGCCGGACTCGCGCCGACCAGATCGCCCAATCTCGATTCGGTCCGTTCCGGACGTGACCGGCCGAGCCTTTGCTGCGACAGCGACGCTGGCATGCTCAGCGGCTCCGTCCGCTTGTGAAACAGCACGAGAACCGAGGCCACTTCTCCTGCCGAGGAGACGAGCGGAAACGCCTGGTGCATACCGCAAGCAGTCCCATCGCCAGACGTGGTACAGGAGACCGTGAGCACTTCCCCCGTCTTAAAGACCGACTCAGCAGGACAAGTCCCGCAGGGGTCTGTCATCTGAACGAAGGATTGAAAGCACTTGGCCGGCTTGGCGACCGGAGTCGGCTCGCCGGACTTCGCCCAAGCGGCCTCATTGGCATAGACCACATTGAGTTCCCGATCCATCACGGCGACGCGGTCCGTCAGCCCGTCAGCCAACTGCTTCAAAGCTTCCAAACGAGCGGCCAGAATCGGATCGGTAAAGGGAGAAGGGGGCGTTACCTGTGAGTGAGATCCGGCCATCTCATCACTCCTCGTTTCTATAGGAACCAAGAGGGGCCTTTCTGCACCGTAGAGGCCCTATTTGTACTACGCCCGCAACTACGAAGACAACCCTCCCCCCTTGGGGGAGACCTCGCGAAAACACGTATCCACCACTTCTGTTCAGTGCAGCAGTTCATCCTCGGACCGGCCTCCGGGATGTTGCAGGAGTTGCTTGACCGTCGCCTTCAGTTCCGACAGCCTGACCGGCTTGTCGAAGTAGGCCGTCGCGCCGCTTTTCATCGCCTCGTCCTTGGTCTGGGCATCACCAAAGGCGGTCATGACGATAATCGGACAGCCCGGCACACAGCGTCTCAATCGATGCACATAGTCGAAACCGCCGGCCGGCATTTTCAGGTCGGTCACGATCAGATCGGGAGCCGCTCGCATGACCGCTGCCAGCCCCTCTTCCCCGTTGCTGGCCTCTCGCAATTGATATCCCTCTCCCCACAACTCATCGCAGAGCAGGCTTCGCATGTCCTTGTCGTCTTCCACCACCAATAATACGGCTGGTGTTTGACCGTCCACGTTCGAACCCTCGGAATAGGTCACCATGGGGACAACACAACGCAAACCATGTGCCACTCACGCCAGCGCGTGACCGCGAACAACTCTTTGTATTTACTGGACAACTATCCGCGAATGTTCTTGCAACTAGACGGCGTATGCATCGCCCTCTGGCGAGAAAGACCCCACCCTCAGAAAAGCCCTGTCCCGAAGCGCCACAGCAAAGAACAACCCGTTAAACGACCACCGCCAATCCCTACCGATAAGAAACCTGGGTATCCGGTGCTCTTGCGCTTGACTATTGACGGATGACGCACGCGTCATTGTGCACCGGTAGGCAGATGGTGAAGGTGGTCCCCTGCTCAGGCTCACTCTCCACCTCAATCGTTCCGCTGTGTTCCTCAATGATGCCCTTCACCACTGTCAAACCTAACCCGGTTCCCTTGCCGAACTCCTTGGTGGTGAAAAACGGGTCGAAGACCTTGGCGATCACGTCCCGGGGGATCCCATGGCCGGTATCCGCCACCGTCAACCGGACCATGTCACGGTCCGGCGCCAGCGCCAGCTTCAAGACCCCTCCGCCAGGCATTGAGTGGATCGCATTCATCACCAGGTTGATCAAGACCTGGCTCATCTGATCGGCATCGGCATGCACCAACGGACAGGCGTCCGCAAACGAGATCTCCACGCTGATGTTGCTGTGCGACAGGCGTTCCTGGAAAATTTCCAGGTTGTCCTCGATGGTCTGGCGCAAGTCCAAGGCACGGTGTTCGACCGGACGTCGTCGGGCAAACGCCAGCAACTGATTCATCACCCGTGTAATTCGTTCGACCTGACTGACGATGGTTTGGAGTCCCTTCCTGACCGGCTCCTCCTTCGTTCGCTCCATCAGATATTCGGCCCGGCCCAGAATGACGTTCATCGGCGTGCCGATCTCGTGCGCCATGCCGGATGCCACCGTTCCCAGTTCGGCCACGCGCTCCGTCCGACGAAGTTGCGCCTGCAACCGCTTCCGCTCCGTGATGTCGCTGGCAATGCCGTCGATACGCAACGAACGGCCTTCGGCATCCTTGATGACCCGCCTGCGGTCGTGCAGCCAGCGCTGGTCGCCGTCAAGCCTGACGATGCGATACTCCACATCGAACTCCCCCATTATCGAGAGGGCCTGCCGAGCCTGTTCCGCAATCACGCGATCGTCAGGATGAACGACCTCCAGCCATAACGAGGGCCGGGCCAAAAACGCTTCGGCCGGGCGGCCATAGATCTCCATCACGGACGGACTGACATAAAACATCGTAGATAAATCCAGCGACGACGACCAGATCACATCCTCCATCGCTCCCAATAAACTTTGAAGCCGCTCTTCGCTCTCCCGCAACTTCTGCTCGGCCGCTTTGCGCAGCGAAATATCCCGCAAGACGACCAGTATGCCGAACCCCTCTTCATCCTGGAACCGAGCGGCCCTGACAGCCACATCCAGACTCACCCCGTCGAAGCGCACGATCTTTTCCTCGACCTCAGGCACCGTGTTACCGGGCCCCAGGAGATGCCGAATCCGTTCATCGATCAACTCGTGGTAGTCGGGATGCGCCAGATCGTACAGCGACTTGCCGAGAATCTCCCCTTCCGACCTGGCCCCGAACAACCGAACCCCCTGTTCATTGGTAAAGATGATCCGGTTCTCTCGATTGACCAGGATGGCATCCGGCAAGACCGCCAGGAGCCGGCGATACCGGTCTTCGCTTTGGCGCAGTAGCGCCTCGGTCTTTTTCCAGTCGGTGACATCGCGTGTCACACCCAAGACCGCCGTAATAGTGCCATCGGCTGATCGCAGAGGCACCACATGCGTATCCAGCCACCGGTGAGTCCCCAGGAGACCGACCATCTGAAACTCCAATCGTCCCGCTTCCCCCCGCCCGGCCTTGCCGACCAGTTCACGAAAGCGCGATCGAAATTCGTCGGTGACCAGGTGGCATGCATCCCGGCCGATGACGTCGGCACTGCTGGTCGCCTCGATCATGGCAAGGCCTGCAGCATTGATGGTCCGGATGGTTCCATCCAGGTTGAGCAGCTTCACGCATTCGGGCTCGGTCTCAATAATCGCCCGTAACAGGGCCTCGCGTTCCGCCAGCTCCTGTTCGAGCCGTTTGCGTTCGGTAATATCGCGGAGGATGACGGTGTAATACCGCGTCCCTTCCACGCCGATCTGCGAGATCGCGGCTTCGATCGGAAATTCCTCACCGTTGGCCCGAACCCCCATCACCATGCCCAGTGCGCCCATTTGTCGCGTCGTGATACCGGAACGGCCGAACTCCCGGATATGCTCATCATGGGTGCTTCGGAAACGCTCGGGAAGCAGTCGATCCAGCGGCCGCCCCACTACTTCCTCGGCGCCCCACTGAAACATCGTTTCCGCCGCCTGGTTGAACAGCACGATCTTGTGCGCTTCATCGACCGTAATGATCGCGTCCATCGCCGAGTGCACGATGCCTTCGAAGCGGAGTTTATCCTGATGCAGTTCTGCTTCGGCACGACGTTGTCCGGCCACCGCACCGACCACCGCCGCTTCAGCCCGGGCCCGCGCTTCTGCGTCCGGAGCCCCGACTGCCTCTGGTTGATGCCGCTCAGCCTGCGCCGTCGTGAACGCCTGGGACGACAGGCCGGGGCTCGCAGGAGAAGACCGACGGCCGGCAACCAGCGCGACCACGGCCCCCATGATTCCGACGCCCAGCAGACGATTGAGCCATATGGAAAACGGCGGAGACCCGGCGGATGACGCAAGAGGGCCGATCAGCGCCAGCAACGCCACCAGCCCCATACAATAGCGACGAACCTGCCCAAGTGAGGAAGCCGCGATCAGAGTGAACGGAAGCGCATAGAGCAGCCACAGGTCGAGCCCGGCGGGCGCCGACAGATCCAGGACGAAGATCCCGACCGTCAGCAGCAATGGAACGCTATATTCGAACCGCGGGGGTTTCTGATGAAGGGGCTGCACGCCGATGGCTCCCAGCGCGAAGGTGAGACGGTGAATCTACGCGTCTGAGTGTGGTTTGCCTTCGATTTCGGCAAGCTTCCGATACAAAGTCTTCCGGTCGATACCCAGGACATGCGCGGCCTGATACTTGTTGCCGCCCGTCTTTTCCAAAATTTTCACGATGTACTCTTTTTCTACTTCGTGCAGCGGCAGGGTGCGTTCCGCGGCCTCATCGAGAATCCGACGATCGCCTCTGGATCCTTGCACCTGCACCGGCAAATCATCCGCGCCGATCATGTCCCCATGACTTAGCGTCACGGCCCGCTCAATCACGTTCTCCAACTCCCGCACATTCCCCGGCCAGGCATAGTCGGCCAGCATGGCGAGGGCGGCTTCGCTGAGGCCCTTGACCTGCTTGCCCCTGCTGTCGGCGCACTTCTTCAGAAAGGCATCCACCAGAATCGGAATATCCTCCCGGCGTTCCCGTAGCGGGGGAAGCCGCAACTCGATCACATTGAGGCGATAGTAAAAATCTTCGCGGAATCGCTTATTCTTCACTTCTTCGGCAAGGTTCAAGTTCGTGGCGGCAATGATACGCACGTCCACGGGAATGGATTTGGTCGCCCCCACGCGGCGAATTTCCCGTTCCTGAATTGCGCGCAGGAGTTTGGCCTGGAGCATGAGCGGAAGTTCGCTGATTTCATCCAGAAACAACGTCCCCTTTTGCGCCTCCTCAAAGAGCCCGCGCTTATCCATTTTGGCGTCTGTAAACGAGCCGCGCATGTGCCCGAAGAGTTCACTTTCCAACAATTGTTCAGGGATCGCAGCGCAGTTCACTGGGACAAACGGCGCATCCCGCCTGTCGCTGTTGTAATGAATGGCCTTGGCGACCAGTTCTTTTCCCGTTCCGCTTTCCCCCGTGATCAACACGTTGGTCGGACTGTCGGCCACGCGTCGAATCAGATCGAAGACCGCCTGCATCGGCTTGCTCTTCCCGAGAATCTGATGAAAGCTGTACTCCTTGTGCACCTCTTTCCGTAGCCGACTGACTTCTCGCCGGAGGGCCGCCTCCCGTATCGCGCGCTCGACCACCCGCACCAGTTCCTCGGTTTTCACCGGTTTGGTCAGATAATCGCTGGCGCCATGCCGGATCGCCTCGACCGCGGTCTCCACGGAACCGAAGGCCGTCATCAGGATCACGCCGATGTCGGGGTACCGTTGTTTCACCTCCGCCAACAGCTCGGTGCCTAACATACCTTTCATGCGGAGGTCGGTCAGGACCACGGCGTAGTCTTCCTCGCTCAGCCGCTGAAGCGCGTCGTCACCGCTCCCGACACCCGTACATTGATGCCCACGGCCCTGCAAGACATCGCACAGCAAGCTGCGCATGTCGGCATCATCGTCGACCACCAAGACCGCGCCCCATTCCTCAGTCATACAGCTCCTTCGCGTGCTCTTCTCATCGGACCGGCCCTCCAACGAGTGCGCGCACAGCCTAATCGGCTTACGCCCAAGCGGTCAAGGGGCGTCCTGCCGCAGGTCATTGCCGCCTGCTGTCGCGAAATGCCCCAGCATCACTCGCAGACCAACCTTCGAGCCGTCAAGCCCGTGAGGTGAGTACGCCTCTTCATCGAGTTGCGAACCCATCCTCCCGCAACGGCACTTCTCTTGCGTCTTCCCTGGCGAGACGGGAGGTCATGTATGGCGGCAGATCACTCGGAACAGGACCCGCGGCAGACCACCCGCCCGGCACCGGTCGTGCTGGCTCCTGTCCCGGTAGTGCAAGGTCAGGGCCATGATCAGGTTCCTGTCAGAGTCGGCGCGAGCCCCCCTCCTGGCGGAAAGCGACGGATGCCGCTTCTACTCGCGGCGGTGGGACTTCTGGCGATCCTGGCTCTCGGATTGTGGCATTGGTGGTCCAACGACCCGGTTGCCGGTCACTATAAGACCCTCCCTGTCGACCGCGGCCCGATCACCTCACTGGTCACAGCCACGGGAGCCGTGAACCCCGTCATCTCCGTGCAGGTCGGCAGTCAGGTCTCCGGAAAGATCGCGAAAATCTACGCCGACTTTAACTCCATCGTGCGGGAAGGCCAGGTTCTCGCCTCCATTGACCAGAAACCCTATCAAGCCAAGGTCAGCCAGGCCAAAGCCGCAC
Source organism: Nitrospira sp. (assembly GCA_024998625.1). Taxonomy (GTDB): domain Bacteria; phylum Nitrospirota; class Nitrospiria; order Nitrospirales; family Nitrospiraceae; genus Nitrospira_A. The sequence goes on along the minus strand of JACOEL010000006.1, from coordinate 70,025 downwards.
TCAAAAGCGCCAAAGCCACATTGGCCAAAGCCCGGAACATGCTCGCGCAAAAAACATTGGAACTGGATCGTATCGCCGCGCTGCGGGCACAGCAGTTCGTCGCCCAATCGGATCTGGATCTGTCGAGAACCAACTATCGCGATGCCGAAGCACAAGTGGATCTGTCTCAGGCACAGGTCGACCAGGCCAAGGCCACCCTGTCGTCTGCGGAATTGGACCTGGGTTACACCACCATTATTTCGCCGGTCAACGGGACCGTCGTCTCCCGTAACGTGGAGGAAGGGCAGACGGTCGTCGCCAGCTTTCAAACTCCGACCCTCTTCGTGATCGCGCAGGACCTCACCCGCATGCAGGTCATCGCCAATGTCAGCGAATCTGATATCGGCGGCGTCACCGAGGGCACCTCCGCCGACTTTCGTGTGGATGCGTACCCGCGTGAGTTTTTTCACGGGGTCGTGACGCAGGTCCGGAACGCCCCGGTCAGCATCCAGAATGTCGTCACCTACGACGTGATCATCTCCGTCGAAAACCCCGAATTGAAGCTCAAGCCCGGCATGACAGCCAACATCACCATCGTCACGGCGCGCAACGAAGATGCGCTCCGCGCGCCCAATGCGGCCTTGCGGTTCCGGATGCCAGGCGTGCCGGTGGATCGCAAGACGGCGCAACTCTGGATACTCGAGCCCACAGGCCGTGTACGGGCGGCACCGGTCACCACGGGAATTGTCGACTCGCTGTTTACGGAAATTACGACCGGCGAGGCGCGCGTGGGCGATGCTGCCGTCGTGGGGATTACCTCAGCGGAAGACAGCGCCCAGGAAAAACTTCCGCCTGGCTTTGAGTTCGGACCGAAGATACGGTGACGAACCTGATATGAGCTTTCTCTGGCTGACCATTCAATCCGCCCTGCGCGTCCTCCGGCGTAATCCACTACGCGCAGGATTGACCATGCTCGGCATCGTCATCGGCGTCGGCGCCGTCGTCGGCATGGTGAGTCTAGGACAGGGCGCGACTGCCTCGGTCCAACGCGAGATCGCCAGCCTCGGCACCAATGTGCTCATTATCATTCCCGGCGCCACCACGACGGGCGGCGTCCGCGGCGGACTCGGCACAGTCTCGACGCTCACCGTGGACGATGCACGCGACATCGAAAAACGCATCGGCGACATCAGCCTCGTCACCTATGCCTCTCGATCGGTCCTTCAGGTCATTCACGAACATAAGAACTGGAACACCATCGCGCTCGGCACCACCGCCGCCTTTCCCGATCTTCGCAACTGGCCGGTAGCCGACGGCAATTTCTTCACCCAGGCGGATGAAGACGCCGCCGCCAAAGTCGTGGTGCTCGGGAAAACCGTCTCGGACAACCTGTTCGAGCGCGGAGAGGAAGTCATCGGGGCGCAGATCCGGGTCAAGAATGTGCCGCTGCGTGTGATCGGCATTCTTTCGTCCAAGGGCCAATCCCTCTCGGGACAGGACCAGGACGATATCGTCGTGCTTCCCTTCACGACCGCAGAGCGAAAAGTGCTGGGCACGAAATTCATGGGCACCGTCGGCATCATCATGGTCGCCACCCAGCACCGCTACAGCATCCCGGCTGCCGTGGAGGAGATCAAAGAACTCTTGCGGGCGCGACACCGGATTCATCCGGCCGAAGAGAACGACTTTACGATCCGCACCATGGAGGATGTCGCCAAGACCGTGGCCGGAGCCAGCCGGACCATGATGGTGATGCTACTCAGCATCGCTTCCATTTCGCTTGTGGTCGGCGGAATCGGGATCATGAACATCCTATTGGTCTCGGTGACGGAGCGAACCAGGGAAATCGGCATCCGAATGGCGGTCGGCGCGAAACGCGCACACATCCTGCTCCAGTTTCTCGTCGAGGCGATCATCCTTACGGCGATCGGCGGAGTGGCCGGGGTAATATTCGGAATCGCCGGCGCTCGGCTCCTGACCCGCCTTATCGGCTGGCCCACGATCATCTCGTCGAAAGCCGTGGCCGTGGCCTTCCTCTTCTCTCTCGCCGTGGGTATCTTCTTCGGCCTCTACCCCGCCAACAAAGCCTCGCGGATGAATCCGATTGAGGCGCTGCATTATGAGTAGGCAAGGGGGCTTTGCTAGGAGCTTATGGCATGTAGCAAATAGCGTATGAGTGGATGCTTGGTACTGGGCAGGATGTTCGAAACGGTCGCCCAGCTAGGCAGCAGCGAACGGAAGGCCGAGACGTACAAGTGATCGGTACGTTGAGGGCTTGAACGATGCGAGAGCGACGCCGGAGGTGATTTTCAACGTCCTGACACCTGTTGTTCCGCGTGGTAAGAGCTGCGGACGAGCGGGCCCGATTCGACGTGGCGGAAGCCGAGGGCAAGGCCTTCTTCTTTCAGAACAGCGAATTCGTCGGGGTGGTAGAAACGCGCCACAGGGAGGTGCTCTTTTGTCGGCTGCAAATATTGGCCGATGGTCATGATGTCGCAATCGACCGAACGCAAGTCACGCATAACCTCGCGGGCCTCGTCTGTCGTTTCGCCCATGCCGACGATCAATCCCGACTTGGTCGTCATCCCCATCTGCTTGGCCCGGCCCAGTAATTCAATCGACCGCTGATATTTCCCCTGCGGACGGATCGACGGGAACAGCCGTCGCACCGTTTCAATATTGTGGTTGAGGATGTTCGGCTTTGCCGCAGCGACAACCGCCAGCGCCGCTTCGTTTCCTTCAAAGTCCGGAATAAGCACTTCGATCGTGCAGCTCGGAATCAATCGCCGGATATGGCCGATCGTCTCGGCAAACACCAACGCGCCGCCGTCATCCAATTCATCGCGGTTCACCGACGTAATCACGGCATGTCTCAGGTTGAGGGCCTGGACTGCTTCCGCGACCCGTAACGGCTCTTCGCGATCCACCTCATGCGGCCGACCGGTGGCCACCGAGCAATAGTGGCATCGCCTCGTGCAGATGTCGCCGAGAATCAGAAAGGTCGCGGTGCGGGCGTTCCAACATTCCCACATGTTCGGGCAACGCGCCTCTTCGCAGATCGTATGGAGGTTGAGCCGATCCATGGTCTTGCGAATGTCTTGATAATCCGGACCGGTCTGAAGCTTCACCTTGAACCAGGGCGGCAGGCGGCGGGATTGTGAAGCGGCGGGCTGATCGCAGACGGCCGATGGCTGGTCCTTTCCAGATGATGACCGCGGGTCGATGCGTATAAAGCTCATGGTTTCACCACCGGCGCCACCAGTTCCTGTGGATGCTCCAGCACACGCTTGAACTCTTTCAGAAACTGCGCGCCCATCAATCCATCGAGCGCCCGATGATCGCAAGACAACGTGACCTTCATCCGCCGCCCGGCCGTCACAACCCCCTTGGTCACAACCGGCACATCCCGAATCGCACCCACAGCGATCGCAGCGGCCTGGAGCGGCATGAGCAGGGCGATAAAGTTGTCCACGTCGAACATCCCCAGATTGGAGATGGCAAACGTCGCCCCCGTATATTCCTGCGGTTGCAAGCGCTTCTGCCTGGCCCGTTCGATCATCGACTTGGTCTCCGTCGAAATCTCGGTTAGCGTTTTCGCCCCGCAGTCTCGAATCACCGGTGTAATCAGACCATCCTCCATGCCGACGGCCACACCGATATCAATCTGCTCGAACCGCCTGATCGATTCGCCGACAAAGGACACGTTGATCTCCGGGTGCCGACCCAACGCCAGCGCCGAAGCCTTGATGAGCAGATCGGTAATAGATGGATGCGTCTGCCGGTTCTGCTTAAACTGATCGCGGACCCGTTCCGCCTGCTCCATGTCGATTTCGACAGTCAGATAAAAATGGGGGACCGGTGACTTGCTCTGCACCGTCGCCCGGGCGATGGCTTTTCGCATCTGGCTCAACGGCTGATCGGTTCCGGCAGGCAATGCCTGCGCGGGCTGAGCAGCCGCCTGGATCACATCGTCTTCGACAATTCGCCCGCCCGGACCGCTGCCGGCCAGGGCGCTCAGATCGATGCCCCGTTCAGCGGCCAGAGTTTTTGCCCGCGGAGAAGCGAACGGACGCGTACCCTCCGGACGCGCCGCTGCAGGTGGAGCAGGGGCCGCTCCCGGCGCGGCACCGGTTTTGGCGCCATTGCCGATCGACGGCGCAGCCGCCACGCCGTCGGATAAGGCCGACGTAATGTCTTCATCAGCCTCGGCGATGACCGCGATCAACGTGCCGGACTGCACGGTCTCACCATCTCGAGCGAGAATCTTGCGCAGGATGCCGGGCGCAAAGGCTTCCAGATCCATGACGGCCTTATCGGTTTCGATCTCCGCGATCACTTCGCCCGCGTGCACCTGATCACCTTCGCGCTTCTTCCAGGCCAGCAGCACTCCCTCTTCCATCGTATCCGTCAATTTGGGCATGACCACACGACTAGCCATGAATTCCCCTCCAGGATGCAGACCACCTTCGAAGTCCGGCACGGACCAGACGGCGACCGCTCCTCATACTGCACCACAGACAGATTTGACGGCAGCGACCACACGCGGCACATCCGGGATGGCCGCGTCTTCCAGCGGACGGCTGTACGGCATCGGCACCTCTTCGCCGGTCACGCGAACGATGGGGCCGTCCAGGTAATCGAAGGCCGCCGTATAGATGCTGTCGGCAATCTGCGCACCAAGCCCGCAAAAGCGCCAGCCTTCTTCGACGATCACCAGGCGCCCGGTCTTTTTGGTCGAAGTGACGATGGTGTCGAGGTCCAAGGGCTTGAGGGTGCGTGGATCGATCACCTCGACATCGAACCCGTCACGACTCAGCTGTTCCGCCGCCGCCATCGCCACCAGCAACATCTTGGAATAGGCCACGACGGTCACATCCGCTCCGGCCCGCTTCACCTCGGCCTGACCAAGCGGAATCGTGTACTCCCCTTCCGCCACTTCGCCCTTCGTCCCATACAATAGTTGCGCTTCGATAAAGATGACTGGATTCTGATCACGGATCGCGCTCTTCAGCAACCCCTTCGCATCCCGGGGTGTCGACGGCGCGACCACCTTCAATCCCGGCACATGGCAAAACCAGGCTTCGAGGCTTTGTGAATGTTGGGCCCCCAGTTGATGCGCCGCGCTGCCGGGGCCACGAATCACGATGGGAACGGACAGTTGCCCGCCCGACATGTAACGAATCTTCGCCGCGTTGTTGACGATCTGATCCAACGCCACGATGCCGAAATTCATGGTCATCAACTCGACGATCGGCTGTAATCCCGCCATAGCCGCGCCGATGGCCAAACCGGTGAAGCCCGCTTCGGTAATCGGCGTATCGACCACCCGCTGCGGCCCGAATTCCTCGACGAATCCCTTACTGACCTTGAAGGCGCCCTGGTAATAGCCCACCTCTTCACCGATCAAAAAAATGCGCGTGTCGCGGCGCATTTCTTCCCGCATGGCCTGGTTGAGGGCTTCCCGATAGGACAACAGCATCGTGATGCTAGTCCTCCACCATCACATCGCGATGCAAGGCCGAGGGCGCCGGGAATGGGCTCTGATCGGCGAATTTCACCGCAGCGGCAACCACATCATTCACCTCTTGCTCCACACGTTTGAAATCCGACTCGCCGCACAGGTTTTTGCCGAGAATCGTCTCCCGCAGTAACACCAGCGGGTCTCGCTTGCGATGTTCCTCGACTTCGTCCTTAGTCCGGTAATGGCCATGCGAGGGATCGGCCATCGAATGGCCCATGAATCGATAGGTCATCGCCTCGATGAAAAACGGGCCATGCCCGACGCGCACCTGATCCACCACCGTCCGCATCAGCGCCCGCACCGCGAGCACATCCATACCGTCCACACGTTCAGCCATGATGCCGTAGGAGCGCGCTGCCTCCGCCACGTTTTCATACAAGGCCACCGCCCGATGCACAGGCGTCCCCATCCCGTATCGATTATTTTCACAGATGAAGATCACCGGGAGTTTCCACAGGGCTGCCAGATTGAAGGCTTCATGCGCCTGGCCGCTCGGTACGGCGCCTTCCCCGAAGAAACAGACGGTCACCAGATCCTGCTTCTGATATTTCGTCGCAAAGGCCAGCCCTGTCGCTAATGGAATATGCCCGCCGACGATGGCGTAGCCGCCCATGAACCGGTGGGCGAGATCCACCAGATGCATAGAGCCGCCCTTGCCCTGACACAACCCGGTTGCTTTGCCGAAGAGTTCGGCCATCACTTTACCGGGATCAGAGCCGCGGGCCAGGCAATGTCCATGGTCGCGATAGGCGCTGATCGCATAATCGTCCGGCCTCAGCGCCGCAATCGCACCAACAGCAATCGCCTCTTCGCCGATGTAGAGATGGAGAAACCCAGCAATCTTGGCGAGCGCATACATCTCCGCCGACTTTTCTTCAAACCGACGAATCAGCAACATCTGACGATAGAGGGAAAGCAGATCGTCCCTGTCCATGTCGGTCATTATGCATGTCTACGACAAGACGACTCAACCGGGATGTTCGGAGGTCGGCACTGGGAAGAATATGGAATGAACACACGGAAGGGAAACACAGGTACGAACATAGTCGTTTCCGGTGCGGGCGCGATGCCCGCACCGGAGCCTGCCGTCTATTTCACTTTGGAGAAGTCGGCATCGAACTGCATAGTCTGCCCGTCCTGCAACGTGACGATCACCGTGGTCTTGGCGTTGGGATCAAACGACTCGTATCCAAACCGGGCCGTGAAGCGCGACCGATAAGCCGGACCTGCGCCCTCGTTTTTCCTGCCCCGGTCGGCCGGGCTGATATCTACCGGCCGGATATTCTTTCCCTTTTGCTGGAACACGATGTCGGCCTTCTCGGCGAAGTACTCATCGTCCCCGCAGAGTTGCACTTCCACTTCCATATTCGGCATGTCCACAACTTTCTGGATGAACTCTTCGGGCATGCGCACGTCTTTCTTCTGCTTCTTCGACTCCGCTGCCTCCTGTCGGCCGAACGCTTCCAGCCGATACCGCTTGGTGCGCAGGATGGCACTCGCGCCGCATTGATCTTTCTCGGGATCCGCCCCCACCCGCGTGACCAGCGAGGCCTGCTGCAACACCTTCTTCACGTCCTCCGGGGAATTGGCCTTTTCCATTGGTGCCCGCCCCGCTTCCAGGGCCTTCTTCGCCTCTTCAGGAGACAACTTGACGTCGATCGCCCACGCGGGACTGCCGACCGCCACCATTGCTCCGACTACGACCCCGATGACTCCATGGGACCGACGATGCCGACCTGCACTGCCATGATTCGCGCGCATGAGTACCTCCCTGACGCGTCACTGAACAAAGGCGCATTGTAAAAGGATTGCGGAGGCCTTTTCAATCTCACAGGCAGCCGAACTGTACGTGGACGATCCGAACTTGCAGGCTGTTCAGAAAGACCGTCTGGACCATATCCGGCAAGACCGCAGCAAGCGAGGAGGTGAAGCCACATCTTTCTTACCCGCCCACCCCGAGCCCGCCGGGACAGGCTCTTTCCCCGCGTGCGATACGTCGAGTCTTCAACAACGCGAGAACGCCGCCGGCGGACTTTCTCAACAGCCTGCTAGGGATTGAATCGAGCCCAGTTGGGATAGGGCTTGCGAACATAGAGTTGATCGACATCAGCCGGACAGGGCATCCCGCGTCGGCGCAACATGTCGGCGACGGTGCGAAGCGGTAAGCCCACGGCCGCCGTGTAATCGCCCTCGATCCCCTCAATCAGTGCGGCCCCTCCACCCTGAATAGAATAGGCGCCGGCCTTCCCTAGACTATCCCCGGTTCGCAAGTAGGCGGCCAAGGCCTCTTCATTCAAGGGTTTCATTGCGACCGATACCCTGGCGACCTGAACCTCACAGGGCTCAGGACCGGGGCCCACCAGAGCGACGGCAGTGAAAATCTGGTGCATCTGTCCGGCCATACGTCTGAGCATGGAGTCAGCATCGGCCAAATCGGCCGGCTTTCCCAGCACCTCCGAACCAAGGCTGATCAGGGTGTCACTGCCGAGGATGAGCGCATCGGGACATAGCTCGATGCAGGATTTGGCCTTGCCTGCCGCGAATTCTACCGCCTGCTGCTCGGCGGACCTATTCGGCACCACCTGCTCGACAAACGGCGGGGCCACGACGTCGAAGCACAACCCCAGGAGAATCAACAATTCATGCCGTCTCGGCGAGGTGGAGGCGAGAATCAATCGCATGCGGTTACGCGGTGGAGACGGAAGAGGCCTGTGTCGCAAGCGGATTGGGAGCGGGCACCTCTCGCTCTGTCCGCATGAGGTCCTGGCAAAAATCCGTCACGATGCGTTCGACATCCTGCACGTTGGACGCGCCGAACATCTTGCCCCGCATCGCCGCGGCATGGGGAAATCCTTTGCAGTACCAGCCCAGATGTTTGCGAATGGACCGGAACCGTTCCAGTCCGGCAATCGCCTCATACTGCCTGGCGTGGTCGAGCATGACTTGCATGCGATGGCTCACCGAGACCGGCGGTTCCCACGCGGTGGCAGGTAAGGCAGACAGGTCTCCTCGCTCGCTGAACGTCCGCCTGGCCTGCTCTTTTTCACGAAAGAACCAGGGCGAGCCCAACGTGCCGCGGCCGACCAACACGCCCTGCACGTTACTCTCAGCCACGCGTCGCATCGCATCGACTAACGTAGTGAGATCGCCGTTTCCCAGCATCAGCGTGCCGGTACCATGGGCCAGCTTGGCGGCTTCGGCAATGGCGGACCAGTCAGCCGCCCCCCGGTACATCTGCTGCAGCGTCCGGCCGTGCAGGGTGATGGCCTCGGGACGGACTTCCAGTAAATGTTCGACCCAACGCCCAACCACCACGCAATCAAACCCCAGTCGGGTCTTGATGGACAGCGGCAGAAGCCGGCGCGGCACGACCGGCACACCGGAACGGTTGTGGTTCAGCGTATGAATAAATTCGATGCGCGAGGGTTTAAATCCCTGGCTATGGATCGACTGACCGCCGGCCCAATCTTCCAAGCCCTGCCGAGCGGCGCGCACGATCATATGGGCCAAGTCCGGTGTTTTGATCAAGGCCGCGCCAGACCCTGATGCCGCGACGCTCTTCGAAGGGCAGCCCATATTGATATCGAGCCCATCGAACCCCAGTTCACAGACCACCTGCGCGGCGCGATAAAACTGATCCGGATCCTTGCCGTACAACTGCGCGACAATCGGCCGTTCCGCCTCGCTATAAATCAACGACTCCAGCAGATGGTCCGGCCCACGACAAATCTCATTGACGTTGGTGAACTCGGTGAAGGTGATGTCCGGTCGCCCCTGCGAAGCCACCACCCGCCGGAAGGCGGCATCGGTTACTCCATCCATCGGCGCCAATCCGAGAATAGGCTGGGGCAGTGTCGCCCAGAAACTCATGCACGCACCTCAGCCGATTCCGTCGGCTCGTTCGCCGCGCGATAGGCCGCCCGCAGTTCCTCAGCCTCTTCTCGCACGGTCACGGCCGCGGAGGGACAGTCCTGCGTCACGAATTCAACGAACCGGTCGATCTTCAGCAGGAAGAAATCATAGTCTTCCTCGTCAGGCCTCGGCCGGCTGAACCAGAAGGGAACGAACCGCTCCAACGGAAGATGAGCCGCTACGAGCACGTTGCAGGTCCGCGGAAACATATCGTGCAGCTCACCGCCCCAGTGCAACACCTCGTAGGGCAAGTAGGTCTCGCGATACCGATTGAGGTCATCGAGCGGTCCGCCGAGCAGAGACAGATGTACCGACACCGGCAGAGGCTGCCCGGTTGTGACCAACCGGACATAGGCCTGGTACTGATCGCGTAGCGCCGCCTGCTCATCCATTGCCAGAGGCTGCTGCATTCCAGTGCGTTGGTCCGCACCTGGTTCCAGAGAACGAGCCGTGCCGACCTGCTCCACCCGATTGACTATTGCTTCAAATTGGTCAGAAACGCGGCGAAACTCTGCGACGATCCGGTCCACCGGCTTCGTATCGACCTCCAACGCGACGCCTTTAACCGCTGTCAACCGTGGATGTACCAAGACCTGCGCCAGCAGATCGAACAGGACTTCCGGAATCGGAGCACCATGAGCGTCGATCCAATAGGGCAAGGCTTCGGCATCGACCATGGATTGAGCAACACCCTGCGCCGTGAACTCCGCCAGGCCGGCGACATGAATTTCGATCACCCGTTCCATCGGGAACGCATCTAAAAATTCAGCGACAAAGGCCTCCAACGTCTGACGACCCCAGGCCCCTGTGTAACGATACACCGTCCATAGATGCCCGATGTCCAACACCAGACCGCAGGCGACCCGGTCCGTCACGGCCCGGAAGTAGGCGGGAATTGCGAGAGATCCGCAGCCAAAATAGGTGAGCGGCGGCATTTCCAGAAGGACGAGTGCGGGATCAACCCCATGGCGGCGCGCCTGCTCATCCACCTGTTCCTGGAGAAAAGCCAGGTTCTCGGCTGTCATCCTGGCGGACAGTTCCGTATACAACGGCGGCAGGTAGGTTCCGAAGGAATACCCCGCCATCTGCTTCGTCGCACATTCGTGATTCAGCCAGGCACTCCGCAGGGCGAGGATTTGCGCGCACGCCTCCGCAACCCCATGCGTCCCGGAGCAACTGTGGGGGAAATCCGGTTGCGTGACCCACAGGCCTTCGCCATGGTAAGGAAGCTTCATATCCGGCAACTGCCGCCGCACCCACTGCATGGCTGAAGTGGTCGCCTTGAAGACCTCCAGATACCCGGGCTGCAGGCCTGCGTCCTGCAATGAATGGACGAGGTGCAACAGGTCAGGCGAATAGACATCCACCGACAACCCTAAACCATGCGCGGCGAGGCCGTTCGCACGTTGTATGAATTCGCTTTGCATCAGATCGCGTTTGGCATATTTTGAAGCAACCATACTGACTATAGTTCATGTGCAGTCTAAGCGCCTAACCTCTTGGTTGACAAGGGAAGCTGGGGAAGCTGATGCGGCAGGTCGATCTGGTATACTTCCTTTCGACGCGGTGGTCGCCGGGCCAAAACGTCAGCCCCTCTCACGGCGAGAAACAGGCTTAACCAATGACAAAAACCGGCTTCATACTCCGCGACAAACCGACGCATTACTCAACCCCTATGGTGGCCCACATGATGACACCCGGCGTGGTACAGGTTCCCGGGGATGTCTCTGTCAGCGAAGCCGCCTTGCTCCTCGACCGGGAGCGGATTCCCTGCCTGTTGGTGAAAGACAGCGAGACCTCGTTCGGCATCATGACTTCCGCCGATATCGTGATGAAGGTCGTCGCCCAGGGACTGGAGCCGCATGACGTGGAAGTCCGCGCGATCATGTCGAAGCCCGTGCATTCCATCGAATGCGATCAGATCCTCGATGACGCCACCAGTGCCATGGCCTCCACCGGCGCCTCGCTATTGATCGTCACGAAACAAGGCCAGCCGGTCGGCATCTTGACGGCGCGAGACCTAGCCCTGGCCCCCAAACGATGCGAGACCTGCCTCCCTGCTACCATCCGTGTGACGAATGGTGAAGGTGAGGGAGCGAACCACCTCGCCACAATCCGGCAGCTGAGCCACGTCGGCGCGTTCGTCGAGAGCCGCACACTGCTGCTGCCCGGCACGAGTATCGTTCTGTCGTTCATGCTTCCGGGAACAGACTTGAGTTTCTCCGTACGTGGCACCATTCTCAACGGTAGTTGCGAGCCGGAATTCCACGAAGACCGGGGTGTGCTCGGGACCTATCCCGGGGTCGATATCCAATTTGCCCCCCTTCCTTCCTCCGATGAGTCGAAGATTCGCGCCTGGGTCTTGCAAAATCTGCCGCGGGTCTCCGGCCTCTCCTAAGCTCCGTTCCATGAATCTTTTGCTTCATCCGCATCAGCTTGCTATGATTTTTATGAGTGCTCTCTCCGACGATACGCGTCCGGAGTTTACCGTGCGTTAGGTGACAATCCATGAAAAGCCCCGCCGCCCGCTCCAAGCCGACCCCGACGAAAGACGAAATTCTCGCGCAACTCAACACACTGCTCGACCGTCCGGACGACGACATCCAGGCTGCGCTCATGAAGGAAATTCTCGCGGGTGTGATTCGGCTCTCGGAATCGCAACTGGATGTCCTGGACCTCAAAATCGTCAATCGGGCGCTCAAGGAACTGCGGCATGCCTTCAGAGTGTTCCAGGGCTACCGGCACCGCTTGAAGATCAGCGTGTTCGGATCGGCCCGCACGCCGGCGGACGACCCCAACTACCAGCTGGCCTTTCAATTCGCCCGGCGAATGGTGGAAGAAGGCTACATGACCATCACCGGCGGCGCGGACGGCATCATGCGAGCGTCGCAGGAAGGCGCCGGCCGTGAGCACAGTTTCGGTGTGAATATCATGCTGCCGTTCGAGCAAGGCGCCAACGCCGTCATTGCCGATGACCCTAAGCTCGTCACCTTCAAATACTTCTTCACCCGCAAGCTCATGTTCCAAAAAGAATCCCACGCGATCGCGCTGTTTCCCGGCGGATTCGGCACCCATGACGAGGGTTTCGAGATCATGACCCTCGTGCAAACCGGCAAGAGCGACCCGAAACCGATCGTCTGTCTTCAGGCGCCCGGGTGCGACTACTGGGATCACTGGAACTCCTTCATCACCGAGCAATTGCTGAAACGACGTCTGATCAACGCGGAGGATCTCTCGCTGTTCACTATCGTCGATAATGTCGAAGATGCCGTCACGGAGATCCGCACGTTCTACCGGCGTTATCACTCGCTCCGGTTTGTGGGCCGCCAGCTTGCCATCAGGCTAAAGACCCCGTTGAGCGCGGCGCAGATTGAAGAAGTACAGCAGCAATTCAGCGATATGCTGACGGAGGGGACATTCGAGCAGCGTCCGTCGCTCCCCGAGGAAATCGATGAACCGAGGTTGAAGGATCTCTCGCGACTGACCTTCTCGTTCAACCGCCGGAATGCCGGACGCCTCCGGCAACTGATCAACCACCTGAACCAGCTTCCCTCGACGGTATAACCGGAATCCCGCGCGATGCCGGCCGGACCAACCGGCATCGCGTCCCCTCCAGAGATTGCCCTTTAGTCTCCATGAACGGACATGCTAAGGTGATCAGCCTATGAGCGCCGCCGTCATGAGAAGTCGTGCCGCTTCTCCTCCTACACTCATTCTCTATCACGCGGAATGTGCGGATGGGTTCGGTGCCGCCTGGGCCATTTGGCGGCGCTACCCCCACGCAGAATATCGCCCCGTGAAACACGGCGAAGGCCCGCCGGCCGACCTGGCCGGTCACCATATCGTCATCGTGGATTTCAGTTACGCCCGGCCAACCCTCGAAGCCATCGCCAAGGACGCAGCCAGCCTGGTGGTCCTAGACCATCACATTACCGCCGAGCAAACGCTGGCCGATCTGCCCTATGCCTATTTTGATCAGAAAAAGTCCGGGGCCGTGCTCGGGTGGGAATGGGCCCATGACGAACCGGCCCCCTGGCTGCTACGCTACATTCAGGACAAGGATCTCTGGAACTGGGCGCTTCCAAACAGCCGGGAGATCAGCGCCGCGCTGGCCTCGCACCCGTTCGATTTTCAGCTCTGGAGCAGCTTCGAGCAGCAGGAGTTAGAGCGGGAGGGTCGGGCGATTCTCCGCTACGAAAACGAACTGGTCACGAAATTGGTCTCGCACGCGACCCTGGTGCAGTTCGAAGGGGCGACCGTGCCCGCGGTTCAAAGCGCAGTCCTCACCAGCCAGATCGGCGAACGACTCTCCGCCGTGCACCCGTTCTGTCTCATCTGGCATGACCGCAACGGACGACGGTACTACAGCATGCGCTCTCGGGAAGATGGCACCGACGTCGGCTCGATCGCCGCCTCATTCGGCGGTGGCGGCCATACCCATGCGGCCGGTTTCTCCCTTCCGTTGCAGGCCGACGGCTCGCTCCCTTCCAATCCCCGACTTCCTCGACCGGCGCCGTAACGCACCGCCTCGATAGGGATCGACATGCTGCCCCTCAATGACGATAACCCGACCGATCACACACCGGTCGTCACCATCACCTTCATCGTCGCCTGCTGCCTCGTGTTCCTCTACCAGGGTTCGCTGCCCCCGGCTCCTGGCGAAGCCTTTGTGTATCAATATGGCGCGATCCCCTCCGTCGTTTTCGGCCACGCCATGCTCCCGCCCGAGGTCGCGGCAGTACCTGCATTCGCGACAATGCTGACCAGCATGTTCCTGCACGGCAGTTGGATGCACCTGATCGGCAACATGTTGTACCTCTGGGTCTTCGGCAACAACATTGAGGACATCATGGGCCATGCCAGATTTATCCTGTTCTACGTGGTGTGCGGCGTCTTGGCGGCATTGAGCCACGCCCTGACCGACCCGGCATCCACCGTACCGATGGTGGGAGCGAGCGGAGCGATTTCCGGCGTACTGGGCGCGTACCTGCTGCTCTTCCCCCACGCCCGGGTGTTGTTGCTCGCCCCGGTGGTGGGCACCACCTATGTGCCGGCCGGCATCGTGCTGGGATTCTGGTTCGTGATGCAGCTGTTAAACGGCGGCGCGAATATTGGTTCGCAGGGAGGAGGGGTCGCGTTCTTTGCCCACATCGGCGGATTCATTGCGGGGATGGTTCTGATCGGCTTGTTCAAACGACCGGAGGTGCGCTTCTTCACGCCCGGACGCACCAGATCCTGGCGCTATTAGGGAGCACTCGGCCACTTATACATCCAGCAGTTCACGAATCTTTCCTGCCAGATCCTGTTGCCGATACGGCTGCTGCAAGAAATACTTCTTGTTGACCCGATGGCTGGCGATCGTATCGTCCGAGAACCCCGACACGAACAACGCCTTCATCTTGGGATGTTGAAGGACCAGACGCTTGGCCAACTCCCGGCCGCTGATCTCCGGCATCGAGAGGTGGCTGACGGTGAGATGAATCGGCCCGGGATGCTGCTGAGCCACCAACAACGCCTCGACTGCAGACCCCGCCTCCAATACCTGATACTGATGGTTCTGGAGCGTCGATGAGGCCAGTTTTCGGGTAATTTCGTCTTCCTCCACCAGCAACACGGTCTCGGCCCCTTTTGAGAGTGCCCCGCTGAGAACTCTCGTATCCCGCACTACACCGTTCCGTTCAACCAGGGGAAAGTAGACCCGTACCGTCGTCCCCTGCCCGGACTGACTCTGCACCTCGACTGTGCCTCCGTATTGCCGAACAATCCCATAGACCAAGGTCAGGCCCAGACCGGCGTGGGTCTCTTTCGTTGAGAAAAACGGTTCGAACATCTGTGATTGCACATCCAGGTTCATTCCGCCGCCGTTGTCGCTCACAGCAATCCGGGCCATGCGCCTCCGGGGATTCTTTTCCAGTTGCTCGGCGGGAAGGAGTTCGCCGCTGACGACTTCTAGCGCGATCTCCACCCGTCCCGTCTTCGGCATCGCGTCGCGCGCATTGGCGACTAGGTGCAATAACAGCTGCTCCAAGCGGTCATGCCCGATCTCCACCAGGACTGGAATCGACTCGTTCGCCAGCCGCAAATCGATGCGACCCGGCAGCAATGACTCAAACGTCTCCCGCATCGACTCGATTGCCGGGCTCAGCGACAGGGTATCTCGGATCGCCGTCTCATGAATGCGTAGCGCCAACAATTGCGCCGTCAGAGCGGCAGCCCGTTCCCCGCTTCGAAAAATCTCTTCCACCGGCCGCTGCAGCGGGTCATCCGGTTTCAACTTTGAGACAATGACTCCGGTTTGGCTCCCGATCACCGCCAGAACCTGGTTGAACTCATTGGCCAATTTGGAGGCCAGGCGGCCCACCGCCTCGAACTTTTGGGCTTCACGAAGCTGCCGCTCCAAGCCGGTCCGCTCCACCCTGCCCTGACGAATTTCCTGATTCGCGCGTGACAACCCCTGCTTCAATCCCTGCACGCGGGTTTCCAGTTGCGTCCGTCGTTCCTCCAACACCTGCTCCGACTGCTTTAGTCCCTGCACGTTTTCCCGCAATAGGCGATTGCGCCGGCGTTCGGCGGCGACCGTTTCAAGCGTTAATCCATAAAAGACCGACATGATCAGCAACACGGGAATGCCCAAGAGATGCCCTACCTCGAGCCCGCCCGACTGCATCGCATGTTCGTAGACCAAGACGCCGTAGCCGGCGCAAATCACCGTTGAAAGACCGAGTAGTTGCCTGAGCGACGGGGCCGATGAGGCGATCAAGAGGAGGAGAAAATACGTGAGATACAGCTCTGAGCTGGCGGTCCCGGAGAGATAAATCGTCCCCGTCACGAACAGCGTATTGATGCTGATCAGCGCGCCGGGGAACCAGGCGCTCTCAAGGAGATTCCGCGGCAACAGCATGATGCCGCAGCTGGCCAGGATCAGGCCGGCGGCCACCATGAGGCTCACCCGATGTCCGAAGATCGTCTCGTTACTGACCAGCAATTCATACGAGAGGATACCGGCCACCAGGCTTTGCAGAAAAATCGCGCGGGTTCGGGCATGATCGAGCAGCCGCCCCAACCCTCGGATGTTTGGATGGCGTCCGGTTTGATCGAGATCGGAAGAGGAAAGTGGAATGCTCACGACCGCGCCTGCCTTCGGTGGAAGAGTGTGACGCCAGCCGGAAGATCAGCAAGTCCCGTACCCTGCAGCACCGAACGGCAAGTCGTCGCATTATCAGGAGGCGCGACCGGATCGGTGCTCAGGAAGGGCCGGATCATTTTCGTCTGATCACAAAAACGAACAGACTCGGATTAGACAAGCTGCGCTAACGGATGCGAATGAGCAGCGCGTGGATTGCGACCGGTACACGTCGCATAGCGCAGGATGCTTAAGAGTGAGTCCGGACGAGGCGGGATCGAAAGACCGATGCTTTTGAGAGGGCTGCCTCACGGGTCGCGGCCAGGAACGAAATGTGGCCCATTTTCCGTTTCGGACGCACCATACGCTTCCCATAGAGATGAACCACCGCGCCCGGCTCACGAAATAGATCCTGTGCAGCGGGCGACACGGTTGCGAGCAGAACTTCCTCACCGATGAGATTGAGCATGACCGTCGGGCTCAGCAGGCGTACCTCACCAAGCGGGAGCCCACAGAGGGCGCGGGCCTGTTGTTCGAATTGCGACACCGTACAGGCATCCAACGAATAGTGCCCGGAGTTATGCGGCCTGGGCGCCACCTCGTTGATGAGTAACCGGCCATCGGGCATGAGAAATAACTCCACGCAGAACACCCCCACGCCGTCCAACGCCTCCACTGCGCTCCGTGCCATCACCGCAGCCTGATCGGCCACCGTGGGCGGCACATCCGCGGGAACAGTGGTTTGACGAAGAATCCCTTCTTCATGCACATTTTCAACGAGCGGATAAGTTCGCACCGCCCCCTCTATGCCTCGCACCACTAGAATCGAAACCTCACGTTCGAAGGGCAACCAGGCTTCCAGAATCCAGCGTGACCCGGGGCGCAGGCTTCGAGCCAGATCCTCCTGAACGGCGGCGCAATCCTCTGCGCGCGCAATTTTCCATTGGCCTTTGCCATCGTACCCGGCCGTCGCGGTCTTACAGACAAGAGGATATTCCAGCACTGTCTGCCGGCTGAGCTCATCCGGCAACGAGATCGCGTAAAACGCCGGAACTGGCAAGCCATGGGCTCGAAGAAAGGTTTTCTGCTCGATTCGGTCTTGAATCACACGAAGCACCCGGCTCGAGGGCCGGACCGGCACGTCGCGCTCCAACTGCTCGCAGAGATCGGCAGGCACATTTTCCCATTCATACGTGACAGCACGCACCTGTCGGATGAAATCTCCGCACGCGGCAGAGTCGGTGAACGGTTTGATAAGGGAAGAGTCAGCCAGCCGGTGGGCCGGCGCTTCAGGATCGGGATCCCACACGACCACCGCATACCCGAGACGCCGGGCCGCGGTTGCGAACATGGCGCCGAGTTGTCCACCTCCCAGCACACCCAGCGCCGCGCCGGGATCGATGACCGTCACGTTCGCGACCGACGGCTCGCCCGGGAGCTTCGTCCCATCCGCAAGGGAGGAAACAATCGGGCGTCGTCCTGTGAGTCGAGCACCGACTGGGTTTGATTGGCGCGAAACTGCTCGACACGTTGTCTGATGGCGGCGGACCGGAGTCCGAGTATTTGCGCGGCCAGAATGGCGGCATTCTCCGCCCCCCCGATGGCGACCGTCGCCACCGGAATACCTCTGGGCATCTGCACGATGGACAACAGCGAGTCCAACCCTCTGAGATTCTCCGTGGGAATGGGAACCCCGATCACCGGCAACGTGGTCTTCGCCGCCAGCATCCCGGGAAGATGGGCGGCCCCGCCGGCGCCCGCAATGATGATGTGAATACCCCGGTCGATCGCCTGCTCCGCGTAGGCGAAGAGACGATCGGGAGTCCGGTGGGCGGAGACCACCAAGAGCTCGTTGGGAATCCCGAGTTCATTCAGCATGGCCACGGCCTTTTCCAGGATCGGAAAATCCGACTTGCTTCCGCCCAGCACCCCGACAGAAGCCCGGACCACGGTGTTGTTCTTTGACATGTGAGAGGCCGCCTTTGGCTGAAGGAAAGAACGATGCGGCGAACCTTAGCCGTTCTCCGGTCAAAGGGTCAAGCCGCACCCGACGGAACCCCTCATTGAATTGACCAAGTCCTCCGCAATCCACTATGATACGCTGTGTGGTTCTCTGTCATTGACTGTGCCCTGGAGGGGACACGTGCAGCGTATCCGTGAAGGGCTCAAAAGCAGAATTCGCTCCTTGGTGACCCAGCGCACGGGCCTGGATGAAATGGCGGTCGATGATCTAGCGACATCGACCCAACTCCAGTCGTGGGAGGCGGTCCAGATTCCCGAGCGGCTTCGCTTCTCCTCCCGGCTGGCCATTCTCCTGGTCGGCTTCTTCATTCTCATCGTCGCATTCGTACCCTGGACGCAAACCATCACCGTGACCGGGCAACTTTCGGCCTACACGCCATTCGAACGACCGCAGGACGTCGAAGCACAGATCACCGGCCGCATCAGAAAATGGCATGTCTTCGAAGGCGTGCGAGTCAAGACCGGCGATGTGATTCTCGAACTCGATGACTACGATCCGAACTTCATGGCCCCGGATCTCTTGAGCCTCCTCGAACAACGCAAGAAAGCACTGGAGGACACCCGGAAGGCGGCGTTGAGCCGAGCCGATCAGCTCGATAAGCGGATCAAAGAAATGCAAAACCTCGTGAAGGCGGCCGTCCCTTCGGCAGGTGCCCGCGTTCTCGAGGCGGAAAGCAAGGTGCGCGAAGCAAGGCAGAAAATCGAAGCCGCCAAGATTGCCGTCGCCACTGCCGAGCTCAACGTCGAACGGCACCAGCAATTGGCGCAACAAGGCCTGGTCTCCCAACGCGAACTGGAACTCACCATTCAAGCCGCCATAGCCAGCAAAGCAGACTTGCAAGGTGCCCAGGCCAACTTGGCCGCCGCCGAACAAGGCATGAAGGCACTGAGCTTCGGGCGGGAACAGGTGAACGCGGAAGTCCTGCAACGTCTCCTCGATGCGGAAGCGGCGCGCGATGCCTCGATCGGAGAAGCAGCGCGAGCCGCCGATCAAGTCGCAGACGTTTCGTTACGCCTCTCCAATGCAAACCAGCGGCGCGTGGCCGGCCGCATTCTTTCTCCCATCGACGGCACCGTGGTGAAAATGGCGCAGGCCGGCGCGGGCGAAACCGTGCGTCCCGGGGACAAACTCGTCAGAATTTCACCGAGCAGCACGGACAAGGCCATCGAAATGGTCGCCGACGGCATCGACGCGCCCTTGCTGAATGTCGGCCGGAAGGTCAAGATTCTCTTCTATGGTATTCCCGCCATTCCGTTGCCGGCCTGGCCGGAACTGATGGCCGGCACCTATAATGGCGTCATCAAAGTCATTGACCAGGTGGACGACGGAAAAGGCAACTTCCGCTTCTGGGTCGTCCCCGACCTGGAGGAACGTCCCTGGCCTCCGCAAGAGCATGTCCGCCAGGGCACCAAAGCCATGGGGTGGGTCATTCTCAATCGTGTCCCGCTTTGGTACGAGCTGTGGCGCCGCTTCAATCTGTTTCCGCCCGACTACCAGGAACGGCCCCCGAGCTTGATCGATACACTCTTGCCGAAAGCCGGTCGCGGGGCCAAGTAACAGGCCCTTCCGATCAGCCGCCAGGCCGAAGCGCTCATTTCCTTCGACCTTGCTCTCTCTTGTTTATACTCAGAAAGGAGTGCGTTTCATGAAGATCCATGCCTGGGTACTTGCTCTCGCCGCTTGTGGGCTCTGCTCGCTGCCTGACACTGGTCTGTCGGCGGACGAGACGGCAAAACCACGCACGCTCCCGCCTATTCCGCTCTCGTTGAACGAAGTCCACGCCTGGATCGATCGGTCCCATCCCCTGCTGAAGGGAGCCGGCACCGAAAAAACTTCGGCGCGCGGGAAAATGCTCAAAGCCCTGGGCGCCTTCGAGCCCGTCCTCGTGAACGATACGGAAATCGAACGATTTATCGACAAGGGAACCACCAAAACACAAAGCGTCGGCTTCAACGATACGCTGGTCGAAGCGCGCACGCCTTGGGGGTTCCGGGGCAGCGCTGGCGTTCGGCAGTCCATCGGTGACGCCAAGATCCCAGACCTCGGTTTCGGCAACGGCCAACAGGTCATTCTCGGTGGCTTCCTGCCCCTCCTCAAAGGGCTCATGATCAACCCGGAGAATGCCGAACTCCAGCGATCGGAGTTGGCCGATCCACGCGCCGATGTCAAAATCTCCCAAACCAGGCAGGACCTGTTCCTCGCAGCCGCAACCCAGTTCTGGGATTGGGTCTCTGCGGCAAAGTACGTGGACGTGCAGCGCCGGGCCCTGGGGGTCGCGGAAGAACGGCTGCGGCAGGTCGAAGGCAGAGCGAAAGCCGGCGCCGTCGCCCCGCTCGACGTCGTCGAAGCCGGGCAGGAAGTCCAGCGCCGGCGCGAGATCGCCATCGGCGCACAACGAGCCGTGGAGCAGGAACAATATAAGATGTCGATGTTCCTCTGGGAAAACCAGACTCCGACCGCGCCACAACTCGAGCGAGCGCCGGATTTCCCGCCGCCGACCGCCGTGCCGACGCCTGAAATCGTGCGAGCCGACAAGCTCCAGGCCAAAACCGACCGGCCGGAGATTCGCGAGGTCGATATCGAAGCCAAGGTCAACAACATCGACCTGGAATTGGCCAAAAACAACCTGCTGCCCAGTCTCGATCTCGAAGCGGCACCGGCACGGGCTCCGGAGAAATTCGTCCTCGGCCTCGGCTATCGGTTCGGCGTGGAACTGCGCATGCCGATCCTGCAGCGGAGAAGCCGCGGTGAAGTGATGGAAGCGCAAGCACAGGCCGATCGTCTGGTGATGGTACAGAAATACCGGGAGCAGCAAGTGGTCGTCGATGTCGACAATGCGCTCTCGGCCATCGAGCGCGCGAAGGAGCGGGTCACCGCAGCGGCAGAATCGCTCCGCATGGCCAAGACGCTTGAGGAAGGCGAGCGGTTCCGTTTCAGTTTAGGCGCGACGAGCGTGCTCTTTGTGAACCTGCGGGAGCGAAACTCCGTCGATTCGGAAATGCAGCTGGTGCGAGCGAAGGCAGACTATCAGAAGGCGCTGGCCCTGTATCAGTGGGCCACCGGCACCTGGGCACGGAGTCAGCCATCCGCGACGCCGGTGAACTACCGCGTCGGGGCGAGCTTCTCCAAATAGTGGTATTTTGCGGCCTGCTCTGATAGGTTTTAGCCGATGAGGCAGCCCGGCACAGGCGGGTCACCTCCACCGCTTCAGACTGCTCGCGAAGAGACACGGCAAGGGGCCCGGTCAGGTTTTGCTGGAGTCACACGATGGCCCAGGACCATTCCGATAATCAGAGCAATCTGTTCCAGGCCGTCATCGGCCATCTCGGCCTCCTCTTCCGCCTGGAACGGCGGGTCCTGGGACTCATCGTTTCCTATTCGATCGCCATCGGGCTCTTCTCCCTGATCGTTCCCCTCACGGTTCAGGAGCTCGTCAATACTTTCGCGTTCGCGCTCCAACCCATTACCATCGTCACCCTGGCCGCCGTCATGGTGGCCGCCCTGTTATTTGTCGGTGCCTTCCGGGCCCTGCAATATTACGCGGTCGAAGTGTTGGAGCGTCGCATTTTCGCGAGGGTCGCCATTGCCATGGCTCAGCAGCTCCCGCACCTGCGCTACCAGGGCTTTAAACCGCGCTTTGCAAATTTCTTCGTCGAAACCATTCTCATGCAACGGGCGGTCTCGGTCCTACTGGTGGATCTGATCAACGTCATTGTCGGCGGCGCGGTCGGCATGACCATCCTTGTGTTTTATCACCCGTATTTCCTGCTGTATAACGCGATCCTGCTGGTCGGATTCAACGTGGTCTTTTTCCTCATGAGCCATGGCGGCCTCAAGGCCGACATGAACCTCTCCCACGCCAAGTACAACACCCTGCACTGGTTTCAGGAAATTGCCTATAACCTGCTCCATTTCAAGTCGACCGACAGCCAGGCTCTGCTGGTCAAGAAGACGGACCAACTCCTGGATACCTACGTCGGCATCCGTCGTACCAGATTTGGAATTTTGATCCGGCAATATCTGGGCTCACTGGGCTGGCAGGCCATTGCGCATAGCGGTCTGATTGCGACGGCCGGCTGGCTCCTGGGCATCGGGCAGTTGACGCTCGGACAATTTGTCGCCGCCGAAGTCGTCGTAAGCGGCATCCTGTCGAGCTTCGACGGGGTCGTGAAACGGATGGGGCATATCTATTACTTCCTGACGGCATTGACGGAGCTGAGCTTCTTATTCTCGCTACCGAAGGACCAGGATACGGCGACCCTCTCCATCCCGCTCCCAGACCCGACCGTGCACGGCATTCGCGTCACCTGCAAAGATCTGACATTTGCCCCCGCCGGCGGCCCAGCCGTCTTCGAGCGCTTCAACCTGGAAGTTACGCCAGGCGAAAAAATCGGCATCTATGCGGACAGCACGATGGCCAAAACCGCGCTGGCCCGGGTACTGGGCGGTCTGGAAACACCCACCTCCGGCGTGATCCGCTACAACGGCGTCGACCTCCGGCACCTTAACCTGGATTCCGTCAACCGGTTCAGAGGATTCATCCTGGATTCCCAGTTGTCGTTGTTCGAAGGCACGCTCGAAGAGAACATCGTGCTCGGACGGGAATATATCCCCTACAGTGATGTGCGATGGGCGTTACGCTTTACCGAGCTGGAAGAGGAAGTTGATGCCCTCCCGCAGGGCCTCAAAACCCACGTCCGGGCCGCCGGAAAAATTTTCGCACCGACGCACATTGTGCGCATCCTGGTCGCTCGGGCGATCCTGGGTCGGCCGCAACTCCTCATTTTTGAGGGGATCCTGCACAACATGCATCCCGCGATGCGCGAGACGATTCTCCGGCGCCTCTGCAGCAAAGAAGAGCCGTGGTCGGTCATTTTCGTCTCGAATGATCCCAACCTGACCCCGCATGTCGACCGCCGTATCATGCTGAACTAGCCGGACAACGCATCGATTCTTCGTTTCTGTTCCCGCCCGCTTCATGTCCCTGCGCTCCGCACATCCGGACCTGCTCAGCTTGACAGAAATCAGGCAATCGCCCACACTGCGGCCCACAGCCGACCGATACGAGCCCTTGTGTGAACGACACCGCCACTGAAACGCCCATTGCGACACCCTCCGCCTGGACCATCCTTGCCCGCCTGAATCTCCTGATCGGGCTCGAGCGCCGCATCCTCGCCATCATCGTGTCCTATGCAGTCGTGATCGGTCTGTTTGCATTGATCGTCCCGCTCACGGTGCAAGAACTGGTCAACACCTTCGCGTTCGCCATTCAACCGATCATGATCATCACTCTGGTGGCCACGATGTTCGGCGCGCTGCTGCTGACGGGGGCATTCCGGGTCCTGCAAGCGCGGGCGGTGGAAATCCTAGTCCAGCGCCTCTATACGCGGCTCGCCGTCGCCTTTACCGAAGCTCTGCCCCGCTTCCGCGAGAATGTCTTTCTTCCTCAACATACCAACACGTTCATCGAGGCGGAACTGTTGCCCCGGGCCTTGGTCGCCATGCTGGTCGATGTGATCAATGTGTCGGTGTCGGGCACCATCGGCATGGCGATCCTGATCATGTACCATCCTTACTTCCTGGGATATAACACGCTCCTGATCGCAGGGTTTGCCTTTCTGCTGACGTTTTTCGGTCGAGGCGGGCTCGGCATCACACAACGGGTATCCCGACTGCACTACCAGACCTTTCACTGGCTCCAGGACATCGGCATCAACCGGCTCCATTTCAAGTCCACGGACAGCCTGCCGCTGCTCCTCAAAAAAACCGATGCGCTGGTCAAGGCCTATGTGATGGCACGGAAGACGCGTTCCGATATTCTGAGCGGCGCGCAATACAAGAGTACGGTCATTTTTCAGGCCGTGGCGCATAGCGGCATGATCGGCCTCGGCGGCTGGTTGCTGTCGGTCGGCGACATCACCCTCGGACAGTTCGTCGCGGCGGAGGTGATCGTCGGCACCCTGTTGCTCAATCTCGACACCGTCGCCCGGCGCATGTATGCCGCCATCTATGTCGCCACCTCACTCCATGAGCTCTCCACACTGTTCGACATGCCGAAGGAGGATGTCTCCGGCCCCGTGGCCGCCTGGCTTCCCGATCCCTCACTGCAGGGGGTGCGCCTGACGTGCAAAGACGTGTCCTTCGCCGCGCCGGACGGACCGCTGCTCTTCGAACGATTCAACCTGGAAGTCATGCCGGGGGAAAAGATCAGCGTCCTCTCCGGAACCAGCAGAAGCAAAACCTCGCTCGCGCTTGTATTAGCCGGACTGTATCATCCAAGCGGCGGGGTGATCCGCTACAACGACATTGACCTGCGCGATGTGTCGCTGAATTACGTGAACCGCTGCCGGGGGTTGATGCTGGACTCCCATCCCACACTGTTCGACGGGTCCCTGGAGGAAAATATCACTCTGCAGCGCCCTTCGATTCAGTTTGAAGATTTGAGCTGGGCACTCCGCTTCGTGGAGCTTGAAGAGGAAATCGACGCCATGCCGCAGGGGCTGGAAACTCTGGTGCATGGAGACGGCGCCAACTTGACTCGAAGCCAGGTTCTTCGCGTGCTCCTGGCTCGAATGATCGTCACCCGGCCGGAACTGCTGATCTTCAACGGCAGCCTCCACAACATTGAGCCGGCGCTGCGACTCACCCTGCTGCGCCGACTCTGTTCCAAGGAAGAACCCTGGTCGGTGGTGTTCGTCTCCAATGATCCGGAGGTCAGCCAACTGGTCGAACGACGGGTGGTGCTGGACTAATGCCCCGTTGCATCAAAGCTGACTCGACTTCTTTCTTCGAGAACGATCTGCTAGACTGAGCGCGAGTTTTCAACTGCAACCCGACGAAGGGGACGCTTGTGTCATTGGCATCACGCCTGAAATTGTCCTTTCCCACTACGAACCAACTGATCATCAGTCTTATGATCGCGGGGTTGGGATGGGTCAGCGGCCAGGCTCTCAGTCGTATCGATCAGGATCTGCGCATCATGTACACCGAGTACACCCTGGGCGCAGCGGACCTTGCCCATATTTCAGCGGACGTCATTCGCTATCGAAATACGATCATCCGGTCGCTGGAGGCCGAGAACCAGGCCACCTTCGAACGGATTACCGAATCGTTGCCGACGCAACGCGCACGTATTCAACATGCCGTGGATCGATACGCCGCAGCCGGCCTGCGTGTGTCACGGAGCGGACGGAGCGAAGAGAAAGACATTCAAGCGGTTCGCGAAAGTCTCGATCAGTACTTCCACGTGGCCAGCCAGACGACGGATCTGCTCTCCCAGGAATGGAGAGCCGGTTCCGCAGCCGAAGCAGCGGAACTGCGTCGCAAGGCCGAAATTCATGCGGCCGACAATGGAGGGCCGAAAGTCATGCAGGTGAGTCTCGCCCTGGACCGCCTGCTGGAGACGGTGGCAGAGGTCGCCAAGGACATGCGCGAAGAAGGAACCAAAACGATTGTGAAGACCGGCTACTGGATCGTGGGCGGGAGTTTTTTCATCGCGCTGTTGAACCTGTTTCTCACTCGTCCCCTGCGCGTACAGGAACTGCCCTCCCCAGGACCTGAAGAAACGCCCCATCCGGGATCACCACGGAGCCTGCCGAGCGAGGGATAACCGCCCGTGGTCCCGGCGTATACACCACGCCCCCATTCCTGCTTATGTCGACGCAGCATCCGGCCGGCCGAGAGCCCGAAAAAGTCGGCTACGCTCATCGGGGGTCAAATCCATCCACTGCCCGGCATGCAAACCCTCAATGGTAATGTGCATGATCCGCACGCGATGTAATGACACGACGCGATAACCGAGCGCCTGACACATGCGCCGGATCTGCCGGTTGCGCCCTTCCGTCAGGATGATGCGGAAGCGACAGGGGCCAAGCCGCGCCACGCTGCAAGGCCTGGTGGGCACTCCCAGAATGGTCACCCCCTGGGCCATCCGCGCGAGAAACATCTCGTCGAATTCCCGATCCACTTCCACATGATATTCCCGCTCATGCCCGTGCTCGACCCGCAAGATCTCATTGACGATGTCGCCGTCGTTCGTGAGCAGAATGAGGCCGGAGGAATCTTTGTCGAGCCGTCCGATCGGAAAAATTCTGGCCGTATGGCCGATTTCGGCGATGATGTTCCGCCGCACATGCGGCTCGGTGGTCGTCGTCACCCCGACCGGTTTGTGATACTTGAGATACACCGCACGATTGCCGCGCTGCAGCACAACGCCGTCGCGCGCAACCGCATCCTGTGGCGAGACCTGGTCGCCGAGCTTGGCCACCCGGCCATTGATGGTCACCCGCCCTTCGGCAATGAGGCGATCGGCCTCCCGCCGGGAACACAGGCCCTGCTCGGTGAAAAATTTATTGATGCGCATGGGATGGGAAACACCTGTCGGACGTCATGGGTCAACCGTCCATCGAACGGAGTGGGCCATTCCCATGGCGAATGATTCGGTGAGAGAACGCCGAGGCCTGTGCCACGGTATGCTTCAATGCACGCGGCGGCCGGCACGAATCCGACCCAGCATCCGATAGATCAAGCGGGCGATGCTGAACTGGGGCGCGACAAACCCCTCGATAGGCGCGATCTCGCTGATGTCCATGCCGACGATGCCGGGACCGTTTGCCAACGCAGTCACCAGCGCGAGGGTGTCGTACCAACCCAACCCGCCCGGCTCGGGCGTTCCCAATGCCGGCACGAGCGACGCATCGAGCCCGTCGCAATCAAAGGTGAGGTATACCGGCCCGGTGCAGGCGGCCAGAACCTCGGGAATCCAGCGAGCGGCCCGCCCCTCATAGGGACCGGATGGATCGAGAATCGAGGCGGCAAAAAATGTCTGAATTCGCGGAGTCTTCTGAATGAGATCGATTTCTTCCGGACTGATCGACCGGACACCGATTTGTACCAGGGGCAGCCCATCCTCTACCACACGGGCCATCACACTCGCATGGCTGTAGGGATTGTCCTGGTACGCCTGGCGGAGATCGCCATGGGCGTCGATTTGCACCACGCACATCCCCGGATACGTCCGGGCATGTGCCCGAATCGCTCCTAACGCGCCGGTATGTTCACCGGTCAGGGTGATCAAAAACTTCCCCCGACCGACATGCGGCTGCACAAAATCCTGAATGGCCTGGACGGCCGGGCCATCGACCCGCCCATCGAGGTCCAATGTGGTCGCCGTCGCCACACCGCCCCATTCGCGATAGGGCTCGTAGCGCAACGTCTCATCGTACAACTCGACCTGTTGGGAGGCTTCAATAATCGCGGACGGTCCTCGATCGGACCCGAGGATATAACTGGAGGTATGTTCGTAAGGAGCCGGGAGTACGTAGACTCCAGCCTGATCGGGATGACACCAGGGTTCGTCAATCCCCAGAAAGTTGTCGGCTTGCCCAAGCCATCCGGACGGGAGCGCCATGCCGCCCGCCGTTAGGCCTTGTTCCGAAGACTCTTGGGGATGTTTTCCGTGGGGATAAACACCGCCAAGGCGATGACGCAGGTCCACCGATTGGGACGACCGACCGCCGATTGCGTGATATTCAACGTTCGCACGATTTTGCCGCCCATCTTGAAGACCTGCTCACGCTCTTTCCAGGCCACATCGGGATCGAACTCGATGCCCTGCGTGGTCGCCAGCATCTGTGCCGCCAAGTCCTCCGTGTATTCTCCGGACTCTTCGTCCGTTTCACCGTACGCATGGTGCTCGGAAAGATAGCCGTACGTATCGCGATCCGTCGGAATCGCCAAGCCGATCGATGCGGAGATCAACCGGTTGCGCTCGTTGGTCTCCGATCTGGCCATGACGCAAAACGTGATTTCACCGGGATTCAACAATTTCTCGCCGCGCTTGCGAGGAAGGATTTTACAATTGGGAGGGAGAATCGAAGAGACACTGACGAGGTTGCAATAGGCCACGCCGGCGCTACGCAAGGCCTGCTCGAACGCAGCCAGCTTTTCCTTGTGCACCCCGACGCCCCTCGTCAAAAACATGTGTGTTGGTACCATGTAGGTCTCCCTCTTCATCCCTCGTCGAAATCACTCCGCCCTGAGTGTTCGAAGAATTGTCACAAGCCTTGTGCCACGCAATTGATCATGCCGCGACACGCGCGGAAGTTGTATCAAGTTTGTGGGGCATCCGCAATACGGCGGCAGGGTTTTTTTGTCTCGATCCCGAGCGTTCAGGGTCTGCGGAGGTTCATGACCAGCAACTTGGGTTCGGTCATGTCTTCGATCGCATACCGAAGCCCTTCACGTCCGATCCCGGAGTCTTTCACCCCGCCGTAGGGCATATGATCCGCGCGGAACGTCGGAATTTCGTTCGCCAGGACGGCGCCGACCTCCAGCTGCTCAAATGCTTGAAAAATTCGCCCGATGTGGCTGGTGAACAGGCCCGCCTGCAAGCCATACTCCGACTCATTGACGGCTTTCAACACGTCATCAAACTCGCGATAGGGCGTAATCGTCACCAACGGACCGAACACTTCCTGACAAGACACCTTCATGGCGGGCGTCACCTGGGACAAGACGGTCGGCCGCACGACCGCCCCCACCCGCGTTCCGCCCGACAACACCCGGGCACCTTGGGCCACGGCGTCCCCGATCCAGCCTTCGATGCGCTGTGCAGCCCTTGCATCAATGAGCGGGCCGACGACCGTGCGTTCATTGCCGGGATCTCCGGTTTCCAACCGCTCCACACGGGCCACGAGGTTCTCCGTAAAGGCTTGGACGACCGACTCGTGCACAAAGATCCGTTGAACCGAAATGCACGTCTGCCCCGCATAGCTGAATCCCCCGGTCACACAACGCTGCGCCACATAATCCAGATCCGCGTCCGGCTCGACGATCACGGCGGCATTCCCGCCTAATTCGAGCACCACCTTTTTCTTGCCACACTTGGCTTTCAACATCCAGCCAACCGGCGCGCTTCCGGTAAAGCTCAGCAACTTGAACCGAGGATCGACGACTAATTGCTCCGCCACCCGGTTATCGCAGGGCAACACATTGAGGCCCCCCGGTGGAACGCCCGCTTCGAGAAGCAACTCCGCCAGAAGGAGCGATGTCAGGGGGGTCTGCGGAGCCGGTTTGATGAGAATCGAATTACCCGCCGCCAAGGCTGGAGCGACCTTATGAACAACGAGATTCAGCGGGAAGTTGAACGGGGTAATTCCGAGGATAGGCCCGATAGGAAATCGCCGCGTCACCCCCCAATACGATTCCATTCCGGGAGACCAATCGAGCGGAACCACTTCACCACCGATGCGCTTGGCTTCCTCCCCTGCAATCGAGAACGTCTGAATGGCGCGGCCGACCTCGCGACGCGCATCGGTCAGGGGCTTGCCGGCCTCTTCCATCATGATGCGCGCAAACTCTTCCTGCCTGGACCGAAGGGCCTGAGCGGCGTTCTGAAGCAGCGTCGAGCGCGCATAGCCGGACAACCGGCGCATCGCGACCGCGCCCTCGACGGACGACTGCACTGCCGCCTCCGCTTCGGCGGGGCCGGCCTGACAGACATGAGCAATCGTCTCGCCTGTATAGGGATTGTGTACGGGAGCGGTCATGGTGGTGTGACACCACCGGCCGCCGATCAGAAATGGACGTCCATCTTCCAACGGACTCACTCCAGGAGTGGGAGAATCGCTACTGCACGGATTCCACTGGTGGTGTCGCAGGGGTTGCGGCGCCGATCGCCTCCGCATCACGCTGAGCCGCCACCGCCTTGGCGATTAATTCCTCGGTTCCCCAATCCTGAACCGCCGCCAAGGTAAACGCTTCGTAGGTCGACACGCCGTGGCACGTCGGACAGGCCGGCATGGGCACCTTCCGGCAAAACGCCTCGCTCAAACAGGACATGCACACCCATAAATCGGGCTCTCCATCCTTCGCAGTCACAGACCAAAAGGCTTGTTTCGACGCCATAGTGCAGGTTCCTCTTTCCTGGCTAAACGATGAGTCTCGTCACAGTCCTGGCTTTCTTCCGCATGGAAACATTATTTCTGTTTCGCCCCCGCCGGCGCGAGCAGCTTCTCAATTTCTTCCTCGAAGGCCTCAAAGGGAAACGCGCCGGGAATTGCAATAGCCGGATTCTTGGTCGTCGGCTGCTGCGCCGTGCGCATCAGGACGAAGCCGGGCGTGCCGTGAAATCCCCATGAATTCGCCTCATCCCGGTCGTGAAAGATCGCCTGCATATGCGGAGCATCACGTAAACATTGCCGGAATTGCGATTGGTCGAGTCCGATCGCCTTGGCATGGTGGGAATAACTGTCCACATCCAACCGCCCGTCTGCCGCAAACAATCGGTCATGCATCGGCCAATAGGCTCCCTGATCGCCGGCGCAACGAGCGGCGAGCGCAGCGGTGACCCCTGGCCCCTGATCGGCGCGGGGATAATCCTTATAGAGAAACCGCACCTTGCCCGTGTCGACATAGCGCGCCTGAATCTTGGGCCAGGTTTCCTTGAAAAACTTGAGGCAGTACCCGCAGGTGAAGTCCGAATACTCGATCAGCGTTACCGGCGCATCCGCCTTGCCCCGCATACGATAATCGACCGCCGGCGCACTCGCAGCCAGAGCCGCTCCCGCGACAAGCAAGAACAGGAAACACGACGCCCCGACCCGAAGAAGCCACGCCGTCACGGGTGTCATGCCGTGACACTCTTGGCGCGGATTCGCTCCAGCAGCCCGACCATGAGCAGCGGCCAGACCACGGTGGCATCGCTGAGCACTTCGGCGAAACGTCCCCCTTCAGCCGGCGGCACGAATTTGCCCCAGGAGATGCCTTCTTGATAGGTGCACCCGCTCAAGCCGCCCCAATAATCCGGCTCGGGACAGATTCGCACACCATAATGAAAGCGTGGCGGTTGCACGTTGAGTCCCAAACGAGTGTTGCTGATCTCGATATACGGCGCCACCTGTTGCGCCCAATTGCGCGGCACCCCGCCGCCGATGGTGAAAATGCCGAGGCGTTTCGACCCCAGGACTTCTTCCGCGTAATGATTGAGATCGAGGTAGGGGTTGAAGTCCGGACAGGTTTGGTGCAGCGCGCGCAAGACCGCCGTGTCTCCACCGTCCTTCACTTGGCTGCGAGCCTGATCCATCCGCTTGCCCATCGCCCAGGTACCGACATCCAGCCCCATTTCTGAATCGGTAAAGGCAGGAATATAGACCGGCACATTTTTCAAATAGGCACTCTTGAGGATGCCGGGGCCCTCAAATTCTTCGGCCAGCGTCTTGCCGAGTTCCCGGGTGAGGAGGTGCGAAGAGAGGGGTTGTTCGGTGTTGATACGTTTCAAGGTCAATGAAACGACATGCTCGACGTAATTGAGGTTCGACTCCATTTCGAGGGTATCATAGACGCGGTTGTATCCCTTCTGGAATAACTCCTCGTCGCTATGGGAGGCGTCGTGCCGGTAGTGAAGCTTGCCTACCGATTCGCTCAGGCCATGCGCGACCAGCGCGCCGGTCGAGACCACGGCATGCACCATGCCGCGGTCGATCATGGTGCTGATGATCTTGCCCATCTTCGCGATGGTCATGGCGCCTGAGAGAGTCAGCACCACCTTGCAATCGGAATCCTCGATCATCGCGGCGAGTGTTTCATACGCTTCGCCCAGCCGTCGGCCGCCGAATGCCGTCTTCCGCATCGCCTCCAGCAGTTCCGAAAAGGAATGGATCTTCTCGGGGTCGAGAGGCTCGAGCGCCTCCAAGCCATCCGTGGCACCATCGTGAAATTCCCGTCCCGCCATGATGAGAGCCTCCCGAAACAAATCAATCTTCCGATCGAGCAGATCATTTTATACACAACCGAGCGTCGCGGGGTCAATTGAAGCACCGGCCAGCCCCGCACGCCGGCCCCGTGATCAGACCACGGGATAGCGCCATGAACGCGCGCCGTGAACAGCACGAACAGTGAGCAAGGGTTGTGCGCATCAACCGGACCGGAAGGAGACTGCGGATGGAAGGAGCCGTCAGCTGCGGACGCCGCTCACCAGCGTCAGCACCATCGCCGTGACATACATGAGACTGATGCCGCCAAACATCCCGGCCGCCACCTGCACCCGGCGCGTCGCCGTGTACGACATCACGGTCAAGGAGAGCACCACATACAGCAATGAACCGGCTGCCAGCGCGTAAAAGCAGATGGAGAAATAGGGAGACACCCCTTGTCCGCTGAGAAATGTTCCGACACAGGTCGGCACCCCGGCGATCAATCCCAGCAGCAAGACATCACACCACGACATCGGCGTTTTGCCCGCCGCGCCCACAATGCCGAATCCCTCAGTGCCGTTATGTAGACCGAAGCCCGCCACCAATAGCGCGCTGAGCGTATATTCACCACTGGCGTAACTGGCGCCGATGGCCAGTCCCTCGCCAAGATTATGCAATCCCATCCCCACCGCGATCATGTAAGGCAGAGACAGCATGCGGTTTCCTGAGCGCCCGCCGAAGACCTGGCTTGATTCTAACGCCACCAATCCGACGAAACTCACCCCCAAACTTCCCAAGAACACCACCCATGACACCAGGTCACGCGCGCCCGTCTGCTCGGTCGCCTCGTGCATGAGATCGAAAAAGAGGTACACCAAGACACCGTTCGCCACGCCGATCAGCCCGCCTTCCCAAGTCCGCGGCAAGACCTTGCCTAAAAACAGGGCCGCAAGGATGCCGAGATAGACCGGGATGAGACCGGCGATCGCGCCCAGTCCAATGACATTTATCATGTCAGACTTCTACCAGAACCGGCGGCGGGGAAGAAAGATCGTTGTGAGGAAATCGGCGCGGGGCTAAACACACTCGGAGGGGTGCTCGGTGGGCTGACAATATTCACAGCAGGTATGGAACCACCAGGGGTCTTCCCGACTGAACTCATGGCCTCGCAGCAGCGTGGACTCATCCTGCCAGGTGGATCGGGACGTCTCCAGCAGTCCGGCCAGCCGAACCCGCTCACAGAAGCGACAACGGAATAACACCGGGCGACCGAAGAATTCTGGCGATCCTTCGCCTCCCTCTTCTCGGTCTCCGGTGCGCATACGCCCTCCCACCTGGCTCGGCACATCGAGCCATTCCTTATAAAACAGCCCCGAAGAATGCGGAACTCGTAAGGCCTGACAGTCTTGAACGGAAAATTACGAGGTCCCGATGCAGGAATCCTGGGGATGGATCTCTCGTGGAGACCTAAAGAAGTGTCAGGAGGGGGCTACAATTCCATGCGTGAGCGCGTACTTAATCAACTCCGCTGTGGTGCGGAGGTTGAGCTGTTCCATGATCTGCGCCTTGTGGAACTCAACGGTCCGGGTCGAAATCGTAAGGCGAATCGCAATATCCTTTACCGTTCGGCCCTCAGCCAGCAATTGCAATACTTCACGCTGACGGAACGTCAGTGTTTTTTTCTGCGGTGACTGCCCCGGGCCGATCGTCAGCAACGCGTCGAGCAGATCCTTCGCTATTAACGGGGTGATGTACGTATGCCCGGCCCACACCGCTCGAATCGCCTGCTCCAGTTCATCGACCGCCGATCGTTTCAGGAGATAGCCTGAGGCCCCGGCCTCAAACGCCGACCGGACATAATCCGCATCGGCATGCATGGTGACAAAGATCACCTTCATGGACGGATGCGTTTTTTTCAGCTGCGTGGCCGCATCGATGCCGTTCAGCAGCGGCATCGACACATCGAGAATCACAATGTCGGGCTGAACCCGTTGTGCCGCCTCCAGAAGGGCTCGTCCGTCCTCGACCATCCCCACCAGGTCGCATTGATCGTCGAGAATGCGGCGAAACCCTTCGAGCACCAGCGAATGATCGTCCGCCAACAACACCCGCGGTTTAGACATGCGCATTCCCTGCCATCGGCACATCCACCTCGATGTGCGTTCCGCGCCCCGGCGCCGTCGTCACATTCAAGGTTCCCCGCACCAAACGCACCCGCTCTTTCATGCTGAGCACACCTAACCGACCCCGCATCTGTGACATCTGCTGCGGATTGAACCCGACTCCGTTGTCGCGCACTGAAAGAGTAACCCTCCCTTCATCGCAAATCAATTCGACTTCGACTTCAGAAGCCCTGGCGTGACGCGCCACGTTATTGAGACTTTCCTGCGCGATTCGGTACACACAGGTGGCCAGGTCGGTAGGGACGGGGCTCACGGGGTCATGATGGACATACACCGCCTGAACCCCGGTGCTGACGGAAAAGTCGTCCACCAACCGGCGCACGGCTTTCGTCAGCCCAAGGTCGTCCAGGATGGAAGGATGAAATCGGTAGGCCATCTGGCGGACATCGTCCGACACCGCCGTCAGCCGAACGGTGATCGATCGGACCATGCTCGCGACAGCCGCAGGATCTTCCGTGTCACCCTTTTCAATCCGGCGCAGGTCCATCGCCAACATCGCCAATCGCTGGTTCACATCATCGTGCAGATCCCGCGCAATCCGGCGGCGTTCCCCCTCTTGAGCCGTCAACAGTTGGCCGGTCAGCGCCCTCAGTTCTTCGCGACTCTCTTGGAGTTCCTCCTGACTCACCTTCAACGAACACTCGCTCTCTCTGAGTGACCGCTCCGTCTCCATTCGTTCGGCAATCTCCCCGACCAGCGCCTGATTCACCAGTGCCAACTCGCGCGTGCGTTCTTCCACGCGGACCTCCAGTTCTCCATGTGCGTCACGAAGCGCTTCTTCAATTTTTCTACGCTGGAAAGCATAGACGACGGGAAACCAGATCGCCGCCAGACTAAATAGCCGGTTACTGATTCCCATCCAGAGGGGGACATTGGGGAACCGCACCCCGAGAAAGACATCCGAGATGGCCAGGATGGAGCATGCGCCGGCCACGAGCAGGGGAATCTTGCGATCCGGAACTGCCAGCGACAGCACCACCAGGCCTCCGTACAAAACTCCGTTGCCGATGCCCAGGGGGAGATAGAGATCAAGGCTGTAGAGTCCGACTCCGAGGGCGACGATGGTCAGGAGGAGGAGTCTGTGGGAAGGCTGGATCATCGGAGGACAATTATCCTCCTGTCAGGCTGAGCGCTTCAAGCCGGTGCGTCTGGCGAAGGAAGGAGGACGCCCCAAGGCGCACTTCGCTTCCCGAAGACGTGACCGCACCGATGAAGACGAACGCTACCTGAGGACGTGAGCCGCTTGCCGGGGCGCGGCTGGCAGTGAAGGCAGAAAACGCCCGTCCACCGCCAGACGCACACACCCCGGCAACTTCTCCAAGAGAACCTGAAGGGGAAATCCCGCTCAGCGGATGCCTGATGCCCGGGCGAGCATCGGCTGTTCTCTCATCGCCTCTTGCAGCGCCTTGACGACGGCGACTGAAGAAAGTTCACCGGCCGCAACAAGCGCACCATACTGCTGCTGAGCCAGCGCAAAAAACGTGGGCTGCTGTTCGGACGGCACGCCCATAAGTGTTGCCAGGGTGGCCAGATGCTCTCCTCCCCCCCTGGCCATATCCTCAGAGAGGGATTCGAGCACGCCGGCGACAAACACGTTCGTCTGCTGTCCGGCCATCACCTTCCCATCATTGGTGCAGCCGGACGTACCGAAACTGATCCCGAACGTTTGACTCCCGAACGTACCATTCGTTGTCGCCATCATGACTTGAGGCGCAATATTCTTTGGAGTCTTGTAATCCGCCCAGGCCAATTTACCCAATCCGCATCCGGGTCCGTTGTCCGGATTGACAGCGTGGGCCAGGCTGACTTGCCCCCCCATCAACACCCCAGTCAACGCGACTAACAATCCTTTGTTCATGCCATCTCCTTTCTGTACTCGTTCGTCACCGCACACTCGCAAGGCGCATCGTGCCCACATCTCTATGCGGCCACCCTTACCTTAGCCGTGTTTTTTTCACAGTCAATCGAAGCAGCTATTTTTAGCAGGGGGCCGCACTCGTCGCTACGTTCCTGCACTGTGGCGCAGTGCGAGTATAGATCAGCGTGCCGCTCGCGCAAGAAAGCGGGTCAGCATGGCTCCATGAAACCGTTGAATCGGGCCGATCGACGCAACAACAGGATGAAGGGCTCGGTGGAAGAATCGGAGTGATGGAGGGGATCTATCAGAGACGCCAGCGAAAAGGTTGGTGGTCCCAACGGGATTTGAACCCGTGTCTGAGCCTTGAGAGGGCTCCGTCCTAGGCCAAGCTAGACGATGGGACCAGAGAGGCGATCTACGAGGCAACCGAAAGAGCAGGACTGTACCATAGCGGGTTTTGGCTTTTCAAACAGCAAGTCATGAAGGAATCATCCGATGGCTTGTGAACTTGGAAAGGGCTCAGCCTGCTTGCGGAGCCGAATGAATTGGCCTAAAGTAGGATGATGATTGTGTTTTTCACTCGCACCCGACCGCTTGTGATCTCAGGTCTGCTCCCGGCTTTCCTCTCACTGGCCGGCTGCGGGGCGAGTTTTCTGGAAGGAACCATCGCGCCCCCCTACTCAAGCGCCTGGACCAAATGCGGAGCCACCACGAAGGTCCGCGTGAAGCCGCCACATTCGACCATCACAGTCGCCTACACCGAACCCACGACCGGCACCGACGGCAAACCCTTGACCAACCTTGCCTATACCACCATTTACTACAACGCCGGGGATGGCCCGGTCATCGGTAAGGTCGTCCCCGCGTCTGGAAAAACCGGCGGAGCGGCTGTGTCCCAAGTCGTCATGATTCCACTGCGTGACCAATTAGAGCAGGAAGTCACCATCTGCGTGACCGCCACCGATTCCGACGAGCGCGAAGGTCCCGCCTCTCCCTAGCCAGCCCAGAACGGACTTGACAGCGCCTCGCCAAGGGCCTACCTTGCTCCCACTTGCTCAGGCAACAACGTATGGTCGAGTGCGTCGTTCAACAGGTCCTCGGGTCGCCCTAGATCTCTACGCATGGAACTACGCAAACCTGACCCAGCCCACACTTTCCATGAGGCCGAATCGGATCGGCACAAGCACAGCCTGGAAATCCGGCTCGGCTCCAACATCTTCCGGAACACCAACGGAGTCATCCGGGTTCAAGGCAAAGAACAGCTCGTGCTGGAGCTTGCGCCGGATCAGGAGCGCATCCTGCTGACCATCGATCTCTATGACGGCAGCGGGAATCATGTGGCCCATCTGCGTCGCAACCGCTGGGCGTTCAATGACGGTAATCGCTTTTCACTCCACACCAGCGAGTCCCCGCCGACCCTCTTTCCCAATCTGCCATGGCTCAAAGTCACGGACCAGGAAACCGGCGAAACGGTCCTGGAAGCCGCTGTCGCACCCGGTGAAAAAATCCACGTGGCGACCGGAAAATTCTATTCGCACCGCGGCCAGCTCATCGAAATCACGTCGCACTTCTGTCGCATCGGATCTACCCATACGCTGTTCGGGGATGTCTTCGAGGCCCGTGGCGGCACCGCGGTGCTCGGCTGACAATGGCCAGATCGCATGACTGACGTCTCGTCGCCCAGCATACAGGCGTTCCTCGTCTGCGACTGCGTCATCGAAGATAGCCTCACTAAGAAAAAATCTCTGATCGGCCTGTTCACCCACCTCCAGTCGGTGACGTTCCCGTTTCAGCACCATCAGCTCGGCCTGTACTTCTGCATGACCGACGCCGAAGGCACGTATCACGTCGAAATTGACCTGATGTTCGTCAATACGGACCAGTTGGTCTGCCGCGCATCGCTCCCCGATATCGTCATTGGAGATCGTCTGCAGATTTCCGACTTCGGCATCAACATCCCCGCCCTCCTCTTCCCTACGCCCGGTCGCTATGAGTTTCGGCTTCGCATGAACGGCCGTATGATCGCGCAAAAGGATTTTCATGTGGTCCAGGTGTCGACACCGCCCGGCGCCTGACCTCGAACGGATTCCCCCGCGAATCCATCGGCGACCGTGAAGCGTCATTCGTATGCGATTAAAGAACCGAGCATAGGAACTGAAATGGAGGGCGTGGTGTGTGGCCAGTGGCTATACGCCACGAGCCATACACTCTTGCCCCTACCAAGATGTGGTTCGCGCTTTACGAGATGCGGGTCTGATCAGGGGCAGGACCCGAGCGGCGTGGTTGGACCGGGATTCCCGAAGGGCCCCAACTAAAAGGTAGTGGCAACTGCGAGGCAGGCATCAACATACTCGTCTTCGCCTTTACGGCAGGCTTGCGTTCGCTTCTCCTTGTCGTCGAAGAGGGGAATCACCATTTCACCCACGGTGGCATAACAGTCTTTCTTGAACGGCCCATCCAGGCTACGGCACAGCGCGAGCCCGGGGTCCGGATTGGCATCGGTGAGGATGAAGTCTTTCACGGCGCCGATGAAACATTGCCGGATTTGGTCGGCTTGCCCCAGCCGGCAGAGTTCGTTGACCCGCACCGCATCACGCAACGTATAGCCGCTGATGTCACGACCCAAACTGCGGTAACAGGTCGTCTGATGCTCCCCCTCCACTCTGGCGCACTGCGTGAAAGCCTGGGCAAAATCATAATTCAGGAAGGTCAGTACGGCGGAGGTCTGCATTAGATAACAGGCTCGCAGGTATTTCTCATTCAAGACGGAGCAGGGATAGAGGAGGTCTTGAGGATTGAGAAAACTCGTCGCCTCATGGTGATGATGTTCGCTGCCCGATTGCGCCGGCTGCGCCCGTTGTGCCTGCTGAAACGTCACGATGTTTTCCATGAACACGCCGCCATAGCAAGACTCCCGATCCCAACTGCCCGGCAACGCATCACAAAATGCCAGGCTCTTGAGTAGGTCGTAGCGAAATTGAATGGTCAGGCCATGGCCCAACCCATGAAGACAGTTGTACCGCTGAAACGAATAGGCGGAGACCGTCTCGCTGATCGGGCAAAGGGGCAGAATGTGCTGTGGCTCGACAGTCGCAAGGCTGCTGAGGAAGGCCTGCAAGACCCCGTGGTAGCAACCCGACCAAAACACGTCTCGGCAATGCGAGAGCGCCAGCGGTGCCGTACCATAGTGCGCAAACGACCGTTGGCCGACGTGATGAACGAGCGGATGGGCTTCCCACAACGCCTCAGGATCCTGAACCGTGATCTGCTCCAAGGCCGTGAGCGCCTGTTCTGTGCCCTCTGCCTGGAGGACTGTTTCCAGATGCCGCTGATAACATTGCATTTTGGCGTCGAACGGTTGAGCCCGGCACACCGCGAGTGAGTCGGGCTCCGACGCCTGACTTCCGCCCGCCCAGAGGATGCCGAGCACCACCATCAGTCCCCATGCGCTCCATCGACCATTCATCATCTCTTGTTCTCCGTTCCTCGGCACCCATCAGACATCCGCCTTCCGCAGCAGCCTGATTCTAAAATAGTCCTTCCGATCGATCCAGGGAAAATCGACTCGCCACAGCCTGAGCCGCCGGACCCTCTTCTCCCACCCCGCCGTTCTGTGATAGAACCATGCGCGTTTCATCACCTGCAACTCGACAGGCTCGCAACCACTATGTCCACCACACCAGAACCACCGACACGTTCAGACTTCATCCGCGAGATTGTCGCGGCCGATCGTGCGGCCGGCAAACATGACGGACGAGTGGTCACCCGCTTTCCGCCGGAGCCGAACGGGTATCTCCATATCGGCCATGCCAAGTCGATTTGCCTCAACTTCGGCATCGCCAATGAAAATTCCGGCGGCATGTGCCATCTCCGCATGGACGATACCAACCCGACCACGGAAGATCCTGAATACGTGCAGGCTATTCAAGACGATGTCCGCTGGCTCGGCTTCGACTGGCAGGACAAGATGTTTTTCGCGTCCGATTACTTCGAGCGGCTCTACGATTACGCCGTGGGCCTGATTCAGAAAGGTCTCGCCTACGTCGATAGCCTCACGGCCGACGACATGCGCAAATACCGCGGAACCCTGACCGAGCCGGGCCAACCCAGCCCCTTCCGTACCCGGAGCGTCGAAGAAAACCTGGATCTGTTTCGGCGGATGCGTGCCGGCGAATTTCCCGACGGGACCCATGTACTGCGGGCGAAGATCGACATGGCCTCGCCGAACATCAATCTCCGCGATCCCGTGCTCTACCGAATCAGACATGTCGCCCATTACCGCACCGGCACAGCCTGGTGTATCTACCCAGCCTACGACTTTGCGCATCCCCTCTCCGACGCGATGGAAGGCATCACCCATTCGATCTGCACGTTGGAATTTGAAGACCACCGGCCGCTGTACGACTGGGTGGTCGAGCACTGCGGCACTGCACAACGGCCGCAGCAGATCGAGTTCGCTCGGCTGAACATCACCTTCACCGTCATGAGCAAACGAAAATTGCTCGATCTGGTGGAGCGCAAGCTGGTGAACGGCTGGGATGATCCTCGCCTTCCCACGCTGAAAGGCCTCCGCCGCCGTGGCTTCACGCCCGAGGCATTACGCGCATTTTGTGAGGCAATCGGTGTGGCGAAACGGGATGCCGTGGTCGAGATGCAGCTCCTTGAACACTTCGTCCGGGAAGACCTGAACAAACGCGCACCCCGTGTGATGGCGGTGCTTCGGCCCTTGCGTCTGGTCATCGAGAACTACCCGGATGGGCAGGTCGAACAACTCGAAGCCGTCAACAACCCGGAAGATCCTTCAGCCGGGACACGTCAAGTGCCCTTCTCGCGCACCCTCTATATCGACCAGGATGATTTTCGAGAAGATCCGCCCCGGCAGTTCTTTCGCCTTTCTCCGGGGCGCGAGGTGCGCCTGCGGTATGCCTACATCATCACCTGTATCAGCGTGGTGAAGAACCCGACCACGGGTGCGGTCACAGAGGTGCGCTGCACCTATGACCCTGAAACCAAGAGCGGCGGGGCACAGGCGCAACGGAAGGTGAAGGCCACGATCCATTGGGTATCGGCCTCACACGCCGTCGATGCGGAAGTCCGGCTCTACGAGAGCCTCATGCTCACGGACCCGGGGAAAATTCCCGCCGATCAGGACTGGACCCAGCACCTGAATCCCCATTCGCTCGAACGACTGCCGACTTGCAAGGTAGAGCCCAGCCTGGCCTCGATCGCCCCCGGCACGAGAGTGCAATTCGAGCGGGTAGGATACTTCTGTGCTGACCCCGATTCGTCACCCGCCAAGCTGGTGTTTAATCGCACCGTCACACTTAAAGACACCTGGGCCAAGATCGAGAAGTCTCAAACCCCGCGCTGAACCGGCCCGGGCACAGTTCATCCTCCCATTTCACCGTCCCACGCAAAGTACGGGGACTCCAGCCTTCGGCCCCCTTGAACCCTGTCACGCCGATGAACGAGAATCGCCACTCGCCTGATCGGGCATTACTCCACGACAAAGGAGCCTCAACGATGGTGATGGAACCTTGCAGTGAACAGCCTCTTGAAGAACCGGGTTCGTTTCGCGAACGCCTCTCCCTACTCGAA
Organism: Nitrospira sp.; assembly: GCA_024998625.1. GTDB lineage: Bacteria > Nitrospirota > Nitrospiria > Nitrospirales > Nitrospiraceae > Nitrospira_A. The sequence goes on along the minus strand of JACOEL010000006.1, from coordinate 28,134 downwards.
GCGGCAATCCCCGGTGCGGCAACCGAAGCACAACCCCTCCTCCGAAACATCTACCGCTCCACACGTCGGCTGCACGATCAACTGCAACGTATTGATCCCACGCCCCTCTTGCCGCGGTCTGTGGTGAGCGAGGTGCGCTGTTTTGATTGCGGAACCGCCAGGATGGAGTCATTTCATACATCCACCCAGGGCGGCTATCACCTCTGCCCGACCTGCTTCCAGCAACGCCTGCACACGGGACGCGCGCGGACCGCGCACTGAGCCTCACCTTCCCTGCCCCCAAGACACGCGTATCGTTCCATTCCAGCGGCACGGTAGCCTCCTCCCTCCCGCGCCGCTAGCCCCGAGCCCCCGCCACACCGTATACTGCAAGCTTTCAACGTGACGAAAGAGGTACCCCGGGTATGGCCCCGAACATTCTGTTGAGTTGCGAATCGATCAGCAAAAGCTATGGGGTCAGAGCCCTGTTTACAGATCTCTCCCTGGCACTCTCCGACGGCGATCATGTGGGATTAATCGGACCGAACGGGTCCGGCAAATCAACCTTGCTCAAGATCCTCGTGGGGCTCGAATCCCCGGATGAAGGCACGCGCACCCTGCGGCGTCACACACGTGTCGGCTATGTTCCACAGGAACCCCTGTTTCCCCCGCATCACACCATTGAACAGGTGCTGCAAGACACGTTGACGGAAGACGGCCTTGATCCTCACGAACAGGGTGGCCGGATCGCCAGGGCCCTCAGCATCGGAGCCTTTCCCGACCCGGAACAAGCCGTTTCCACACTCTCCGGAGGCTGGCGGAAGCGATTGGCCATCACTCAGGCCTTGCTGCTCGAGCCGGATGTCCTGCTCATGGACGAGCCGACGAACCATTTGGACCTGGAAGGCATCATCTGGCTGGAACAACTGCTGAAGAATCGCGCCAAAGCCTTTCTTGTCATCAGCCACGATCGCCGGTTCCTCGAATCGGTGACATCTCGCATGGTGGAACTCAACCGCTGTTACCCCGAAGGCCGGTTTGAAGCCCGCGGCTGCTATAGCGATTTCCTCGAACAGCGCGATGCCGCGCTTCAAGCGCAAGCCGACTACCAGGCCTCATTAGCCAATCGTGTTCGCCGTGAAGTGGAGTGGTTGCGCCGCGGCCCCAAAGCCCGTACGACCAAAGCCAAGGGCCGGATCCAATCCGCGGGCAAGCTCATCGACGAATTGAACGAGGCCGAATCCCGTTCGGCCCAATCGACCATCGGTATTGACTTCTCCACTTCGGGCCGAAAATCGAAACAACTCGTGGTCGTGGAGCAGGTCAGCAAGAGTTTCAACGGGACGCCCGTCATCACCAATCTCGACCTGCTCCTCGGGCCCGGCCAACGACTGGGACTCCTTGGTCCGAACGGCAGCGGTAAATCCACCCTGCTGCGGTTACTGGCCGGGACGCTGGAGCCCGATTCCGGTGCCATCACGCGAGCCGACGCACTGCGCATCGTCTTCTTTGACCAACATCGCGAGTCCCTGGACCAATCCACAAGCTTGCGACGCGCACTGGCCCCGTCCGGCGATGCCGTCGTCTATCAGGATCGCTCGATTCACCTGGCCTCATGGGCGAAACGCTTTCTCTTCCGTCCCGAACAACTGGATCTCCCGGTCTCGAAACTGTCCGGCGGCGAACAGGCACGGCTCCTCATTGCCCGACTCATGCTTCAGCCTGCAGACCTGCTCATCCTGGACGAGCCGACCAATGACTTGGATATTCCGACCCTCGAAGTGCTGGAGGATAGCCTGCTGGAATTTCCCGGCGCACTCGTGCTGGTGACCCATGATCGGTGGTTGCTGGATCGCGTCTCAACCATTCTGCTGGCACTGAATGGCACGGGACGCGTGGACTGGTTCGCCGACTATGCCCAGTGGGAACGTGCGCAGGAGCGGGCCGATGGATCCACCTCGGAGTCGAAGAGTAACGGGCGTGCTGCGGTCCAGGACGAGAGTGCCTCGGCAAGTCCCGCTCGTAAACCCAAAAAGATGAGTTATCGCGAACAGAAGGAATGGGGCACGATCGAAGAAAGTATCCTCAAAGCCGAGGAACAGGTCGCTGCCTGTCAGGCCGCGATGCAGGATCCGGCCGTCGTGTCCGATGCTGCTGCACTACAGGACCGAAGTCAGGCATTGGTGGCGGCACAAGCTGAAGTGGAGCGGCTCTATGCCCGTTGGGCCGAACTGGATGAAAAACGTGCACAGACTGTGCAGAGTTCGTGAGGGAACGACCGCCCGTCCCCAGACGTAGCGCGGACAGCCTCATATCTCGACCTAAGTTACGTACGTTCTTAAAGAATCGTCTGAGGAGGAAATTTGGCTGGGGGACTAGGAATCGAACCTAGGTAGCCAGCTCCAAAGGCTGGCGTCCTACCGCTAGACGATCCCCCAGCGCGGTACGGAACCGAGACATCGAGCTGAAGAACAAGGGGTGGAAAAGATTTTGGCTGGGGGACTAGGAATCGAACCTAGGTAGTCAGATCCAGAGACTGACGTCCTACCGCTAGACGATCCCCCAACCGGTCCACACAGTAATATAAGCTTCTCTACTGCGTCAAGATCAAGGCTGATTCTTGACCGGCCGATTCTCAGACTCTGGAGGCCTGCTCGATCCCCTGGCGGAGTCGAAACAAGGTGCGGTCCCGGCCGAGCACGTCCATCACCTCGAACAGACCAGGGCTTGCCGTCCGTCCAGTCAGGGCCACCCGCACCGGCTGAGCCAGTTGCCCCATTTTTATCCCCTCTTCCTCGACCAGTTGCTTAAATGACTCTTCCCACGCCTGCTTGGAAAACGCGGGGAAGGCTTCGAATCGGCTCAACAGCTTGGCTAACACCGGCGCTTGAGTGGATGTGAGGAATTTCTTGGCCGCCTCTTCGTCAAACACGACCGCCTGGCCGAAGTAGGGTGTCACCCAGTGGACCATCTCAACCAATGTCTTCGTTCGTTCCTTCACCAAGACGACCAGCTGCGCAAGCCATTCGGTCGACACGGCACGCACCTCTTCTTTGAGACCGGCCTGCTCGAGGAGCGGCACGAGCGCCTGAGCAATTTCAGCCGGAGGGCTGGTCTTGAGGTATTCAGCATTGAGCCACAGCAACTTGTCCGGATTAAACACAGCCGCCGAGGTCTGCACATTCTTCCAGGAGAATTTCTCGATCAGTTCTGCACGTGAGAACAGTTCCTGATCGCCGTGCGACCAGCCTAAGCGAACCAGGTAATTGACCATGGCCTCGGGCAGATACCCCATGTCCTTGTAAGCCATGATCGAGGTGGCGCCGTGTCGCTTCGACAACCTTGCCTTATCCGGCCCGAGAATCATCGGTAAATGTCCGAAGCGCGGGAGCGGAAATCCCAGCGCCTGAAAAATCGGAATCTGTCGCGGCGTATTCGTGAGATGGTCATCGCCCCGCACCACATGGGTAATCCCCATCAAGGCATCGTCCACCACCACGGAAAAATTATAGGTAGGATACCCGTTAGACCTGAGAATGATAACATCGTCCAGAATCTGGTTGTCGAACACCACAGAGCCCTTGATCAAATCATCGACAACCGTCTGCCCATCCTGCGGAGCCCTGAAACGGAGTGCGGCTTCCCCTATCGGTTTTGTCAGGCCGAGATTCCGGCACCGGCCGTCATACTTGGGCGAGCCGCCTTTGGCTTCGGCCTCTTTTCGACGCGCCTCCAGCTCTTCCGAGGTGCAGACACACCAATAGGCATGGCCTTGCTCGAACAATCGCATCGCGCGTTCACGATAGAGATCCATTCGCTCGGTCTGCCGAAAGGGCCCTTCGTCCCAATCCAGTTTGACCCAGCGCATCCCGTCCAAAATGGCTTGAATGGAGTCATCGGTGGAACGGCTCTGATCGGTGTCTTCAATGCGAAGGACGAAGACTCCGTTCTGCTGCCGCGCAAACAGCCAGTTGAACAAGGCCGTGCGCACCCCGCCGATATGCAGAAAACCTGTCGGACTGGGCGCAAATCGAACCCTGACCTGACTCATCGCATCACCGTAGTTCGTGTGGAAACAATAAACGGGGGGCTATCTATAACATGGCATTGGAATGATGTACAGAACTGGCCTGTTCCATTCTGAATCCGTTTTTGTTAAGAACAGGCCATGGCCGAACCGACACAAATTGCCGAACTCGTCTCACTCGCCGCGCTCACTCCGCACACGACGGAACTCGTGCTCCGTCCGGTCGAGCGCCCGCTTTCCTTCAAGGCCGGGCAGTGGATCTCGCTCCAGTTGCCGATCGGCGATCATCCGCCGTTGAACCGTGCCTATTCGTTGGCAGAACCACCTTCCGAGACCGGCCACCTCACATTGGTCTTTGACCATGTTCCAGGCGGGAAAGGCTCCGGCTATCTCTCATCGCTCAAGCCGGGCGACCGCATCCCCGTGTCAGGCCCCTATGGCCACTTTGTGCTGCCTGACTCGAAACCTCAACACTTGCTGTTGATCGGACGGTACTCGGGGCTTGTCCCTCTGCGCTGTATGCTCCGTTCACTGGCAGGCCAGGGCTCGCTCCCTTCGAGCACGCTGATCGCCCAGGCACCTACCACATCCGAACAGCTCTACCATGAGGAATTCATGACCCTCGCGGCAAGCCAATCCAGCTTCCGGTATCTGCCGTTTGTCAGCGAATCGCCCGAGAACAATGCCGAGACTATGGATGTGATCAAACAAATCGCGGGAAACGGCCGGCAGGTGACCCCCATGATTGCCGGGGTCAAGGCATTTGCACGTCCTTTACGGGCGCTTCTGATGGAACTGGGGCTCGATCGGCGGGAAGTGAAGCTGGAAACGTACGACTGAGACAGCCGCGCTACGAGCTGCAACTCGATCTCTTTACCTCAGTGCCCTTCTTTCGCCAGATTCTTGTTGATGGCAGGAATCTCTACCACGACTTCCACCCTTCCATTCGGCACACATTGGCAGCCGAGCCGGGACTGCAACGTCGTGACGGGAGCTTCGTCCAACTGGTCGAACTCGTCATCCGTCCCCTCATTGCACGTCTCCAAGCCTTTCTTCACTATGACATGGCAGGTGGAGCAGGCGCAGACACCGCCGCACACATGCTCCAGGTCGATCCCATTGCCCATCGCAATGTCGAGAATGCTTCCCGGCAGGCCCGTAGAACCGTACGGAATTTTGTCCGGTTGTACCTCAACCTTCTTTTCCGTTTTATCGGGAAAAATGAAGGTCACAGTATACGATTTTTGCGGCAGCTCGACGTCCGCCTTTTCAATGTAGGGATTGGTCCCACCCATGTTGCTTAGCCCCTTTTGTCATGCATGTGGTGCAGTGTATCGTGCTGCTTCCATATCACCCGCCAGCCTCCAGAGACTGACATTCTTAGGGAAGGTCTGATTAATTCGATGTTCCCGACAACGATGGTTAAATTCTCGGTGTTTTAGACGCCGACCGATCAAAAGCGGGCATTAATCAGCCCTTCCTTAGTTCTCATCCCTCCGCTCGCTTGACAGCCCCAAAGACCACATGATACCTTTTGTACGACTGATTTGATCGGAGATCATTATAGTCTCCGACTCGAAGGATCGGCAATAGGCCAATGCTGAAATTATCGAAAAAAGCTGATTACGGGTTGATGGCTCTCCAGCACATCGCCTCCAACCAATACGGCGATGTCGCCCAAGCTCGCGTAGTAAACACAAAGGAAATCGCCGAGGAATATCACATTCCGGTCGAATTACTTGCCAAAGTTCTCCAAACCCTCTCGAAGAGCGGAATCATTGAGAGTCATAACGGCCCCAAGGGCGGCTATCTGCTCGGCAAGAATCCGCGTGAGATCACAATTGCCCACGTACTCGAAAGCCTGGAAGGTCCACTCGGCATCATGGACTGTTCACACGAAAAAGACGGCGATGCCTGTATGCAGCGCGAGCATTGCAACATCCGCACTCCGTTGCTGAAAATCCAGAGCAGTATTTATCAGCTTCTCAACAATATGACCTTGCAAGATATGATGGGGGGCACCCCACTCATTACCATTCAATCCGTCGCGACGGAACAACAAGGAGTCGAGCGATGAAGTTCCCGATCTACCTGGATAACCATTCGACCACCCCGATGGATCCGCGGGTGCTGGAATCGATGCTGCCCTATTTTACGGAAAAGTTCGGGAACGCCGCCAGTCGCAACCACGCCTTCGGATGGGATGCCGAAGAAGGTGTCGAAGCCGCGAGGAAACAAATCGCCAAGCTCATCCATGCGGATGCCAAGGAAATTGTCTTCACCAGCGGCGCCACCGAGTCGAACAATCTCGCACTCAAAGGCGTCGTCGAGATGTATCACGAAAAGGGCGACCACGTTATTACGTCGTCCACCGAACATCGTGCGGTGCTGGACACGGCCAAAGCCCTTGAAGCCAAGCGTGGAGTCAAAGTCACGTATCTCCCGGTCGACAAGTTCGGCATGGTCAATCCGGAGGATGTGCGGAACGCCATCACCGACAAGACCATCTTGATCTCCGTCATGTTTGCCAACAACGAAATCGGCACCATCAACCCGATCAAAGAGATCGGAAAGATCGCGAAAGAAAAGGGCATTCTGTTTCATTGCGACGCAACTCAGGGCGTCGGAAAAGTCCCGATCGATGTCCAGGACATGGGTATCGACCTGATGTCCTTTAGCGCCCATAAAATCTATGGCCCCAAGGGCGTCGGCGCCCTGTACGTCAGGAAAAAGAATCCCCGGGTCCGTATTGCGGCTCAAATGGATGGGGGCGGACATGAGCGCGGCATGCGATCCGGCACCCTCCCGGTGCCCTTGATTGTGGGTTTCGGGAAAGCCTGTGAATTGTGCGAGCAGGAAATGACCACCGATGCCGCACGACTCTCCGTCATGCGCGACCGGCTGCATGCCACCATCACCAAGGCGCTGGAAGACGTGTATTTGAACGGCCACCCGACAGAACGTCTCCCTCACAATCTCAATATCTCGTTTGCCTATGTCGAAGGCGAGTCGTTACTGATGGGCTGCAAAGAAATCGCTCTGTCTTCCGGTTCAGCCTGCACATCGGCGACCCTGGAGCCCTCGTATGTGTTACGTGCCTTGGGTGTGGGAGCAGAACTCGCGCATTCTTCCATTCGATTCGGCCTGGGACGCTTCACACTCGACGAAGAAGTTGACTACGCCGGAAAGCGAATTATCGAGACCGTAACCAAGCTGCGGGAAATGTCGCCATTGTATGAAATGGCCAAGGAAGGCATCGATCTGAAGTCCGTGCAATGGGCAGCCCATTAATCTGAATCCACACTTGTGCGCGATAAATTTCGGAGGACACCATGGCCTATAGCGAAAAAGTCGTCGATCACTTCAACAACCCCCGCAACATGGGCAGTTTCAAGAAAGAAGAAGACGGGGTCGGTACCGGCATCGTTGGGGCACCGGAATGCGGCGATGTCATGAAACTCCAGATCAAAGTTGAAAACGACACGATCGTGGACGCCAAGTTCAAGACCTTCGGTTGCGGCTCCGCCATTGCCAGCTCCAGCCTCGCCACCGAATGGCTCAAGGGCAAAACGGTGGAGGAGGCCGGCAAGATCAAGAACACCGATATCGTGCAGGAGTTGAATCTGCCCCCCGTCAAGATTCACTGCTCCGTGCTGGCTGAAGATGCCATCAAGGCAGCCCTCGCAGACTATCAAAAGAAAGCCGACTCGAAGTAACGACAGGAAGGAGCACATTATGGACGCCACCACGAATACGGATGCTCAAGCCCCAGTCATCACTCTGAGCGCCGCAGCCTTGAAAGAGGTCAAACGTCTCATCAATGTCCAAGGCATCGAAGAAGGCGGCCTCCGCCTAGGCGTCAAGGGAGGCGGTTGCTCCGGCCTCAGCTACACCATCAATTTCGACGACAAGATCGGCCAATACGATCAAGTGTACGAATTCGACGGCGTCAAGGTCATTGTGGATGCCAAGAGCGCCATCTACCTGCAGGGCACCCAGCTCGATTTTCAGAAGGACCTGATGGGCGGAAACTTCAAATTCGTGAACCCCAATGCCAACAAGACGTGTGGCTGCGGAGAATCCTTTTCGGCCTGAGCGAGCGACAACCCATGAGCGGACATATTCATAACACCGATGATCGACGCGAGCTGCAGATGGCTCGCAGCATGTGCTGGCATTGCCAGTCCGAAATGGCCGGAGAATATTTTTGCGACCGTTGCGTGAAAGTCCAACCGGTTTCGAAAGACCTCGACTATTTCACCTGCTTCGGTCTGCCCCGACGCCTCGCCCTCGATCCACAGACTCTGGAAACCAAGTTCTACGAGTTAAGCCGCGCGTTCCATCCTGACTTCTATCAGAACAAGAGTGATGCGGAACAGACTATCAGCCTCGGCAACTCGGCCATGCTGAACACGGCCTATCGCACGCTGCGAGACCCGATTCAGCGAGCCGAATACCTATTGGACCTCGAAGCCGGTTCCGTGAAAGATATCCGGACGACACCGCCGGCCGATCTCTTTGAAGAGATTCTCGAGTTGCAGGACACGCTCGATGAGTTCCGCGCCAGTGATCGCGCCTCCGAAAGTGCGTCCACCCTCCGCACGAAACTCCACGCTGATCGCGCCACACTTGAGCAACGGCAACGAGATATGGAAGCCCAGCTGCAACAGCTATTCGGCCGGTGGGATGCGCTGCAGAATCGCGGCGAGACCACCGAGCAAGCACGAGCCGAACGCGGCCGCATTCTCAAGGACATGCGGGACATCCTGTCCAACCGCACCTACGTCAAGAACATCGTCAACGATCTCGTCGCAACGATCGCCTAAGAATTATGTCACGCATTGTCGGCATTGACCTCGGCACTACCAATTCTTTGGTCGCCTACATGGATCATGGCACCCCCCGTGTCATCTCAGCCCACCATGAACGCGCAATGGTGCCTTCCGTCGTGGCCCTGACGGATAACGGACTCATCGTGGGCGATTCGGCGAAAGAACATCTCACGAGAAATCCAGAGCGTACGGTCTATTCAGTCAAACGGTTCATGGGGAAGAGCTTGGCCGACGTCCAAGGCGAGCTGGCCTATTTCCCCTACACGCTCACAGAAAAAGGTGGCGTCATTCGGATCAAGCTGGGTGAGAAGTCCTACTCACCGCCGCAAATATCCGCCATGATCCTGAAGGAACTCAAGCTCCGGGCGGAAGCCTTTCTCGGCGAAAGCATCGCCAAAGCCGTCATCACCGTGCCTGCCTATTTCAACGACAGTCAACGGCAGGCGACCAAAGATGCGGGCATGATTGCCGGCCTTGAGGTCTTGCGCATCATCAATGAGCCAACGGCTGCTGCTCTGGCCTATGGTCTACAAGAAAGGACACAGGGCACGATCGCTGTCTACGATCTGGGCGGGGGCACCTTCGATATTTCGATCCTGAAACTAAAAAACGGAATCTTCGAAGTGCTCGCCACAAACGGCGATACCCACCTGGGCGGCGACGATTTCGACCAGCTGATTGCCGATCTGTTCCTCACTGAGATCCGCAGGCAATACGGGCTCGACCTCAGTACTCATCCCGACCATATGCAGGCGGTCCGTCTGGAAGCCGAGCGCGCAAAGATTCGTCTTTCGGACGAACTCAAGACGACCGCCAGTCTCGACCTACCTGACGGGAAAGGCCGATTTACCCGTGAGCTCACGCGCGATCAACTTGATGCGCTCAGCATCGCCTTGGTTGAGCGCACGCTGGGCCCCTGCCGTCTGGCCGTGAAAGATTCCGGACTGGCGCCCGGCGACATCGATGAAGTCGTCCTCGTCGGCGGTTCGACCCGCATGCCGCTGGTTCGCCAGCGAGTGCAAGCCCTCTTCGGGAAACGACCGCACTGCGAACTGAATCCGGACGAAGTGGTCGCACTCGGCGCTGCAGTGCAGGCCGATATTCTGAGCGGCGGCACAACCGACATGTTGTTATTGGATGTGACCCCGTTGTCATTAGGCATCGAAACAATGGGTGGGGTGATGAGCAGTCTGATCAGACGAAACACCACCATCCCCGCCAGCGCCAAGGAAATGTTTACCACCTATGTGGACGGCCAAACCGGGGTGGACATCCATATCCTCCAGGGCGAACGAGAGCTGGCAAAGGATAACCGCAGCCTGGCCCGCTTCCGTCTCAAGGTACCGCCATTGCCCGCAGGAGTTCCACGCATTGAAGTGACTTTCTTGATCGATGCCAACGGCATCCTGAATGTCACGGCCAAAGACATGCGGACCGGCGAAACCCAATCAATCGAGATCAAACCGTCCTACGGATTGTCGGATCAAGAAGTCGAACGGATGATCGAAGATTCGTTCAAGTTCGCCGCGGACGACGTCAGCGCGCGAAAGCTGATCGAAGCCCGACTCGACGCGGGAGCGCTTCTCACCACGACCGAAAAATCGTTAGCTGATGGTGGGCATCTCATCGCCACAGGGGACGTCGCGGCTATTCGCACCGCCCTATCGGCCCTGGCGGCCGCCAAGGACGGAAACGATCCCCGTGCCATCCGCGCGCGCATGGCTGACATTGAGCAGGCAGCCAAAGGCCTCACCGTGGCCATGCTGGACGATTCCCTGAAGCAAGGACTCCAGGGTAAAAAAGTCTCTGACGTGACGCAATCCTGAACACGAGGAACTGCAATGGATTTGAAGTGGAGTGACGCTGAAGAACTCGCCATTCGTTTGGTAGAGGCCCACCCGACCACCGACCCCCTCACCGTCCGCTTCACCGACATGCATGCGTGGATCGTCGCCCTCCCTGAATTCAAGGACGACCCGAAGAAGTCGAACGAAAAAACCCTCGAATCCATTCAAATGGCCTGGCACGAAGAATATCAGGATTCCCGGTCCTGATCGGCCAACCCAATCGTCCTTCACCACACATCTCACAGCAAGGCCGATGCCAGAGTAACAACTGTCGCAGCGTTGTGCTGTGCCAGGATGAGAGAAGAAGACTTCGGGGCAGGAAACGTACCGGGTGTCGAGTTACGGCTCGACAGGCACCGGTGGGGCGCTGTCCTGCAATTGGTCCAGCTTATAGAACTCGGTGGGATCGATCTTGGATCCCGCGCTCTTGGTTGGCTCAGTGCCTTTCGTAAAGAGTTCCACGGTGCCATGCTGCTCGTCCTGATCAGTGAGAAGAGCCGTCGTGGGATCCACCTTCACGAACATCACCCCATCGGGAATTTCAAACGGCACCACCGGCAGTTGCTTGAGCGCATCTTTCATGAACGCGATCCAAATCGGCAAGGCCGCATGCGCGCCGGATTCGGTTTCACCCAAGGGACGCCGATCATCGAAACCCACCCAGGCCCCGGTCGCCAGATTAGGCGTCGAACCGATGAACCAGGCATCGGTAAAGTCATTGGTCGTCCCGGTTTTCCCCGCCACCGGCCGGTCGATGACGGCCTTGGCCGCCATGCCTGTTCCGCGTTGAATGACATCTTCCATCATATTCGTAATCAGATAGGCCGTTTCTCTGGATACCACCTGCCGCGGTTGAATGGCCGCCTGATCCAACGTGCGGCCGCCACTGTCCTGCACACTCGCCACTGCATAGGGCTCCACCCGCATGCCCTGATTGGCAAACACACCGTACACTGACACTAACTCCATGAGCCCCACGCCGGACGAACCCAACGCCAGCGATAGATCGGCAGCCAGCGGACTCACAATACCGACCGTCCGCGAGAAATCGATCACGTTGCGAATGCCCACTTTATCGAGGAGACGCACGGTCGCGAGATTGTGAGAATGAATCAGCGCTTCCCGCAAACTTACAATACCGTGGAACCGCTTGCCGTAATTTTCAGGTTTCCATGTCTTGTCTTCTTCTTCCTGTTCGTACACCACCGGGGCATCCAGCACCACCGTAGCCGGACTCATACCTTGGTTCATCGCCGTGGCATAGATGAGTGGCTTGAACGACGACCCCGGCTGCCGGCGGGCGAGCACCGCACGATTGTATTCGCTCCGTGCAAAATCATACCCGCCGACCATGGCGCGGATCGCGCCTGTTTTGGGATCGATGGCCACCAACGCGCCTTCGACCAACGGAGTCTGTTCCAATCGCAGATGCACCGTCTCCTTCTCAAGCTTCTTCACCCCGACCTCGATCACATCACCGAGTGCCAGCAATTGCTTGAGATTTTTGACCGGAGTCACATCTTTCGTGGGATCCTTGCCTTTGAGATACTTGGTTACCCAAGCCATATCGTCGAAGGCAAGCCGACCGGTGCTGCCGCCGATTTGGACCAGCACGTAGTCTTTGGCGATCTTTGTCACCACCCCTTCCAGGATATCCCCTTCCGCAAGCTTCACGGAGGGATCCGGTGCCGGCACTTCCAGAGTCGCCAGATCGACGGTGCGGAGCGGACCGCGCCAGCCCTGACGCTTATCGACCTCTCGCAATCCATTAAACACAGCTGCTTCAGCCGCTTTCTGCATATCGGCATTCAGCGTGGTGAACACTTCCAATCCGCCCTTGTACACCATTGCTTCACCGAACTTGGCCACCAGCAATTGCCGGATATACTCCACGAAATAGGGCCCAAGATGTTCGCTGCCAGGACGGCGGAAGTTAAGCTTTTCGGCTATGGCTTGTTCACGAGCGGCTGCGCTGATGAAACCTGCCTCGGCCATCCGGCTCAGCACATGCTCCTGCCGCTTCTTGGCCCGGTCATAGGCCTTGAAGGGGGAATAGTGACTCGGGGATTTGGGGAGGCCGGCGAGGAACGCCGATTCAGCCAGCGTGAGCTGCGACAGTTCTTTCCCGAAATAGGTCTGGCTGGCTGCCGCCACGCCATAGGCGCCCTGGCCGAAATAGATCTGGTTCAAATACATCTCCAGAATCTGTTCTTTCGTCAGCACCAGCTCCATCTTGTAGGCCAGGATAAGCTCTCGCACTTTACGATCGAACGTCCGCTCTGCCGAAAGAAACAGGGACCGCGCCAGCTGCTGGGTAATGGTACTGGCGCCTTCGACCTTCCGGCCGCCATGGCGAATATTGGTCCAGGCCGCCCGGAGAATCCCAACGATGTCCAAGCCCGGGTGTTCAAAAAATCTCGTATCCTCCGTCGCAATGACAGCTTGGGTCAGACTCTTGGGCATCTCCTGAATGGGCTTGAGGAACCGTCGTTCGATGAAAAACTGGCCGATCACTTGCCGGTCGTCGGAATAGACGCGCGTCACCAGGCTCGGCTGATAGTTCTGTAAGGGATCCAGCGAGGGCAGGTCTTGAGAGAAATACCAGAGAATGCCGGCCGCCCCGCCGCCACCGAGCACAATGGCCAGCAGCAGACCGACGACGGCAATCTTCCACCATCGCCAGCGACGGCGAGGCTTCTCCGGCTTATCGAGTAAGTGATCGAGTTCGGACATGAAGTTGGATGGTTGCGAGGAGAAGGGGTCAACCCGCGACAACCCCACCATACAATGCACACCCGACAAACTCAAGCAAGGTTGGAATCATCGTCAGAAGAAGTTTCCGGTGAACATTCGACAATCAGCTTGCGGGAAGACATTTGAATCGGGTATAGTCCATAGGCTTAGACGCCTTCATAGGAAGGCGTCTTTTTTTTGGCACTTTCACGGCATTGGAGATTATGAACAGCTCAGCGCCCTCATCCACCACATCGGGTCTGCACGCGCCGCGAGGTCGTCGGACTGACATCCGCAACATTGCCATCATCGCGCACGTCGACCACGGGAAAACGACTCTCGTCGACGCCGTGCTGCGCCAGACCCACGTCCATCGCAAGATCGATGATATGGGTGAGCGTATCATGGATTCAATGGATCAGGAACGCGAGCGCGGGATCACAATCCGGGCTAAGAATGCCAGCGTGACCTATAAGGGGGTGAAGATTAACATCGTCGACACGCCGGGCCATGCAGATTTCGGCGGCGAAGTGGAGCGAACGCTCCGCATGGTCGATGGCGTCCTCATCCTCGTCGATGCTAAAGAAGGCCCGATGCCCCAAACCACGTTCGTCTTGCGCAAAGCGTTGGCCCTCGGACACAAAGCCATCGTCGTCATCAACAAAATCGATCGCCCCGATGCCGTCATCGATGACGTCGTCAATCGCACTTTTGATCTCTTCGTGCATCTGGGAGCCACCGACGAACAGCTGGACTTTCCTATCGTCTATACCTCCGCCATCAAAGGCGTCGCGACCCTCGATCTCAAGCAACCAGGGACAGAAATCTCCCCGCTCCTGGAGACGATTCTCGATAAGATCCCGGCGCCGGCCATCAACGCAGACGCCCCGTTCCAGCTCCTCGTGCTTGCCCTCGCCCAGGACTCTTATAAAGGGAAAATGGGAATCGGGAAGATCCAATCCGGGTCAATCACCCGCCGCCAAAACGTGGTCACCCTGACCAAGGACGGCGGTCAGGTACCAGGAAAAATTTCAGACCTTGCCGTGTTTTCTGGCCTCGAGCGCACCGATGTCGAAACGGCTGAGGCGGGCGAAATTGTCGCGCTCTCCGGCCTGGAAGAAGTGAACATCGGTGATACCATTGCTGATCCGGCCAATCCCATTGCGCTCCCGCGCGTGACGATCGACGAACCGACCGTGCAGATGACGTTTTCGGTAAACAACAGCCCGTTCGCCGGCCGTGACGGGAAATACCTTACCTCGCGCCACCTGCGTGAACGATTGTTCAAGGAGCTGGAAACCAACGTCTCCCTGCGCGTGCAGGAAACAGACAGCGCCGACCGGTTCCTCGTGGCCGGCCGTGGCGAACTCCATCTCGGCGTGCTGATCGAACAGATGCGTCGTGAAGGATATGAGCTGCAGATCTCCCAGCCCGAGGTCATCCTGCACCGAGAAGGCGATACGGTCACGGAGCCTTTTGAAGAGCTGACCATTCAGGTCCCTTCTGAATATCAAGGGCCGGTGATTGAAGAAATCGGGAAACGACGCGGCGAGCTCCGGCACATGAAGCTCGTGCATTCCGAAGGCACCGCCAGCGAAATGCACATTGAGTATCACATCCCGACGCGCGGCATTATCGGCCTGAAAAACATCCTGCTGGCAAAGACCCGCGGCACCATCATTCTGCACCACGTGTTCTCCGGGTATGCTCCGGCGGATGAAAAGGCGCTTCTCGTCGCACCTCATGGGTCGTTGGTGGCCTTCGAAGCCGGAACCAGCACGGCCTATGCTCTCTTCATGACTCAAGAACGCGGCGAGTTGTTTATCGGCGCCGCGGTCGAAGTCTACCAGGGCATGGTCGTCGGCCAGAACAGCCGAGACGAGGACCTGGACGTGAACGTGTGCAAGCAGAAACAACTGAGCAACATGCGTGCAGCCGGCACGGACGAGGCCTTGGTGCTCACACCACCGCGTGAAATGTCGCTGGAATTCGCGATGGAGTACATCGGCCAGGATGAATTGGTCGAGGTGACGCCGAAATATCTCCGCCTCCGCAAGAGGCTCTTGAACCCGGATGACCGCCGGAAAGCGAAGAAGAGCGCCAAATAACTCCGCAGGCGCCCGGCGCCTCGCTCAGCGGCCGGCATGAAGATCAGGAAAAAATCCCCGAAACCTGCGCCCGCGAAGCCTCCACTCTACCTGGTCGGCTATCGTGGGGCGCCGCCGTCTCTCGACGAACTGAAGATCTGGTACGACCTGCAGTACGGGGGGCCGCTGACCTGCCTCGAACATGAAACCGGGGGCCGCGTCAGCGCCAGCCACGGTCCATGGCAGGCGCATCTCCTGACCAGCATTCCCCAATCCGAAGCCGCACAGTGGCAGCCCCTCCTATCCTGGGACCACCGGCAACTCGGAGTCATCGCACCAGCCGCCGCCGCCCCAAGCACCATTGCAGATACGGTGCTCGTCGCTGCCCGCCTCGCCCGCGGCTTGACACTGCTCACCCAGGGAACAGCCTTCGATGTGCTATGTCACGAGTACCTGAATCCGTCGGATTGGAATGATCGACCGTTGAATGTCTTTTTACCCCGCGACCATGTCACCGTTCAGCAGAGCGAGAGTACCGATGAATCGTCCGAATGGTTCCATACATTGGGATTGAATAAGTTCGGGCTGGACGAACTGGAAGTGATCCAGCCTCGAGGCCTCCCTGACACCGAGACCATCGCCCTCCTCAAGTCTGCGGCCGACAGAGTCTTACGGTCCGGACAGAATCAAAAAGTCGGAAGCTCGTTGGACCTTCCAGTCCTCGCTCATACCATCCGATTCATCAAACATCGCACCGCCGCGCCGACCGGCCGCATGACGGCATTCCGACAAATCACCACTGATATCCTCTGACCCGCCACCTCAGAAAGTCCGCAAAGCATCACGAAATCAAGCAATTACGACTGCGCCAGTTCCCCCTAGGCCTTCTGGCCCCGTTGACAAGGTTTTTCCAGGCGTGGTACCACAAAAACGTTTTGCGTCGTGCTGTAGGTTTAACCTAGGAGGATTCTCAATGAGTGATGTGGCTGCAGAAATTAAGGTCGGCGATACCGCGCCGGATTTCACATTAAAGGATCAAGACCAGAAGGACGTGAAGTTGAGCGATTTCAGAGGAAAGAGCAATGTCGTCCTCGCGTTCTATCCGCTCGACTGGAGCCCGGTCTGTCAGGGTGAGAACAAGTGCCTGACCGATGACTTCCCGAAGTTCCAGAGTGCCCATGCCGAACTGTTCGGCATCAGCTGCGACAGCTTCTTTTCCCACAAGGCCTGGGCGGATTCGCTCGACCTCAAGCATCGCCTCCTCTCCGACTTCAACCGCGAAGTCGTCAAGAAGTACGGTCTGTATTTCGAACCGCTGAATTGCGGGAAGCGTGCGACGGTCATCGTGGACAAGAACGGCAAAGTCGCCTACGTAAAAGTTCAGGAAATTAAGGTCGCGCGGGAAGACAAGGACATTCTCGCCGCCCTCGCAAAACTGAGCTAAGCTCCGACATAGGCCGGGGGGAATGGGCCGCCACAGCGCCTTCCCCTCGGTCATGTTTTAGAGATGAGGAGAGCCAATGAGCGGCACGGTCGAAGACGTTCGCGACGAGAACTATAAAGAATTTACCGACAGTGCAGGAGCGGTGGTGGCTTACGGCTTGGCCACTTGCGAACCCTGCAAGCAATACGATCCCATTCTGGAAGAAACCGCTGCAAAGTTTCCCACCATCAAGATCGGCAAGGCCAAGATGCACGTGCCAGGCCGATGCCGAGAGATCAAGAAAGCGCATACCTTTGAGACCTACCCCACCACGCACTTCTTCGCAGAGGGCAAACTGCTGCTGACTCGTGAAGGGGTGGTCGAACCGGCCGAGTTGGCGGCATTAATCTCCGACCATCTGCTGAAGTAATAGCCTCCATCTCCGATAGCCCTTACCGCACCGTTGAAGCCCTGCTGCAACTTGTTTGTGGCTAAGGACGCGCACCCTACACGGTCCTCCCCACACTTTTTCACACGAACGGGATACAATGTGCAGGTGAGACCAGAACCGCCGACCGGCTTGCAATCGATCACCCACGGAATAATGCAACCATTCGTACCGTTCGCCTGTGCCATCGCGCTGCTCTATTGCCTCCCATTCACAGGAGCGGCCGAAGCGGAGGACATTTCACCATACTCTTCACATTCAGTCGTAGCTAACCCATCCAACTCCGGCCCCGTCGAGCCTCACATCAAGTTGATCGGCACGCATCGTGGTGCGCCAATGGTGCTTATTCCTGCCGGGGAATTCGCCATGGGCAGCGACCTCGGTCAGGAGGATGAACAGCCGGTTCATCGCGTCTCGGTCACAGCCTTTTACCTCGATGTGTATGAAACGACCGTCTCTCGTTATGCCGAGTTCCTGGCCTCCCAGAAACCGGATGTGCCGTTCAAGTGGAATGAGGCGGCCGCCGGCGGTCACGAGAAAAGGCCCGTGGTCGGCGTCAATTGGTACGATGCGCGTGACTATTGTCGATGGGTGGGGAAACGATTGCCGACAGAAGCGGAATGGGAGATTGCAGCTCGCGGCACCGAGGGACGGATCTACCCATGGGGAAATGCGCATCCGACCAGGGGACATGCCAACGCAGGTGAGACCAGATGGCGAGGATACAACACCCTGAGCGATGTCGGACACTTTGAACCGGGCAAAACACCGGAGGGAGTGCATGACTTAGCGGGGAATCTCTGGGAATGGGTCGCCGACTGGTACGACCCCACCTACTACCAGTTCAGTGTACGAGACAATCCAAAAGGACCTTCCGCGGGGCCACTCAGAGCTTTGCGCGGAGGCGCCTGGAACAATGATTCCAAGGCCATCAGGTCGTCAAATCGCGCCGGATACGCGCCCGATGCACGACGAAACGATGTCGGGTTTCGCTGTGCGAGAGATGGGCAGTCGCCGGAGGATCGTTAAAACAGGCGGGAGCTAAAGCTTGGCTCTTCACGAGGCCGCGTGGCTTGTTTCATCTCACCCTGCTGACCCGTAGGCCGCAGGCGGATCTTAAATACCACCCGCCGGCTCTTGTCTCGATCCAGGCCACGTGACTCATCCATGACGAGATCTTGCCGACCTCGCCCGCTGGCAGACGTCTTTTCGTGGAAACAGCGATAGGCCCAGGGCGCCGAGTCCTGGATGACTTCCAGCCCCTTCGCCATCACATTCAACGAACGTTCCTGGCTCAACTTCAAGTTGTAGATGTCCGAGCCGCGATCATCTGTATGCCCTTCGATCACGAGCGAGTCGATTTGATCCCGCATAGCACCGCAGAGCAACGCCGCATAGGTCGGCATCGCATCCACAAGAAATCGTTCCGCCGCCGACGAGAGTGCGCCCCTGCCGAACTCAAAGTTCAACAACGCCTCCGGCACGACAATCCGCACCACATTGGGATCGATGGGATCGGCATCCAGGAAAAGGTCGAATCGTTGAAAATGGTCGCGCAACAACCCCTTGATATCATCCGTCGTCGTCCGGGCCACCTTCCGCTCCGGCGCCGGAATGGGGACCGGCACCTTCGCCTGTGATTCCGTTTCGGAGACTTTGGTGACATAGGCGCTGAACAGAAGGATAAAAATAACGGCGAGTGACGTCATCAAATCCGTGATGCCCATGGTGAGAGTGGAGGAATGTTCCTGCGAATCCGACGAGAAGTTGGTGCGCATATCAGGCCGCCCCCTTCATTGAAGCACCCTGACGCCAATTCGCAAACCACCGTAACCCGCTCATGCCGTCATCAGGGACGGCTTCCTCTTCCAATTCTGACGGCAGCGTGTCATCGAAGAACGTCGATTCAAACTCGCGCTCTCTCGGCTCCGCTCCTGGTTCCATTTTTTGGTCACGCTTGAGTTGCTCGACCGAGCGGGAAAGCGTGTGAATCGCCTGGTTCAATTCCTGAATCGGAGCCGCCATCGTCTGCTGCATCACCCGCGACAACTCCTCCGCCAAACGATCCGGTGCAACGAACCGTCCACCCGGTTCCCGCCTGCTCAACACCTCCACGGCCTCCCTCAGCGCCGTCACGGTGGGACTCAAGCGATCACTGAGGGTACCCACGAGGCGATCGCCAAGATCAACGGGCACCGCACCTACTGCGGCAGGCGTTTGTGATGGCCCCGCCCCGGGGGTGAAGTTCTCCAACATCTGTTCCATGGTTCTGCGCGGGAACAGTTCATCGACCATGGCGACAAACTGCTGCTGACTGGTGCCCAACCGATGCAAGGCGGATTTCTCCAGAAGCACAAAGAGGTTGGCACAGAGCAATCCGACAATCGACGTCAAAAATTTCCCGGCCAATCCGTTGATCAACCCTTGAATGCCCACGATATGTGATCCATCCGCATGGAGCTTGCTTAAGCCGATGAGAATCGCAAGAAACGTGAGCAACAGACCGCCTCCCGTAATCAACGACGGGAACTGATGGTAAAAGGCGAGATTCAATCGGCTATTCAACAGATCACGAGGAAAAAATTCCGCCGCCGTGCGCGTCGCAAACACTTTCGGCTCGATGAACCAGGCGGTACGCTCCACAATAAAGGTCTTACGAAAATGCAGCCAGGCCTGTTCAAGGTGAGGCTCCCGACGCATGGCCTTGTCCAGCAGATGCAGGTCATCCAAATCGACCCGCTCCGATTGACCGCCGGACTCGTGGGCCGGTTTCTTCACATCGCTCAAGATGGGGACCGTCAGCCAGTCTGATTGCAGGCTCTCGCGGCTGGCAGTGAGACTCGTCAAGGTCGGCCATACGCGGGTGTAACACCCCTGCACGCTGGAGATGGCCGCCGTCAGCCGACCGGCATGCCACAGAAACAGCACGATCAACCCAACAGAGCCGAGCCAACTCAACATGGGACTATGGAGCTGCCCGAAGAGCGCCACGTCTTGGCCGAAGAATTCCCAGATGGACATCATGGTGTCAGTACCTCCCGATGACACAAACAGAACGACCCAGCACCCATCCAGAGATACAACTTCCGGGCCACACACATTCGAGAGAGACCGACCTGAAACTCAAGGGTTTTTTGTGCAGGAGAAGCACTGGACGCAGAGCACCCGGCAAGAACTGCCGAGCGGTGGAAGTTTGTGCAGCTTCTGTAGTCGTCGACTGGTTGGCCCTCGCAGGCACAACGCTCAGCCGCATTGCAGGGAGCCGAGAGGAGACGGAATAAAATCAGCCGGCGTATTCGTAGAAGAGATCGCGGGTTTGGACAAGCTTGACGAGTTGAAGCGTTCCGGCTGGAATGGCCGGGGCGATACGATCCCACACCGCCTTGGCCAGATATTCCCCGGTGACTGAGGGAGTCTCCAACACAATGCGCAGATCCCGCCCGTCAAACGGAACCAGTACGCGCTCTTTCAGCAGGTGATCCAACGCGACAATATCCGTGACCATGCCGGTCTCACGATCAATCGGTCCATGCACTGACACAAACAGATCCCAGGTATGCCCACGATGCCCCTCATGGACGGCGGTAAACGAATACCGTCTGGTGACCGAGGCCACCTCCAGCCCGGCCTCTGCCGTCAGGTCGGCGCAGAGATCTTCATCCTCATACAAGGATAACCGTCGGAGGGTACCGATATCCGGCTGCGCTTGAAGCTTGTCCCACAAGACACGCGCGATGTTCTCGGAGGTCGGAATTTGGCGATTAAAATAGGGCAGGTCAAGATTGAGGTGCTTGTGATCGAACTCTTCCAGCACCTGCAACAACACGCGTTTCAAATCAAAGAGGTTCACGACCATGCCGGTCCGCTGATCGACCTCTCCCGCCACCGTCACTTCCAACATGTAGTTATGACCATGCCCCGGATCATTATTACAGGCACCGAACGTGGCACGGTTCTTCGCGGCATCCCATTCCGGCTTGTGGTACCGGTGGGACGCGCAGAACTCAATGCGTTTATTGAGGAGAACAGAGGCCATAGGAACCGATTCTCCCTAGACAGCGTTCAGTGACGATTATTGCGGGTGCGCATCGATCACGCATCCATGAACATTACTCGACCGTGCTCAAATCCTCAAGCCATTCCTGTCGCGTCACCCACGGCACCTCAGCTTCGGCCTCATACCCGGCATGACGAACTGTCAGCGCCACCCGCGCGGCCTGATTGCCGAGGGCCTTCACCATCGCAGGCGTCGGACGAAAGCGGACAAAATGAACCGCGCTGATCTTCGTGTCATGGCTATGACCGCCCTCGAACAAGCCGTAGACCACCTCTCCTCCGGCCCGGAGGCCGACCTTCTGGCCGTGATCCAGGCCCATAAACAGATCGAGCCACTGCTTCATCGTGTCGGGGTCCGTGAGTTCGATCAGGAGGGTCGCGCTCAATTCACCCGGGGCCGGGAGAAGCGCGTTGTACACATCCAGCTCCTCCTGGACCTTTTGCGAATCGAAGATCCGCTCGACGCGAATCATTTCCTGTATCTGGAAACGCAGGGTTTCCCGATTCTCGAAGACCAACGTGACCTTCTCGCCAAGACCGATCCGCCGACGCCGTTTGAGCTCAATGATGGTCTGGCGATACGTTTCGCGCTGACGCTCGTACTCGTCGTGAGGAATCAGGTCCTGCGATGTGAGTGCTTTCATGATCTAGTCCGGGGTGAGAAGACATCTCCTGCCGCGAGCGGGAAGCCAACCCTCAGGAAGCACGCGGGTCCCTGGGCAACCCATAGGCGTCGCGCACAATCTGGATGGGATGCTGCGAGGATTTCCCTCCCGCGTGGGCTCCGACTCCGGCCTGATCAAGCTGAAGCCCAGCCAGCGGACAGTCGGATGCCACCAGATCGGACGGCGCCTGCACAACCATGCGCACGGCTTTTTGCGCGATCTTCATGGAGAGGGGGAAAAATTCGACCTTCGCCGACCAAGAACCGTCGTGCCCGGAGCATTTCTCTATCACCTCGACCTTCGCCCCGGCGCATTCCATGAGTTCTTTCGATTTGAACCCGATATTTTGATCCCGCAGATGACAGGGCACCTGATAGGCCACACGCCCCAGCTTTTGCGTGAAATCCATGGCCAAGGCGCCCTCACGCTTCATCTTCATCAGGTACTCGCTGATGTCGTACGTATGCTCGGCCAGCCGTTTCGCCTCGTCTCCGGTCACCAAATGCACATACTCCCGCTTGACCATAAGACTGCAACTGGGAGTGGGAATCACCACATCATAGCCCCGATCCACCCATGATTTCAGCGAG
This sequence comes from Nitrospira sp., assembly GCA_024998625.1. Lineage (GTDB taxonomy): Bacteria > Nitrospirota > Nitrospiria > Nitrospirales > Nitrospiraceae > Nitrospira_A. Next base: position 5,447 of record JACOEL010000006.1, on the reverse strand, counting down.
GCGATCGTACGCTCGGCCGCCGCCAGCATCGCCGCCGTATCACCGATATCGAACGACGGCATCCCGCAGCAAGACTGGTCCGGCAACGCTACTTCGACCCCATTTTTTTCGAGCACCTGCACCGTCGCTTTGCCCACATCGGTAGCCTGGTAATTGACCAAGCAACCGGCAAACACTGCCGCTTTCTTTCCAGTGCTTAGCTTGCGGCCTGAAGATCGACGGGCCCACCAACGCACAAATGTTTCACGCTGATAGGGCAACACCTGCCTGTCACGGTGGACACCCAGCAGAGTCTGCAGAAGACCTCGTAGCCATCCCTGCCCCAACCCCCAATTGACCAGCGGCGCGAGGGCGCTGTTCACTCGACCCAGCAGATCGGTCCTCGTCAACAGCCAATCCCGCCACCGGGTTCCGCGCTCCGTCGCCAGCCGCTTCTTCCAGACCGCCATTAAGAGCGGAAAGTCGATGCCATATTGATGAGGCGGCGTATACGGGCAATGGTTGAAACAGAGTTTGCAATAGTAACATTCGTCGACGACGCGATGATGGTCCGCCGCGGTAAATTTCGTCACATCGCTCTCGTATTCATCAATCCGGTCCAGCAACGTGTTGAACGATGGACACAGATTGAAGCAGCGGCGGCAGCCGTCGCATACATCGTAGATCCGTAGAGTTTCCTTCTCCAGATCCTGTGGATCGATCGGATTGATGAGGTTGAACTGGTTCATAGACGCGATGCCATCACGCAGGCAGCCACCGGCTACCCGCGATCAGCGGAGGAGATCACCTTGATCTCTCGCTGATCGCCGATATCCGAAGGTCGACGTCGAACAGGTCTTAGCCTTGCTTCAAGCTATCAAGGCCCTTGGTGAACCGATTGGCATGGGACCGCTCCGCCTTGGCCAGGGTCTCGAACCACTCCGCCAATTCAGAAAAGCCTTCATCGCGCGCGGTCTTCGCCATCCCCGGATACATCTGCGTGTATTCGTAGGTTTCTCCTTCGATCGCGGACTTCAGATTCGCTTCGGTGTTTCCGATCGGGACACCCGTGGCGGGATCGCCCACTTCTTTCAGAAAATCCAGATGGCCGAACGCATGACCAGTTTCCGCTTCGGACGTATCCCGGAACAACCCGCCCACATCCGGATAGCCTTCAATGTCGGCACGGCGTGCAAAATAGAGATAACGCCGGTTCGCTTGTGATTCCCCGGCAAACGCGTGTTTGAGATTCTCGTGACTCTTCGTACCCTTCAAACTGTTTCCCATACTCTCCTCCTTCGGTAAAGTGACGAATGCCTATTCTACCCGCGGCGATCCATTGCGCTAAGACCTGCCGGCTGACAGTCCGCACAATATCCGTGAAACTCCACCCGATGCCCGAGCACGTGAAATCCCCTGGCCTGGCGACTAGAGATGGCTAGCTGATTCAACCCGTCGTCCATCACATCCACAATCTGGCCGCAGCCCAGACAGACCAGATGATGATGTACCGCGACATTCCCATCGAACCGCGCCACTTCATGACCGACGTTTACTTCCTGCGCCAAACCGGCCTGACGCAACACCCCCAGCGTGTAATAGACGGTGTTACGGGACATCATCGGATGCTGACGCTTCACCGTCCGGTAGAGGTCCTCGGCGGTCGGATGGCTGGTAGTCTCCGCCAACGCCGCATAGATGGCCGCCCGCTGGCGAGTCACACGCACCGCGTGCCGACGAAAACGCGCCTCAATCTCCTGTGGATCCAACTTCATGATATCGCCCACTAGACAGGAATGATTCCTACATAGCACGCAGGCCCATCGTACGGCAAGACTGGATCGGCCTCAGTGAGTTGGAAGGAAGGACACGAATAGACTCGCGAGGCTATCGGCTTTCGTAACGAGGCAACTCCGTCATCATGTCGGCCAGACACTTATACGCTTGATCCTTCACCGACAGCAGCGGGGTCTTTACAGGCCAGGCAATGGCGAGAGCCGGATCATTCCATAGGATCCCCCGCTCATCCGGCGGCGAATAGACATCCGTACACTTATACAGAAACCCTGCTTCGTCGCTGAGCACACAAAAGCCGTGGGCGAAACCGGGAGGAATATACAACTGTCGCATGTTGCTATCGGACAGCTCGACTCCATACCACTGCCCGAAGGTCGGCGACCCGTGTCGAATATCGACCGCCACATCGTACACCGTTCCCTTAACGACCGTGACCAATTTCCCTTGCGGCCGAGATAGCTGATAATGAAGTCCGCGCAGAGTGCCACGAACGGACCAGGAAAAGTTATCCTGCACAAAAGGTGTGTCGATTCCAACCGCGTCATAGCGTGATTCGCGAAAGATCTCGACAAACTTTCCCCGGGCATCACCGAACACATCAGGCTCGATCTGAAAAAGACCCTTGAGCGGCGTTGGCGTAATCTGCACGATACCTCCTGAGTCGCATTGGGGAGAACGGATAGCATCATACCTCGTTCGCTCTCAAGCGGAAAGCGGACCTTCAACTTCCCCAGCCTGATGTTGAATGAACGAAGCCAATAGAGAACCGAGAAGGGCAGCTAGTTTCGGTCCGAGGGATCAACAGTCGGAGGCGGATCGGGGTAGAGCTTCTGCAATCGATCAATCAACGGCTCTGCAGCGGGACTACTCGGTCGGGTTGGATCACTGGGAGCGTGATCCCAAGTCAGCGTGGAAATCCCCGCTTCTGCGAAGAGCTGGCGAATGGTGGCCACGATGGCGTCCAATGTGAGCTCCGTGCCGAATCGCAAGTCCAGCACACGTTCCTGAGGGGTGGTCGGTGGGGGATCGGTGCTGACGAGCGCCCAACAAGCATCGAACACTCTGCGCCGAAGTTCCTCCGGGACATTCAGGGTTTCCAGGCCGGACGTGCACAAGGCCGAGACCACCAAAGCAAACTGGAGGTCCGGCATTCCTGGTCGCTGGATATTTAGGGATTGCATGGTGATAATATTAGTCGCAGCCGGCTGGGGGAGTCAATTTGGGCCGCTCGGCTGCACCACACAACGGAACAGTACGGCAGATCGACTGGGAGGACACAGGTCGCATGATTACGATCACACTGATGGGACAACTTCAAACCACGGATGGAGAGCGGGACCTCGCATGTGAGCTCCCCACCCCTGTGACAGTTCGGCAGGTTATTCAGCGGCAGGGACGTGGGCTTCGTCACATGCTCCAACTGTTGCGGGAGAAAAAAATCCTGGTCACCATCAACAAGCGCATCGCCAGCGAAGATTCTCTGGTGCAAGACGGAGATGCGGTGCGCTTCGTGGGACATGATGGCGCAGGTGGAAGCGGACTCGCCCCGTCTTTTTAGTGTCCCGCCACATACTCACTGGCGCGCCGCTACCTACGCCTGCTGCAAAAACACAAAGGCCGGTGCTCTCAATGACGGAGCACCGGCCCTTCAGTCTATAGAGGAACGAGGCTGACTACTTCTTTCCGAGGATCGAATCTTTGGCCATCTTCGCGACTCGAAACTTCACCACCCGCTTGGCCGGAATCTTGATCGGCTCACCCGTTTGCGGGTTCCGACCCATGCGGGCCTTCCGATTGGCTAGCACCAACTTTCCGATTCCCGGTACTACGAAGGCATTCTTCGCTTCACGATAGGCGAGAGCGGCAAAATCGTCCAGGAACTGGACAGCCGTTTTTTTAGTAATCCCCGCCTTTCCAGCAAGATGGTCAGCAATCTGCGATTTCGTCATCGACTTGGCCATGCGTTCCTCCCTTTGAACAACGAATGAAAGTGAACTGACTTGTGCGGTCTGCGATCTATAAACTCGTACGTACAGAGGTGGAGCCGGAAATCTGCGAGTGTCCTGCAGAATCAGTCCGAAAACAGGGCGAGAGTGTATCCAAAGCCCTAGGGGCTGTCAAGAGCGCAAAGCGGAGCACGCGCATCCAGAGAGGCGACCAGCACGCTCGATGCTCTTGCGCGCCGTGTGAGCCACAGAGTACAGTACGAAGGCAGATAGCTGTCCGTTGCATCACTCAGGATCATGAGGCGTCGCCATGGCTAAAGAACTTCCTATTCTTCCCTCTAACGCCCAACCGGCCGAGGGCGCCGCACCCGAAGCGGTCATTTACTCACGAGTCTTCTGCAAAAATGACAATGCTCCACCTCTTCGCCTGTTGATCGAATTCCTCAAATCACGTGGACAACTTCCCATTCTTCCCCCCGACATGAGCGATGCCATGCTGGACGAGTGGGCATGGGTGCAGGTCATTTTTGGTTATGCGCGCGAGCGTAAGCCGATTCACGTGTTTTGCGTGCGCGACCGGGGCAGCTATCAAGATTTGTTCGAGCAGGAACAGAAACAATTCCTGGAGCATCTGTCCTCACACGACAGCCTCGAGGCCAGCTTGGCCCAAGAACACGTCACCCGTGCGCGATTCATCCTCACGACGCGCATGGTCGAAGCCGACGTCACCGACGAGGGCTATGATTTCAACGGGTGGATTTTGGAATTTTTCCAGGAACACTGTAACGGCATCGTGCAGATCGACCAACAAGGATTCTTCTCCCCCAAAGGAGAACTCATCGTCGATCTCTCTCTCCCCGAGGAATAGGCACCATGGGGACCACGTCGCCCTCCCCTCACCCCTTGCCCCTCTTCCAGCAAGCTGAGGACTGGTTCCGACGTGCACGAGCCTCGTTGCTGGGGCAGATCCCTTGCGGGCGCGGCTGCTGCGGATGCTGTACCGGCGTCTTTCCCATCACTCGTCTCGACGCCCTCGAAATACAACGCGGCCTTGATGAATTACCTTCTGCTCTCACGCACGCAATTGTCACGCGGGCGCATACCCAGATCACTGCTGTGGAAACGGCCTACCCAAGACTGAAATCGAAACCGGGCCTTGACGAATGGGCAGATGACACCATCGATGAGATGGCCGAACGATTCGCCCACCTTCCCTGCCCCGCTCTGAAGACCGACGGAACCTGCGGGATCTACTCTCACAGACCCATCACATGCCGCACGATGGGCATTCCCGACGAATCGGGCGGGATAGTTCATGGTGCCTGTGCCGTCCAAACCGCCGTGCCCATTGTCCGCCTCTCAGCCACCCTTCGAAGCGACGCCGACCGCCTGGCCGAACACGAGGCACTCTCTTTATCCATCCTGCGCCGCTCTCAATCTCAGGACGACGATGAAATCCTCCTGCCCTATGGATTCGTGCCAAATGGTGATCCAACTCCCTAGACAGCAACAGAAACGCTATGCTAATGTTGCGGATCTGATCGACGGGAGCGCCTGTAGCTCAGCTGGATAGAGCATCAGCCTCCGGAGCTGAGGGCCACAGGTTCAAATCCTGTCAGGCGCACCATTCGCTCTGTCAGGTACGTTACGATCGAAACATAGTGCACACAGGTGGGGCCGTTAGCTCAGTTGGTAGAGCAGCTGACTCTTAATCAGCGGGCCGTA
>JACOEL010000032.1 GCA_024998625.1 Nitrospira sp. | reverse complement strand
CCACGCAAGCTCAGTGCCCTGCCTAGAAACTATTGCGTTCGTGGAAACAAAGAAATCCCACGGGCCAGCTTAATGACAAGCCCTATTTAATCATTAGAGTGGCGTTGCCTGAGAGCGAGGTCTAGATAGTGTTGATGCCGCTTCAAGATCTCCTGGACCTCTTGACGTATCCGTTCCTGCTTTTGGGGTGAAAGCGGCTCGGAGGAAAGATGAACATGAATAATGGCTGGGGTGATGCTGTGCGGGCTGTCGTCTTGTCTACTCATCTCAATGAACTCTTCATCCTTGTGGGATGAGACCTCTCTCGCCAGACCGAATGAAACCCAGAGACATACACAGGATCGTCCGAATGGCGGTGCATCATGAGCTGATCAACCACTCAGCCTCAATTTGTCGATTTCTTGATCGTGCTCACGGAGCGAGCCTTTCGACTGGCAACGGTTTTCATTTTCTTAAGTGACGTCCTGACGGGAAGTGGAGATTGTTTAGTCCTCTTCAAGAGCTGCTCCACGCGAGCGTTTCCAGCCGTGGTACCAAGGAGAGAAAGCGGAGTTTTGTTCTTGAGCGCCCGATGCTTGCGGGTCCGCCATGCCGTCGCGGCGTCTTCGCCACCCAATACATCACTAGTCCGCTGCTATAGATCAAAGGCACCCTGTGTCGCTTGCGGGTTGATCTTCGTTTGTGTGGTTGTGGCACGCGGCGCTCCACCGCTTTCGGCGGCTGTGAGCCCTCACTCTCCGCATACGAGGGTGGCAATCCTGTTGTCAGAAAGAAGACCTCATCGACAAACATCTACTGTGTGCGTGGCGGCAGTTTTGGCAAAACGATGTCGAGCCAATCGTGCATGGCCTCGTCAGTGAGTTTCTTAATGCCACTAAACTGTTGCACTGCTTGACGATACCCCTGCATCATACCCATCGTCATACGATCCTCCGTTCGTTTCTAGTCTTCTGGCATATGAGAGGTGCCGATTCGATTAAGTGTGGCACGAGTCGCGGGCAGGCGGTGTAAATTAGGTTGAATGAGGTGTCGGTATCCAGATTGTCTGATGAGCTTGTTCAGTGAGATGCGGTGATGTCCAGACAGAGCTGGAATCAAGGGCGATCTCTCAAGAACTTGGGCAAGAAATTGATCTCTTCTTATCCAGTCGATTCTCGCGTGTGATCCAGCCAGTCGGAAGAGAAGGCAGGTCCTTTGGATTCGTCTCTTTCAGCTCTCTGCGGGAAACTCTTGCGACCGGTTTGGGACCAGCCAGGTATTGCGTGATGGCCTTGCGGCGAGAGACAGTAGCATGGTGGGCAAAACGATGTGCTTCTCTCGTAGCCACTTCACGACGGTGCGATGCAGGTCTGTTCAATCTCCTTGCGCGTTATATCCCCGAGAGCATCAGATCTGCCAAGTGATACAGCAGATTGGCATCCCAACATTCTCCACCAGCAGAGTTATGGCCACCAATGGATTGGTGGCCATGAGTGCTCATGCGCCTGCGGGTATGTCATTCACACAGATCATGGAGACAGATGGTCATAAAAGTTTGTCATTGGCTTCAGCTCAAACCTGACATCCTCAAAACCAAGCCTCCTACATTCATCGAGCTCACATTGAAAATTCTCCGATTCCCAACCTAAAGAATATAACAGACGAAAAGACCTTCCCTTAATTCGATACAGGAGGGTGAGTTCATATTCGTAAAGAGATTGTTGGAGAACGTTGTTCCGTTCTAATCCATGAAGTCCTAGGTAGTCGTCATCCAGGGAGAGTGCGCGATGGAGCCGCTCTGCAGTCACGCGATTCACATTATTGATGACCCAAGCGTACACTCGGTTTTCTAGATAAATCCTCTCTACCTGACCCTCTCGAAGCAATTGCCACGGGTGTGAATAGAAGAGACGCCTGGCCAAATTAGAAGAATCGACCGTGGGTGGGATGCGACCGGCGAGCCAGAAATAGCCGCCCCTGATCATCATATTACGTCCACTCGATTGAAGCACGTTCGTTGAGATGATTCGGTTACGAATGGGATCTCCCCAGAAGTCGCGGAAACCAGGGTGGTGTGCGTCGAACAGGACCGCAATGGCATAGGGCTGAGCTATGCTTCGTGGCAATAATTCTCCACGAACGATTTTGCCTGTTGTCATATATGCCTCCTTTCGCCACTTGTCTTGACTGATTAGACCTTCTCCCTTTGAGTCTTAAGGAAATGTCAGTACCCCCATCAGCTTTCGAGGACCATATGGTTGCTTTCTTGCATGCTTGCGCTTCGTTACCATCCGTGGCGGGACTTGCAAGCGTATTGTTCTGCGTACGATCGCCGGTTCACGTCGCGATGGTTGCAGTTGGTGTAATAGTCCATCAGGGACACATTGCGGCCCACACTTTCGATCTCCATAAAGCCCACCTCACCAGAGGCTAGTCGGAGATGCCTCTGAGTCGGCCTACAGGGAATAGCTGCCGCCGTGACTCTTCAACTCGATCGTGCAACAGTTTGCGGTGCGCCCTTCGCCATTGATCGAAGTTCCTTGATATCTTTTTCAGCAACTCCGGAAACATTTGGCGCAACTCACTGAGAGGCCGTCCCAGCCTTATCGCGACCTGCTCAGGTGATGGGCATTTCATATACGGCCGGTGGGCAACTGCTCTCAGCCTTGTCTGAATGATCCGAAGGGACCGTTTCTCTCCCTCTACCGTCGATTTTCCAAGAGTTCTCTGTGACACCCCATCAGCACACCCCAGTTCAGAATGATGACCAGAGGCCGGTTGTGTTTCACGCTTGTCCATTGCCAGTCTCCTCTGGGTAGTCCAGGACGAGCGTCTCGTACGTTTTCTGATGGGGAGAGCCTCAAGGTTGAATAAACGCAGTTGGAATGCGGGCGTACCCGCCTCATCTCCTGCCAATAAGGTACGAGGTGTCGTGCTTAAGCAATAACAGGCATACAACAACAATTCGAGCGTGGGAGGGAGCCCGTGCCTCGTCCACAGCCGTACGGTCCGTGCGTTCATTTTGAGTACCGCTGCCAGCCGTGAAGGATGACCTCCTCCGACCTCTTGGAGACAGCGATGCATCGCCTGCTCCCAATGATGCGTCGACAACGGCACCTCCCACCCAGCAGAGGCAGCGAGCAGGTCTCCCATGACTTGGGTGGTCCAGTGTTGCCAGGCAAATTCCTCAGGCTGGACCGACTGATCGTCCATGACATCTCCAAGCCATACTCCACAATACGGACACCACCCGGCTCGAAAGCGGGGAGTGAACAAGGGAAGGCGTTTACCGCAACACGTGTTGGGACACTCTGTATTAAGGCGACATTCGTGGCGGAGACAGACCGTAATAGCCTGCAATTGCCAGATTAGCGGTTGGTAGACTGGGTGGCCTTGAGCGGCCCACTCCGCATAACAGGCGGAACACCAAGCCAGCTTACTTCGAAGCAAATGGTGAAAGGACAGCACGTGCGCGAAGTTGAGCATGGTCAGCGCACGGAGACTGGGATACCGGGTCAACTGCTCCAAACGGCTTACCCAGCGTTGAGTCTGCAAAGAGTATCCATTGATTCGAGACACCCCATACGAAGAGCATGCGCCATGTGGGTGGGGGAAGGAGTCCTCCAGCAGACCCATGACAAGTCTGGCCGGGGAAAGACAATGGGCATCCGCAAGACGTCCCAGATAGCTGCTTAAACTTTCAATGTACGATGTCCCGAATCCCACCGGTTGAAGACAAAACAACCGACTGCGTATGGGAATCCACGGAACCTTCTCCTCATAATAATCCCTATCTTGGTGATCAGCTTCAAAAGATGGCCTCATAGAGCCACGCTCAGGAACATCCCCCTGAGTACATTCACTTGTCGATGATGCCAAGTTTTCGCTTTGTCTCACGCCAGACCTCCGCAAGCAGTGGATGTTTGAACAACGCCGGTTTCTGAAGCACCTGTTGAACACGCCGAGCGCTGGGATACCGTCCCTCCAAAAACAATGTCTGCGTCGCGCCTCGGATGGAGACCCCCAACTGTGCAAGACGAGTCTTTGCACGATTTTGTCGATAGCGTTTCGCGCGATCACGAATCCGCTGACAGAGCCTCGGATACTCTTGCAAGAGATACCAAGACTCGCACCCCACTTCCTTGGCTACCGCGGGAAGTGTTGGCGGAACCTTCTCCCTTCTGGCTAGAATCCTTTTCAGCCGTAGGGAAAGACTTTCGAGATCTCTTGTGCCTCGCGCACGATCGCCAGGCACCCTCCAATCAGTTGCTTTGTGTCGATGACGGCGTTTGTGCCCTGCAAGAGACCCGGGAACGCTTGTGAGGAGGCGGAGCGGGGTAATGCGGAGCTGCAGACACATCCCAAGCACCCACAACAGAGAAGGTCGGTGGGTTGAACGAGCCCAAGCCGTCACAAGGCTTGGGGGCATTGATACCGTCCGCGCAAGCTGCTTCAAAGTACCATGCCCCCACACCACCGCACATTCACGCAAGACCTCTGGAAACGCTCGGATGGAGTTATGACCGTCTATCTGCCCTGACGCCGCGATCAGTTCCCCCACTGCGTTGACCATCCACCGTTCACACGGAGGAACACGTTGGGAAGAATGTCTTGATACGCGTGATCTCCGCGGCACTCCCAACCAGCTAAAGCAACGTGAACAGAACCCTGTCCTAAGTTGAGCATCCAAGATGGGAAGTGCAGCCTGGCATGACACGCGGGGACAGAGGCTGATCAGCTCCCTGCGATGGATTGGGCAGTGCGTGACACACGCTAAACACCATAGCAGCGGCTCGTATACAAGATCGTGACGCCAGTCCTCGAAACAACTCGGACACCACGCCCGATGCTTTCTCATCGCCTCTCGCAGACTCAAGACAGATTGCCAACGCAGAAGCGTGAGGTCTTGTAGTCCCTCGCGACACGTCAGCGTCTGAAGAGCCTCCACCCAACGTTTGGTGCCGATCCCGAACCCATTGGCCATTCGCCCCTGTTTCTCCCAGAAGGAACGGCCGCCGCCCAGCGGCCCATACCTCCCTGTGGTCTGGGGAACGATGTGATAGCTGACCAGTCGTTGAACAGACCAACCGTGCGTCTCGGCTAAGCGCGCGACATAACTCGCCAAACTTTCAGAGAGTGGAGTGCCAAGACCGATCGGCGCCAATCTAAATAAACGGCTTCTCGGTGGAACCTCGATGCCCTCAGCCATGGCATCACCCTGCACCCGCAGGTTTTGCCTTCTTCATAGGTTCCCCAACCTGATCACGAACTGCCTTCCGTTTCCCAACTCCACGACGCTTAGAAGAAGGTGGTGGCTCAGGAGGAGCTTGTGGGGTTTCTGACAGATGTCCCCGAGCCTTATCCTCTTTTTGTGTTAGGTCAAGGCCCAGCCACCGACGGAAATCACGCCGTCGCGACTCTCGATCAGTCGCGCGTAAGTCCTGTTCTTTTGAAGATTCCTGCTGCACAGGAAATTCTTTTTCATATTTCTTTGCTATAGCGGCCTCCCAACTCAGCTTCCCGACGTTACGCATCGCCATCCGTTCCTCCCCCTGCTGGATGTCGAGTCGCATACGTTCCAATTCTGTTAACGAACGCTCGTGCTTATAAAAATCCTCCATCATCAGTTCGTCTCGACCAGCATCAATCGCCTCCCCAAGGGCGAGCAAGAAGAGATCCTTGAGCATCCCGATACAGCCGAGAGTTTGCTCATAGAGGTACTGCCAGTGAAGCCGCCGGAGGTCAGGCACTTTTGTCAGGGGTACCTTGGTCTGGAACTTATAAATGACATCACGGAATAGTTTTGCATGCAGGGGAATCTCGGCTCGATATCGAGTGAAATGCAGATCAATACTGAGCCTGACATTCTGGCTGCTCAGATCAAACAGATCTAATAGGTCATAGTGTCCCGCGAGCACAATGAGGACTCGAGTATCTTTGGCCAACATTTTTAGTACTTCCATATGTGCTTTGAGCATCCGAGCCGAGGCGACTTTTGTTAGGCCCTGAGCTTCGTCGATCAATAACACCAGAACCCGACGCTCACGGATACAATTCTCTAATACCTTTCTTAGCGCCTCCGTCCCTCGATCCACTTTTGGATATGAGCGGCCTAACTGATCGACACGAGGACGGCGTGTGTCCGGATTCTGTTTGTGGGCCAAATCTGGCTCATCGGCATCCTCCAGTAGATCCCAATAGAGATACCGCATCCGAAAATTGCCTGTCTCAGTTGCATCCGCTGACGCGCACAACACTGGAATGTGCCCAGGATCTCTCCTCATCTCCTCTGTCGCGGTCTCAAGGATGTCTCGCCTGATTCGTTCCATGAGCAGCGTCTTCCCCACCCCGGTTGGCCCTACGATCAACAGCATGGAGAGACCTACCGGACATCTGCTGAAATGCATAACCCGTTCATGCACCCATTCAATCGCCGGATGCTTGGACGAGGCATCGAAGAATTGAAGGAGCCTGGGATCCTTTGCTCGAATCCGTTCCCGGTACATCTCCTTGGATGTTGACGACTTGGTCCGCTCACTACTCGGAGGGGCAACGCTGTCCGATTGTCCTGGCATCAGAATTCTCCATGGTCAGTAGGTTGCTCTGCCTCAATCGCCTCATCCCGTTGGCGCGCCTGCGATGCCTGGCCAGGGGAACTCTCCGCCGAGCGTAGTTGGTTAGACCCACCTGATTGGTTTAAACCATTCGAGATTGAGCCAGACGAAGCACCTGCCGGGAGAGAATCCCCAGTCTTACTCGATCGAAAGAATTCTGGATTTCCATTGATCAGAGCCGCGAGCTTCTTGTCTTCGGTATGCGCCGTCATTTTGGGTTTGAATTGAGGTTCCTCCTCGAGCGTTCGAAGGAATCGTGCAAGCTCTATCGCATTGAGAGCATACGCCCTCCCATGCAGCCGCCGGCGACGGCGCCATTCTTCAGCGGCCATGACACATTCTGCGGCACTACGGCCTCGGAAAAGCGTGTACTGAGAATTCAAACACTGGACCCAACGGTCTTGAACCTGCGCGAGGGCATACCCTTGGTCAAACGGATCTTCCCGCGCAAGCACATCGGTATTTTCAACTGTTGGCAGGCGAAACTCATCGGTCCAATAATCTTTATATTGATGGCGAAATCCCTTTCCTGGCCTGACATGGACCTTTCCTGTTCGCCCGATGAGCGGGAGCGATAAGATCCGAAACGTCTCGTCATACGGAATAAGGGTATGCGTTCGTTCGCCCGCAGAAGCCATCCCTCGCTCATAGGCCTCACGCGGCGACATCCCCAGCTCTGAATGTTGTAGCGTGTCGTAGACATCATAGGCATAGCGACTACAGGCGACGTAGAGACCTCCCAAGGTTTTGACAAGACCGCGTTCCTTCGGAGGAGTCCCCTGACTCTTGCCTGATTGTGTATTGTCCGGCAAATTATGGAGAAATTGCGTCTGAGCGGTCCCAAAGAACTTCTCTATCTCAGCTCCGTGGCGCGGCTCTCCGGGAGGCCGAAAGTGATGCGACATTTTATATCGACCCATAAAGGTCTGAAAGCTGGTGCCCTCGAACTCGGATCCATTATCCGTGACGAGAAATCTCGGCAATCGTTGATACCGCCACACACAGATGCGACATAGCATGAGATTCGTGACTTCCGATGGGGGTCGGAACATGACCAGAATGGCTACAATTCGCCGTGGGAACGACAAGATCATGGCCGAGAGCCAGGCCTGTCCCAGCTCCATTCCCGTGTCAGGACAAAAGAGAGGTAGACTCACAGGAGTGTGGTCAATGTGTGCCTGATCCCAGGGATAGGTGCCATGACGCGCCAGTTCCCGCTTGGGCTGAATGACCGGCCCTTGTCTTTGATATCCCTCGCCTTTCCCCTCTCTCTCTCGAACTTGTTGCTCCTCAGACTTTTGTGTTTTGATACGGCGAAGGAATGTTTTCAAAGAAGCTGCTGCTAGTCCTTCTTGTTCACACCGAAGTGAGAATTCGCCCCAGGACCGCGCGCCTTTTCTCATCACTTTCGTAAGCCAATTGTCATTAATAATCTTATCCATCAACTTCACAGTGGCTTCATCCAGCTTGGGCGCTCGACTTCCCCGTAGATGGACACGCGAAAGCAAGTTGATCCAGGCATTGCCATAAATCCGTTCCCCCTCAGTAGCGAGACGGTCATAGTATCGAAGCGTCCGCAGCGCTGGTGCTTCCGTGCGTCCATGCTTCTTGACGAGACGTGCAAGATCACTCTCGAACTCCTCTTTGGCCATGACACACTGATCTTCCTGCACCTCGTCGACTTGCAGGGCCTGACGGTACTGTCGATAGAGTTGCACGAGATCCCATCGGTAGTTCGCGTCTTTGAGCGCCTCGATTGGAGCCTCAAGAATTCGGCGATCTCCATCACTCATACTTTGGTTCGCGCCTGATGCAATTCCGGTGATCGTCCCCGTTTGGATCAAAGTCCGAAAATACTCATAGGAAACATGGGTAAATTTCTTCCCTTCGCCCAAGAGCGAGATCTGGGTTTCTCCAACATTGGCGATCTGCCACCAGACCCCGTCCCACATAATCCTTCCCCCAGTCGTGAGGTCAATCATTGGCGGCGACGTGACCGGCATTTGGCAACTCAGCATAGTGCGATAGGCCTCACCCGTGGGACGATCGCGATACACATACACATACCCAGGTTTCGTGAGAGGGGCGGCACTGAGATCGACGTATATCTGACCCTGCGCTAGCAAGATATGGAGATCGTTGCGCTTCGCTATCTTGAGTTCTTCTCCTAGTTGCAGGAGCGACAGACCAGGAGAGTCCGAGAGGCATTTCTGAATCTCCTGCTTCGCAGGTTCCGATATTGCCAGGTTGGGATAATCCAAATAATCGGCGAGAAATTTAAGGTTCTGGAAGAGGATATCACTGAGTTCTTCATAGGCATGCACTTCATAGAACAGCCCGAAGGGTTCGGCGTGGGCTTCTCCAGGTGGGCATCGCCACTGCCCTTGTTCAGTTTTCACGTATCGGTTGGGCATTGTTTCAGAGAGGCACCTTAATTCTTCTTCCGTCTTCCATTCTTGCCATCCTGCCCGATCCCGCTCGAGACAAAAAAAGTCAGACGTGTGACGCACGCCAACCGATCGGCCTTTCAGTGCTTTGTACCGAAGAATTATTGATTCCGGCTGGTCATAGTATTCCAGGGTGTGGGAATCGTAGTTCTTCATGACTGCAACCAATAACTCCCCAGTTCCACTTTCATACTGCACGCTTAATTCATTCCTCGTGCTCGCATAGCGCCCCCGCGTGTTATGCCGTCCGCTCCGCACGTTTCGCGACGGTTGGGTGGCTCGAACGCGGGCAATGATCGCTCTTGCCTCATCGCTAAACCGACACTCCTCGACCCAGCTCCTGAACTGTTCGTCTGTCATTGTCATCACCCTACCTCCCTCTCGTTTGATGTAAGGCTCACTGCATCACCTCATCCAACCGCGCCATTTCGCCTACCTTGTAATACGCTTGAGAGTTGCGTACGGTGAGACGAGCTCATGCCTTGCAACTTATCATCGTTGCAAGTTTTTTATCAAGGGGTGGCCCGCGGGGAAGCCATGTTCACATCAGATGTAGATCGTGCCGGGTTTGGCAAGCGCTTAAAAGGCCTGATTCAGTCGAAAAATATGAGCCAGCGCGCAGCGGCCGAAGCGCTCGGAATGCCTGAGTCTCAACTCTCCCGTTATCTCATTGGACAAGTCCCTGAACCAGGGAAGCTTCTCCGCCTGGCTCATTGGGCAAATTGCTCAATGGAATGGCTACTGACCGGAACTGGACCAACTCAGAAAACTCTCTCAGCCACTGAAGCTTCTTCGGTCCAGAAATCCTCCTGGCGACAGGAGCGGGATGCAGCCGACAGGGCTCGGTTGCACAGCCTTTGGAATGAACTTGGCGCTGAAATGGCAGGAGTGGGGAGAAGCCGCCTGCCTGATATCCTCTTCGCTTTGAAATCGATTCCTGACAAACACTGGTGGGATACGTTCTTAGAGGCGGTGTCCGTCGGACTTCTGCCTGAACCACCCAATATATGCTCACGCGAGGAACTCATCCGGCATCGCGCGCATTCGATGGGGCTGCTCATAACTCTTTATGTCAACGGGCTGTCACGAAACGAGGCCTGGGACTTTTTTAGACAGGTGGGACAGTTTGGTGCCAACCTTGTTGAACCGGACATTCCCTCCTTTCTAAAATACTATGTAGGACGCTTCAGAAAGCCCCTGATGACAGCCACATTAGAACGAGACCTAATCCACACACTCCTGAAATCTATGTTGACCGTACTGAAAGAGGAGGGATTTACACCGGCAGAACTCGATGACGTATGCGAAGAACTCTTTCAGGTTGGAAAAGACTCCGCACGGCCTGAGATTTCTGCAACGGATTGGAACAAAAGCACCTCGAAGGAGATTCACGAATACATTCGAAGACAATTGCAAATCGTCCGCAAGACCCAGTTCACCCCACGCACGTGGAATAAATTCGCTGATGCGTTCGCAGAAAAACTGACGAGCTGGCCTAATTCCCCTGATCCCGGGACCCCGATTGTACCTAGCACTCGTCGCAAGAAGCGGAAGTGATAATAAGTAGCCGATTCTTCAGAGTAGCCACGTGTTTGCATGAAACCAACCGCTACTTCAGAAGCGATACCGCCGCCCTCGGATGGTCGACTCGGCGCTGGCCATCCCCTTCGCACTCAATCCTGACTAACTAGATTATGTCTGGAACTAAATTACCACTGGGCGCTGAATGTGTCGTCTATTCGGGCTACAGTTCCTTGCCACAATTTCATCCGGCATTCGGTTCCTTGCCAAGAATGCTCTTTTAAGACCTGCGCGACATATAAAACCTGGACCTCGTTGATTTTAGAGCGTATGTCTCAATCCTGCTTGATCAAATTCATTTAATATTTCGCGCAGATATTAACTCGCAAGGATCTGATTACCGCACATGGCATATAATTAAGAAAATTCTCACGAAGCTCCGTTGCTTACCCAGGAGCCAACCAGTAAGATAGGCTTCCACTAATATCCCGTGAACTGCGTAATCAGATTCTATCAGGGAGCGAGCATGGCCGGGCGATCACGATTTTCAACTGTAGCCCCGATGATGTACGGGTGTCTTGTTCTGGCGCTGCTCTCAAGCTGTAAGCAGGAGGTCGGTTCCTCCCAAGCCCCTCCAGTGCCTGAGGTTGGCATTGTCGTGGCGACGGCGCAGGACGTGCCCGATGAGCCGGAGTTCATCGGACAGTCGGAGTCATCGCGGCCGGTAGAAATCAGATCGCAGGTGACCGGAATTCTCAAGGAATGGTTCTTTAAGGAAGGCCGCGACGTCAAGAAAGGCGACCGCCTGTATCAGATCGACCCGGTGCCCTTTCATGCCGCGATGTTGAGCGCCAAAGCGAAGGTCGCTCAGGCAGAAGCGCGACTGGTGCAGGCCAAGCAGAATTTGGCCAGGGTGAAACCCCTGCTGGCCGAGCAGGCCGTGAGTACAAAGGATGTCGATGATGCGGTGGCCGAAGAGATGGCCGCGAAGGCGAATCTCGAAGGCGCCAAGGCAGAACTGGTCAAAGCCAAGTTCGATCTCGACAACACGCTGATCGTGGCGCCCATCAGCGGCATGATCGAGCGGACGCGCGTCTATGAAGGGCGACTTGTGTCGGCCCAGACCGATCTCCTGACGATCATTCAGCAGGTCGATCCTATGTATGTGATCGTCAGCGCTCCGGAAAGTTTTCTGTTGAAGCGGCAGCGCGACAGCACGGCCAAACGGATACAGCATCCCGGCGTCTATCAATTGCGAGGCGTCCTGACCTTTGCGGACGGGACGACGTATGGGCAGGAGGGGGTGTTAGACCTCCTGGATGTCGGACTCAAAACCGATACAGGGTCACGGCAGGCGCGGGTGGTCTTTCCCAATCACGATCGCGTGCTGCTGCCCGGGCAGTTCGTGCGGGTCCGCTTCAAGGGGACGGTCAAGAAGGGGGCCATTCTGGTTCCTCAACGGGCCGTACAGCAGGGCGCGAAGGGGTCCATCGTGTTTGTCGTCGGGAATGAAGACAAGGTTGAGATGCGGGAGGTTCAGGCGACTAGCTGGCAAGGCAAGCAATGGATCGTTGAGCAAGGGTTGCATGTCGGGGACCGCATCATCGTGGAAGGGCTGCATAAGATCGCGCCCGGCGCGCCGGTGAAGCCTGTGCCGCTGCCTGCGCCTGCCGCGACGACCGTTCCGACTGCCGCCAAGCCGCAGCCGGAGCGCGCCTCGTGATCTCCCATTTTTTTATCGACCGCCCGATTTTTGCGTCGGTTCTGTCCATTGTGATCATGGTGGTCGGCCTGGTTGCGCTGAAAGCGCTGCCGGTCGCTCAATTTCCTGAAATCACTCCTCCCGTCGTCCAGATCGAGGCCGACTACCCTGGCGCCAATGCGGAGATCGTAGCCGACTCTGTGGCGCGCCCGATTGAGGTCCAGCTCCCGGGCATCGATAACCTGCTCTACTACGATTCCACCAGCACGAACGACGGGCACATGTCGATCAAGCTGACGTTCGAGATCGGCACTGACATAGACATCGCTCAAGTCCAAACGCAGAATCGGGTGAAACTGGCGGAACCGCAGCTGCCGCCTGAGGTCGTGCGTCAGGGTATCAGTATCAACAAGGTCTCTCCAGATCTGCTGGCAGTGGTGGCGCTCAGCTCCAGCGATCCGACGCATGACACGGTGTATTTGTCGAACTATGCGATTCTCCGCGTGCTTGACAATGTGAAGCGGTTGCGCGGAGTGGGCAATGCGGTGGTGTTCGGCTCCCAGAACTATTCCATGCGCCTGATTCTGGATCCAATCCGGATGGCTCAGCTCAGCTTGACGCCGACGGACATCGCCAATGTCGTTCGCGAGCAGAACCGGGATTTCCCGGCCGGCACAATCGGCCGTGAACCGGCGTTGAAGGGCACGGAGCTGACGATTCCCGTCATCACGCAGGGTCGATTGACGGAGGTGAAGGAGTTCGAGGAGTTGATCGTCCGTGCCATGCCGAATGGGTCGATGATCCACTTGAAGGACGTGGCCCGCGTCGAACTGGGCGCACAATCGTATACGCTGGAAGGGCGTTGGAACGGCAAGCCGAACGTGTTTTTGCTCACCTTCCTGTCGCCCGGGGCTAATGCGCTTGAAACGGTGAAGCGGGTTCGGGCTGAACTGGTCGAGGTGTCCAAGAGTTTTCCCGCCGGCGTGTCCTACGATGTGCCTTACGACACGACACGCTTCATCGATGTCTCCATCAAAGAAGTGGTGAAGACGCTGGCGGAAGCGATGGTGCTCGTCATTCTGGTGGTGTATCTCTTTCTCCAGAGTTGGCGCGCGACCTTGATTCCCGGCGTGGCGGTGCCGGTCTCCCTCGTCGGCACCTTTGCCGGGATGCAGGCCCTGGATTTCTCGATCAATACCTTGACCCTGTTCGGCATGGTGCTGGCGATCGGCATCGTGGTGGATGACGCGATCGTCGTCGTGGAGAATTGCGAACGGCACATGACCCAGGGAGGGCTTTCTGCCAAGCTTGCCGCCAAGCGGGCGATGGAAGAGGTGACGGGGCCGGTCATTGCGATCGTGTTGGTGTTGTGCGCGGTGTTTGTGCCGGTCGGATTCTTGGGTGGCATTACCGGCGAGTTATATAAGCAGTTCGCGATTACAATTTCGATCGCCGTCATTATTTCGGGGTTTGTCGCGTTGACCCTCAGCCCCGCGCTCTGTGCTCTCGTTCTCAAGCCCGGTGAGGAGCGACACCAGGGATTCTTTGGCCTCTTCAATCGATTCTTTTCGTGGATGCAGTTGCGGTATATCTCGACGGTCAGTCAGGCGCTGACTCGACGTGTTGTATCGGTGGCGGTGTTCGCGGTCTTGCTGGTCGGTGTGTTCATCTTGTTCAGGGTCATTCCGAACAGTTTCCTGCCGGAGGAAGACCAGGGCTACTTCATCACCATCGTGCAACTGCCCGATGGCGCCTCCAAGCAGCGGACGGATGCGGTGCTGAGCAAGATCGAGAGTTATTTCCTGGCCAGCCCGGTCATCCATTCAACCGATGCCCTGTCCGGCCAGAACTTCGTTTTCAATACACGGGGACCGAATGCCGCCACGATGTTCGTGCCGTTGAAGCACTGGGACGAGCGCACGGCTCCGCAGCACCATGTGAAGGCTCTCATCGGCGCCGCCTATGGAGAGTTCGCCAAGATTCCGGAGGCGCTCATTCTGGCCTTTAATGCGCCTTCCATTCGAGGGCTCGGCGCCACGGGAGGGTTTACGCTGCAGCTGCAGGATCCGAGCAGCGGGGATTTCAACAAGTTTTCCACCGCCGCCCAGGAGTTCGTCGGCAAGGCAAGGCAGCATCCGGCAATCGGCGCGATCGGCACCAGTTTTCGCGTCAGTGCGCCGCGCATTCTTGCGACGGTGAATCGCGAGCGTGCGAAGGCGCTGGGGGTGCCGATCTCGGAAGTGTTCGATACGATGCAGGCGTACTTCGGCAATTTTTACATCAACGACTTCATCAAGTTCGGCCGCGTGTTTCGTGTGCAGACCGAGGCCGATGCACAGTATCGTTCCACGCCGGAGGATATTTCGAAGATTTACGTCCGGGCAAGCGGGCCTCAGGGCACGACCATGATTCCCTTAGATACGGTGGTGAACACGGAGTTCTCGAGTGGCCCCGACCCGGTGACACATTTCAATGGGTACAATACGGCACTGGTGTTGGGGGCGGCAGCCCCTGGATTCAGTTCAGGCCAAGTGCTGGACGCGCTCGAACAGGTCGCGAAAGAGGTGCTGGTACCGCAGGGATACGGAATTGATTGGAGCGGCATTTCCTATCAGGAGCGTATGGTCGGCAGTCAGTCGCTCTATGCGTTCGCCTTCGGGTTGCTGATGGTGTTCTTGGTGCTGGCTGCACAGTATGAAAGCTGGGTGGTCCCCTTTGCAGTGATTCTGGCGGTGCCGATCGGTCTCTTCGGTGCGCTCAGCGCAGTCTGGCTCAAGGGCATGACCAATGATATCTACTTCCAGATCGGGCTCGTGACACTGATCGGGCTTTCGGCGAAAAACGCGATTCTGATCGTGGAATTTGCGAACAAACGCTACGAGGAAGGTCATCCGTTGCTGGAGGCGACGATCGAGGCGGCGAAGCTCCGGTTTCGTCCGATTGTCATGACGTCGATGGCGTTCATTCTCGGCGTAGTGCCGCTGGTCATTGCCACGGGTGCCGGCGCTGCCAGCCGAAACTCCATCGGCACCGGGGTGTTCGGCGGGATGTTGGCGGCCACCTTTCTGGCCATCTTTTTCGTGCCGTTATTCTTTGTGCTGATCCGCTCGTTGAGTCACCGCTTGAAAAAGCAGATTCCTCCGGCAGAGGATGCACCGGACGATCCCGAAAAGGAGCGCGACTATCAACATGCGTAGACTGGCCCTTGTGCTTTCCTCGACCCTTCTGACGGCTTGTGCTGTTGGCCCGGACTTCATCAAACCTGACGCGACGACTCCGGAGGCCTTCCGCATGGCGGAGGCGGGTGGGAATGCTGCATCAATCGCGAATACACCCTGGTGGGAGTTGCTCAAGGACCAAGAGCTTCAAAAGCTGATTCGTACGGCATTGGAAGAAAATAAAGACCTCCAGCGCGCGGCGGCGGCGGTGGAGGAGTTCCAGGCCCGCCTGTTTATCGCCAAGACCGATTTTGCTCCGCAGATGAATGTCACGTCGAATGCGCCGTTGTTCGGACGAAAAACCAATTTCTTGTTTCCAGGATTTCCCAATCCCTTCAACTACTACTTGCAGGGAAATTTGTCCTGGGAGATCGACATCTGGGGACGCATTCGTCGATCCAATGAGGCGGCGCGTGGCGATCTGTTGTCACGGGAGGAGGCTCGACGTGCGATTGTGTTGCAGTTGGTGAGTGGCGTCGCGGAGGCCTACTTTGAGCTGTTGCAGTTCGATATGCAACTCGACATTGCGCGGCGTACGCTCAAGTCCTGGGAGGAGTCCGTTAGGATCGCTCAGGCGCGATTGCGGCAGGGAATGATTTCCAAGCTTGATGCCGATCAATTCGAGGCTGAACGGGCTAATGCCGCTGCCAAGGCGGCGGAGTTCGAACGTCAGAAGGTACAGAAGGAAAATCAACTGAGTGTGCTGCTGGGCCGAAATCCAGGCCGGATTGCCCGTGGGCATTCTCTGACGGAGCAGGTGATGCCGCCGGATGTGCCTCCCGGCCTTCCTTCTGAATTGTTGCAGCGACGTCCTGACATTCTGCAGGCGGAGCAGGATCTTGCCGCCGCCACGGCTCGCATCGGGATGGCAAAAGCTGATCGTTTTCCAAAGCTCAGTATCACCGGCATCCTGGGTGTGGCGAGTCCGCATTTGTCCCGTTTAGTGGCCAATGAAACCGCCTTCGGTGTCGCGGGGCCAGGCTTCGCCGGACCGTTGTTGAATGCTCAGATCCTCGGTTTCCAACAGAAAGCTGCCGAGGCGCAAGCGCGTCAAGCCGTGGCTCAATATGAGCAGTCGGTGTTGGTCGCGTTCAAGGAGGTGGAGGATTCGTTGGTCGCAGTCAGCACGGTTCGTGAGCAGCGCGCGGCACAGTTGCAGCAGGTCGACGCGTTGCGGTCGGCGCTGAGTCTTGCCAATCTTCGCTATAAGGGTGGTCTGGCAAATTACCTGGATGTGTTGATTGCGCAGCGCAATCTGTTTGAGGCTGAGCTGGCGCTGATGGGAACCCATCGTCTACACCTTGTCTCCATCGTGCAATTATATAAGGCTCTTGGCGGTGGCTGGACTCCGGAAGGGCAGCCGCCGGTTCAGGCCCGGCCGGTGGTTTCTGCCCAGGAAAAGCGATAGTGACGTTGTCCTTGAGGGATAGGTTCTAGTCTGTTGCCCTGCTCTGACAGTGGTTCGTTCGCCTGTGTTCTCGTCGATTCTCAAAGCTGAGATGCAGCCCCTTCAACTCGCTTCAACCTGAGCGATTCAGTATTTTCAGGGTTGTGCTTCTGTTGCCTGAAGGATATTCACGTTCGACGATTGGCTGCGGATGTTAGGCTGAGGATCATGGCGAGGCTTCCACCTAAGGACGCCATAAGCAGGATGGTGAGGCCGCTGTGTATCCATGCTGAGCTGGTTTGGAGTCCCAGTACGATGTTCGTAAGGTTGAAGGTCCAGAGGGCTGCCGCCACCCATGCCAAGTGTTCCGCTCGGTTGGCGGAGACGCGAGTGCCCACCAGGGTGAAGCCGAGCACTCCTGACACCAAATTACAAAGATATGCGTTTGAAGAATTGTTCTCAATAGTTATCCCGGCTGCAGCCATGCCCAGCCCTGCGGCAAATGTCAGTCCGTAAACGATCGCGGCATCGCGTACCACAGTCTTGGCGTTGGAGGTCACTGCCGCCTCCCCTGTTGATGATCGTCCCCTGGCCGACTGACTTCCAATTGTTTCATGATCAAAAAAAGAAGAGTTTGAGAGATGCCCGCTATCACGGCCTTTTTTTCTGGGTCGAACTGAGCGGCGGGGGAGTAGAGAGTGATTTTCGGTTGCGCAGCCAACGGCTCAAACGCCGAGACATCGCATACACCAGGTTATCAAGTGCGAGTACGACCGCGCCGATTAGGAACAGCCCCAAAATGAGAGCGAGCTCTACATCAATGGACATCGTTTATTCCACCGGTCTAGTGTGGTGAGTTGTGAAGAAGGGGACTCGTTATCCGAATACATTTCACTGCAAGACAGTTGTGACCAGGATGCCTCCGGACGGGACTCCCCTGGCATCCTGGTCTTTGCATTGGGACTAGGCAGCCACATGTGCCATGCCTTCTGATCCAAAGTGGACATGTTCACCGTTTGGAATCGTGACAGCGGATGTGGATGAGTGCAGCGCGGCGCCCTGAGTTTGTCGGTTGTGCTCCAACACCTTCTCGGCCACATTTCCGCAGTTCATGCATCGTTTGGCATGAAGCCACATCGGCCCCGACGAGTCCTCCATATCCAACAGGAAATCTTCAACCATGCATCCGTTACAGCGGGAACACGTCATAGTGGCGTCCTCCATTGTTCAGTGCCTATGTGTAAGCGTAGAACCGGAAGGTCTTCTCCGACAGACCTGAATGAAGTACCTCCTTGGTGGTACCCTCTGGTTGGATGTTTTCAACTGATGGCGAAACATTGATAGGTGCATCGAGTCTTCGCTTGCCGGGAGGTGCGGAGATGGAATCCGTTCGGCATCATGGTCACCTTTCTCAAGAGAACTATTCTGCCGTCTGTACGTGGGGCTATTCCGCGGCCGTAATTGTGAGTTCCTGATGTGAGTCTTGACATTCCAGTTCGAGGGGAAGGTATTCTTCGAGGAAGCCATTCAATCGAGTCCGTTCATCAGCATCCATCATGAGCAGTTCCGCCCCGAATCGGTTTCCCTGTGCCCAGGTGACTCTCGCCAAGCCTACCGAAACCGGCCGGCGATCTTCAGGAACCTGCAGTTTGAGTGCAAGGTAGTCTCCGTCGATGAGGCTGTGGGAGGTCGGGTGCGGCGGACCGACGAGACTGGAATCGATGATACGCCCTTTTTCTGCGCAGCCCATGGCCGCAGCAGACAGGATGCAGTGAACGACGAATCTTCGATGCGATGAACCTGTCATGCGATCCTCCCGCGTGTGGCGAACGAGCACGACGAAACCTCGGTGATGAACCTATCTCGACTATGACGGATCAGATAGTCTGCGAAGAGGGTACTTCTAACGAGGGGCACGTCAGGGACGCGGAGTTTTTAGGCCCTGCGGCGAGCGTCCTAGGGTTGAGCGAAATAGGTTATTGAAGAGTACGAATTAACGGGCAGTAGGTGTGCTGTGGAGGCGAGCGCCGAAGTACTTGGTGGGGATTGTTGTACGATCAGGAAACGATCTAAGGATTTGCCCTCCTGCCGTTCAACGCGTTTTATTGCGGGAGGTCGATAGATTTGGAGAATAAAACAGCGCTCATTCAAAATGTAAGACGCTTTTCAATCCCTCGTTTTTCGGCCGATAATGGGGCATGTGGATGAGGCG
The DNA here is from genome assembly GCA_024998625.1 of Nitrospira sp. Classification (GTDB taxonomy): domain Bacteria; phylum Nitrospirota; class Nitrospiria; order Nitrospirales; family Nitrospiraceae; genus Nitrospira_A. Next base: position 4,865 of record JACOEL010000032.1, on the reverse strand, counting down.
TGTATGGACGGAGCTGTCCAGTACTTCGGTATTCGTTCCCGTCTGCATGACTGGTCGATAGAATCGCGAATGAAACCACTTCCGTATCCTTCCAAAACACTCGCTGAACGAATCGTGAATCGGACTTAGCGCATTTGGCTTCAGCGGAACCGAACGGGTTTCAATAGCCAATCCATTTTCTATTGAGTGCCGCTGCAGCCAGGCCAAGGCGACATCTGCCAAGTCCCGTTCCGGGTAGGTCCCGCCGAGGTCACCATGCGCCCCTGCAAACCAGCGTTGTTCAATGGTCTGCCCAGGGCTGGCCGGCGAGGTCCACAGAGTCGCGTTGTGATCTGCGCGGTGTTCGTCGATGGCGAGTGCATGATAGGCCTGTCTTACGATCGAACTCAGTTCGGTATCGTGAAAATTATATCGGTGGTCGTTGAGCCACTTGAGCACGTTGGTTGGAATTCCAAGTGGGCCGACGGTTTCCCACAATCCGAGTAGCGTGATCGGGACTTCCAGTAATCCTCTCCGTCTCGCGGAAGCAGGCACTCCTGCGAGGATATCGCCGTATCCCTTACGATAGAGGCGATAGGCATCGTCGAGGGCCTGATTGGAGGGATCCAGAATCATCTCGTGCAGGCATTGTCGAAGAGCAGTGGCTGTTGTCGCCGAAGGTGACGGATGGGAGGCGATCTCACGTACGCGCTTGATAAGATCGGCATGGAGGAGCGCGGCGGGGATGAGGCCGGCGGTGGTGAGCAGGCCGACAAGAGAACGTGCGGTATACGCACCTCGACTGAAGCCATAGACAAACAGTTCATCACCGGGCTCGTAGGTGGAGGCGAGGTAGGCGTAAGCGTGGAGGATGGTCTGATCCACTCCATACCCAAATGAGCCAGCCCGGAACCGATAAAACCAGGGAATGTCGGCACCGGAGTCATACCATTTCTGTTGCGCACGTCCGTCCTGCGCCCGAGGGAGGATTGAATGGTAGAGCCGCAGCACACTCGTGGCGGGAGATGAATGACTGTGGCAATTATGTATGGCTTGTGTGTTGGGAATTCCCGATGAAGGCAACTGCTTGCCAGGGTCTGGAGGTAACTCCCACATGCCATCGAAGCACAGAACCAACCGTTTGGACACGCGGCTTCTTTCTCCTTGGCGCACCAGAAACGGTTAGAGCTGTTCGCGTGATCCGTCTGCCTCGATAACAAAAGAACAGGTTCAAGCAGCGCCGTGGCCTCATTGCTCGCCCAGAGGAGAGCAATCTTAATGCCACTATTGTTTGGCGCCGAGGTGAGTTGGAATTGTGCCGGTGTATGTGATCAATAGCCCTGTGAACCGCTCAATCACTGTCTTTTCAGGCCGAATCTTGAGGGAATAGAGTAGGAAACAAAGATTTCTTCTCACGATAGACCTGTATCGAATGGGATACGAATTCGTATCCGAAAGCATACGTGCATATAGGCGTGAGTCGCGAGTCGGGGTGGAGTTGAGGCTGTGCCTCGAAGCAGATATGTCGCGGGAGAGGTTACCGGTGAGTAGACGTGATGACAAACTCACGATCTTGTTCAATCTGAGTGGCCAATTGGTGCAGGGCCTGAGCGGTGGCCTCGGCGATCGGCTCTTGATCCGATGCGGTAACCCATCTGACTGAGGAGCCAAGGGCCTCACCTTCGGCCGCGTATGTCTTGAGGGGGGCCTGTCCGGAAAAGGCAAGGTCGGATTCCAAATGGATCCGGTAGAGGTAGCGGTCCGGCGCGCGAAGCATGAGCCAGGCTTTCACAACAAGGCGCATGTCACCGGCTTCTGTGCCGATCGACGTGAAGGTCTGGCGCTGAGTGAAATACTCGACAATCGTTTGTTGTAAGTCTTTCGACGGCCATTCGAGGAGGGGAATGCCTGGCATGTGATCCGCCCCTTCTATGGCGAGGAACCGTACCTCAAGCTGCACCGTCGCGGGGATCGGGGCCGCAGCCCTGTCGCTGGATGATGAGGTGACGTGAATATGATGCACACATCCGGTCCCGACGAGATAGGTGCCAAGCAACATGATTGTGAGTCGGTATTTGAGATCCCGCATGGGGCGACGCATTCTGAACTCCATCGCTAGCGGGAGGAAGGGGGCGGGTTGAGGATGTCTAAGTCACGAATGGCTCGCGCCGCCTGCTCTCGATAGATCCGCTCTGCCGCGCCGGTGTAGGTATCAATCACACGTTGGTAGGTTGCTCTGGATTGCGCATATTGCTTCTTGATCGAAAGATATTGTCCCAAAGCCAACCAGTTCTGGGCGGCCGTCTCATTGGCAGTGCGGAGGTCGGTCCATTCGCGATCGACCTGGTTGGTTCCTGGACGATTGACGCGTCGAGAGATGATTTCGCCTAACTGGGATGAGAGGTGTTCGATCGCTTCGTTCTCCCGGACGGCTGCCGCGACGCGATCATGTGTCAAGTGATCGTAGAAGGCTTCGACATGATCCTTGACGGTGTCGGCCCGTTTCTCGTGGATGTCGTGAGCGCAATGCACGAGGGTGAGGCAGGTTGTGAGCGATACCAGCCCGTGCCACATCGAAGCTGTGCGTGACCGAATCGCCATTGTCGCCTCCTCGGTAAATCGGACTTTCGAGGTCCGATGTTGTTCCTCTTGTGTCGCGATCCTACCGTAGCTGGGCGCGGAAAGGCGAGCCTAGGGACGGCGCTAGGAGGGGGCCTTGAAGAACAGCACGGAGAGCGGGGGTAGCGTCATGGCCAACGAGTGGGTTCGATCGTGGGCCGGAATGGGCTCAGCCGAGAGGCCGCCGAGATTTCCAAGGCCGGTGCCGCCATAAATGGACGCGTCGCTGTTCAACAGTTCTTTCCAATAGCCGCCTTGTGGGACACCGACGCGATACTGCAGTCGTGGGACCGGTGTAAAGTTACAGACGACGGCGACGTGCTGCTGTGGTGTCCGACCGTGTCGCAACAGGCTGATGACTCCGGCATCCACATCCTGACAGTCGATCCATTCGAACCCTCGCGGGTCGAAATCGAATTCATGCAGGGCCGGCTCTGTCTGGTAGAGATGATTCAGGTCGGCGACCCACCGTTGCAGCCCTTGATGAGGCTGGTACTGGAGCAGGTTCCAATCGATGCTGTCGTCGTGAGCCCATTCGCGCCACTGGCCGATTTCACCACCCATGAAAATCAGTTTTTTTGCAGCCTGGGCATACATATAGCCGAACAGCGCGCGGAGGTTGGCGAATTTCTGCCAATCATCTCCGGGCATTTTACCCAGGAGCGAGCCTTTGCCATGGACGACTTCGTCATGGGACAGGGGCAGTAAAAAGTTCTCCTGGAACGCGTACAGCATGCGGAAGGTGAGGTTCCTGTGGTGATGTTTTCGGTACACGGGGTCCAGCGCCATGTACTCCAGCGTGTCATGCATCCATCCCATGTCCCATTTCATGCCGAAACCCAATCCACCGGCATAGGTCGGACGCGACACGGCCGGCCAGGAGGTGGATTCCTCCGCAAAGGTCTGCACATCCGGATAGCGGCGATAGATTTCTTCGTTGAGCTGCCGTAAGAAGCTGATGGCCTCCAGGTTCTCCCGTCCGCCATGCCGATTTGGAATCCACTCGCCTTCTTTTCGGGAATAATCCAGATACAGCATGGACGCAACGGCATCCACTCGCAGCCCGTCGGCATGGTATTGCTCCAGCCAGAAGAGGGCGCTGCTGATAAGAAAGCTGCGGACTTCGTTGCGACTGTAGTTGAACACCGCCGTCCCCCAATCGGGATGGAGGCCCTGGCGGGGGTCCGCATGTTCGAAGAGGTGGCTGCCGTCGAATCGACTGAGTCCGTGTTCGTCGGTCGGAAAATGGGAAGGGACCCAATCCAGGATGACTCCGATATTGTGCTGGTGGAGCTGGTCGATCAGATACATGAGGTCTTGCGGCGTCCCATAGTTGCCGGAGGGGGCAAAGTACCCGGTCGTTTGATAGCCCCAGGAGCCAAAGAAAGGATGGTCCATCAGGGGCAGAAACTCCACATGGGTGAAGCCCAATCGCTGCACATACTCAATCAGTTTCGGGGCAGCCTCGCGATAGCTGAGGGAGCGGTTGCCTTCGCCGGGAACCCGCATCCACGAGCCGAGATGCACCTCGTAAATGCTGATCGGGGCATCCAGCGCATTGTGCCGCGCGCGAGTGTGCATCCAGTTGCTGTCCTGCCAGGTGTAATCGAGGTTCCAGACCACGGATGCGGATTTCGGCGGAATTTCGTTCAGTCGTGCAAACGGGTCTGTTTTGATGAGTACCGCACCCTGGTGCCGTGACCGGATGTGAAATTTGTACAGCGCGCCGACTCTTACGCCGGGGACGAAACCTTCCCAAATGCCTGAAAATTGGCAGGGGTGAAGTGGGTGGCGAACGGGGTCCCAATGGTTGAACGTCCCGAAGACCGAGACCTGCTCGGCTTCCGGCGCCCACACCGCAAAGTATGTGCCCTCGATACCCTGCAAGGTCGCGGGATGCGCGCCGAGTTTATCGTACAGGTGGAAATGAGAACCTTCGTTAAAGAGGTAGAGATCGTCCGCCGTGAGCAGGCTCCGGCGCTCGTCCGTGAGTCTCGTTGCCGACGTCGCCGGGTCGAGATGTTCTCCGGCACGATGATTGACAAGGGGGTCCACAGGTGCAGAGTACTGTGGTTGAGGGCAGATCGTCAATCGGCCGGTGGCTCGGTCGGCCGGCAATGGTTCCAGATGCGAGACTCCTCTAGATCTTGCTCCCGACTAGTGACACCTCTCGATCAAGTATGGTATGAATCAACCCGCTCGTACGGAATTCTCTTCGTCCCCATCGTCTAGCCTGGCCTAGGACATTGCCCTTTCAAGGCAGTAAC
>JACOEL010000005.1 GCA_024998625.1 Nitrospira sp. | reverse complement strand
GCGCATTATAGGGACTTCTCACATCGATACAACCATTTTGAGATAGGTTCTAGAACCTATCTCAAAATCGATTGTTGAGGAGACCAACCTCTTGGGCTCAGCCGTAGGCATCAGGAGAGGTTGGATTTGGCAGGCACTGAGTGTGCCTGCCTCTCATTGTCATGCGCCTACGCTTGTTCGAAACGTCGGTTTTTAATTTTGAGAGAGGCTCTACGAGCAGGATGGTCAAAGAGGTTGTCCAGCGAGGCCGCAGCGCTGCGAGAAGGTGAGGCGCACCCTTGCGGTACGTTGAACCCCAGAGGTTCACGACGCGCGGAATACCGCGCGTCACGTGCGTGAATGCCGCCGAGACGGTGCGGCGGTAGTGTCCCGCGAGAGCAACGCTGGCGGCTTTTTTCACCATCCTGTTATGGAAGAATGGCGATGATCCGAACCGGCGCCCCTGTCCCACCGGCAATTTTCATCGGGAGCGCCATGATCGTGGCACCCGAGGGCGGCACCTCATCCAATCGCGCCACATTTTCGAGTCCATAGAGACCGGCTCCGTTCACAATCCGGTGCACCACAAAATCCTGAGAGGGTCCATAATCGATGCTGGCTGTATCGATTCCGATTCCGGAGATGTGTCGTTCCTCCACCAGAAATTTCGCGACTTCTTGTGAAAACCCCGGGAAATGCAGCGTCGTCGGAACATCCGGCGTGGCGCTGCCGAAATACCGTTCACGATCCGTCCAGTGCGCACCCCAGCCCGTCAACAGCATCACGATCGCTCCTGCCGGAATCATCCTGTGCGCAGACTCCCACCGATATATATCCGACAAGGAGACGCGATAGTCGCGATGTTCCTGTACCGCCGCGCGCACGTCGATGACCACCGCAGGACCGATCAGACGGTCGGCCGGAATGCCATCGATCCCCGCTTGCCCCTGCGCAAAATGAACGGGCGCATCCATGTGCGTTCCGGCATGCTCGGACAGCGCCACCTGCCCTGTGGCATACCATTTTTCCGTCGGCGTACCTCCCCGTTCGGTCGAGTCACGATGAAAGGGAGGATTGGCGGGCCAGACTTGAGTGGTCTCATCGAACGTGTAGGTCAGGTCCACGAACCGTTGCGCCGCGTCGGCGTCACTCCAGCAATTCAACAGCATCAATAGGAGCAACCCACCCGCAACTGGAACTCGCATCATCCACTGCTTGCCTTGTTGCTTCGACACCATCATCCACGCTCCAATCATCGGCCTCGTACGATAACCTGTTCAAGAACGCCCCACCTATCGGATCGAGCGGAAATACGGTACCCTCTCTTCCTCGAGCCGTGCAACTAGGAAGCGACCGGACATGCCGAACAGTTCAAGCCGGAATACCGGTCTGCAGTTTTCAGGAGAGCGCTTTTCAGTGGAGTATCGTCTTCACGGATCGGCCGCCGATGCGCGCAGGCGGGCAGATCTGCTCTGTATCGACCAGACCGTCGAAGCGGCCGATCATGTCATTCCCTCCGGAACGATTCGGGATCACCTCCTGGGCCGGGTGATTCAACTCGAGGCGCTCACCCCCAAATCTCACCGCGCAGTGGTCACTTTCCCCGTTGAACTGCTCGACGGGACCCCGAGCGCTCTCCTTCACATGATCATCGGCATGGCCGGACTGCAAGGACAGATCCGCGTCACGGACTTCTCATTGCCCGACACTGTCATCGCCCGGATGGCAGGGCCTCGATTCGGCTCCCAGGGACTGCGCGACCTGTTGCGGGTCCCCCGACGTCCCCTACTCTGCGCGGTGCTGAAGCCGCTCGGGTATTCTCCACAGCAGCTGGCTGAACTGGCCCATGAGTTTGCCCTGGGTGAGGTTGATCTGATCAAGGACGACCAGAGTCTTCGCGATCACCCCTTCTGTCGATTCGAGGAGCGAGTCGCACGTTGCGCCGAGGCCATCGCCAAGGCCTCGCGCCAGACCGGGAAACCTTGTCTCTATGCGCCGCATATCTCCGGCCCCTGGACCTCTCTAATTGAACAAGCCGCCAAGGCAGCGCAGGCGGGCGCGGGCGCACTCCTGATCTGCCCCGGGCTAACAGGTTTTGACACTATGGCTTCACTGGCTCAGCTGTCATCGTTGTCGCTGCCCCTCATCGCACATCCGGACTTTCTCGGAAGCCACTATGTGACGACGGACAGCGGCATCGCTCCCCCGGTGCTCTTCGGCCTTCTCCCGAGGCTGGCTGGCGCCGATATCACCATCTACCCGACTTATGGTCTGAACTACCCGATATCGGAAAAGGATTGCCGTCAGATTGCCATGGTATGCCGGCGAGCTCTCGGCGTTTGTCCACCCATCCTCCCGACCGCCGCAGGAAGAATAACCGCGTCGCGTATTCGTGAGATGGTCACCTTTTACGGTTCGGACATCGTCTTTATTCTTGGCAGCGACCTACGACGAGAGCCGACACGCATCCGCTCTGCCTGCCTGGATTTTCTTCGTCTTGTCGAAGCAGAGAGATCTTCATCCCCCTGATACGGCTTCTCATCCTGAGGACATCGCAGCTCCTATACTGTTGATCTTACAAGCTTACTTGAATTACCTCCCCCAACATGCAGACGATGCAGTTCCAGGAGCTCGATCCGGCCTTCGCCGAAAACAGGGCGACTCGCAATACGTTGAAACACATCAGCCATCCCCTTTGTTCATCAAGTTTCTTCTCCCCGGGTCCGATAAAGCCCATAGCCTGAAGTGCTTACGTATCAACAGACGGTTCCCGTGCAAAAGAAACACCTATGGCCCTGCTTCGAACCTCAGACGAAACAGCTAAACTCGATACGTCCGGTTCCTTGGTGCTCCGTCCGGAGCATCTCCGTCTGGGCATGTATGTCGACCTGAATTGCTCCTGGTTCAAGCATCCCTTCCCGCGCCGTTCCTTCAAACTCATCTCCCAAAGCCAGATCACGACAATCAAAGGACTCGGATTGGCCACCGTATTGGTCTACCCGCGGGAATCGGACCCGGAGACGGATGAAGAGGGCAACGTGATTTCGCCCCCTCCGCCTTCGACCGACGTTTCGGAAACGACTGCGCAGACCAGCTCGGACCAGGTCGTGGCCGAGCCGGAGGACCCGCAACCTTCGGACGAGGAGTTGCCGACTCACGGCGACTACCATCAGGCGGTACAACTCGCCTCAACCGCCTATCGGCAGATGCTGGTTCAGAGTTCACAGATGATGAAAGGCCTCGCGAGTGGCTCAGATGCGGGATTGCGGCACGCACAGTCCATGATCGGCGGCCTCCGTACCTTGCTGACCCATACTGAAGCCGCCGGCACCGTAGCCAGCGCCTTCAATCCGGAAGATATCGGCAATGCAAGTATCCTTCACGCCCTCAATGTGGCGACGCTATCCATGATCGTGGCGCAGCAATTCGACATCGACCAAGAGTCGCTCCAATTGATCGGCATGGCCGGAATGCTCCTCGACGTGGGAGAACAGCGGATCTCGCGCCACATCCTGCAGAACCGTGCCCGCCGTTCAGAAGCCGAGCACGTGAAATATCAGCTTCATCCATACCTTGGCGTGGAGATGCTCAGACGATTTCACGGGTTCCCCGAGGAAGTATTGGACATCGTCCGCAGCCACCATGAACGGATGGATGGATCCGGTTACCCCGAGAAGCTCAAGGGAGATCAAATCTCGTTTCCTACCAGAATCGTGAGCGCCGTCGACCACTATGACACACTCGTCAATAGTTTCCATCCTGAAGACGCCCTTTCGCCGGCCGAAGCGCTGGCGACGATGTACAAGTGCCAGCAGCAGCTCTTTTCACCGGAAGTCTTGATCGCAATGATCCAAACTCTGGGCGTGTTTCCGCCCGGAACCGTCGTGACGCTGACCGACGGCTCGTTCGGGCAGGTGCTCAATATCAATTTCAAATACCGTCTCAAGCCCCTCGTGGTGCTGTACGATCAGGCCGCCCCGGCAGACCAGCCCCACACCGTTGATCTCCAAAAAGAGTCGGGACTGAGCATTCTTCGGGCCATGCCGCGTGACGAATTGCCTCCCCATGTGATCGAGTACTTTCGCATCAAGCGATGGACCGGCTACTTCATCCAATCCTCCATGCGCGCCGCCTAGCCGAACCGGGCGCCTCGCCCCGAGCGCACGGCTGGCAGCGCTACCCTGCAGTATGATATCTCCCTCGCATGGCCAAGCCACGCGTCTTCCTTGCTATTCCTCCGCTGACCCAACTCAATACGCCCTATCCCGCGACCGCCTACCTGACAGGCTTCCTGCGTTCACGGGGGTATGAGGCTGAGCAAGCCGACCTCGGCCTCGAAATGGTGTTGCGCCTGTTCTCTCGATCGGGACTGAAGCAGGCGTTCACTCGCATCAAGCAGACGAACCAGCCGTGGCGAGGCGAAATCCAACAAATCCTGTCGTTGGAAACGGCCTATCTTCAGACCATCGAGCCGGTGATCGCGTTTCTCCAGGGGAAGGACCCGATGTTGGCCCCCCACCTCGCCCGCCCGGGATTTCTTCCGGAAGGCCCCCGCTTTACCGCTGATCGTCGGCCAGGAGAAGGAACTCTCGCAGCATCGCCGTCGGACAGCGCTCGGCACCGCGCCACACTCTACATTGAGGACCTCACGGATCTCCTCCAGGGTACCGTCGCTCCCCACCTGTTTCTGAATCGTTACGCCGAGCAGATCATGCAGGCGACCTCGTCATTCGACCGGATCGAGGACGCCTTGGCTCGTCCACTGAGCCTCACGGACGAATTGCTTCTTGAGGCACTCTGGCCGCATCTCCACCGAATCACGCCCGATGTCGTAGGTCTCACAATCCCTTTTCCGGGCAACCTGTTCGGCGCGTTGCGGATTGCGCAGGCGATCAAGGCACAATCACCGCATATCGTCATTGTCCTGGGCGGCGGATATGTGAACACCGAACTGAGACGACTCGAAGACCCACGACTGTTCCAGTACGTGGATTATGTGACGCTCGATGACGGGGAACGCCCCTTCCTCTGCCTCCTGGAGCACCTGGCAGGCGGGCGGCCCGAGCCCCTGCTCCGTCGGACGTTTCTCTGCAGAGACGGCCGCGTCCTACTTCGAGACGGCAGCAATGAACCGGACATTCCGATGCATGAGCTCGGCCGACCGACCTATGCCGGACTTCCGCTGGCCGACTACCTCTCGATCCTCGACAGCCTGAACCCCATGCATCGGCTCTGGTCGGAAGGCCATTGGAACAAGTTAACCGTTGCGCACGGCTGTTATTGGAAGCAATGCACGTTTTGCGATGTCGGCCTGAACTATATCTCGCGTTATGAGATGACTCCGACCGATGTCTTGATCGACCAGATCGAGGCGTTGATTCAAGAAACCGGGCAGCGGGGCTTCCATTTCGTCGACGAAGCCGCACCGCCGGCCGCGCTCAAAGCCCTGGCCCTTCGCCTGCTCGAAACCGGCCTGACCATTTCCTGGTGGGGCAACATTCGATTCGAGGAGGCGTTCTCCCCTGATCTGGCAAGACTCCTGGCGGCATCCGGCTGCATCGCCCTGACCGCCGGGCTCGAAGCGGCCTCCGATCGTTTGCTGGAACGGATGAAGAAAGGAATTACGGTGGACCAAACGGCGCGGGTCGCGGCGGCATTTCGCCAGGCCGGCATCCTGGTCCATGCCTATCTCATGTACGGATGCCCCGGTGAGACCATTGCCGACACGGTGGATTCACTGGAGCGCGTGCGGCAACTGTTTGCGAACCATCTCCTGCAGTCCGCTTTCTGGCACAAATTTACGGTCACCGCCCACAGCCCCATCGGGCTCAACCCGGCTACGGAAAGCCTCACGATCCTCGGCCCGACCTTCAAAGGGTTTGCCGAAAACGATCTCCGCCACACCAACCCCAATGCGAACTGCCCACCCTGGCTCGGCGAAGGCCTGCGCGCCGCGTTGCTCAACTACATGGAACAGGCCGGATTCGATATCCCGCCACAACGCTGGTTCTCACATCGGGTGAAACCGCCACGGGTGACGAAGACCTGGCTCGCGCAGGCGTTGGCGGCTTCCTCCGAGGCGCCACCATTGACTGCCGAACGACGGTGCGTCTGGATCGGCGGCAGGCCGGTGGTCGCGGCAACCGGACGTACCCGCACCAGGGTCATTCTTCCGACACGCACAGCAGATTTTACGGTCAGCCTGTCGTCTCCGCACACCGAATGGTTGCTCCGCTTCCTGCACGAATCGACTCCTTCGCCTCGCCGGAAGAATCACGACTACCCCCGCCTCGCCGAAGTCCGTGATCGCTTTCCGGCCGCCGGCGCGCGCGGATTCGAACGATTCAGCAGGAGCGCTGCCTGGCGGTCGATTCGCAATGCCGGCCTCCTCCTGGTATAAAGGCTGTTTCGCTTCTTAAATGGCCCGGACCGATAGAGGCGACCTGTCCGCACACAATAGACTGGGTAAACGAAAGGGGGAGGCAGCTGTGAAGCTGCCTCCCCCTTTCCTAGGGCTGCTCGTTGATCTCGCGCTACTTATTAGGCTGCGGAGTCAGCCGCAGATAGGGCTTGATCGCTTTGAAACCCTTCGGAAAGAGTGTCTTAGCTTCGTCATCGTTCACGGCCGGCGTGATGATGCAGTCCTGCCCGTCCTTCCAATTGACCGGAGTCGCCACCTTGTATTTTGCGGTGAGCTGCAGGGAATCCACCACACGCAGCAATTCGTCGAAATTTCTCCCGCAGGAAGCCGGATAGGTCAGCATCAACTTGATCTTTTTATCCGGCCCGATCACGAACACGGATCGCACCGTCATGCTATCCAGCGAGTTTGGGTGAATCATATCGTAGAGGTTGGCCACCTTCTTCTCCGGATCGGCGATGATGGGGTAGCTGACCGTACAATTCTGGGTTTCGTTGATATCCTTGGTCCAGCCCCGATGCGAATCCAAGGGGTCCACGCTGATGGCGAGAATCTTCACGCCACGCTTATCGAACTCCCCTTTAATCCTCGCCATATAACCTAATTCTGTCGTGCAGACGGGGGTATAGTCCTTCGGGTGTGAAAACAGAATTCCCCACCCGCCGCCCAGCCACTCATGAAAGTTGATCGTCCCTTCCGTCGTCTCAGCTGTAAAGTTTGGGGCATCGTCACCCAATCGTAGTCCCATGATTTCCTCCTTCAATTTCCGGTCTGATCTAGTGGTGGCACTGCGTAAGGGAGCAGAAAGACAGGATTAGAGTACCGTTTCTCCTCAGCCCGGTGCAAGCAGAAGCTTGCGCGAAGAATGCCGCAAAACAGGTGGCGGGAGAAACCGCCTGCCCCCTCAAGTTTTTACTCACGTATCCGATAAGAAATGCAGGTGCCAGAGGAGAGCGCATGGAGAACACAAAACCACCCGCCACCGGACTCCGGATCTCCAACGATCCCATGTACCGATTGCTTCGCGAGGGGTGCATCAAGGAGTTCAACGTCAAACGTGCGGGCGGGGAACGGGTCGACCTGACCCGCTGCGATTTGCGGGGCCTGGATCTTCGCGGGCTGGAGGCGGATGGGCTGGACTTCAGCGAATGTTACTTCCGGCAAGCCGATCTTCGTGGCATCGATTTTCGCAACGCGAAGCTCGAAGGAGCGAGCATCAACGCGGCCAAGATTTCCGGAGCCTACTTCCCGGCTGAATTGAGCGCGAGTGAAATCGAGCTCTCACTGCTGCACGGTACGCGAATGCGGTACCAGATTAAGCCCTGACCCTGCTCAGATCGCTCAGCTTCCCGTCAGATTCAGTTTCACCCGCACCCGCTTTCCCTCTGAAGGCGTCAGCTCTGCGTCAATCAAGAACACGCGATCTTCAGGCAACTGGCCCTGTTCGACCAGGTGCTCACGAATGGCTCTGGCGCGCCCTTGCGCCAGCTGACGCAATTCCGACTCCTCAACCGTCATCGCCGGAAACAACTGTTGTCGCAGTTCGTCGACCGTCAACACCCGTTCGACGAATTTCCCTCCCGGGAGCTCTTCACGCTTCATCGGTTGCTTTCCCAACTTCTCCGCATAGAGATCGCTCAGAAGTTCAAACTCCCGCGAGGGCGAGGGCACAGCCTGCAGATTTTTGGTTCCCCCCTGAGTAAACCGTCGCTGCACCTCGGCCCCAATTTTCTGCAAGGCCATGGCTTCGCGGTCTCGCGCAGGATCGGCGGCACCCGCCACATCCACCCGCAACGCCGGTCGTTCCTGGAGTGCCTTGGCAATCGACTCGATCTTTCGCTGTTCCGCACTCTCCAACACCTCGCTGCCGGCCATGAAGTCGATGAACTGCAAGTCTTCACCGCTGCCGCCGACAAGGCCTCCCAGGGCCGAAAATGGAGAGGTGGCCACTTTGGTGATCAGATTGACCAACGCATTCAACACTACCCGGCCGTAGCGAAAATCCGGTTCGTTCAAATCACCGCGCACCGGCATATCGATATCGATCCTCCCCCGGCGGTCTTTCAACAACCCCACGGCCAGACGAACCGGCAGACTCGTGGCATCCGGGCTGTCGGTTTTCTCCCCGAAGGTCAGTTGATCGACCAGGACCTTATTCTCCCCCACCAGTTGCTGCTTCGACACCTGATACATAAGATCGAGCGAGAGCTTGCCCTTGGTGATCGGATAGCCGACATACTTGCCCGCGTAGGGCGACACGGCCGTCAAATCGACGCCCTTGAAGAGGAAGGTCAGGTGCGTATACGTATCCTCGCTCAGGGGATTGATCTGCCCCTGAATCTTCAGCGGGGCCACTTCGTCGACGGTCCCGGTCAACGCCACCTCCGCCTTTGTGATCTGCTTCGAAGACAGGCCCTTGATCGTGCCGCTCAGATCTTGAATCCCGGTGGTGACAACCGGTTCAATCGACTCGTCGATGAACGTGGCCGACAATTTGGACAATCGCACGACATTCACGTCGATGGGGGTCGGAGCCGTCGTCTTCTTGGGAGTTGTCGCCTCAACCGGCTTCTGTGCCGGCGACTGTGCCGGACCTTCAGCAGGACCCTTCATCACGCGTGAAAGATTCGTGGTTCCGTCTTTGGCCGTCACAAACCGGATCGTCGGATCGCGCCACGTTATCTCCCCGATCTTCACCTTCGTCGGGGCCACCTCCAGCGCGACCTTGTTCAGCCCCAGTGCCGTCCAGCCAAGGAACTCCTGGGCAGACACTCCGTCGGCCACATGCAGATTATTCAGCCCCAGCTGTCCCGTATACTGGATCATCGGTTCCGGGTCATGCCGGCTGCGATATGCCAGCTCTCCGTCCAATTCCAATTCGCCGTCTCTGATGTCAACCTGCATGGTACGGTCGAGATAGGGCTGGAACGGCCGCAGGCCGACATGCGCCAGTTTCAGGGTGAGCGCTGCTTGCAGGGGATCCAATTGCAGCGTGCCCTGGCTCTCAACGGTGCCCTGTTGATTGAGCCGAAAAGCGGCCGACACCGGCAACGAGCCCTTCAACGGCACCTGAAGCCCGTTCACCGTCACATGCAGGTCATCGATTGCCAACAGCACCGGCGTCTTCAGACTCCGATCTTCGAGCGCCACCTGCGATTTTGTCACCTCAATCGCTTGCACCGCCACAGACCAGGGCTTCCCGGGCTCCGTCGCAGGGCGCTCCGGCTCAACTCGGGCCTCCTGGGTTTCTCCAAGCGGAGCGAAAAGCGGTTTAAAATTCACGATGCCGTCCTCGGCAAGCCAGGCACGGACCTCTGCACCGCTCAGCGCAATCGTACCGACTTCCGCCTCCCGCTTTGGAAGGTTCATTCGAATGCCCTCGATCGTTAAAGTCGGCACCGTCATGACCGGATCACGCTCCCCTGCCGCAGACAACCGGAAATCGGACAGTAGGAATTTTCCCTCACTCACCTGTAGATTGACGGGAGCCGCCGAGGTATCGAAGTGATACCGGGCATCGACGAGGACGGCCCCACTCAGGATGTCGAATCGAAATCGATCCCGCAGGCTGGGCCAGAATGTGTTGAGTTTAACGTTCGACAGAGTGACATGCCCGTCGGATTCCAACGGATCGAGGTGGACTGTTCCCTCCCAGGCCAGCGTTTCCCCCTCGCCGAATTCGGCTGAGAAGGCATAGGCGTTTTCGCCCCCGCGCCGGGTGCCGAAATTGCGCAACGTAACTTCAATCGGCACCACATCGATCGTCACCGGCTTGCGCTTCGAATCGTCCCGGTACTCGATAACCCCCTGCCGGATGCTCAGAAGCCGGATCTCGACCGGCGGCACAGGGGCCTTCTTGGCTTTTGCATCAGGCAGTGGCGGGACAGGCTCAGTAGGCGACCCTTGAGCCGGCGGCATCAGCCCCAACAGATTCAGCGTGCCATCGGCCCGGATGTGGACAAGGCCAAAGGGGAGCGTCAATCGGATTTCGTCGAACAGGTAGGCCGACCGGACCAACGAGGTCCCTTCGAAATCCACGAAGAGTTCCTCGAACCCCAGCATGGGCGTCTGATCCGGCTCTCGAATCTCGAAGGCCGTCAACATTACCGAAAAGGTAAATGGATTGATCCGGACGTCACCGAGCACGACCGGGTGCCGAAGACGTTCGGCCAAGGCAGGAATCGCGTAGGTCTTGACGGCATAGGGCGCGACGACAAAACCGAGCAGCGCATAGAGCGCACCGATACCACTGAGCACGATGAGGGCTGTTCGATACCGCGACAAGAGCCTCATGCCAGGAACACGTTGAAGAGGTGGTGCGCCCGGTTGGAATCGAACCAACGACCCTCAGCTTAGAAGGCTGATGCTCTATCCGACTGAGCTACGGGCGCGATACTGAGAAACTCGTGAGGGGTCAGGCGTCCGAGCGAAGGGCGAACCATGAGGCAAGAAACTGGCGACCACCCCCTACATTCCACGCCTCACGTCGATTTATTTGGTCGGGGCGAGAGGATTTGAACCTCCGACATCCTGGTCCCAAACCAGGCGCGCTACCGAGCTGCGCTACGCCCCGACTGAGTTGTTCTGTTCCGCCATCATCTGCTCAAGCAGAATCCTGGCCTGGGTAAAGGCACGGGCCCGATGGCTGATTCGATTTTTCATATCCGGCGACAGCTGGGCCAGAGTCTGATGATACTCCGGGATGAAAAAGACCGGATCATACCCGAAACCACGAGAGCCCGCCGGCTCTTCGGCAATGCGTCCCTCTAACACCCCTTTGGTCGAGAGGGTCTTGCCGGAAGGACACGCAATGGCCGCCACAGTCACAAAGCGGGCACCTCGTTGTTCTGCCGGAACATCACGAAGCTCCTGCAATAACTTCCGCCAATTGTCTTCGTAGCTGGCCTGTTCACCGGCGTACCGCGCCGCAAACGCGCCCGGACGCCCGCCAAGGGCATCGACCTCCAACCCGGTATCATCTGCCACCGCCGTAAGCCCCGTATACCGGGCGATCTCGACGGCCTTTTTCAACGCGTTGGCTTCACAGGTCTCGCCGTCTTCTAGCACATCCGGCGCGTCGGGAAAATCATCCAGGGTACGGATCGTGATATCCATACCGGCTAACAGGGCCACCAGCTCCTGCTTCTTGTGCTGATTCCTGGTCGCCAACACGATCTGCATGGTTAACTCAGCGCGCCGATCAACGACCTTTGCAGATCGATCAATTCACGAATCGCGCCCCAGCCGAGATCGAGAAACTCATCCATATCTTTTTTATTGAACGGGGTCTTTTCAGCCGTCCCCTGCACCTCGACATACTGCCCGGCGCCGGTCATCACCAGATTCAAATCCACCTCGGCATGCGAGTCTTCTTCGTAGGCCAGGTCCACCATGACTTGCCCCCCGACCTTTCCGATACTGATGGCCGCCAGGTAATCGGTCAACGGATTAACCTTGATCAAGTCCTTTTTCTTCAGCACACCGACAGCATCCGCGAGGGCGATAAAGGATCCGGTAATGGAAGCCGTGCGGGTTCCGCCATCGGCTTGAATCACATCACAGTCGATCCAGATGGTCCGTTCGCCCAAACGTCCGGTATCGATCACGGCGCGGAGCGCACGTCCAACCAACCGCTGAATCTCCAACGTGCGGCCACCCTGCTTACCCTTGACCGATTCCCGGGGCGAACGATCGTGCGTGGCCCGTGGCAGCATGGCATATTCGGCTGTCACCCAGCCGGCACCCTTTCCTTTCAAAAACGGCGGAACTTTTTCTTCAATCGAAGCCGTGCAAATGACTTTGGTGTCTCCCATTTCGATCAAAACGGAGCCTTCGGCATGTTTCGTAAAATTGCGCGTCACCTTGACCGGGCGGATTTGATCCCGCCGACGGCCATCGATTCGACCTAGCCCTGCTCCGCTCGCCATTGAGTCGCACTCCTTCCTGCACAGCAAATCTAAAGGAGCGGATTATAGTGAACAGGGCCTCAAAGAGCAAATCCAGCCGCACAACCGGTGACTGGTTTCTCAAACTGCGTTTCGGCTGGCAATCGGGAAAGCCCCCTGTATAATCCAGCGTGAGAGTGCAGGTTGCTGTTTCCTCGGGAACGCCGCCTGCTCAAAGACCAACGAACGAGCGTCAGAGTTGACAATCACCGCCCCGGGCCGGATAGAGCGGCCGGAAACTGTCACTCGTCGGAACTTGTCCCGATAGGACAGAGTTCCCAGCATTTATGCAGCAATGGGCGGGCGCACGTGAGAGTTGGTCATACCGCGGCTTGAGTGGCATAAAAGGTGCTCTCCCCCTCAATCCAGACGCACTTCAGACTTTACGGCCAACGACCGATACTGATTCTATTGCTGATCGACCACCACGATTAACCTAGCCCGGCGAACCATATGAGCATTCCGAGCGCCACCGAAGTCACCACCCAACAAGCAATCCTCGAAAACCGTAACATCCTGATCGTGGACGATGAAGAGCCTATCCGTCGATTGCTGGGCTACCTGCTCGAACCCCACGGCTATAAGGTGGCGCTGGCGGGAGAAGCGCGCGAAGCCCGTCAACGGATGGAGAGCGGCTCCTACGCGTTGGTGCTGTGTGACGTGAACATGCCGGGTGAATCCGGCATGGATCTCATTCGCCACATCCTGACGCAATATCCCACCACCGCCGTCATCATGATTACGGGCCTCGACAGCCCTGTCCTCGCGAATGCAGCCTTGGATATGGGCGCCTTCGGCTACGTCATCAAGCCGTTCGAAGCGAACGAAGTCCTGATCAACGTCGCCAACGCGTTGCGCCGACGCAAGTTGGAAATTGAAAACGCCATGCACCGGGAGAATCTGGAGGAAGTCGTTCGGACCAGGACGATTGCCCTTCAGCAGGCTCTTGAGTGGCTGGAGCGGAGCGAGAAGGAACTGCGCCTCTCTCGCGAAGAAACCATTCAACGGCTCGCGATCGCCGCCGAATACCGCGACAGTTCGACCGCGCAGCATATCCAACGGATGAGCCACTACTGCGAACTGCTGGCCCGTCGCTACGGGCTCTCACCCGAGCGATGCGATCTCATCCGCACCGCCAGCCCGATGCACGACATCGGCAAGATCGGCACTCCGGACCATGTGCTCCTCAAGCCAGGCAAATTCACCCCCGAAGAATTCAAAGTGATCACCCAGCATACGGAAATTGGGTACCGGATTCTGGCCGGTTCGGATTCGGAACTTTTAAAAGTCGCCGCGCTCATCGCCTGGACACACCACGAACGCTTCGACGGCACCGGCTACCCGCGCGGCCTCAAAGGCGAGACGATTCCGCTCGAAGGCCGGATCACCGCCATCGCCGATAACTTCGACGCCCTGACGACGCAGCGTGTCTACAAGCCGGCCTATGATTTCGATCACGCGAAGGAACTGATGCTCAAGGAGCGGGGCAAGCACTTCGATCCGGAGCTGCTGGATATCTTCTTCGATTCGATGAAGGAGATCACACGCATTTACGATCAATTTGCCGATCCGAGCTGGTTATCCACCTCCCGTCACCGCGCCATCACGCAGGAGCAGGGAGAAGTCGCATGACCCACGCATCACGCAATTGGATTGCGTATCTGTGCGAGAGACTCGCCTCCTCCGGCATGATGCCGACCTGGGAAGCCGCCACCTACCTGACCGACAACCTGTTCGGCGACAAGCCCAATCCCAGGCTCTTGCGAACCGCCTGTCCCTATGAGGATACGACGCACCTGCTGCACCGGCTGTATCAACCGCTGGTCGAAGCCGCCTCGCGCGATATCCCGATTCCCGCGGCAGCTATGATCCACGTCTTCACGGATATCAGCCTCACCGGGAAATCAGCCGTGCTGGTAGTGTATTTCCCCGGACACAATCAACCGCACCAGCTCTTACTACTGGATGCCGCCAAAGCATGGGAACTGGTGTTTGACAATTCGGAGGAGTTTAACAGGTGGGCGGAGGAACGATATCATTGGATCAAGACCTCGCTCACAAGTGTCATGTCCGGCCTGTCCCTCTCCCCTGCCGTTCCCTCGCCCCTCGAAGCCGTCAAGAACTGACGCCGTCGCCCACGAAAACCGTGAAGCGTCACTCGTGAAACGTATCTCGGCGGCTCAGCCAAGCGTTAGGTATCGTAGTTCAGATTGGGAGCCAGCCACCGCTCTACTTCGCTGACCGGTAGTTTCTTGCGGGTCGCGTAGTCCTCCACCTGATCGCGATTGATCTTGCCCACGGCGAAATACTTCGCCTCCGGATGCGCAAAATAGAAGCCGCTGACCGCAGCGGCCGGCAACATGGCGTAAGATTCGGTCAGCGTCACCCCCGATTGAGCCTCGGCATTCAATACATCGAAGAGCGTCCGCTTCTCCGTGTGATCCGGACAGGCCGGATAACCGGGAGCCGGACGGATCCCACGATACCGCTCGCGAACCATGTCTTCGTTCGTGAGGTCTTCCGTCTTCCCATATCCCCATTCGAGCCGCACCTGCTTGTGCAGCCATTCGGCAAAGGCCTCCGCCAGCCGGTCCGCCAGGGCCTTGACCATGATGGAATTGTAGTCGTCATGATCCTTCTCATACTTTGCGCAGAGCGTTTCCACACCGATGCCGGCTGTCACCACAAACGCGCCCACGTAGTCGGCCCGTCCCGACTCCTTGGGCGCGACGTAATCGGCGAGCGCCAGGTTGAACTGGTCGGCTGGCTTCTCCATCTGCTGCCGGAGCGTGTGGAAGGTGGCCAGGACATCGCGTCGATCGTGATCCCGGTAGAGATGAATGTCATCGCCCAGGCTATTGGCGGGAAAGAACCCGTAGACACCGCGAGCCGTCAGCAACTGACCCTGGATAATCTCCTCCAGCAAGGCTTGCGCATCGGCGAGAAGTTCCTTGGCCTTCGGTCCCACCGTGGCATCGTCCAGAATCGACGGGTACCGGCCGCGCAATTCCCACGTATGAAAAAACGGCGACCAATCGATGTAGGGCACCAGCTCGCGCAAGGGCATGCAATCGATCTGCCGCAGACCGGTAAATGACGGCACGGGGATATCGGCGGCAGCCCAATCAGTCGGCAATTTATGTTTTCGTGCCTCGTCCAGACTACGGAGGACTTTCTGCCCACGATCTTGATGCGCCTGCCGGATACGGTCATAGTCGGCACGGACACCGGCAGAGAAACTCTCCCGCTGCTCGTCGTTGATCAAACTCCCCACGACACCGACGGCCCGCGATGCGTCGAGCACATGCACCGTCGTATGGCCGTATGAGGGGGCAATCTTCACGGCCGTGTGGGCCTTGCTGGTGGTGGCGCCGCCGATGAGCAACGGGACCGTGAACCCTTGCCGCGTCATTTCCTTGGCCACATGCACCATTTCATCCAATGACGGAGTGATCAACCCGCTCAGACCGACCATATCCACCTGGTGCTCACGCGCCGTCGCCAGAATCTTTTCGCAGGAGACCATCACGCCGAGGTCGATGACCTCATAGTTGTTGCAACCCAACACCACACCCACGATGTTCTTGCCGATATCGTGCACATCGCCCTTGACCGTCGCGAGCAACACCTTGCCGTTCGCCCGGGACGTTCCCAGACGCAACTTTTCAGCTTCCATAAACGGCATGAGATAGGCTACGGCCTTCTTCATCACCCTGGCGCTCTTCACCACTTGCGGCAGAAACATTTTTCCCGATCCGAACAGATCGCCGACGATGTTCATGCCCGCCATCAGCGGACCCTCAATCACGTCAAGCGGTCGGGTTGATTTCTGCCTTGCCTCCTCCACGTCCTGATCGATGTAGTCGGTCAGTCCCTTCACCAGCGCATGGGCCAACCGGTCCTCGACCGGCCTTGTCCGCCACTCGTCGTCCTTCACGGCCGCCTTGCCCTTCTGCTTGACCGTTTCCGCGAAGGCAACCAACCGTTCTGTCGCGTCGGGCCTTCGATTCAAGAGCACATCTTCGACCAACACCAACAAATCTTTGGGAATTTCCTCATACACCGCCAGCTGCCCCGCATTGACGATGCCCATGTCGAGACCGGCTTGAATGGCATGGTAGAGGAACGCGGCGTGCATGGCCTCGCGTACCACGTTGTTGCCGCGGAACGAAAACGAAATATTGCTGACGCCGCCGCTGACCTTCGCCAACGGCAGGTGCTGCTTGATCCAGCGCGTGGCTTCGATAAAATCGACCGCGTAATTGTTGTGTTCTTCAAGGCCGGTCGCGACCGTGAGAATGTTGGGATCGAAAATAATATCCTGCGGCGGCACCCCGACCTGTTCCGTCAGCAGACGATAGGACCGCGCACAAATCTCGATCCGTCGCGCGACCGAGTCGGCCTGCCCCCGTTCATCGAACGCCATGACCACGATCGCCGCGCCGTACCGACGGATGAGCCGCGCCTGATCGAGAAACTTCGCCTCGCCTTCTTTCAGACTGATGGAATTGACGATGCCCTTCCCCTGCATGTTGCGAAGGCCCTCTTCAATGACCTCCCACTTGGAACTGTCCACCATGATCGGTACCCGGGCGATGTCCGATTCCGCCGCCAGCAGCCGCAGAAACTTCTGCATCGCCGCTTTGGAGTCCAGCATGCCTTCATCCATATTGATGTCGATGACCTGCGCCCCGCCTTCCACCTGCTGACGCGCGACGGTCAGTGCCTTGTCATAATCGCCGGCCAGAATCAGCTTGGAAAAGGCGGGTGAGCCGGTGATATTCGTGCGCTCCCCGACATTCACGAAATTCGACTCAGGCCGAACCGTCAAGGCCTCCAGGCCGCTCAGCCGCAAGTAGGGCTCGACCTTGGAGGGCTGCCGTGGCGTCACGCCTTTCACGGCCGTGGCGATCGAACGGATGTGGTCGGGCGTCGTCCCGCAGCAGCCGCCGACAATATTGAGCCAACCGTTCTGCGCCCACTCGCGCAGCTGCGGCGCCAACGAATCCGGCGTTTCCGGAAATCCTGTCGGCAGTAAGGGATTGGGCAAGCCGGCATTTGGATGGCTGCTCACAAAAATCGGCGCAATCTGCGAGAGCTCTTCGATCAAGGGCCGCATTTCTTTCGGCCCCAATGCGCAGTTCATGCCCACGCTCAGCAACGGCACATGCGAGATCGAATTCCAAAACCCTTCGACCGTCTGACCCGAAAAGCCGCGGTTGCTCCCGGCTTGAATGAAGGTGACCGAGGCCATGATCGGCACCTGTCGCGCCCCTTCTGCAAACAGCTGCTGGATCGCGAAAAATGCCGCCTTGGCGTTGAGCGTATCGAAAATCGTCTCGACCAGGAGCAGATCGACGCCGCCGTCCAGCAGGCCGCGCACCTGCTCCCCGTAGGCCCGCACCAGTTCAGGATAGGTCGTACCGCGCGCCGCCGCATCGTTCGAATCGGTCGAGACCGAGGAGGTCTTGGTGGTCGGACCGATTGCGCCCGCTACGAAACAGCGCCGCGCGGGTTGCGCCGCGACGACCTGTGCCACTGCCCGCTTCGCGCATTCGGCGCCGGCTTTGGACAGCGCATATCCCAGGTCGTCCATGCCGTAATCGGCCAGCGACACGGACTGAGAGTTAAACGTATTGGTCTCGATGATATCCGCGCCGGCTTCTAAGTACTGCCGGTGAATCGCCTCAATGACATCCGGCCGGGTGACATTCAGAAGATCATTGTGTCCCTTGAGATCTTTGGTCCAATTTCGAAAACGCTCCCCGCGAAACGCGGCTTCGTCCAGCTTATACCGCTGGATCATGGTGCCCATGGCCCCATCCAGGATCAGAATGCGCTCTCGCAGGAGGTCGCGAACTTCATGTACCGGCATGACTACCTATGTCTTTCTGCCACCGACATCAGGCGTGCGACGACTGCGTCGATGACTGGCAATTGGACGGCCATCATATCGGGAACGGACTTTTTTCAGCAAGCTCGTGCAGGGTCTTCGCCTTGACATTGACTACCCCGACCGATACGATGCCCACCATTGTCTGCCCGAGCCTGAGACAATCCTATGGCGCATCAGACAGTCTCCCGCCTATTCATCCTGTGCCTGGTCTGTATCGGTATCGTCTTGTTGAGACTCGATCTCCTGTGGGCAGGCCCCTACTTTGAAGACGGTTACCTCGGACTCACACAAACGGAACTACACGACAAGCTCGGTCTGCCGCAGGCCGTCCGGGACCGCAAATCCGCGTTGCGTGTCTTCACGTATTATCCGATCAACGATTGGGATCAGTACTTCAAGAAGGTGGCCTCACCCGAAAACGGGGAAGATGTCTACACGTTCAAACGTGACGGCGTCGACATACGCTATTCGTTCAGTTACACCTTCGATCCGAACGACCACAACGACCAACGGCCGCTCTTTGTGCGTCTGGTGGATATTGAATTCACGCCGCCGGTAGCCCTGAGCAAGATTCCCCAGCTCGTCCCGGAGTTCAAGCCTTCCGAAGACGCCAATGCCCCGGTCTTCCGCTCTAATATCATGCTGTTGTTTTTCTCTGGAAGCCCTTCGCCGGAGGCGCGCTTTCTGGTGCGGGAAAAGGGGAAGGAGGCCCTAGACTGGTCACTCGCCTTTCAGATGTTCGCCCTACAGGGACTACCCGACCCGCTGACATCGAAGGCCCCGATCGACCGCCTGGAGATCAGCACGCAGAGTTTACCGCTGGTCAAGCTCCGCCAACGCAATACCCACGAACCGGTCCTGAACCCCTACTCCAAGGCCTTCGCGCAACAGCCGCCGCCCGCGCCGACCGTAAAAAAGATTCCGGTGCCCAAGTACGCCGACTGACAGGTTTCGGACGGTCCTGCTCCTTGCCGCTCATAACCAAACAGTGCGCGAAGAGCTATGCCTCGCTGTAAGTCTGTGTCATCTTACCGTGATGTTACTGGGTAGGCGGTTCGATCTGCTCCAACTGACGGGCCGTGCGGGCGTCTTGCGCGCGATAACTTTGCTCAGTCTGACTTCTCATTTTCCCCAGCACATTCTCCATGGCCTGTTCCGATCCCTGCTGAGACGAACCGGTCACCGCCTCGAGGGAAGGCATGCCTGAGATCGCCACCTGATAGAGGGCGGCGACGCCGATCAGCACCAGGAGGAATTTGCAGAGCAGCCGGATGCCGGGATTGGAACTCAGAAATATCGGTACCAGCAGGGCCAGCCAGCACAAACCGGCCAGGATGATGACGGCGGTTTGATGGGCCGTGAGGCCCTTGATCGTATGGGACCCGACTTTTGCCGCGATGACCGTGAGGAGGTTCTCCAGCACCCCAGAAGCAGACGGTGACCGGCTGACGGTTGCACCAGCCGCCGGCGCGGAGGCAGCGGTCGGCGAAGGCTCCGCAGCGGCCATCGTTCGTACACGCCCGCGAAACGCTGCCGGTACCTGCTCGAGGTTATCGGTCAGCACCGCCTGTCCCTGGGCATCGGTGTACACATAGAGCGGTCCCGCCTCCGCTTCTATCCCGTCGCGCCAAACCAGGCAAATTCCTACCATGATCAGCCCAAACCAACAGCGGTTGATCGAATAACACCGGCACCCCATGCGTCGCCCTCCACAGCCCTGCTTCAAGCATAGCAGGTTGAACAGGTGGCTCAAGGTTGGGGGAAACCCCTCTCTCTTGCCCTTCCCCTCCCTTGACGGACCGAAAAACGATTGTTTAGCATGCAGAAGTACCAACACGCTCTTGCCCATTCGATGACGGAAGGACCATTGTGACCGATCAGACGACCTCTGCAGCTCCCGTTTCCTCCCTCCCCCCGGCGGCGGAGCCGACGCCCTTCATCCGCCAGCGGCCGGTCCGGATCATTATCCATACGTTTCTGGGGTTATTCGTGGTCGCCCTGATTGCGTTTCGCTTCGTGCCGGGCTGGCTTGATCCGGACTTTTCGAAGCACATCGAAAGCCACCGGGTGATGGTCGGCATGGATCGCAAACAGGTCCTCGACTCCTGGGGTTCCCCGAATACGATGAACGTGACGCACACCAGCGACGGATTGCGGCGTGAAGAATGGATTTTTGAGGACTGGGAGAGTCCGGCGGTGGTGAAACACCGCTACTTGTATTTCGAGGAAGGCAAGTTGATCGGCGGGCATTTTTCAGGCTCGGATGTGCGCCTGCCCATTCCCACGACACCGGAGCCGGTCAAGCCGAAGGGTCATCCGTAGGCGGCCGTCGATCCAGCCGGTAGGCCGCTGCTCAATACGTCATCCGTCCACATCACCGGTCGTTTCACGAATCTGCAGGGCCAGACGACTGAGCAGCACCTCGGCCCGCTGCTTGTCCCGCTCCTCCACCATCACCCGGCTACCCAACAGCGCAACCCCGGGGTATAGTGCCCCGACGTGTTCATGCTGCACGGCGTAGATAATCCCATTGCCGTCGAGCAGGCTCTTGATCAGCGCCAACTCACCGACGTCTCCCGATTCGCACAGGGTGACCAGTTTCGTGGAACGCTCAGGGGGGTGTCTTGGCATGAAGGTCGGTCTCCCGGTCCGCAGTTGAAAGCCACATTCCGAACAGGCTCGTCTGGAACCGGCAGGCCGGGCGGCTGACAGTGCGCGATTCGTTGCAATTCTGTCGGTCGGTCAATACACTGACTGATGAGTGAGTGCAGGATCTTCCATCAGGTCGGGCAACTACCCTGTGAACGAGGCGAGCATGAATCCTTCGAAGCCAGGGGCCGGCGGCCCGGCACGGACGGCTTAGGGGGTTTCAGTGATCTGCACGCGCCGTTCCTTCCCGGCGCCCCCCGACACGGTCAGTACTCGCTTCCACTCGCGGACTTGGTAGATGGCCCAGGCCTGAGGCTGATCCTTATAGAAGGCATCCGGATCCTCGCCGGAGGCGTTCAGATAGATCGGTTCGGTAAATCCCTCGTCCAGGACATAATCCAGCAGGCAGTCGGTGGTAAACCCCTTGCCACGCAGGGCCACTTCGGCGAGGAAGTTGAGAATCTGGTCGGAATCTTGAATCGTGATAGGCTTCATCTGATCGGTGGCTGATTGTAGCCAGTGAGAAAGAAGGAAGGCAAGGCATGGCACACAAGAGATTGAGCCGCACGCAATTTCTCGAACGGCTGTTGGCGATCATGGACCGCAAACACCACTGGGCCTGGCCGATCATCATGGGGCCAGGAATATCGAAGGCCCAACTGAAGGTCCACTATCAACAGGAGTTCCTGGTCTACGTTCGCGATTTCCCGGTTCTGCTGGCCCGCGTGCACGGGCAGAACCCGCCTCCCGATGTGCGACGCATGTTGGCCGAGAATATTTATGAAGAAGATACCGGCGGGCTCTCCTTCGGCCGATCCCATCCTGAACTCTTCAACGAGATGATGTGCGGTCTGGGGTTCGACAGCGACGTGTTTCGCAGGGCGAAACTCCTCCCCGCCAGTGCGCGGTACCGAGCGTGGCTGGAAAAGGTCACGGCCAGTCGTGACTGGGTAGTCGGCGCCGCCGCCCTCGCCGTGTTTGTCGAGGGCAGCATCAAAGACAGGCAGGAAATCCAGACACCATCCAAGCCGAAAACCCAGGCCGAAATTGAAGCCTATATCGACGTCCATCCCCTGATTCGTCACCATGGGATCGACCGGCAGCACATGGATTTGATTCGCGCCCACCAGAAAGTTGAGGCGGGTCATCGACAGGATGCCTACACGATGGTCGTCAATTATGCCGAGTCCCGAAGCCAACAAAACGCCGTGCTATCGTGCGTCAACAAAGGCCTCTCCTTGTGGATGGCCTACCGCGACAGCGTCGCCAAAGCCTGTAAGCTGAAGAAAGCCTAACTGGATGAGACTGACGCCTGTGCTTCTTCTGACACTCTGCCTCTTTCCGACCATCGGCTCTCAGCCATCAGCGTTCCCGGCTCCTCGGGTTGACGGCATGGTGCTCATTCCGGCTGGTGAGTTTCAGATGGGGGCAACCGAAGCGAGCGGCGGGCTTCCGGATGAACGTCCGCTACGGCTGGTCTACCTCAGTGCGTTTTGGATCGATCGGCACGAAGTCACCAACGCAGCCTATCAGGAATTCGTGCAGACCACCGGATACCAGGCACCAGCCAACTCCGCTCCGGCATTGACGTTGTGGGAGCACAATGCGCCTCTACCCGGCATCGAGGAACATCCGGTCGTCAATGTCAGTTGGCTTGATGCCGTCGCCTTCTGTCGTTGGGCGAACAAACGGCTTCCGACTGAAGCGGAATGGGAAAAAGCGGCGCGGGGAACAGACGGGCGAACGTACCCCTGGGGCAACGAGTGGAACTTCGAGAACGGCAACAGCGCGAGCTACTGGGCCCGTCAGACGGTGCAGTTCGCAGACAGCACGGAATGGGACGCGTTCTGGCTCAAGGGCGTCGGCGCAGCCATCTCCAAAGAAAAGGGCCTGAAGGGAGAAATCCTGACCCTGCCGGTAGGCAGCTTTCCGGGCGGTGCCAGCCCTTACGGAGCGCTGGACATGGCAGGCAATGCCGCCGAATGGGTGCAGGACTGGTACAACCCCAACGACTACCGCACCGCGGCGCTCACCAACCCTCAGGGTCCGGAACGCGGGGCCATCAAGGCCATGCGCGGCGGTTCCTGGCTCAAACCGGCGATCAGCCTGCGCACGACCGACCGCGACTGGGGAACGATGGACAGCCGGCCGTCCGGAACCGGGTTCCGTTGCGCCAGAGACGCCTACTGACCGCGCCGGCCTCCCGTCGCCGCTTCGGGCCGCATGCTTCAGCGCTCCTCCGCTGTCCTGATCTGCCTGTTCAAATTTCAGGAGATCCTAGGTGCCCTACGCAATTCCCGCTATACTGCAGATGAGCGCGACGCATCATCCGCGTCGCCGGACGCTGATCGTTCGAGCACCGCACCATGACACTCCACACCGCCCGATTCACGACGACCGGCATTCTCGTCCTCCTGACGGGCCTCATCTTCCTCGCCGAGCTGACATCTGAATTCAGACTGGCCACCTGGCTTCCCTACTTCTTGCTGACCATACCGGCTTCTCGCCTCTATCCCCGACACATGTACCTGTTTGCCGTCGGCGGCTGGTCGCTATTGATTGCGGCCGGATGCCTCGCACCACTCCCAGCTGACGAAGCGACGAACATGCTCATGAGTCGCACAATCGGTATCCTTGGGCTATGGACCATCACCTATCAGCTCGCTCGACAACCTGCCGCTTGCAACCTGCGTGAGGTCAGCCGCCCCACGTTGCCCGGATCGGAACATCCCCAGGTACAGGGACCGGCCTCTCAAGCGCCGGAGCTGGTCCTGCCGCTCGTGCCTGCGGAACCGGCAGCACAGAAAACCCGCGTCTTACTGGTCGACGATTCGATTGAGTCGCATACACTGATGCGGTTCTATTTCCGGAATACACCGTACGATCTGGAGATCGCCCCGGATGGCGAGCAAGCCGTCGCGACCTTCCAGACAGGCCGATTCGACTTCGTCCTCATCGACCTGCACCTGCCCGGGATGGACGGCTTCACCGCCACCCGCACGATGCGTGCCTGGGAAACCTCCCACAAACGTCCCCCCGCCACAATCGTGGCCCTGACGGCGAGCAGCGTGGCTGACACTCAGGCACAGAGCCTCGCGGTGGGCTGCACGGACTTCCTGACCAAGCCCATCACGAAAGCGCACTTGTTCAACACCCTGCGCAAATACCGCCGGTTTTATCCGATAACCGACAGCACACCGGCACAGGCTACGGGACCGCCGCACGAGACAGAACGCATCGACGACGAGATCCGGCGACGCCTGCCGGCGTTTCTCGCCAATCGCCGCACGGATCTCACCATGATGCAGGAAGCCTTGGTTCAGGGAGACTATGAAGCGATTCGCACCACGGGGCACCGCATGAAAGGCCTCGCAGGCTCGTTCGGATTTCCCGACATCGGAGCGGTAGGACAACGCCTGGAACAGGCAGCCCGATCCCACGATCGTGAGGCGATTCGCCGGGACCTCGACGGACTGGCGACCATCCTCGCCGGAGTCGATCACGCCGCCTGAGGAGATTTCAGGAGACCCTTCGGAGGAACAGAGGCACCATGAGCATTCTGATCATCGACGACTTCCAAGAAGAGCGGGACCTGCTTTTCGCCATTCTCCACAGTGCGGGGTTCGGCCCGCTCCTCCCGGTCGGCACCGCGCGGGAGGGGCTACAACTCCTGGGGGTCGGGAAACGCGGAAAGCAGACCAGCGGAATCGACTTAGTGCTGATGGATATCCAAATGCCGGAGATCGATGGGTTGGAGGCCTGCGAGCGCATCCGGATGGAGGAGCAGCTGCAGGGGTTGCCCATCATCGTCATTACGGCGCATACGGAGGCGAAGGATATTCAGGCAGCCTACACATCCGGCGCCACGGACTACATTCGAAAGCCGGTGATCCCGGCTGAACTGATCGCCCGGGTGGCCAATGCGCTCAGCCTCAAACAGGAGATCGATGCCAGGAAACTTCGTGAGCAGGAACTCCTGGAGCGGACCAAGGAGCTCGACCATGCGTTCGAGCAGATCACTACGCTCCATGGTACAGTCCACATCTGCGCCAAGTGCAAGCGCGTCAAAAGCGACGGCCCCCATTGGCAACGAGTGGAAGATTACCTACGCCGGCAGGCCCGCGCTAAGGTCGCCGAAACCGTGTGCGATACCTGCCTGCATCAGGCCTATCCCAACCTGAAATAATCACGTTCCGGTCACGGCTGCCAATGCTGTCCGCCCTCCAGCACAAAGTCCACCGACTCGACACGCACCACCGGCATAATGAGTCCCCGCCCCTCTGCGTCATGGGAGAAGTCGTAGATCAACGACTCCTCTGGAATCAGCCGACCGGTGATCAGGACCGCAACGGGGACAGGCATTCCCTGCTGGATCCGCGCTGTGAGCCTGGCGGTCTCCTGCCCCGCCAACGCAATGAGCGTGGAAGGCAGGTCCTCATGTTTGAACCGCACCTCGCCCCATCCGGTCTGGTTGAACTTCGGCCCTAGCACCACGTGAAAGCCGCCCTCCTGCTCATTGAACCCGGACAGTTCGCCGAGCCAGACAAAGGCAATCAGCCATTCTAGCGGCGCCTTCCCATCACGCCGGGCATCACGCTCACGGTTGAGCGCAAAGAGCCGTTCATCATGGCCTGGGTCGTGGTGCCCCTGCCCATAGACAGTGGCCCAATCTGGCGGCGCGCCGTCCAGCTCCACAAGAAACTGCTCAATCGATTGCTGATCGAGAAGGCGATGGGTATGAGCCGGAAGGCTCGCCAGGGCGGCAGCCATGCCGTTGCGCAACGGCCGGACACCGGCCGATTCTTCTGCTCGCGTCGAGACAGGACTCAGGGCCCCCAAGAGCAGGAGGGTCATGAGGAGTCGCAACCCTCTGTCGAAGCGAATCATGGGCTCAGGCGGCGGGTGCCGACACCCGCTGAAAGAGGTCGCGAAGGTCTTTTGTTCCGGGATGCTCCCACGACAACACGCCCATATCGACCAGCACCTGAAGCCGTGGTGAAGGATCTAAGCGAGGTAACGAGGCTGCAGGCACCGACTGGGATTTCAAGACCTGCGCATAGACACCGATCCAGGATTCTGTCACCGCCCGCAACCCAGGATCAGTGGCTTTCATTCTTCCCAACCTGACTTCCTGCAGCAACTTGATCAGCGGGTCCGATTGTAGGAGCGTCCCGATGGCACGACGCACCTGCTCTTCCTGCTCGTCCATGATGAGGATGATCCAGTAAAACAAAAAGATAATTAGTTCATCGAACAGGAACCGGGGCCGCGAGGATCCCCACAGGAGCCACAGCCACCGCCGGAACTGGAGGTGACGGGCCATCCGCCGGTTGCGCCGACTCCAAAGGCCGAAAACTGCTTGTCGAGTCCAGTGCCCTTGCACGCCGGACAGGCCGGCACGACGTCGCCGCGGACCAACAGTTCAAACCGATGGTTGCATTCCTTACAGACGTACTCGAAGATGGGCATGGTGCTGTACTCCTTAAGATCTAAAATATTATAAGTAAGGTCGGTTCTAGTTCGCAATCATCAGCCGAGGGGAGTCCACAGATGTGGTCAGAAGATACATCGTTTGTCTTTCGAATCAGTCTCGAAGCGCAATTCCCGGACGACTATGAAGGCCCTCACGATGAACAGGCGTGGCTACGTGAATGGGAACTGCAAATCAAACCGGTACTCATCAAGAACCTGTTCGAGACGCTGCGAGAATATCCCGCATGGAAGGCGCATGTCCGCAATCGCGGGAAATCGCCGGCGGAAGAAATTGAAGTTGCGATGATCCGGGATTTTTCACCCGCACCCTAACCGGGCGAACAGCCATGCCTCAGGCGACCGGCCGCGGCCTCTACATTCACGTCCCCTTCTGCCAGCAGCGCTGTCATTTCTGCGCCTTCTATCTCGAAATCCATCACGCGCGCGCCGCGGAAGAGTTTCTGCACTCCTTGTTGACCGAACTGCGCCTGTACGGTGAGCAGCAGCCCTTTGGACCGGAACCGTTGGAATCGGTCTACTTCGGTGGGGGAACGCCCACGACCCTGTCCTCTCCGCAACTCGCCACCGTCCTGTCGGCGGCGAGGGAGACGTTCGACCTTCAGGCTGGGGCTGAAATCACCATTGAAGCCCATCCGGGATCGGTCACGCAGGACAGCTTGTCGCACCTGCGCAAAGCCGGATTTACACGGGTGAGTTTCGGCGCTGAATCCATGAATCAACTCGAATTGGATCGAGTCGGACGCCCCGGCAGTCCTATGAGCACCGTGCAGATGGTGACCGCTGCGCGGCAAGCCGGCTTCACCGATCTGAACCTCGACCTCATGTACGGCCTCCCCGGACAAACCATCGAGAGTTGGGCGGCCTCGCTGCGCCAGATCGTCGCTCTCGCCCCGACGCACCTCTCCTGTTATGCCCTGACGGTCGAAGAAGGCACCGCCTTGCAGGCAGCGATCCGGCGTGGGATGGTTCCCACCCCTGACGAGACGTTACAAAATGAGATGGAAGATCTGGCGGAGGACAGTCTACGCAGAGCAGGTTTCACGCGCTACGAAATTTCCAACTACTGTCGTCCCGGATTTGCCAGCCGACACAATCAGTTGCACTGGACCGGCGGAGACTATCTCGGCCTGGGGCCCAGCGCGCAATCCTATGTCGCGGGCCGGCGATTTGGAAATGTGAGCGATCTACGCGCCTACAATACCTCTCTCCGAACCGGCACCCTCCCTGTGTCAGCATCCGAGCAACTCACGCCAGCCGACGAGGCCTGCGAACGACTGGTGTTCGGACTCCGGCTGACCGAGGGCATCACCCTCAAGGAAACGGGAGCGCTGGCATTTTCAGGTTTGACCGGCAAAGTAAACGAATTGATCGGCGACGACATCCTCGAACGCAAAGGCGAGCGGGTGCGACTCACCACCAGAGGCCGACGCTATGCTGATACTGTCGCAGTGACTCTGCTGGCAAGCCTGGAGCACGAGCCCCATTCCCCTCCTCCCATTGACTTCAGGACCCGACAGAGGGGAGACTGACAACCTGAAAGGAGGCATCCGTCATGCCAGTGAACATGGACCCCAACAAGCGGCGTCGACGTCAGTCCGCCGAACAGCCTGCAGCCTCGGCCGAGCAGGACAGCAGCCAGACTAAGCGATTCGGAGAGGACACCGAAGCCGATCGGGAAAAGGCCATTGCAGAGGCGGAACTGAAAAATCTCTGGGACGCGACCGAAGTCATCGATATGGACACCTGGTGATTGAGCACCGCAACCAGCGGAGAACGATACGACCATTCCCGCGCACCACCCGTGCACACACCGCCCCGATCCCACCTTCGATTGATAGCAATACGATTCATGAATGGCTTGTCCTCCCGCACCCGCAACGCTCTCTTTCACCCGTTCCACCTCTGCGCCCCGCACACCCTTGAGGCTCTGCTCGCACGGTACGATGCCGTCCATTTCCGCGACTACATGGCGCTCCGTCTCACTCCGCTGATGGGCACCATGGCCTATCAGGACCGCATGGGGGACGAGCATCCGCTGCTCGTCACGAGCGGCCGCCTGGTGCAAGGGTATCCGGTCAGCGGCCCGTTGGACGAGACCGCCGTGGCGGCCATCGATCGTGACCTGAGCGATTCCCGTTGGCGCACCCTGTTTCATGACGGGCTTAGAAACGATCGGCGTTTTCAACGCGGGCTCTTCGATCTCATGCATGCGATGAGGATCGGATCGTCGCTGGTGCCCGGCCCGGCCGCGTTGCTCCGACTGCTTGAGCCGGACCGCGCAACCGCGCGCTACAACGTCGCCCTCGTGCAACGCCTCGCAAAACCGACCCAGACGCTGGATGAGGCCTATCAATTCGAATACGGCCTGGCCCTGTTGAAGACCGTCGCCGCGCAGGTCTATACTATTCGTCTGTCCCGCGCGCACAACCTGGTGCCGGTCACCGACTCCCACACCCACCATATCCTGCTGAGCCGCACCCTGGCCCGCGAGGAAATCGACCTTTCCCACGAGTCTATCGGCACGTCCATGGGAGCACCGTTGTCGCAACACGCATCAGGGCTGCATGAGTAAACACGAGGTGGGTTACTCAAGGAGCTTGATACCATCGATGTACCGCTGGCACCGGTTCTGGTTGCATTCAGCCCTACCTCACCTGCTACACTCCGCGCCTGGCGAGACGACCGCATGAGCACCCTCACCCCTGTCATGACCCCCGAGGCCCTCGACACGACCGACGTGGGCACCGGCGACGACCTGGAAGCACGAGTCATCGTGTTCAACTGCGACTGCCACACCTATCAGCAGGTCATTGCGCTCTTCTGTAAATGCATCCCCGGAATGAACTCTTCCCGGGCCTTCGAACTGGCGTGGCGCATCGACCACGAGGGCCAGGCGACGGTCTATTCGGGAGAGCGAAAGGCGGCGGAAGAGATCGGGAAGAAGCTGGCGGCCGGAGGGTTACGGGTCGGAGTGCAGTAACGAAGTAACCGGGGTTGGTCTGCGCCGAGGATCTCGACGCAGACCGACGTTACTTGGCTCGTTTCTTTGCCCCTGTGGCCTTGGCGGTCTTGGGCTTCCCAGCCGCTACAGGCTGGGACGTGGACGGCTTCGGACTGCTCTTGGCGCTGCCATGCGCACCCTTAGCCACCTTCGCCGGTTTGCTGCTCGTCTGGCTGGCCTTTTGTTCCTGCGCAGCCGCCGCCTTATAGTAGGATTTATTGAGTTTGCTGAGCATGTCGCCGTTCAGAACACGCACCTGGTACAACTCGAACAGCTTGCTGATGGCCTTGGGGTCGCCCTTGCGAGCCAGTCCCAAAAGCCGCCGCCGTTGATTCATTTCTTCTTCTTCAGTATGAGACGCTGCTCGCCGCTCCATAGCGCTCCTTTCAAAGGATGCCCGAAACTTACTGCGCAATACCCCAAATTGCCGGATGAAATGCCCCGCAGTATAACAGATTGGGCCTAGCCAGTACTACACAAACATCGGTCATCCGGAAGAAAATATCGCGTCCGGGCCTGTTCGACCTGATTTGGTCCACCGATCAAGCCTCTGGTTGTAGAGGGGGGATTGAGGTCTCTATAATTATAGTTTAGCCTTCACCACGAGACAAAGGAGCACCTGATGGAACATGCTGCAGCGATCGATACACAAACCACTGTTGCCGACGACCCCCAAGCCCGCGCCCTGCTCCAACGGGCCTTCGAGAACACTGCCCGATGGCAGCCTGATTTTCGAGGATTTTCAGCCGACCTGACCGTCAATACCAACGGCCAGCAGATGCGCGGAACCGTGGTGGTCAAAGGACCACGTGAGGTGACGGTGCAGTTGCCGGACGAAGCCATTCAGAAGTGGGCTCAGGAACAGATCGGCATGATCGCCGTGCACCGCGCGCCCCGCAAGTTCGAGGAATCGGACGGCAAACACCGCCTCACCATGGAAGCCGGCGAAGACCACCCGCTCGGCCGTCGGTTAGACATCCACGGCGACGGCATGCAGTCTTTCTACCGAATCAAAGATAACCGCATCACGCAGATCAACCGGAAGATGCCCCATGTGGCATTCACGATCAACGTGGAAGAAAGCAACACCACGCAGGACCAGAAACAGCTGACCACCAAGTACACGGTGTATTATTTCGCGCCGCAGGACGCCAAGCTGCGCAACGTCGAGAGTTTTACCGACACCCATGTGCGAATCGGTAGCTCGGATCTGCCGGCCACACGCCGGATCATTTCGTACGAAAACGGCGCGGTCCTGGTTCGAACCCTGACGTTCACCAACCACAAGTTGCTGGCCTGATGGATTTGCGCACGACGTTCCCGCGCAGCATGCGCGTTAGATTGGAAGGATATGTGCACCTTGCGCGCATGATCGACAAGTGCCGCGCTGTGCTCGCGGGAACCGAAGGCGAGTATATCTATCCCTGCCCCATGGATGACCGGCTGATGGCATTCGCCGGTATCACCGCGGAGCAGTTCACTGCAGCCGTGAAGCAACACCCGAGCGATGAAGGCATCATCCAGTGGTTTCGCGGGATAGCCACGCCACATGCCCAGGCCGAGCTGGAGGAGTGGAACCGGATGATGTTGAGCCGGGGGCCGACCACGCCGGAAAAGCAGGCCTCCTTCAACAAATACCGCGACGCCGTGGATCCCTCCCGCACCGACATCACCAGCTGGGCCGACCTCCAGGACCTGGAAGAAGGGCGGACGGTCCCACGAAGAGCCTAGGAGTTGCTGGTTGAGACCGGGCTTGTTCACCAGACTATCCGCCAGCACGATCTCGACGGCGCAACCACTTACACATCGTCGAAGAATAGGTGTCCCAAAAACATTCTTTCGCGACGAACTGACATCAGCACCGCCTCCACATCGGGAGCAGACTCGTCCTACATATTCATGGAGGTACCGACATGGCTCTTGTTCAACAGAATCTTGTTCCCGCAACCGGCGACCATCTGGTGACGCTCGACACCGAAACCAACCTTGAATGGTTGAGCCTGAATGCGACGGCGAACCTGTCCTACCTGGAGGTGTTGGGCGGTGCCGGAGGTTACACCACCACCTATGGCTTTCGTTTTGCCGCCGGCCAGGAAATCGGACTGCTCTGGCAACATGCCGGCATCACAAAGTATGGCGTCACCCAAGTGGTGCCGTTCCCTCAAAGCAATCACGTGGCGATGGAAACCCTCATCGAACTCATGGGCGGCGCAACGCTGTATCCATCGGTCACCAGCGGTTCCGTCTTGGTCCAGACACAGGGCATGATGAAGTTTCGAGGAGCGGGCGTCCCGAGTCCCATCACGCCCATGAGCGTCGGGCAACTCTGGCTTTTCAAGAACAATCCAGGCGGGTCCTATGCGGACACCAATCCGGCCGGAACTGCCGGCAGGCGGACGCCTGAAATCGCCTCCTATCTGGTGCGCGATCGAATCGTGCCTGCCGGCTCCATCCCTCGTGGAAAATCCGCCAAGGCGGTGAAAGCACGTCGCGCGAAGAAGAAGGGCTGATCCCAACCAACGGTGCAGCGCCATGGAGCCGAGTGATCGGCTGCATGGCGCATCGACTTCCCTTCATACCAGCTTTTCCGCGAAAGAGTGGTCTACGGCTCCCCACATTGATTTGTCCTTCGTAGAGGGATAGGCTACTACTGGTCCGGTCGCGGAAGATTGTAGACCGTGACGGGAGCATACCTAATCCGTTCGCGCCTACTAGCTGTGCATCACCGCAAGAGGTGTCCTATGGAAGACCTCAGTCCGCCAGATCACCATCAACGCCGAGCCCACTGACCGTCGCGAGTACGCACTGAGGCAATCTACTCCTGCACGTGCATGGTGATACTATGACGACCAAGACAACGGGTGACCAACCCTTCTTCACAGCGAAACAGACGACGCTCAACCGCCACATCTCCGCCAAAACCATTCTCATCGCCGTCGATGACTCGGACAAGTCCGTCCGCGCCCTGCAGTATGTCGGAACGCTGCTCCGGGACATTCGAGACATGAATGTGACGTTATTTCATGTTCTGAACCCCATGCCACGCGAACTGATGGAACACGGCGGCTCAGAGGATCCTGAGATGGAAGATCATCTTGGCGAGCAACTGCGCAAGGATCAGGAAGAGTGGCTACGCGTGGAAGGCGCCATTGAATATCCCATCCTGGTGACGGCGATGGAACGGCTTGGACAGACCGGATTTCCTCTCGACCATGTCACACTCAAGCTGGGCTATGAACGGGACATCGCCGACAGCATCATGGATGAAGCCAGGGCCGGCGGGTATGGCACCGTCGTGGTCACCCGACATGGGCCGACGGGAACCAAGCGACTCTTCGGTAGCGGCATCATTGACCGACTGGTGCGGGACCTCTCAGGAGTCGCAGTCTGGGTGCTGGAATGATCTTGTGACAGGGGCACCTATCGTCCTGAAGCAGGAGCGTTAGGCGCGCCTCGGAGGTTACCATGAACTGCACCAGTTGTGAGGCAGCGCTCCCATTGCAAGCCCGCTTTTGTCCCTCCTGCGGTGTGCAAGTGAAATGGCCGGAGGATCCGGCGTGCGATGAAGCAGCCTTGCAAGCGACCGGGTGTGAGGACGAGTTGAACCGACGAACGGCTCCGGCTCCCCTCGACCATGAAGCCTTGAAAGCACGGCTGATCGATTGTTATGTGAATTTTTCCATGGCCAGGGAACTATCCGGATGGCTGCAAGCGCTCGGGCTTCCATCAACGGGAACGATGCAAGAGAAACTCACCCGTTTGCGACAACAGGCGGATTCGCTGGTACTACCGGCCGAAAGTCTTCCCCGCCAGACCATCTGGTACCTGAACCGATATGACGAGAAGATTCTCACGGAGATTTGCGAAGAGCTTGGTCTCGACAACAGTGGCCCAAAGGAGCGGCAAATCACCAGGATCTATCATGCCGTGGGTCTGCATGAGGGCTGGCTCCAGCCGCTGTCGGAAGATGCTCGAAACATCATCACTGAGACCTTCCTGCCCATCCTGAGGGCGGTCGATCACAGGAATTATGCTGATCTCGACCAGTGGGGCGAACTCGGAGACCTGCTCGATAGGGAAAGTAGGAATCGGCTCGATCATCAAGGCCATGGGAGCGCCTTCATGGCGGTCCTGATTCCCAGCTTACTCCAGGAGGCGCATCGGGATCTGCTTCAACACGAACTCGATGCAAGAGCCGGGAAACCCTTCTGACGACACCACACCGGCTCCCTCGGGTCTCTGACAGCAGAGGCCCGAAAGCCCTCTTTTCTGCCGAACCGACCGTCGCAGGCTTCATGAACTGATGTATTGGTGGAGATAGGCGATCAGCGCCTCCTTCTCCTCCATCAGCAACGCGACCATATCCCGGAGCGAGACAATCCCGATAAACTCCTCATTGTCGAACACCAAGAGGTGGCGACAGCGATGCTCCTTCATCAGATTCAAACAATGGTTCGCAGTATCCTTCGGACTCACGGTGACCATGTTTTTCGTCATCACATCCTTGATCTTTACCTTCTCAGGATCTCGCTTCCGACCGACGACGCGCATCATCAAGTCTCTCTCCGTGAAAACGCCGGTGATCTTGGAGGAACTGGTGATGAGCACTGATCCGACGAATTCCTCGGCCATCAGCGTCGCGGCGTCGAGCACGGTATGATTCTCGTCGATCGTCACCACCCTGTGAACAATTTTCGAGGCAATATTCCACGCCATCGCCGCCTCCTTTCTGTTGGATGCAGGTGGACGGAGCCTGACCTGTACGCTAAGTACAGGTCAGGCATAACGCCGACGCCCATCGAAACCAGAGTCCGAGCCCCCTGTCATCGAATGACCAGGATGGGACAGGTCACTTTGTGCAAGACCGCATGTGACACGCTGCCGAGCAGGAAGTGTTCGAAGCCTCTCCAACCATGCGATCCCACAATCACAAGATCGGCATGGCCTGCCGCTTTGGTAATGCAATGAGCCGGATCACCGTGCTCGACTTGCGCGGTGACTGCAGGATACATGGTTCGCAAGGCTGCGGCAGTTTCGTCCACAAGTTGCCGAGCATACTGATCCATTTCAGCCGTCCATTT
Organism: Nitrospira sp.; assembly: GCA_024998625.1. Classification (GTDB taxonomy): domain Bacteria; phylum Nitrospirota; class Nitrospiria; order Nitrospirales; family Nitrospiraceae; genus Nitrospira_A. The sequence continues at coordinate 199,719 of JACOEL010000005.1, read as the reverse complement.
GTCGTATCGAAATTCCATCGTCGAATCGCCGATGAGAATGGTCGGAACGACGGTCAAGAGGGACAGTTCTATCGGCCGGCTGAACCGGTGAGTGCTCAACCAGCTGCGTAGCCTCAGTGAATCCTCATGCCCTTCCACGGTGAGCAACACACGTCGAATGCTCCCCGGGTCGTTCCTGACCAGCAAGGCCGCGCAGGGGGCATGCAACACCACCCGATGCGAGACACTGCCTAAGACCAATTCCGCAAGGCGTCCACGCCCCCGTGATCCGACCGCAACCAAGTCGGCATGAGCCGAACGAATCGCCTCCAGCACAACCGGAGCCGGATTCCCGATCTTATGGACTCGCTGGATGGAAGGAATCGTGACAGGCACCAATGCCCCGGTTTGAGCGAGCAGGCGCTCCCCTGCTGCCACCATCCCCTCGCGCAGTGCTCCAGCACTCTTGCGGCCGAGCGGTTGCGCAAAGAGCGGGTTTTCGAACGGCCGGAGATCCACCGCGTGGACAAGCGTCAATGATTCATGAGTGAAGAGATGGCAGACGACCTTAAGCGCGTCGAAAGACTGCTCGGACCAGTCGACGGCAACGACGGTGCGCATCACAGCTCCCTTGAGGGAAAGGCTCGTCACCCGTCGCTCCCCTACTCAGCCGAAACATCCGGCCGATTGGAGCGACCTCCGCACGTCGAAGGACGAGCCATCATACTCCCAACCGGATGAGGCAGGTCAACCGGCAGACCGGTGCAATCCACGACCGTCCAGGGCGGCACTGTCATTACAAGAGGGGTCTCGACGAAACAGACAACCTGGGTGCCCGATGTCGGGAACCTTTCATTGGAAGCGGAGGGCAGGAGAATCTGACAGGACGCTCAAGACCGCCGTCTTGGACTTCAGGGCAGAGATTGCCGCTACTTGACAGCGTCGTTCCGGTTGGACTTAGGAGCAGAACGCAGTGCTTCACCCTCTACTCAGCCAACTCGATCAGTAACGCATTGGTCACGATCATCCGACGACCGCAATCGACCAACCAGCTGAGGCAAAAGCGCTCGCTCGCGTTGCAGCAGCGACGGCTACGACTCTGGCTGAAATACCCACCGGCAATAGGCACTTGCTACGGTCAGCCGCTTACGCAGCCTTGCGAGTCGGATCTTCTTTCTGCGGTTCGCTCGTGTGAGTTGTAGCAGTGGCCTTCTTCTCATCATCCCAGATCCAAGCCATGAGTACATTCACAAGTGCGCCCAAACCCATGAGGAAACTGACGATGACCATCAAGACCGCTACGCTGACGATCCAACTGTTGAAGTCCCATGCGGAAAACATACACGCACCTCCAGGTAGAAGGTGGTCTGTCGATGACTGGTCTTTGTGCGGTGGATGAAGCGCCCCCTTATTGTTTCATTCTATACCCGAGGACGGCGTGAGAACAGGGGGAAGTCCATGGAGCAAGAAGGCTAGTCGGCGTAGCGGAGATCACGAGCATCGGCCAGCAAAAGGTAGGCTTCTCCCCATTGATGCGAATTCACGAGGCTCCACGGTTCATCGGAAGTCACCGGTTTGAAACGCAGGCCGTAGATCCCGCCATAGACCAGGTGAGCCAATCCCGAACCCGAGTCTTCAACCAATTGCGCATAGGCCGGACAGGCCGGCGCCTGCTCGTTGTCGCTCCAGCCCGTCACCCAGCACCATGCACCGGCAGCATTTCTCTCATAGAGCCGGACTTGAACAACCGGTCGAGCCGGGCCGACCTCCTTGAACCGCGCAAAAACGCTGGTCTCGCAATTATCGTTCGATTCAACTTCCACGATCATGGAACACGCTCCTCACGGATGGCAGATCCATTACCGAACGGAGGCTTGCTAAAACGAATGCCTTTGCCCAATGGTAAACAATTTATATTCTACCGTGAACGAAATGCCGAGACGCCTGTGCCACTTTTGGGGCTGACTCAGATTGTAACGCAGGTTTCCCCGTGCTCTTCCGGACTGTTTTGTAGCAAAAACGTCGACTCTGCCAATCGATGAAACGTCGAGGTAACAATTGTGCATTCGGCGATGCCACACAAGAGTCCGTTCAGGTACACAGGTATACAATCCCGTTGTTGGCGCAAGAGAGGTCGGCGGGCCGTGATATGTTGAGCGTCGATGGCTAGAGCGACGCGTCGCCGCCCTTTTCTCGTCACTGTCGATCCAACAGCGGAACTGTCTCGGGAGGATGGTATGGCGCTCGCCTGCAGCATAGCTTCGATTATTCTTCAAGACTTGAAGCAGCTCGGGCCATGCACACCGGAAGAACTGGTGCAACGGCTTCCAACCTATACCTGGAACCAAGTGTTCTCGGCGGTCGACCAACTGTGTCGGGACGGACGGCTGACACTCCGACAGCCCTCTCGCTTCGAGTATGTGATCTCGCTCTCATCGGTGACGACATCCGAACGGAGGAACTCGGTGGCATGACCATCAATCCTCTCGGTCATGCTCCGGGTCTTCCCTCCATCAGGAAAGGGGACTCCCATGGAGACGATCATTGCGGCCTGTTGTTTCTGCAAGAACATCCGAGACGGATGCCCGATGGGTGAAGGCGAAGCAGAATCCTGGGTGACGCTTCAGACCTATCGCGCCAAGTATCAGCTAGATGAGAGAGATCTCAAGCTGTCCCACACCTATTGCCCGGACTGCATGAAGCGTTATAGACATCTACTTTTCAGCACAACCGCCGCCAGCCGTGCGCTGCCCCTCTCGTGAGTCAGGCCCCCCGGCAGGATGGCCTAAACCATCGACCTATAGAAAACAAATCCGCGGTAGTGTTCCCCCCGCACTGGTTCCTGCCCATCCTGAGGGCCGTGGATTACAAGAACGACCAGGATCTCGACCGGTGGGGTGGATTCTCCAAGATCTGTTCGGCAAGGACCGTGCGAACCAGCCCGCCCCCAGACCCACGGAAGCATCCGCATGGAGGGCGTGATTCACGGCCTGCTCCAAGAGGAACAGCCGGTGCTCTTGCTGAATGAACTCAAGCAAAGAGTAGCGGCAGGCTCCTGACAGCAGAACGTTCAACGCCTTCGCCATTCATCTCGCCCACGGCCTCTCAAAGAATTCGCTTCCGGAATGTCGGTTTACTATCCTGCTCATCAACAGAGGGGCAATCACGATCATTCGCGAGCAAGAGATAGTCCATATATGCCGATGTGTTACGACCAGCATAGGCGTCATCCCCGGAAGCGGATTTCTTCGTCGGGATGAGAAATCCGATAGATGAGCGGCGGCCGTAGTTCATCTGACAGCAGGAGTATCAGGCATTACTCTTCGCGCAACATACCATTCAATGCAAAGGAGAATCAGGCATGGCAGGCGAGAACATTCCGGCAGTTGTGGGCCAATATTTCGCGACAATCGGGGAAATGGACCCAGACGCCTGGGTCGCCTGCTTTGCGGAACAGGGAACCAGTTATGAACCGGGAGCGCCCACGCCTCTCAAGGGCCATGCGGCACTACGGCAATTTCTGGTCAATGTCCTCGGAGCTTTTCAAACCATCGCTATGGTAGAGGACCATGTCTTCCAGTCCGGCAACCGGGTCGCGGTGAAGTTCACGGGGCATGGCACCGGCAAGAACGGCAGGCAAGTCACCTTTGAAGGCATCGATGTATTCGAGATCAACCAGGAAGGAAAAATCCAAACCATGTGGGGCTACTGGGATCCAGCCACAATGATGGCGCAATTGCAGGGGTAAAAAGCAGCATTTCCATCTCCTGCATAGATAGATTCTGGTACGTTCTTTAGAATGACGGCGTGGAATTTGAGTGGGATCGGCGCAAAGCCAGGCGAAATCTCCAGAAACACCGAATCTCATTCGATGAGGCAGTGACAGTCTTCTACGATCCGCTGGCGGCAACAGTGGACGATGTCGATCACTCGGTCAGCGAACGACGATATCTGACGATTGACTATTCTACTCGCGGCCGTCTTCTTGTCGTAGCCCATACCGATCGAGGAACTGCAGTGCGAACATGAGTGCCCGTCTAGCGACCGCGGGAGAAAGGAAGCGTCATGAAACGTAAACGGCAAACTCCATCGGATGACATGCGGCCGGAATATACCTTTGACTGCACGACAGCGGTCCGGGGAAAGTATTACAGACGGTTGCTGAAGGAGGGCGCCAATATTGCGGCCCTGGAGCCGGATATTGCCGAAGCGTTTCGGAACTCAGCGGCAGTCAACGCAGCCCTCCGTTCGTTCCTAGAGATGTCGGAAACAACGCGACGCCTCACCACCCGCCCCAAACGAGCATCACGCAAACAGACCGCGACCTGATGAAGGTTGTCTACAAGATCATATATCCCAACGGGAAGATCTACATCGGCAAAGATCTCACCGGAAGCATCAACTACTTCGGTAGCGCACATGATGCCCTCGTCGCCTCCGATTTCACAGCAGAACAACGACGCAGTTTTACGATCTGTAAAGAGATCCTCTGGGAATCTGAGAATGGGTCGGATACTGAGGTGAACCAGAAAGAACTAGAGCTAATCAGACTCCACCGCTCAAACGATCCTGCTGTCGGTTACAATCGTTGGCCGAAATTCAGACCTCAACTCTGATGAGGTTCAAGCCACTCGATGGCGACAAACCCTTCAGCGATGTCCTCTATCGCTTCGTCAAGCATTGTCCACGTGATGGCTTGCTCACGACATGTGGAGCCCGAATGCGCAATGGAATTTCTGACCTTTCGAATCTGGTGCAAACGGCCGGTATTCAGCGACGGGACAGCGCTCGAAACGACATCAAGTCGATTGCACAGGTCCCGTCGCTTCTCGGATGGCCAAGGAAGATTGTGAATCTCAATATATTCGGACAGGGCCTCATCCAGAACGGAAACCAGAGAGAGAAGGTGAAGTCCTGGCAGCATGAGCCCAAGAAGTTGCCCTTTAACGGGACTCTGTGAGGGATCATGAATAGTCGGAATGAGCTTGGCTATTCGTGCCATTCCAATCGCGATATAAAGTGAGTGGCCCAAATCGGACAATTGCACCCCTCACTCAGGGTGAGCCAGCCGTGTCTTCCAGGAGACTAACGGGCCACCCTTTTCCTCTTTCCACCACCGCTGAACCAGGAGGGTGGGCTGGTGGGTCCTCGACTGCGCGCGTCGGACGAGCACTTTCCCAGCGTGCGCGTTCCGCGAGCAAGAGGACCCATCAGCCCATCCTCGCCCCTACTTCCACCCCTCCCCGCTCATCCCTCCGCCATGGCCGCCGAAGTTCCCGCCGAAACCGCCCTGGCCGCTCCCCCAATATTCACCGCGCCGCAGGCGCCCATAGGGATGGCGCAGATCGGGCCGGCTGAGCCACCAGAGAAACCACAATGCGCCGCTGGCCGTGGTGATGGTGATCCAGAAGCCGAGTCCGCGGAAGTGCGCCTTCTGCACGTTGGACACACGAATGTCCTGTGAGACCGACGCCAATCCCACGACCGTGCGATAAAGCCCTTCGCCGAAGTGGCCGTTCTTGATGGCGGGATCAAGATATTCATGCCCAACCTTCCCGACGACGTTCCCGCCCATCACCGGCAGCATCCGTCTTCCCATAGTGACGGCCGCCTGCCGCTCCTGCACAGACAGAAACACCAGCACCCCATGCTCATTTTGGGCCGAACCGATGCCCCATTTCTGGTAGAGACCAACCGCGTAGTCGTTGGCCGAACCATAGGGTTTCAGCGTGGGCACGGTGACGACCACCATTTCGACCCCGGTCTTCCGTTCAAGATCCTGGCAGACCGATCGGATTCGCGCGCGCCACTCGGCATCGATCACCCCGGCATGGTCACTCACATACCCCTGCGGGTCATAGGAAGGCACGGGCTCACGGGCAAATCCGACCGGCACTGCGACCAACAGCAGAAGAAAGCCCAACCCCACAATGGAACCGATGGTGATCCTGGATCGACGGCTCATCGCGGCGCCACCGTTCCATCTGGGCGGATCAGCGCGATCAATGCGTCGAGATTTGCCGCATACCGTTCAAACAACCGTGGCACCTCCACCGGACCCGGAGAAATAATGCCCCGCTTCAGCTCCAACACATCGGTCAGTCCGGCGAGATCGAGTCCCGTCAACGTGCGAATCCCGGCGAGCAACGCATCCGACTGGAACAAGGCCGGCTGTCCGGCAATCCGTTGCAACCCGCGCAAGCAGGGCAGCAACGCGGTCAGCGAGAGCGGCAACAACATGGTCATCGCTTCTTCCGTGCCGCCGCCTTCGATATATCGCTGCCGCAGACGCACCAGGTTCCCTTGAATGCCCTGCTGCACTTGATAGGCCAAATGCGTCCGGTCGATGTGCATGCCGATGAACGGATCCCGCCCCCAGAGCACGCGATGTTGTTCCTGAATTTCCAGGTACTCGAGGGGGAAGACAGTGCCCGGCCGCGTGAGTTCGGCCTCCGTCACCAGGAGCGGCACCACGAATTGTTCGCGGCTCCAACGCTTATGCGACTTGGCATACCGCTTCAGTCCCTCGCGCTCGTATCCTGCCAGCAAGAGCAAAAGATTCAAGTTCGAGCGGCCGGGCAGGAATTCCCCGCCCACGGCACTGCCGTAGAGCAGAATGCCTTCCAGCTGCGAACCGAGCAACGCGGTGGTTTCCTTCACGTATCGCTTGAGTAGTTGCTGAACCTCGGAGGGAATATCGAGTGCGGTCGGTTGTGTCACAAACACCTCTGTCGTGGTTGGGGCAGGATGCTGAAAAAGCCCTCCAGCGGCGTTCTCGCCTCGTTCAGACCCTCAACGTACCCCAAGGGTACGGCCCCTTCGGCCCTTCGTTCGCTGCGGCCTTGCTGGACGGCCATTTTGAGCATCCTGCTGACTGTTCACTCTCAACGAACATTTCAATTCAATGGAACACACTGACTCGTTCACTCCAATCAGAAACGCCCCTACAAGTCATGTGTGATCATGTATGTGTAGGTCCGCGCGCGGATCGGGCAACAACCCGGCGGCCATGACCCGATCCAACAACGAAAACGGCGGTCGGCTTCGCAATCCGGCCGTGGTCGAGAGCACACGGTTGCGCAGCCTGGCATTCCGATCGAGCGTCCGGAACACTCGATCCCGTACATAGGCCACCAGCGGATTGCCGGTATTCCAGAATCGACATTGCTCATCGGCCAGCCGCTGCAGCATCATCACATGTGGCCGTCGGGCTACCTCGAATGCGCGCAACGATTCAGCAGAGAAATCGTTCTTCTTCAACCAACCTGGAATGAGGTCCGCCACGACAACCGCATCCACCATCGCCTGCATTCGCCCTTGAGACGCATGCGGGTTCATGGCGTGGGCCGCATCCCCGATGAGCAAGGCGCCGTCCGCCACCCATCGATCGGTTTTCACGCGTCCGGTCGGCATGTACCCCGTCTGGCTCCAGTCGATCAGTCCTTGTACGATCCCTTCCATGCCGGGGTCGATCCTGACCCAAGCCCTCCGCAGCGCTTCAAGCCCCTGGGCTTTGACCGCCTCATAGGATCCGGCCTTGATCATATAGAACGCGTAGACCTGCTGCCCGGCGGCGGGAAACAAGCCCAGGATTTCGCGTTTACCCACCAGATACCGCGCCTCGTCGAAATCGGGCGGCGCCTTGAGGATGGCGATGAGATAACTTTCGGGATACCGATGGAGTTGGGCGGTAATGCCGAGGGACTCGCGTACCTTGGAAAACGCGCCGTCGGCGCCGACGACCAGCCGTGCAGAAATATCGACCGGTTCCCCGTGACGTGTCGCCTGCAAACCGATCACCCGCGACCCGTCGAACCGGAGGCCCGTAAAGGTCGCGTCGTACCAGAGCGCGCCGGGATTCTGTTGTTCCAGCGCATCGAGGATGGCATGGTGCGCCACGTTCGGCAGCGTCACCAGGGCACGATTGTAGGGAGCCGGCAAGTCGCCATAGTCCACCGTGCAGAGCCGTTCACCGCCCGCCCGGCAAAAGTTGAATCGCCTGACCGACCGCACCGCGTGGACAGGAAGCTTGTCCAATAATCCGAGGCGGTCAAGCACGCGCTGCCCGTTCGGCTGCAGGATCTCGCCCCGCAATCCCTGCGGCGGCCCGGCGGCCCGCTCCAGCACCAGCGACCGCACGCCCTGTTGCGCAAGCATCAAGGCCAATACGGCGCCGCCGCCGCCCGCCCCGACAATCGCCACCTCTGTCTCGATCATTGCGCGGCCCATGTGCGGCTCGTCCTACTGAGTCCAGATCATAAACCGTTCGTGGTCGTTCCACATGGTCAGAAACTTCTCACGGGCCTTCGCGGTCAATCGCGCATCGCTGATGACATCGAGTCGTTCGTCATTGTACCGGTTCCCGCTCGTCGTATGATTGGCTGAGCCGGACGTATTGATGGCATCATCGATCACGACCTGCTTCAGGTGCATCAATGCCTCATGCCGGTTGATCCTGATGGGCACGCCTGCCAACCGTAATGTATTCACGGCGCTGTGCTGCTTCGGATCGTTGAGACGTTCGCGATCAGTGATCACCCGGACATCCACGCCCCGGCGTTTCGCCTCCACCAGTGCTTTCACCACCGACGGCGCCGTCAACGCATAGACGGACACATAGATGTACCGTGTCGCATGGGCGTAGAGACCGACCACCCGATCGATGGGCTGATCCTCCGGCGCATAGTAGACATCAATCGTGGCGGAGGCACAGACAGGATTCTGCGTCAGCGAAACCAGGCCCACGACGGCCCAGACAATCAGGTAAGAGGAAATAGTCAAGTGCATGCAGAGACGTGAACCGATCAGTCTATATCAAAGAGGGTTCGAAAATGGTCATCCGATTCCTCCCAGGCTTGCGGAGACGCTTTCGACAACCACTCGCGCAAAAAGCCCTTCTGCTCCGGCGTCAACATCTGTTTGATCTGATGCGACCGGCCCTGCAAGGGTTGGAGAAAACCGGCGCGCGTACGAAAATCGAGTGTCGCGGTCCGCACATAGATGTTCGTGTATATGGAGGGACTGTCGTCCTCCCCTTCCCCCTGCACCCAGACCGACAAAAATTTTTCCATCTGCAACCCGGCGCTGTCCAAGGCCGGTTCCGCATCATGAAACAGCTCGTTCTCCGACTCTTTCAGCGGAGCTGCCTCATGCGCACGAAACAAGAAATTTTTCTTCCACATACCCTACCCTCCAGACCGGCGCATACTGTAAGCTAGGCATGGTGAAAGTCAAGAAAGCGGCCGCCTGCCCAGTGCGACTCCGCAGCAGCCTCCGCCACATCGACCCATCGAGGTCTGTTGCCTTGACAAAACAAGAACGCGTTTGCTAACGTCTTGAAATTATTTAGCAGTTTGCAGAAAATCACTGTGAGCTCATCGAAACACCGAGCACCTACACGTAAGGCGCAACAAGAATCCCTTTTGACAGGATGCTCAAAATGGCCGTCCAGCAAGGCCGCAGCGAACGAAGGGACGAGGCGTACCCTTGCGGTACGTTGAGGACCAGAGAGATGCGAGAACGCCGCTGGCGGACATTTTCAGTATCTTCTCAGACTCTTACCTTCTCAGGAGCAGATATGCAGGTCATGATCAACGGCAAGTCCGAAGAGATCGCAGGGGGCAGCGTGCTGGATCTCTTGAAAGCCAAGAGCATTGAACCCCAAATGGTGGCAGTCGAAGTGAATGACACCATGCTCGAACGGACACACCTCGAAACCACCCAGCTGAAAGACGGCGATCATGTGGAGTTTCTGTTCTACATGGGCGGTGGCCGGTGACCGTCAAGGCCCATGCAGATATCACCGAGCTGATCGGCGGAACCCCGCTGGTTCGCCTCAACCGCCTGAGCAAGCCGGGCGGCGCCACGATCTACGCCAAGGTGGAGTCGTTCAATCCTGGCGGCAGCATCAAGGACCGCATCTGCCTGAACATGATCAACGAGGCCGAACGCCTCGGCAAACTGAAGCCGGGCGGCACCATCGTCGAACCGACCAGCGGCAATACCGGCATCGGCCTGGCGCTGGTGGCGGCGGTACGGGGATATAAGCTCATTTTGGTGATGCCCGAAAGCATGAGCATGGAACGGGCCAGCCTCCTGTCGTCTTATGGAGCACAGCTGGTGCTCACAGCGGCGTGGGAAGGGATGAAGGGCTCGATTAAGGAAGCGGAGAGCATCGTCGCGCAGAATCCCTCGTATTATATGCCCGACCAGTTCTCCAACCCGGCCAATCCGGATATGCACCGGAAAACAACCGGCCCGGAAATTGTGAGTGCGCTGGACGGACGCGTGGATGCCTTCGTGGCTGCGGTCGGCACCGGCGGCACCATCACAGGCTGCGGCGAGGTGATCCGCCAACGAAATCCGGACGCGAAGATCGTAGCCGTCGAACCAGCCGGTTCGCCCGTGTTGTCGGGCGGAGATCCCGGGCCTCACAAGATCCAGGGCATCGGCGCCGGGTTCGTCCCGAAAGTACTGAACCGGACGTTGCTTGATCGCGTGGTGACCGTGACCGACGATGAAGCATATCAGACGGCGAAGCTGCTCGCGAAGAAAGAAGGGCTGCTGGTCGGCATCTCCGCCGGTGCCAACGTCTTCGCCACACAAAAGATCGCCGAAGAGCTTGGACCGGGGAAAAACGTCGTCACCATTCTCTGCGACACCGGCGAGCGGTACATCAGCATCGAAAAGTATTTCAACATTTGACCATTTGCAATGAGTTTTTGAGCGGGGATGCTCAAAATGGTCTCTCCGCAAGGCCGCAGGTGAGAGGAAACCGGAGGCGTACCGTCTGGGTACGTTGAGGATTTCATCGAGCCGAGAACGAAGCTGAAGGCCATTTTCAGCATCCGGAAGATTTTCAACATCTGAGCTTGGTACAGATTACCTAGGGAGAGGAGGCTCAAAAGCGTCATCCAGCAAGGCCGCAGCGAGTGAAGGTCCGAGGGCGTACCCTTGCGGTACGTTGAGGGCCTGAACGATGCGAGAACGCCGCTGGTGACGGTTTTCAGCCTCCGTCGGACATGGAATTTACAGAAACACAGATCAACCGCTACAGCCGGCATATTCTTCTTCCCGAAGTCGGAGGTAAAGGTCAGAAAAAGATCGTGCAGGCGAAGGTCCTCATCGTCGGCGCAGGGGGTCTCGGCTCGCCGGCCGCACTCTATCTCGCGGCTGCCGGAATAGGCACCATCGGGCTCATCGACAGCGACGTCGTGGATCTGAGCAACCTGCAGCGGCAGGTCATTCATCAGACGCCGGACGTGGGTCGCCCCAAGGTCGTCTCGGGCAAAGAAAAGATTCAGGCCCTCAACCCCGACGTGAACGTGGTGATGTACGAGGAGCGACTCACCGCCAGCAATGCGTTGAAAATCATGAATGACTACGATGTGGTCATCGACGGCGTCGATAACTTCCCCACGAAGTTCCTCATCAACGATGCCTGCTTCTTCGCCGGCAAACCGCTGGTGCATGGCGGAATTCTTCGATTCGATGGTCGCGTCACCACCATTATTCCGAAGAAGTCGGCTTGTTATCGCTGCGTGTTTAAGAAGCCGCCGCCCGAGGGACTGGTCGCCTCCTGTCAGGAAGCCGGTGTCATCGGTGTGCTGGCCGGTATCATCGGGACCATCCAAGCCACCGAGGCGCTGAAGCTGATCCTCGGCGTCGGTCGCCCGTTGACCGATCGGCTGTTGGATTTTGATGCGCGCCGCACCCAGTTCAGAGAAATCCGCATTAAGCGGAATCCCGATTGTCCGCTGTGCGGCGAACGGCCCACGATTACGGAGCTGATTGAAGACGGCGACGTCGCCGGGCCGACCTGTGCGCTCCCGGGTCAACGTAACTTGTAGCGAAGGTGTCTCCATGTCGAAAATGAAAGCGCTCGTGTGCCGGGAATGTGGGAAGGAATATCCACCCAAAGCCATCCACGTCTGTGAGATGTGCTTCGGCCCGCTGGAAGTGAAATATAATTACGACGAGATCAAGAGCACGATCTCGCGGAAGAAAATCGAGCAGGGTCCGAACAGCATGTGGCGCTATATCGACCTGCTGCCGGTCGAAAGCACCGCGATCATCGGCCCCCATGCCGGGCTGACGCCGTTGGTGCGGGCGAAAAATCTTGGCGCGCACCTCGGCATCGACGAGCTCTATATCAAGAACGATACGGTGAACCATCCGACCCTGTCGTTCAAAGATCGGGTCGTCTCGGTCGCCCTCACACGCGCGCGGGAACTCGGCTTTGAAACGGTGGCCTGCGCCTCAACCGGCAACCTGGCCAACTCCGTCGCGGCTCACGCGGCAGCGGCGGGCATGAAGTGTTACGTGTTCATCCCGGCCGATCTTGAAGCAGCGAAGGTGCTCGGCAACCTGATTTACAAGCCGAACGTGGTCGAGGTCGAGGGCAACTACGACGATGTGAATCGGCTGTGCAGCGAAATCGCGGGTGAACATGGCTGGGCCTTCGTGAATATCAACATTCGCCCCTACTATGCCGAGGGATCCAAGACACTCGCGTTCGAGACCGTCGAACAACTCGGCTGGCGCACGCCGGACCAGGCCGTCATTCCCATGGCCTCTGGTTCCTTATTGACGAAGATCTGGAAGGGCCTGCACGAAATGCATGCGCTGGGTCTGGTGGATTCCGTCCGCACCAAGATCAACGGTGCGCAGGCTGAAGGCTGCTCCCCGATCGCCACCGCCTTTAAGGCGGGCCGGGACTTTTTCAAGCCGGTCAAGCCAAAGACCATCGCCAAGTCCCTCGCCATCGGCAACCCGGCCGACGGCTACTACGCCTTGAAAGCCACCGCGGAGAGCAAGGGCGCGATGGACGCGGTGACGGACGAGGAGGTCGTCGAAGGCATCAAGCTGCTCGCCCAAACCGAAGGCATTTTCGCGGAGACCGCCGGTGGAGTGACCATCGGGGTGTTGTGCAAGCTCGTGAAGCAGGGGCTGATCAAGAAGAGCGATGTCACGGTGGCCTATATCACCGGCAACGGGCTCAAGACCCAGGAAGCGGTTGTGGATGCCGTCGGCCGTCCGTTCCGCATCCAGCCCAGCCTGGTGAACTTCCAAAAAACATTCAAAATGGGAAAGAACAGTGGTGGTGACTCATGATTAAGGTTCGTATTCCAACGCCCCTGCGCCCCCTCACAAAGGGTCAGGGCGAAGTTGAATCTGCGGCAGCCAACATAGTGGACATGATCGGATCGCTCGACGCGACCTATCCGGGGCTAAAGAACCGGCTCTGTGACGAAAAAGGCGACTTGCGCCGCTTCGTCAACATCTACGTCAACGAAGAAGACATCCGTTTCCTGAACGGGAAAGAAACCTCTTTGAAGGACGGCGATGAAGTGTCGATCGTTCCCGCGATTGCCGGAGGGTAGCCATGACCAGCCTACGCTTTCATATTCGTTTTCCCGAGAACAAAATCAAAGAACCGATCATTTACCAGATCGGCCATGAGTTCAAGGTGGTGACCAACGTACGCCGGGCCGATGTGCGCGAGACGACCGGCTGGATGGATCTCGAACTGACCGGTGAGACCGAAGAAATCGAACGCGCCATCGACGGTATCCGCACCAAGGGCTGCGTCGTCGATCCCATTGAATTGAATGTAGTGGAGTAACGGAAAGGCGTCATTCGTCACACGTCAATCGTCAAGCGAGAAATTCCGGTTGCGATTGACGAATGACCATTGACGAGCGACAGATTCTTACGCGATGGAATTTACCGAACAGCAAATACAGCGTTATAGCCGGCACATCATCCTCAATGAGGTCGGCGGCAAGGGGCAGGTCAAACTGTCCAAGGCCAAGGTTCTCCTGATCGGAGCCGGGGGACTCGGTTCGCCCGCAGCCCTGTATCTGGCGGCTGCCGGCATCGGCACCATCGGTCTGGTGGACGGCGATGTGGTGGATCTCTCAAACCTCCAGCGGCAAATCCTGCATACCACCGCCACGATCGGCGTTCCCAAGGTAGAATCGGGACGAAGGATGTTGTCGGCCATCAATCCCGACATCACGATCAAGACCTATCAACTGAACGTGGATACCGATAACATTCTGGGCCTCGTCGCCGACTACGACATCGTGTTGGACGGCTCCGACAATTTCACCACGCGATTCCTCGTGAACGATGCCTGTTTCTTCGCTAAGAAAACACTCATCTCGGCCAGCATGTTTCGCTTCGAGGGACAGCTCACGACCATCAAGCCGCATGCCGGTTTCCCCTGCTACCGCTGCCTCTACCCGGAACCGCCACCGGCCGGATTGGTCCCGAACTGTCAGGAAGCAGGAGTACTGGGGGTCTTGGCCGGAACCATGGGCATCCTCCAAGCCTCTGAAGCCATCAAGGAAATTCTGGGCATCGGCGAGACGATCGCAGACAAACTCGTGATTTACGATGCGCTGGAGATGAAGTTCCGGAAAGTATCGCGCCCGAAAGATCCGCGTTGCCCCCTGTGCAGCGCCACGCCGACGATCAAAGACTTGGGCGGGGACTATAGCGTCGCCTGCACCATCTGATATGCCCGATCTGTCGATTCCGCAACACATCCTGGATCAAATCGTCGCCCACGCCCGTGAGCTGGCCCCGTTTGAATGCTGCGGCCTGCTCGCCGGCAGGAACAAGACCGTCACGCACCTCTACCGCATCACGAACATCGTGGCCGTCGAAGGGGCGGAGAAACTCTCGACCTTCGATGACGACAAGGTCGCCCATCTCGAACGGCTGTCCCCGGAAGAGCGAGCTGAGATCGCCTTCGTGATGGACATGGGGGATTTTTCAGCCGCTAAGAAAGACATCCGCAAGAACGGCTTGGACCTTCAAGTGGTCTACCATTCTCATCCGAAAGACCCGGCGCGCCCCTCGCACACCGACATCAAGATCGCCACCGATTACGAAGAAATCTGGGCACGCATCAATCTCCCCGTCCCCGCCTATCTCCTCGTGTCGCTCATGCACTCCCCCGCAGCGGATATTCGCACCTACTGGATCGCCGGCGGCAAGGTTCGCCCTGCCGACGTGCATATCATGTAGTCATCGCGCCGCTGGAACAAAACCACCTCGTTCCCTCTACCAATCGACCGGCAACGATGCCATAATTGCGCCTTGACCTTGTCATCGAAGGGAGCATTCGATGCGATTCGGCCTGCTCATTATCGCACTCATTTTATGCCTGACCGGGGTGACGAACCCCGGACACACCTCCGCCGCTGAAAAGAGCTACTACAGCCCGATCATCAATGTGGACGTTGAAAACAGCCGCATTCTGATCTCAACGCTCGGCGCAGTCTTTTGGGTGGACGTTCCCGAAGCAGCCCGTCCGCACATGGAGAAACTGCCGCAATCCGGGCTCGTGGACATTGTAGTGGAAACACGGGAGGGCGAACCCCCGCTCCTGAAAAGCTGGAAGGTCAAGTCCGGCGAATCGACCTGTCTGCACTTCGACGGGAAGGTCTGCAAATAGCGTCGAGCCATCATCGCTTCAGCCTGCCGGCAGCGCGAGTTCGGTCAGGCAAACAAGAAAGACAGTCGGTTGTAAACCGGAAAGCAGGCCGTAGCGCTACTCCGAACTCCCCAACATGTCGTCGACGAGCGGTCGATTAATATCCGTGCATCCGATGCAAATGGTATCGAACAACGATTCGTGATCGGACACGAAGTTCCGCTGATCGACCAGATTCTCGGCAAAGACCTGTTCGTAACACACGTCACACAGCATCATGAGGCCGCGTGACACGGACACGGTTTTCCGGCCTGTACTCCCCGCCATAACAGACTTCCTTTCATCTATATTCATCCGGTGCGCGCAACCTGCGCTACACCGATCCCTTTTGCCTCGCGATCCAGAAATCTTCAGGCTCCAGATCAACACCACACACCGCGCACTCGTAAATCGACTGTCCCTCCGGCAACCGGATTTCCGTCCGGTCGATCCGGCCCCGACAGACATGATAAAAACGCCCCCGGGCGTCCTCATTGTCGAGCGGATCACTCTCGTAAATCAGCACCATAGTTCCTCGTCGCTCCTTCGTATCTGGTCATAACACGTCGTTCGTCTTGGTCGTCGCAGGCTGTTCAGAAAGGCCGTCCAGCTAGGCCGCAGCCTGTTAAATTTTGAACTGGGCCTCGTACAGCCCGGCATACACCCCGCCCCGTTTCATCAACGCTTCATGATCGCCTTCCTCGACAATCGTCCCCCGCTCTACCACGATGATGCGATCCACGTCATGCAGCGTGGCCAGGCGGTGTGCAATGATGAAGGTCGTTCGCCCTTTGGTGAGATCGTTCAGGGCCTCACGGATTTTCACCTCGGTTTCCGTGTCGATATTGGAGGTGGCCTCGTCGAAGATCACGATGGGCGGATCTTTCAGCAGCACACGGGCGATCGAGACCCGCTGCTTCTGCCCGACCGACAATTTCACCCCGCGCTCCCCGATCCAGCTATCATACCCGTCCGGCAGGCGGGTGATAAAGTCATGGGCTCGCGCCGCGCGGGCGGCCGCCTCCACGCGCTCATGGCCGGCCGAAAGATCGCTATAGACGATATTCTGGCGCACGGTGCCGTTGAAGAGAAACGGCTCCTGCTGTACCAGACCGATCTGCCCTCTCAAGAAGTCCAGCGGCAGCTCTCGCACATCATGCCCATCCAGCAGCACCGCGCCGCTACACACATCGTAAAACCGCATCAACAGCTTCAAGAGCGATGTTTTGCCAGCCCCGCTCGGCCCCACCAGGGCGATCCGTTCTCCCGGCCTGACCGTGAGATTCACATCGGATAGGACGATGTCGTCCTTCCGGTAGCCGAACCCCACATGCCGATATTCCACCGCGCCCCTCAGCCGTTCGACCGGCCGCACCGCATCGGACCGGTCTTCAACCTCCGGTTTGGTATCGAGGATCTCGAATACACGTTCACTGGCCGCCAACGCATGCTGCAGCATGTGATTCAACGAGTGGATTTCATTGATCGGGGTATAAAAGAGGCCGAGGTAGGAGAGGAACATCACCAACTGACCGACCGTGAGTTCTCCGGCCAGCACTTCCCCCGCGCCGTGCCACAGAATCAACAGCGTGCCGGTGCTGCCCACAAACACCATACCCGGCCAGTACCAGGACCACAGGAACATGGCCCGCAGGCTGTTTTGACTGTATGTCTGGCTCAATGTCTCGAACCGTTTACGTTCATACTCGTGCTGATTGAAGCCGATGGTCTCCTTGATGCCCGACAGGGCATCCTGAAGATAGGCACTGAGGTCCGCCACGCTTTTTCGGATCTCGGCGTAGTACCCGTGCACCCGTTGCGTAAACCATGCGGCACAGACGATCAGAATCGGAATGGGCAGCAGCGAAAGCAGCGCGAGCTTCCAGTTCAGAACGAACATCATGATCGTGATGCCGACCAGGGTCAGCGAGGCCGTCAGCAAGCCCTCCAGGCCATCGACGAAAATCCGCTCGACATGTTCGGTATCGCTGGTGACCCGGGTCATGATCTCACCCGTCGAGCGGTTTTCGAAATAGCTCAACGACAGGCGTTGCAACGCCCCGAACACCTGCATGCGCAACGCATGCACGGCTTTCTGTTCGAGCAGATTGTTGAACCGGACCCGCATCGAGCTCATGAGATTTCGCAGGACATAGGAGCCGAGTAGCGCTCCCAACACCCAGGGCAACATCTCAGGACGCTTCGACTGGATCACATCGTCGATGACGATCTTGACGAGATACGGCGGAACCAATTCCAACGCCGTGGCGAGACCCGCGCACACGAAGGTCACCAACGCCAGCATCCGGAACGGCTTGAGGTAAGACAGAACGCGTAGAAGCGAGTTCACGACGACTCGACGATCCGGGAGGGATCAGATGACACTGGCCGGTTCTTTCTGCCAATACTTCTGAAATTCATCCATCTGGGTCAGTGTGGAGAAGTCGGTCATGCGGTCGATGAACAGCTTACCGATGAGATGGTCCAGCTCATGTTGGATACAGACGGCATACAACCCGCTGGCTTCGAAATCGAACGGCTTTCCACTCCGATCCAGCCCCGTCACTCGAACGGTCGAGGGACGCGTCACTTTGCCTCGCAACCCGTCGACGCTCAAGCAGCCTTCCCATCCTTCGACCTGCTCGGGCCCATAAAACTGGATCGTCGGGTTGATGAGCACCGTCTTGGGAAAGCCGCCTTCACCTGGGCAATCCATCACGACGAGTTGCTGCGATCGTCCTACCTGCGGAGCGGCCAAGCCGATCCCCGGTTCGTCGTACATGGTTTCAAACATGTCGTCGATGAGTTGCTGGAATGCGGCTTTTTTTATCTCCGCCGGCGTCAGAGGCACAGCCTTCTGCCGGAGAATCGGATTACCGAGTTTGCTGATCGCCAAGATCGCCATCCTGCACCTTTTCTATCAATGTCATCGCGCGAGCGACTCCCGCCGCGCAACCTGTTCCTTCAATACCTACCACGGGCTTTTGACTCTCCGCAACCGCCCGAATCCGGTCGTCAGCCCGCACGTTTGCGGCTCTTCGGCTCCGGCATTTCAAACGTCTCTTTCGACTGGTTCCACCAGTCAATCCATTCCTGCGCCCAAGTCTGGCGATCCTGCTTGCTGGAGGCATCCCAGTCATGAAACTCCGTCTCATGCCGGGTCAAGGTCCAAAGCGACTGCACGGCGGACAGGGCCACGAACCGTTCGTCATCCCCCAGCAGATCGATGAGGGGCTGAATCACCTCTTTCCGACGAACATACCGCGCTTCAACCGCCGCCGCCTTGCGAATCGACGGATTGGCATCCTTCGCCATCACCTCAATGGCCGGCGCGGCCTCCATCGGATCCAGGCGCACCGCGACCCGGAGCGCGTGCTCACGAATGCGAGGCAGTTCCGTCCCCAGCTTCGCGGTATCCAGCAAAGCCGGCACGGCGGCCGGAGACTTGATCATGGAAAGAGTCTCAATGGCATTGTACCGGATCCGCGGGCCGGGCATGGCCAGCGCCTTGGTCACCACCGACAGAACCGGCTCACCCAGATGCACGAATTCACCCATCGCCCAGAATTCCTGCTTTCCCTCCAACAACGGCAACAGCGCCTCGGCCCGCTGCAGTTCCTCAGGCGTCAGGGCCTTGGTATTCGGGGCCACCGAAACATCCGGCACCGGCTCGGACTTGGGCGGCGCCTCATACGGCATCTGCACCGGCCATACGGTGGCAGCGGACCAGGCTTGATCCGCAGTAATTCCCACCAAGCCCAGGCACACCAGGCTCCGAACCAACAATCGACCGACCATACGCTGCTTCACACCTATCATAGTGACCTACCCCTTACAGCATGACCATTAATGTGGAACCACCGGTTCCTGCTCTGCTTCGACCGTGCGCGTGCTCGCCGTGCGACGATGCACCACTTCATACAAGACCGGCAGCACCACCAGGATCAGCACCGCCGCAGTCAGCATTCCGCCCACCACCACCCGGGCCAGCGGTTGTTGGGCCTGCGAGCCGATCCCCGTGGCCAAGGCTGCAGGGAGCAGCCCGATGGCTGCCGCGAGCGTGGCCATGAGAATGGGACGCATCTGCACATCCGCCCCCTTCAGGACGGCCTCTCGCAAATCGAGCCCATGCCGACGAAAATCCTCGATGCGTGAGATTAACAGGACTCCTCCGAGAATCGCTACTCCCAGCGTCGAAATCACCCCGACCGCCGCAGAAATGCTGAAATGGGTTCCGGTGAAAACGAGCGAGAAAATACCGCCGATCAACGCAAACGGCACCGTGACCAACACCAGCAGCGCGTTCGTCAGGGAGTTGAAGGTCGTGTAGAGAAGAAACAGGATGATCACCAGACTCACCGGGACGATCATCGTCAGGCGTTTTTGTTCGGCCGTGAGTTGATCGTACTGGCCGGCCCATTCAAGCCGATACCGTTCCGGGAGCGAGACCGCTTGAGCCATCTTGGTCTGGGCCTCCTTCACCGTGCTCTCCAGGTCGCGGTCGCGGACGCTGAACTTGATCGGAATATACCGTTCGTTGTTTTCCCGATAAATGATGAACGCGCCGGTCTGGGTCCTGATCGTCGCCACCTGTTTCAGGGGGATCCGCGCGCCGTCCGGCGTATTGACCAGAATATTGCCGATGGTCTCGGCATCCCGCCGAAACTCAGGAAGAAACCGAACCACCAGATCGAACAGGCGCTCGCCCTCGTAGACCTGGGTCACCCCCTGACCGCCAACCGCCGCCTGCACCACCGCGTTGACGTCGGACACGCGTAACCCATACCGGGCGCTGGCTTCCCGATCCACCTGGATCAGGAGATTGGGCTGTCCCACTAACCGGAAAATTCCCAAATCCTTGACGCCTCGGACACCCTTCATGACCGCTTCGACTTCGACCGCCTTCGCCTCCATGGTCTTCAGGTCGTTGCCGAACAACTTGATGGAATTCTCCCCCTTCACGCCGGACATGGCCTCTTCCACATTGTCCTGAATGACCTGGGAAAAGTTGAAGACGATCCCGGGAATGACCTTCAGCCGCGCCTCGATCTCCTCCACCAACTGGTCCTTGCTGAGCCCAGACCGCCACTCCTTCTGCGGCTTCAGATTCGCGAGGAACTCCGCGTTGAAGAAACTCGTGGGGTCGGTCCCGTCGTCGGGTCTCCCGAGCTGAGAGACGATCGTGACGACCTCGGGCGACTGCCGGAACATCTGCCGGATTTCTCCGGTCAAGCGGGCAGCTTCGTCGTAGGAAATATCGACCGGCATGGTCGCACGAACCCAGAGGTTCCCCTCCTCCAACGCCGGCATGAATTCTCCGCCGATGAATTGCAGCGCCCCGAATGCCCCGACCAACAGCAACAGCGCCGTGCCGATCACTTTCACGTTGTGGCGCAAGGCCCACTGCAACACGGCCAGATAGGTCCGGCGAATTGCGCTCACAAACCGCGTATCTTCTTCCTTGACCACCCCTGTCAGCAGCAGCGAGCACAACACCGGTGCCAACGTAAAGGCCATGAGCAGCGCACCGAAGAGGGCAAATCCATAGGTGATGGACATCGGCGCAAAAATCTTCCCGGGCACGCCGGTCATCGTGAACAGTGGAATGAACGCCACCACGATGATCGCCGTTGAAAAGAAAATCGGCTGGCCGACCTGGCGGGCCGCCCGTACGATCTGTTGCGGCACAGTCAGGCCCAGGCGGCGATCATGGCCGAGATGGAAAAAGATACTTTCCACCATCACCAGGGTCGCATCGACGATGATGCCGAAATCGATCGAGCCGAGCGAAATGAGGTTGGCGGACTGCCCGATCATCACCATCATGGTGAAGGTGAACAACAGCGACATGGGAATGGTCAACGCCACGATGAGGGACGCACGGAAATGACCGAGAAACACGAACAGAATCACAAAGACCAGCACCATGCCGCTGATCAAAATATCGGTGACCGTTTCAACGGTGGTATGGATCAGGGCCGTCCGGTCGTAGAAGGTCTTGACCTTCACTCCTTCCGGCAATTTCCACTTGTTCAGTTCCTCGACCTTTTCCCGGACCCGCTCCAGCACGGACAGCGCCTTGTATCCACGCTGCAACAGAATCACTCCCTCCACCACGTCGTCGTTGTCGTCGATGCCGACCTTGCCCAGCCTCACCCGATGGCCCACCGACACAGTGCCCAGCGTTTTGACGAAAATGGGAGTGCCTTCCTTTTCGGCCACCATCACATTCTCGATATCCGCCAAACCGTTGATCAGCCCCAGGCCGCGGATGTTGTAATTCTGCGCGCCGACGGTGAGATAGTTGCCGCCGACGTTCGCGTTGCTGTTGGTCAACGCCTCCATGACCTGCGCGAGGCTGACTTGATAACTGATCAATTTCCCGGGATCGATATCGACGTGATATTCCTGGGTCGTGCCTCCGAAGGCCGTCACATCGATGATGCCCGGCACACGCCGGAACTCCCGCCGAACCTGCCAATCCTGGATCGTCTTGAGGTCGGTCAGGCTCGTCTTCCCGTCTCCGGCCAGTTCATAGCGGTAGATCTCCGCAATCGCCCACCAGGGCGACAAGGCCGGCTGCACGTTTTGAGGAAGAGTGACCGTGGCCAGGCGATTGATGACTTCCTGCCGGTCGAAGAAATATTGCGTCCCGAAGTCGAAATAGATCTTCACGTCGCTCAACCCGAAAATAGACAAGGAACGGATATCGGTAAGACCCGGCATGCCGTTTAAGGCCACCTCGATGGGAATCGTGATCTGCCGCTCGATCTCTTCCGCGGACCAACCGGGAAATTGCGTGATCACCTCCACCATCGGAGGAGACGGATCCGGATAGGCGACGATGTCGAGTTGCTGGAAGGCATAGAGCCCGCCGAAGAGGAGACTGAAACCCAGCGCGCAGATCAGAAACCGCTGAACCAGGGAGAGCTCGACGATACGAACAATCATGAGGCGGGATACCTCATTATTTCACCTCCTGCCCCTTCACCAACACCGCGCCCTTGATGACGATGCGCTGGCCGGACGTCAGCCCCTCCAGAATGCGGACCTGTCCGCTGGATACGTTGGAGACCATCACCTCGCGTTTCTCATAGTGGTTGGGCGCGTCGACCAGATAGACGAAATGTTTGCCGTCGATCTCGACGACGGCTTCCTTGGGAATCGTGAGGAACGGCGTGGCGTCGCCGACATCCAACCTCAGTCTCGCGAACATCTCCGGTTTCAGGCGCTGATCGCGATTATCGACCCAGGCTCGAACCTTAATCGTGCGGGTGTTCGGATCGACGACATCTCCGATGGAGGCCACGACGGAGGCGAAGTCGGTCCCCGGATAGGCTTCCACATTGATCCGCCCGACCTGGCTGACTTTCACCAAAGCGAGGTCCCGTTCGTAGACATCGGCCACGACCTGCAACCGATCCAGATCGGCCACCGTGAACAACACTTGGCCGGCGTCGCTTCCGACAGACTGTCCCGGCGTCACGGCCCGTTCGACGACGGTGCCGGTCAAGGGGCTCTTCATCTCGAAGCGCGAGGTAATACGCTGTTGGGCGAGCGGCTTCTCCAGCTCCTGAGCAGGAATGCGCAGAGACAACAAGCGCTCCTTCGCCCGCCGGAATTCCGCGCGTGCTTTGATCAAATCGTTCTCGGCCTGCTTGAGATCCTTCAAGGCCAAGGCCTTGGTGGCAAACAATTCCTTCGCGAGTTCCTGCGCCCGCGTGGAGTACTCCAACTCCGAGGCTTCTTTCACGAACTCCGAATAGGCGGCGGTAATCTCGGAACTGTCGATGACCAGCAACGTCGCGCCCGCCTCCACGCGATCGCCCAGTTTGGCCCGCACCTCCACCACCCGTCCCTGCAATGGAGAGGAAATTTTCGAATACCGGTCCTCCCCATAGGCCACCTTTCCGACCAGGACCAGCTCGGGCTGGATCGGTTTGAAATCCACCACAGCCGTTTCAATCTGTCCGGTGGACTGCGGCGAAGGCTGGACGGCAACATGTTCCGGGGGCACGGGAGGCTTCGAAGAGGCTGGTTCTTGCGTTTGACTGCAGGCGCATAGCGACAGCGCCACGGCTACTCCTGCGACCGACCGCACGCCAATGATCATGACGAGATCTCCTGCCCGACCGAACTCTCCAATTGGAACAGGTTCCGCTGATAGGAAAAGAGGGCCTCGATGAAATTCTGTTGAATCGTACGGGACGTACGCGCGGCATCGAGGAGATCCAGAATGGTGGCTCCTCCCCGTTCATAGGCGCGCTCGACGATGGTGAAGGTGGAGCGGGCATCTTCCAGCACTCCCGCCAGATAGGCTTCCACCAGCCGGCGACTCTGGAGCAGATTCTGGTAGGCCACATCCACCTGGTTCTCCACCTGGTTGACCGTGCGATCCAACTCCGCCTGCGCCGACTGCACGCCGACCTCAGCCTGGACGATCCCGCCCTGGTTACGATTGAACAGGGGCAGGGGCACCCCCAGATTCAGGATCCCCATCTGCTGGTTATCGGGGCCCCGCGACCCTTGCACCGCATAACCGGCGCCGATCGTCACATCGGGAACCCGAAAGGCCTTGGCCAGTTTGAGATCCGCCTCTCGTTGCAACAGGGCCGCCCGCCGGCTCTTGATATCGGGACGGACATCGAGGGCCACCGACCTGAGCCGTCCCATGTCGGGGTCCACCCGCCGGTAGTCCATTTCGGTCGTCAACTCCAGCTTCGACACAGGAGAGAGACGCAGCAGTTGCCGAAGATCGGCTCGGGCGGACTCGCCCTCCTGAATCGCCTCGATCACCTGCGCTTGAAAATCGACCACCTGCAGACGAATGCGGATCAGATCGACTTCGGCGATATACCCTTTCTTAAACCGGATCGTGTTGACGTCTAAAATGCGCGCAAACCGGTCCCGGTTTTCTTCGGCCAAAGACAGCCGGCGCTGCGCCACCAGCACTCGATAGTAGGCATCTTTGATCGTAAACCCTAGCTGCCGAACGGCATCTTCAAAATCCGCTTCCGCCGACTGCACCCCGAAACCGGCGCTTTCGATCCGGTATCCGCGTTTGCCGGCCAATTCAAACAATTGCTGCACCTGCATGGTGAGTGCGCCGGTTTTGGCCAGCGTATTGCCCTGCGTAAACGAGGCCACGTTTCCCAGCTGTGCTACCGGATTCGGAAAGAGCCGTGCCGTAATCTGCTGTCCCTTGCTGGACTCGATCCCGTACTTGGCAATCAGCAAATCCAGGTTTTGCTTCAAAAACAGGGCCATCGCCTCGGACAAGTTCAGGCGGACCACCGGCGGAGAAAACGGAACCGCCGGGGGTGGGGTTGATTCAGCCGCCTGCACAATCGCGCCACCGATCAGGAAACATCCCAGCAGGCCGATCGCCAGCCAGGCTCGACAGACCAGGGCCGATAGGCACGGGCCTACCCGCAGGCGATCTCTGTAGTGGAGCATGTCGTCACGCATTGTGCAGGAGTATCGAACCATCGAGGACAGCGCGCGCATTATACTGATTCGTCAGTCTTTTTGAAACAAGACCCGCGGCACTCGCTCATTGCATTTTCAGTTCCGTCCAGGCCCGGTCATAGAGGCGGATGCCCCTGCCGACGTCCTTCATCCACTCCAATCGATCAAGTTGATCGAGCGGCGGATACACCGCGGGATTGTCCCTTGTCGAGGCGCTCACCAATTCCCGGGCGGGCCGGGAAGCGGAGGCAAAACGCAGCCGCTCCGACGTGCGCGCCGCGACCTGAGGCTCCATCAAATAGTTGATAAACCGCATGGCTAACTGTTTCTGCGGCGCCGTCCGGAGCACCACCAGACAGTCGGCCCACAAGGTTGCCCCTTCCTTCGGGACGACATAGCGAATGGAGGGTCGCTCAGCCATGGCCCTCGCCACCGGTCCACCCCAGGCATGCGCCAAAACCACCTCCCCTGAAGCCAACAACTGATCGTAATGGTCGCTCGTATAGGTCTTCACCAAAGGCTTCTGCCTCAGCAACCGCTCCTTCGCCGCCTCGATCACCTGCGGATCCGTGCTGTTCATCGATTGTCCCATAGAACGCAACACCGCGCCGAAGACTTCCCGCTGATCGTTCAACATGCTGATGCGGCCTTTGTATCGCTGGTCCCAGAGGATCGTCCAACTGTCGGGCGGCGTCGGGATCACCGCGGAATCGTACCCGATCCCCACGCTGCCCCACAGATAGGGGACCGAATACCGTCGCTCCGGATCGAACGGGAGCGCTTGTAAATGCGGCTCCAAGAACGACGCGTTGGGCAGCGCCTGCTGGTCCAATTCACTCAGCAGCCCTTGTTGGATCATGATGGCCACCATGAAATCCGAGGGTACCGCCACGTCATACCCCGTGGCCCCGCTCTGGAGCTTGGCCAACAACTCTTCATTGCTGCTGAAGGTATCGATGACTACCTTCACCCGCTCACGCCGTTCAAACTCCTGAATAATGTCCGGTCCCACATAGTCGGACCAGGTGAAGTAATGCAGGAGCGGTCGGAACTCGGCAGGATCGCTGCCCGCACCTTGGCCGCAGGAAGACAGCGCTACTGCCAGCCAGAGTAGACACAGCCCCCAGACGCTCATTCGTCGGAGCGGAGTCCCCACTCAAACCTCGCGGCGTTGAAGATGAAGGGCGAGAGCGACGGAGGCCATGGACATGACCAGCAGCAGCGCGGAGAGCGCATTGATCTCCGGCGTGACACCGGACTTGATCATCGAATACACCTTCAACGGCAGCGTCGTCGCGCCGGGACCGGCCGTGAAGAACGTCACCAGAAAATCGTCGAGCGAGACCGTAAAAGCCACCAGCACCGCGCCCCAGATCGCCGGACGCAAGAGCGGCAACGTGACGTGCCGGAAGACTTGCCAGGAGTTCGCGCCCAGATCCGCCGCCGCCTCGCGCAACGCCGGATCCAGTTTGCGCAACCGCGTGCGGATCATGATGGTCACCAGCGGAATATTGAACACGATGTGTCCGAGCATGACCGTGGTGAGACCGAGCGGCATCTTGAGCATCACGAAGAGCAGCATCAGCGCTACGCCCATCATCACCTCCGGAATGACGAGCGGCAGCACCAGCCCGCCCTCGATGATCTGCTGTCGGCGAAGCGGCATGCGCTCCATGCCGAGTGCCATCAGCCCGCCCAGCAACGTCGCGCCGATGGTCGAGATCACGGCAATCAACAGGCTGTTCTCGGTCGCAGCCAGCAGCGCCTCGTCGTGCCAGAGGGCGGCATACCACTTGAGAGTCGTCCCCCGCCACGCCATCGACAGGTGGGCGGCGTTGAACGAATAGAGCACGAGCACAAAAATGGGTCCGTAGAGAAACACCATCGCCAGGCTGCTGACAAGACTCAGACCGGTCGATCCTCGCCTCATCGTCCCTCCAACGGCCCGGTGGTCCGGGCGGCATGGCGGTAATACAGTGCGACTGCGGCCATGACGATCGCCATCAGCACAAAGGACACCGCCGATCCCAACGGCCAGTCCCGCACGACCAGATACTCATGTTGAATGAGATTGCCGATCATCATGCTTCTCGCGCCGCCTAGCAGATCCGGCGTAATGAACGAGCCGAGCGACGGGATGAAGACCAGGACCGAGCCACCGACGATGCCCGGCATCGTGAGGGGAATCACCACCCGCGTGAACACCGCCCAACGTGACGCGTACAGATCCCAGGCTGCCTCCACCAGGAGCGGATCCAGCCGTTCAACCGCCACATAGAGCGGCAAGACCATAAAGGGAAGGTATCCGTAGACCAGCCCGATCACGACGGCCGTCGGCGTGTAGAGCAATTCCAGCGGCGCGTCCACCACCCCGAGGGCTATCAAGAGGCTGTTGGCAAGGCCGTCCTGGCGCAGCAGAATCATCCAGGCATAGGTCCGCACCAGGAAGTTCGTCCAGAAGGGCAGCATGACCAGCAGCAAGAGCACCGGCTGCCAACGCGCCGGACTCCTGGCAATCACATAGGCGAGCGGAAAACCCAGGACGAAACAGATGGCCGTGGTCAGCGTCGCGTACCAGAGCGACTGTCCGAGGATCTTGCCGTACAGCGGATGCCACAGGTCCAGATAGTTCGCCGACGTGAGCTCCCACACAATGCCGCCATAGGTGCCACGTGAGGCGAAGCTGATCGCAAACACCAAGGCCAGCGGCGCGAGAAAAAACAAGCCCATCCACAACAGACCGGGAGCGGCCAGCCAACAAGAACGGCAGGAGGATCGAGCAGGCGCAGGAGATGAAGACAGGTCGTGAGAGGACATGGTCACTCGAAGAACAACCGCGCATCAGCCCGGGACCAGTATAGAAACACCGGGTCTCCCGCGGCGAACGACGGTAGAGATGTGCCCGAGACCATCCTGGTTTCCCAGAAACGGTCGCGGCCGACTCGCACCAGATACTTCGTATCGCTCCCGGCGAACAGAACCTTCTCAATCCGGCCGGCAAGCACCGGGTCGGATGTCGACGGCCGTTCCTGCGCCATGTGGATCTGCTCCGGCCGAAGCGAGAGCGTGGCTGAACGGCCGGCCGGTTCCGTGGAAACGGTACGGACCGTGAGCGGCATCTGGTCGGCATCGGTCGGCCGAAAGACACGATCCTCCCCGACCCAGGGCCCGATCGTACCCGGCAGTTCGTTCGACACGCCGAGAAACCGGGACACAAACAAACTGCAGGGCCGCTCATAGACCTCGCGCGGGCTTCCGACTTGCCACATGCGCCCCTGATGCATGACGGCAATGCGGTCCGACATCATCATCGCCTCTTCCTGATGATGCGTCACGCAGACGCAAGTCAGCCCGGCCTGCTCTTGGATGGATTTCAGCTCAACCTGCATAGCCTGCCGTAGTTGTTGATCCAAGGCGGCTAACGGTTCATCGAGTAAGACCACGGCCGGTTTGTTCACCAACGCGCGGGCCAGTGCCACACGCTGCTGCTCGCCGCCCGACAGTTGATTCGGCATCCGCCCTTCTTTGCCGAGCAATTTCACCATCGTCAACGCCTGCCTCACCTGTTCCTCGATGAGCGTGGGGGAAACCCGCCGCATCTTCAGGCCGAAGGCGACATTCTCGAGGACGGTGAGATGGGGAAACAGCGCGTAGGATTGAAACACCAGATTCACCGGGCGGCGATTCGGCGGCACGCCGAACATCGAGCGTCCGTCGATCAACAAATCGCCTTCGTCGGGATCTTCGAAGCCCGCCAGCATGCGCAGGACCGACGTTTTTCCCGCGCCGCTCGGGCCCAGGATGGAAAAAAACTCGCCGCGGCGGACCTGAAAACTCACTCGATCCACGGCCGTGACCGCACCGTGGCGGCGCACGATCCCGCGTATATCGATCGTCGGAGGTGTTGAGGAAAGAGACAGTCCAGAAACGGTGAACGGAGGAGTGGACGACGTGGCCATCGAAGGCTGAATTTAAACCGCCGCGCCGACAGTCACGGCTCAATGCTCCAAATCGACTTTGGAACTGACATCGCGCAGGTGTTTGCGCACCCGCACCCGATGTTCATGCTTCCGCAATAGTTCACGGCGAATGACGTCGCGATCCTCCGCCACAATCCGCACGAGCCGGTCGTTGTCTTCGGCATGGTTCCGCACGAGCTCGGAGAGGCGCTGCACCTGTCGTTCCAACCGTTCCAGCCGCCACACCATTTCCATCATCGGATTCGCGGCTTCGATATCGGGCTTGACGACCGTCTGACGGGCATTCTGTTTCTTCATGTCCGCTCCTTCGCATTGAGCCCGACCGGATGTCGGAGCCGCACGTTGAGTCGTAGTATCATCCGAGATCGAGTTGAAGTCAATCATTCTGCATCCTTTCTATTCATCGGTCGTCCTGCTACAATCGGCCCGTCTATGGCTAAGATCTTCACCATGGTGCTGGCAGGCGGGAAGGGCGAACGCCTGAATCCGCTCACTGAACAACGCGCGAAACCGGCGGTGCCGTTCGGTGGGAAATATCGCATCATTGACTTTACGCTGAGCAACTGCCTGAACTCCGGCCTGCGGCAGATCGCCGTCCTGATCCAATATAAGTCGCACTCGCTCGATCGACACATCCGCATCGGCTGGAACATCCTCAACGCGGAATTGGGCGAATACATCACATCGGTGCCGCCGCAACAGCGTATCAGCGAAGACTGGTACCGGGGCACCGCCGACGCGGTCTTTCAGAATTTGTTCCTGCTCGATCCCGATCAACCCGAATACCTGCTTGTTCTGGCCGGCGATCACATCTACAAGATGAACTACGCCGACATGTACAACCTCATGCAGGAGAAACAGGCCGACGCCGTGGTGGGCGCCATCGAAACGCCCCTGGCCGACGCGAACCGTTTCGGCGTCATCGGCGTGGACGAAGATCACCGCATCCTGAGCTTCGACGAAAAGCCGGACAAACCCATGGCGATTCCGGGCGACCCAACCCAGGCGTTCGTGTCGATGGGTATCTACCTCTTCCGCACCGAGGTGGTCCGGGAGCAGCTCATCCGGGATGCCAAGGAAGGCACCAAACACGATTTCGGCCGAAACATCATCCCGCGCATGATCAAAGAGAACCGCGTGTACGCCTTCAAGTTCCAGGATGAAAACAAGAAGGCCGTAAAGTACTGGCGCGATATCGGTACTCTTGATGCGTATTGGGAAGCCAACATGGATCTGGTCGCCGTCGACCCGCTATTCAACCTTTACGACAAGGCTTGGCCCATCCGCACGTATCAAGGGCAGTTTCCGCCCGCCAAATTCGTCTTCGCCCAGGACTTTCAGGGCGGCCGCATGGGGGTCGCGCTCGACTCCGTCGTGTGCGGCGGCTGCATCATTTCCGGCGGCCGCGTGCAGAACTCGGTGCTCTCGCCGCACGTCCGGGTCCACGACCATGCCGACGTGCGCGAGTCCGTCGTCATGGAGAACGTCGTCATCGGCGAACATGCCCGCATCAGGCGGGCGATCATCGACAAGGACGTGATCATTCCGCCCAAAACCGTGATCGGCTTCGACCCGGTTGCGGATCGTCAACGTTTCAAAGTCACCGATTCCGGATTGGTGGTCATCTCAAAGGGAATGAAACTGCATGCCGCCGTCGATTCATCCGGTTGATCTGGTCGCGACGCTTCGCCAAAGAAATCTCACTCCTGCGATTATCTTTCTCACATCGAGACGGGCCTGCGACGAAGCGATGCAGTCGTTCGAGCGCAGCCAGGTCACCCTGCCCAAGGCGCAGCAGGACCAGATCGCTCGCGTCCTGGCCCAGGTCACCGAACAATATCCCAGCATCGCGGAACACCCGTTGATCGACACGGTCCAGCGCATCGGTGTGGCGGCGCATCACGCGGGCCATCTCCCCTCCTGGAAGATCGCCGTCGAAGAACTCATGCGCACCGGGTCCCTGGATGCCGTCTTCGCCACCACCACCCTCGCCGCCGGCGTCGACTTTCCCGCCCGCACGGTGGTCGTGACACAATCCAGCATCCGGAAAGCGCGCGACTTTACCGATTTGACCGCCAGCGAGATTCAGCAACTGGCCGGCCGGGCCGGCCGCCGCGGCAAAGACCTGGTCGGATTCGCCGTCATCACCCCGTCGCCCTATATCGATCTGACCGTCCTGACCAAAGGGCTCACGGGACAACCGGAGGCGATTCACAGCCAATTCGTCATCAGCTACCCGATGGTGTTGAACCTGCTCAAAGCGCACCCGCGCGAACAGATCCAATCCATTCTCGCGAAAAGCTTTGCCCAGTTTCAGCTGAACCAGCGCACGGCCGTGCTCGAAACCAAACTTGATGGACTACGTGCCGAAATGGAACCCTTCGGTCCGCGGGTCTGCTCGGATTGGATCACGCAGTGGCAGGTATTCGATCAGGCCCGGAAACGAAAAAAACCGCGCGGCCTGGGGGCCAGGCAGGAATCGCCCGATGTCGCTGCGCGTCTGCACTTTCTCACGCCGGGACGCGTCGTGGGGCTGACTCGGGGACGCGGCATCATCCTGCGCCAATATCGAAGCAAGGGCCAGCATGCGCCGATGGTGACGTTACTGCGGGACGGCGGTTCGCTGAATGAATGCCCCGCCTCGATCGTGACGCAGGTGTTCGATCGCACGTTTGACTGCGAGGAAACCTCTGCCTATCCCTGGTGTACTCCGCAGACACTGGAGCAACTGACGCACCATCTCCTGGATCTGCCGCCGCGTCTCCCGATTCTGCCGATTCTGACTCACCAGAACGAAGAGATTCCGCTCGACAGTTCCATCATCCAAACCCTTGGCGATTTCGCCTGTCCCACCTGTCCCTCGCGTCAGGCCTGTCAACGCGATTTCCCAAGAGCCTCACGGGTCCGCCAGGACATCCAGCGGCACATGAAATCGATTCAAGCGCTCCAGACCAGCTTGTGGCACCGGTTTCAAGAGCGCATCGATGTCCTCGAGCGCTTCGGCTATCTCAACGCCACGGCACAGCTCACCGCCGACGGCGAGTGGGCGCGCTTGATTCGCATCGACCATTCCCTCCTGATCACGGAATTGATCCGGGCCGAGGCCTTCGGCGCCATCGATCCGCCGCTGCTCGCCGCTGTCATGGCCAGTATCGCGCATGACGACGATCGTCCTGGCTCGTTTCCACGCGGCAGCGCGGGGCTTGTCACGCTCCTGTTCCAGGTCCGGAAGCTGGCAGAAAGTCTCGCGCCGCATGAAGCGCCTCCGATGCTCCGTGCGGATGTCGCTGCCTTGACCGAACGCTGGGTCGCAGACCAGACGCTGACCTGGATCGGCCTGGCCCGCCTGACCACGATGGCCGAAGGCGACATGTTCCGGCTCTTCGCGCGCACGATCGAGTTTCTCTCTCAATTGAAGACTCTCAAAGCGACCCACCCCTCACTGGCCGAATCCGCCGATCAAGCCATCGCGGGTATGCGCCGGGGCGTGCTGGAGGAACTGCCGTGAGCGTGTCGTTCGCAAGAGGATTTCCGACGGGCCTCGTATTCACACGTTTCACGTTTCACGTTTCACCCCTCACGTTTCACGTGTCACGCATCACGAGGCCTCTATGACGACGCACGAACTCGAACAGCTACTGCTGCAGCAACCAGTCTCGCTGCTGCACCGATTGGCACGCGGACGGATCAGCCGGCATTTTCGTTCCGGCAAACGCAAGCTCATCGATCTGTTGCTCCAGGCTTCCGCTGAAAATCGCCCCGGGCTGGAGTCCGACTTGGCTGCTCTGATCGAGGAACAATCACAGCGCCAACAGGCAAGGCCCGCCGCGACAGCCCCAAAACCGAAGGTGCCTGCGAGACCAGCCACATCCCCCATCTCAACACGCCCGCACCGGGCCGAGGAACACGGCCACCATGAGCCGCCTGTCTCGCTTCATGAATGGTTGTCGGGAATCGGAGTTCCGCAGGCACAGCCGTTTGTACCGGATGCCTGGCAGGTGGATGCGTTGGCAAAGCTGGCTGAAACCGACGTGGTGGTCAGCGTGCCGACCGGCAGCGGAAAAACCTATGTCGCCATCGAGGCCACGAAGCGAGCGATGCAGGAGAATCGCACGGTCATCTACACATCTCCGCTGAAAGCGCTCTCCAACACGAAATTCACCGAGTTCTCGCGCTTGTTCGGTCCGGAGCAGGTCGGGATCCTCACCGGCGACCGCCGGGAGCATGCTCAGGCACCCCTGCTCATCATGACCACGGAAATTTTGCGCAACCTGCTCTACGATGCAGCGGGGGGCGAAATCGACGTGCGCCTGGATACGTTGGGGCTGGTGATCATGGACGAATCCCAATACCTCGCCGATCCGGAACGCGGGGTGGTGTGGGAGGAGACATTGATCTTCTGTCCGTCCCAGGCGCGCCTGCTCTTGTTGTCCGCCTCGATCGGGAATCCGCAGGATATTGCGGATTGGCTGACCGCCATCCGCCCGAATCCCTGTGCGCTCATCCGCCACACCAAACGATCGGTCCCGCTCCGGGCCGGCTACCTGCACCCGAACGAAAAACTGACGCCCCTCTTCCGGACCGCCGGAATCCCCTACGGTCAACCGCACCTCCTCCATCCCGAAGCCAAACGTCTCTTCGCGGAATACGAAGAAGAAACCGGCCCATCTCGATCGCGCTGAGCGCAACAGGCTGCGAAGACGCAGCCTCGTCAAACGTAGTCGTGAAACGTACGTCGCGGAGAAATGAGCTACTGGTCCATGAGAACACAGCGGCCAAATTGCTAGAAGGAGTACGTCAGGCCGATGGTGGGCCCGTGCCGGAGAGCTTGAAACTGGTTCAGGGAGGCGGTACTCGATGAGCCGTCGGAGCCGTAGAGCTTCCACTGATCACCGACGAGCACGCGGTTCCAGAACACGCGATACCCGCCTGTCAGGTAGAGCCGGTCCCAGATCCTTATTCGCAGATTGATATCCGAATTGGTACCCAGGCCAAGGCCCGTCATTCTGAAGCTCGGATCCTGCGCAAGATCGGTTCTGAGGTGATGGACATCTTCATTGTTCAAATAGGACAAGAGCATGGCTATTTTGGCCTCAATGCTGATGCGCTTATCGACCCGATATTCGACCTCACCTCCGAACCGGCCTGATACCCAGGTAGACGTGTTGGTAATCACCGTCTGGTTACGAAACCCAACCGTACCGGCAGGTGAACAACGAAAATCCTGGTTCGGAGAGGATGCCGTGGTACATTCGGCTTGTGTGACCCCCTTTGCCACATGCCGCTCCCGCCAGTACTGCAACCCCACAAACATCCCCAGGGTGCCTTTGTTTTCGGGAAAGGTCAAAGTCATCGCACCGATATCGCCGTTCAGATACCAGAGATTGTCTCCCCCGATGTCACTGAACGTGCGCGAGAACCGATGTTCTCCGCTGACGGTCGCGCCCTGAGCCGCAGCCCCCTGCGCGCTGAGAAAGTCGTCATCCGTTAGTCGGCCTCCGCCGATCGAACCGTACCCGAAGGCGCCGCGGAAAAAGATTTTGTTCTTCAACTGCACCCGACCGCTGATTTCGGTCACATTGGTGCCGGTGTCCTTATACTTGAGTTTGGAACTTGGATTTCCGAGATTGGCATCCAGGCCTGAGGCGTTGTGGCTCCAGACCGTCTCACCCTGGCTGAACCATTCCGACAGGCCGATGTCGACACGGGCGATCCCGGACGACTGAGCCGGCGCAACCTCAGCCGTGGCAAATGGTACGTCATAACCCGCAAGGCACGCGCACATCACACAAACCAGACATCGTAGTGCGATCATATGCCAGAACTCCCTCGCCCGCCGGCCCTGATGCCCCATATTACGACGAGACTACGTATCCCATCGGAAACGGCGCGCCCACTGATACCCTACCTGCCGAACATGGTCAACAACTTTCTCACACCCCATGCCCATAAGCCCGCATCGCCACCCGCAAACGTCTCTGGTGTATACCTAGGGATCTCTCTGCACCATGAACAGCACGACTGCCGGTTTTGTACGGACAGGTGCCGACACCCTACAGTGGTCACCGCTCCCATCCACTTTTTTCTACGAGATGTCTTCCCATGACTCCTACGGGAAGCAAGTGAAATTTTTACTTGCCTATTCCGCTCTCTTCCGGTAGGGTCGGCGCTGATAGTAATCCTGACGGGATTCTCACCGAACTCCGCTGAACGATTCCCGGCAAATAATTCAGAAGAACGCCGAAGCGATTTGTTGTGGCACGACTGTTGCTCACCAACGATCGTTTCCTTTTTTCTTTTCAGGAATATCACCTAAGGGAGTACTGACTATGAGGTTGCACGATACCACCGTCAATCAGCATCGACCCCGGCTCGTCGGACGACGCGCGAAGGGATTGCTTACGGCCTTGATGCTGACTCTGTGGTTCTGCGACTTCGGCGCAGACGGATCAACCGCCCTCGCGCAAAACATCCAGTTTACGCCGAGCGCACTGTCTTTGACGGTCGCCCAGGGGGGCACAGTCAGCGGCACCCTCAGTTTGAAAAAATCAGACACCGCGCAACATACCTATTTCATCAGCGCCAACCAGTCCTGGATCTGGCTGAATCCGCCTTATGGCAGCACCCAAACCATCAGCACCGAAACGGATGTGCTCACGGTCACGGTCAATACCGCTGCCATGGGACTTGCGGCAGGAACCTATTCGGGCACGATTTATATCGGACAGGCCGGACCTGGCGTGTCTACGACTTGGCGGATACCGGTGACCACCACCGTGACTGCGACCAGCACCACCCCCCCACCGCCCCCGCCGCCCCCTGCAAGCACGACACCGCCGCCGCCCCCACCATCGACCACGCCACCGCCGCCCCCGCCCTCGACGACGCTGCCCCCTCCGCCGCCGCCGACCAGTTCATTGACGCCCATGCTCCAGGCCTTCCCGTCCGCACTCTCGCTCACCGCCGCGAAGGGGAGCACTGCGTCGGGTGTTTTCAACCTGCAGAAGTCCAGCACCCAACAGAGCACCTATAGCATCAGCGCCGGCCAATCCTGGACGGCCCTCAATCCGCCCTATGGCAGCACGCAGACCATCAATACTGAGATCGATCCCATCACGGTCTCGGTGAACACCTCGGCCATGAACGTCGGCACTTACTCAGGCATCATCTATATCGTCGAGAGCGGCCCCAACGGATCGCAAACCTTGCGTATTCCGGTCGCACTCAACGTCACGGCAACCGGGACCACCCCCCCACCGCCCCCGCCGCCCCCTGCAAGCACGACACCGCCGCCGCCCCCACCATCGACCACGCCACCGCCGCCCCCGCCCTCGACGACGCTGCCCCCTCCGCCGCCGCCGACCAGTTCATTGACGCCCATGCTCCAGGCCTTCCCGTCCGCACTCTCGCTCACCGCCGCGAAGGGGAGCACTGCGTCGGGTGTTTTCAACCTGCAGAAGTCCAGCACCCAACAGAGCACCTATAGCATCAGCGCCGGCCAATCCTGGACGGCCCTCAATCCGCCCTATGGCAGCACGCAGACCATCAATACTGAGATCGATCCCATCACGGTCTCGGTGAACACCTCGGCCATGAACGTCGGCACTTACTCAGGCATCATCTATATCGTCGAGAGCGGCCCCAACGGATCGCAAACCTTGCGTATTCCGGTCGCACTCAACGTCACGGCAACCGGGACCACCCCCCCACCGCCCCCGCCTTCGCCGACCGGAAGCACAACGCCTCCACCCCCGCCTTCTGGCACGGCAACCGGCACGGTGACGGTCACCTGGGTCGCAAACAGTGAGGCAGACCTCAGAGGCTATCGGGTCTATGTCGGCACAGCGTCCGGCGTTCGTTCTCAGTCGTTCGACGTCGGCAACGTCACTTCAACACGCTTGACATTGCCGCTGGGATCGACCTATTGGTTTTCCGTGACGGCCTACGACTCAAGCGGCAACGAAAGCTCCCCTTCCGGAGAAATCAGCAGGAGTCTCTTCTAAAATATGTATGCCGGATAGACTTGACCGTCCTTCCCTCAAGCCTGTATAACCAGCGCTGCTCATTTGAGCCCGCTCCGGAAGGACCGCTCTTCGAGCGGGCTCAAAGCATCGGATGTGCGCCCGTAGCTCAATGGATAGAGCATCTGACTACGGATCAGAAGGTTACAGGTTCAAGTCCTGTCGGGCGCACCATAATCCCGCACCATGTCATTTTCCCTCGTTCCCTGCTTGGCATTGCCACGAATTTTCCGCGTTTAAGCTCCAGACACTCCGTTGACGAGCAGCCCTGCTGACTTGCCTATCTCTACGCTCTCCCTCACGCGATGCCGCCCATTCCGGCATGACTCGCCGTCACGCATAGTCAATGCAAATTCCCGCGTTCACACGCTGCGCACCGCTCAACTAGGGCCATGCCTAGTGGGAGGTTCGCAGCATCCTGTTACTGTTGAGATCAGGCGTTCGACAACATCGTCAATTCTGTCAATTGTAAGGAGGTCAGCGATGAATACAGAAGAGTCTTCCAACTGGTCGGCATTTATGGCGGGCGCATTCATCGGTGCGGGGATCGCACTACTGTTGGCTCCCCAGTCCGGCACGGAGCTTCGTTCCACCCTGCGCGACTATGCATCCAAGGCCAAAGATGAACTGGACGAGGCTACCGAGCAGGGTCGCGCCGCTTGGGATCACGCCGTGGATCGCGGGCAGGAATATGTCGAGGGTGGAAAGCAAACCCTACGAAACGCCGGGCGGGCCGCCCGGGAATTCGTGGAAGAGACCGTCCAGACCGCCGAGAAAACCGTGGGCGAGGCGGCTTCCCGGCGCACGTAGTATTCCAATGACACCGTCTGAACGCATACGGATATACACCTGGACGACATTCTGACAAGGAGTACACATCATGATGTTCGCACATCTGACACGTTTCGTTTTTGCTGTGGCGATGCTTTCGCTGGTCGGCTGCCAGTCCACCACCGGCAAGACCGCGGGACAAACCATCGATGACGCCACCATCACGACTTCGGTGCAATCCAAACTGTCATCCGATCGCCTGTCGAATTTTTCCCGTATCGACGTAGATACAGAACGCGGGGTGGTGACTCTGAACGGTGTCGTCACATCCACGGAACAGAAAATGCGGGTAGCCGAACTGGCACGAGGAGTAACCGGCGTAAGGACGGTGAATAACAATCTTCAGATTCAACCGCAGTAATCTGACCACAATCTTGAGCAGGAAGCTTGTGGGAATCCGGGCACGGCAGTGCGCGTCAGTAGCGCTCGCCTCTATGCTGTCTGCACGATCACCTGCACGATGAGCATGTCCTCTTGCGTTTCCGTATACATCTCATCGTAGCCAGGTGTAATCGTGATATCCGCCGCGAACTGCGCCGCAACGGCCACGACGCCGGAACATGACGGAGCGTCGACCGGTTCACATGCTTTGGGAGGCAATTATGAAGCACCATACACAACCTGTTCTGCCGGCACTCTGCGCAGTCTTGCTGCTCGGTAGTGCCTGCAGCCATTCCATCCCGCAGTCAACATCCAAACCGGTTCCCCCTCCGATTACCAGCGCGGTTCCTTCCTTCACAGCGACGGCAAAGGAGGAGTCACGGGCTCCGCTCTCGCAGATGCCCTTCCAGGTAAAGATCGATCTGACGCCGATTCAGACGGCCATTCGAGATGCCATTCCGGAACGCATCACGGAGTCGGGGCATCCGCTCGGTCAAGAATTCCGTTGGACCTTTGTGCGGAGCAGCAATCCGCAGGTGCATATCCAGGACGGCCTCGTCGGGATTCATGCCGAATATAAAGGAGAAATCGAGTCGCGCGGCAGTTCACGGGCCTGTCACCTGGATCCTGTTTTTGCCACGCTGGACGTCACGGGCAAACTCGCCCTGCTGCAAGAAAGCGAATCGGTCTCTTTTGGCTTTGAACCCACTCACCTTGCGGTGAGAACCAAACCGGAGAGCGACGCGCGCTGCAATATGTTCAACGTCCCGGTGACCGATCAGGCGCCCGACTTGTTCGGACTGCCTGAGATCAAGATCGCACTGACGGAGGCTGTCCAAGCCGACGCATTTGCGATTCCATTGCAACGGCTCTGGGATGATCTCGACGGTCCCCTGTCCCTCTCGATGGCGACTCTGAACACCCATGCCTGCCTCTACGGCAATCCAAGAGAAATGATTCTCGGACAACAGAAGGGTACGACACAGGACACGGTGATTCTGGGCTCGGCAAAACAAATGCCCTTCATCACCTATGAGCCGACCTGTGCGGAGGCTGCTCCCACGGTCGCCCTCGTCAATTCGGGCCCCCTGTCGGCTGTTAATAAGCCCTACACGATGTTGGCCCGAGTCCCATTTTCTTATCAGCAGCTCTCGCACCAACTGCAGAGCAAGCTGTTCCACCAGACGGTGGTGCTCGATTCCACGGCCTCAGACAGGGCCGTAATTGAACAGGTCTCCGCCGCGGACGCCAGTGGGCGCGTCCTGGTGACGGTCGAACTCAGCGGCGATCTCAAAGGTACGATTTACTATTGGGGAACGCCACGCCTGGATGACGGGGGACGGAGCCTCTCCGTGCCGGACCTCCAAATGGCCAATGAGTCGAAATCCGCCATCGACTCCATTCGTATCGGCTATTGGCAACTGGTGGATCGGGAACTCAATCCGAAACTCCGGCAGGCTATCGCTGTCGACATCTCTGCGCAAGTCGATCGATTGAAGCAAACACTGACTGGAACACACCGGTCGGGAGGCGTCACGATGGATATGCTTGTGACACGGCAACTGCCCGACCAGGTCCGCTCTTCACCGCAGGGCTTGACGGTCATCATTTTGCTGGAAGGAACTGCCAGCGCCACCGGCCAGGTCACACTCGAGGGGCAAGGAACCAGGGCGTTGCTCCCGCGGGAAAGCCGCTAACCCACACCACGTGGAGAGGAGCGTCCAACGACGCTTCCTCTCCACGTCCGAATGTCGCCGTTCACCCTGGCGTCGATGATTAGGGTCCTACCCAGTGCGCACGCTAATGATTGACTGATACGGTGGCGTTGATACCACGAATGACCACGCGTCACTCATTGGGAGGCAGCCTCATGGCGAACACACCGACGATGTCGAACACCGACGGCGCGGTCAAGCTGATACGCGACGACCATCGCCATATTCTGGCCCTCTTCCAGCTGTACCGTGCCGCCCCGGCAGACTCCCGACAATCCCACATCGACCAGATCCTGCAACGATTGACAGGCCATTTCCAAATGGAAGAGCGGCTGACGGAGGACGTTCGGCATCAGGACAACGAAGGCCGGACCTTGGTGGAACATCTTCTCTTAGAACATGAGGAGATTAAAGCGATGGTAGACGAGTTACAACAGGCTGAAAACGATGACGACGAATTGTTGGATGAATTCTTTGAAGACATGATGCAGACCGTCCGTGCCCATTTCATCGCGGAGGAGCGCGATCTCTTTCCGCTATTGAACAAGAGATAGCACCACAGGCATTGGTAGCAGCACATCCGGAATGTACTACACAGGATGATGGCTCGAACGACGGATGCTGACATCCCCTTCCCCGGGAGAAATGGAGTGCCACTGAATGAGTCTTTCACCACTGCGCTTTGCGGTCGTCGGTCTTGGACATATTTCCCAGGTTGCCGTGCTTCCCGCCTTCGCCCATACAAAATCCTCGGCACGGCTGACCGCACTGGTATCGGACGACCCCCTGAAGCGTCGCATCCTCGGCCGACAATACGGGGTCGCTCACACTTATGCCTACAAAGACTACGAGCAGTGTTTGCGAAGCGGCGAAATTGATGCCGTGTACATTGCCCTGCCGAACAGTCTCCATCGCGAATACGCGGTGCGGGCGGCTCGTGCCGGCATACATATCCTGTGTGAAAAGCCCCTTGCCGTGACTGCCGCCGATTGCCGGAAGATGATCCGAGCCGCCGAGCGGTATCGCGTCAAACTGATGGTCGCGTATCGTCTGCACTTCGAGGCTTGCAATCTTCAGACCATTGCCCTGTTGCAGTCCGGGCGCTTAGGTGAGCCGAGGCTCTTTCATTCGGTCTTCACCCAACAGGTTCGTTCCGGCGACATCCGTTTGAGCCAGCGGTTGGGCGGGGGGCCGCTGTATGATATCGGCATCTATTGCATCAACGCGGCACGATACCTCTTCCGCGACGAACCGACGGAGGTCACCGCGCTGGTCGGTCGCGGCCGTGACCGCCGATTCCAGAAGGTCGAAGAATCGGCCGGCGCAATCCTTCGCTTTCCCCACGATCGCCTGGCGACATTGACCTGCAGCTTCGGCGCGACCGATGCCGCCATGTATGAAATCGTCGGCACAAAGGGCCGGGTGCGTGTGGAGCCGGCTTACGAATACCTGGGAAGCTTGAAAGCGTCCATCACCGTAAACGGGAAGACACGCGTCCGCATGTTCAGACCGGGGGATCAGTTCGCCCCCCAACTGATCTATTTTGCCTCCTGCGTACGAGACAATCGCCAACCGGAGCCGAATGGGCTTGAGGGCCTGCTCGATGTGCAAATTATCGAAGCCCTGCATCGTTCCGCCCGGCAAGGTCGCAGCGTTCCGCTCCGACTGTCGACGAAACAGGTGCGGCCCGACGTCCGGCTGCAAATGCACCGACCGCCGGTCGCTAAACCGAGACAGGTCCGTGCGACTGCCCCCACCCTCTGAGAGCCTATGGTGGGGATGAAGTCATGCGTCCAGCGGTGCGACTAGGGCTTTGCCCAGTTTATGCGGCGAACGCAGATCGTTACCTTGAGCTTACCAACGACGCCTAGCCACAACCGTTATTGAGGGTGAAGGAGAGTCCCGATGGAGCAGGAGAAGAGCACATTCGAACAGACAGCCGAGCAGGGGAAAGCAACCGTTCATGGCGCCGTGACCGACACGATGGCTGCGGCAAATCGAACGACCAACCGAGCAGGTGAAGCGCTGGAATCCGCGGCCGACCGACTGCGTGAACGTCTTCCACAAGATGGCGCGGCCGGTGCCGCAGCGGATGCCGCTTCCCGAGGCGTGAAACAAACCTCGCGCATACTCCAACAACAGGGGATGAGCGGCATCGTCGAAGATCTCGAAATTCTCATGCGGCGTTACCCGCTTCAAACCCTCCTCGTTGGACTTGGGTGCGGATACCTGCTCGCGCGCGCGCGGCCTGAGTAGCGGGGAAAGGGCTTCGGACATGGACAATCCACATCCAATTTCAATCGGCGTGCTCGTGTCGGGCCTGATGTCAGACCTCCGTTGCCTCCTGCGTC
The DNA here is from genome assembly GCA_024998625.1 of Nitrospira sp. Classification (GTDB taxonomy): domain Bacteria; phylum Nitrospirota; class Nitrospiria; order Nitrospirales; family Nitrospiraceae; genus Nitrospira_A. Next base: position 157,509 of record JACOEL010000005.1, on the reverse strand, counting down.
AAGAGATGGAGCTGGCACGTCACGAACTGCAGCACGAACGGCACAAGCTCAGCTCGATAGTGATACAGAGCGGCATCAGTCTTCTCCTGGGAGTCATGGCAACCCTCTTCCTGCTGATGATGGGGGTCCATTTACTCCTGACCTACACAAACCTTCCGCTCTGGGCCTGTTACGGCATTGTGGGGTTCACCTCCGCAGTCGGGACCGGTGGGTTGATGTTCAGGGTGGTTAAGGTGGGCGCGAGTCTCCGATACTGGCCATTTCGCACCTTTCACTCACTAAAGGAAGATGTCCGATGGATCACAGAACGAGTGCTATCGAACAGGGCTTGAGAGACATCGCACAGACGAGGATCGCCATTGCCGAAAAGCTGGATGTGCTGGAGCAACGGATCACACACCGAGTGGAGGACGTGACGATGACGTGTTCAGACATGTTGAATCGAGCCACCGACAACATCGGTGCGTTCGTGAATAAAACCAAAGCGGTCGTGGATCCGGCCCAGCACATCGACCGGCATCCCTGGCTGATGTTGGGCGGTGCCCTCTGCGCAGGGTATGCCATCGGTTTAATCGAACAGGGAAGCAAACATCAACGCGGTGGAGTGTATCCTCACTACCCGCCGGGTGTGCGCGGCCCCCGGGTTATGCCGGCTCCGGCTCAACGACACGCAAAGTCCAAGCAGGCCGAAGGCGTGTATGACTACTATCCTCACGAATCACAATCCTCCGTCGGACGACCCGACGGCCATGGCTCAAGCCTCTGGAGTTCCTTATCGCGCGAATTCGGCCATGATACAGAAGAGACCAAACACATGGTGCTACAGGTCGGACGCACACTACTGTTTGAACTGGCGCGCAAGGCCATGCCCGAAATCGCTCGCGCGTTGGGCATGAATCTCACGGTCCTCACTCCGGAGGACGAGCACCCATCACGGACGCAAACCTCATTGAACAAGGGAGCCGACGGCGGGAATCGCCGGGGCAACGATGCCCAACAACCTGTTCACTCAACTTGATCTCAGGCTCCCTGCAGGGAAGAACTCGACGCTCATCGGCTCCTCCCATGACCCGTTCACGGAGCAGCATGAAATGTATCCACGGTCCCAGGGAGACATGGGCTATCGTCCCTCACCTGAAATGGAGATAAATCCGTGCCATCCGTCCTCACCGGTTCCTCGCCCGGCTCGAATCCTTGGAAACTGGGCGGCCTAGGCTGGAAGGTATTGGGCCGCCGTTTGTGGAGAGAAAGCCTGCACGACGAGATTCTCGGACGCGCCGCGCAGTTGGCCTACTACTTTCTGCTGGCCCTCTTTCCGGCGCTCTTGTTTCTCACGGCATTTATGGGTCTCTTCCCACTCAAGCAGGCCATGCCGGAGTTGATGCAATATCTCAGGACCGTCCTCCCTGCCGATGCCCTCTCCCTGTTGGAGAAATATCTGGACAACGTCGTGAAGGGCAGCAGCGGCGACATTCTGTCCCTTGGACTATTAGGCGCCCTCTGGGCCTCCTCCAGCGGCGTGACGGCCATCATGGAGGCGCTCAATGTGGTCTACGCAACCAAGGAAACCAGGCCGTATTGGAAGGTGAGGCTGGTTGCCTCGTTGCTCACGATCGGCCTCGCGGGGTTCATTATCGTTTCCATCACGCTGATTCTCTATGGTGCCCGCATCGGCGAATGGATCGCCGATATCGTCGGGCTCGGATGGCTCTTCCTCATCACGTGGAACATTGCGCAATGGCCGGTCGCCGTCACGCTGATGCTCCTGGCTCTCGCGATTATTTATTACGTCTGTCCGGATGTGAAGCAGGACTGGCGATGGGTCACACCAGGATCTGTGTGCGCGGGGTCGCTGTGGCTCGTGCTCTCCCTGGCGTTTAAGGCCTATGTCGAGCATTTCGGAAACTACAACGCCGCCTATGGCTCCATCGCAGGAGTGATCGTCTTAATGTTATGGCTCTATCTCACCGGGGTGGTGATCCTGCTCGGTGGAGAAATCAATGCCCAGATTCAACAGGCCGCCTCATCGCTCCGCATCCGGCAGGAAAAGGCGCCACAACCAGTTCCGGCCTCTGCGAATTGAGTTGAGCGGCTCACACAGAATGGACACGAAGTTCTATGACACCCGTCTATCCTGACCCGCTGATGAAAGAAGATGTGCCTTTACCACCGGGAGAGCAGATCTCCCCTGTTCCTGCGGATCGGCATTTGTGGCAGATCACACCGATCAGAGACATCATGTGGCTGGGCGGGATTCTGTTCTGCCTATGGTTCGGCTACCATCTGCGTGGCGTGTTTACGCCGGTCATCGTCGCGCTGCTGTTGGCATACCTGTTCAGCCCCCTGATCAAGCGAGCGGAAGACCGCTGGCACATTCCGCGTCCCGTCACGATTTCCGGCCTTCTTTTCGTTTCAGCCGTCGTGATCCTCGGATTGATTACCTGGCTTGGCCCGCTCCTGGCGGAGCAGGTACAGTCGTTCGCCGAACGGGTACCGTCGTATCTCCAAAGCATCGCCCAGCGCTACCATGTGCGCCTGGGTGATTTCTCGGAACACCTCTCAGGACTTGCCACCAGCCTTAGAGACGACCCGCTTTCCATTCTTCAGCCGGTCTTTTCCGGAACAGGCCAGGCCTTCGGGATTCTCGGGACTGTCATCGGCACAACAACCGACGTCGTCCTGGCATTCATCCTGATCCCGATTTATTTCTTTTTCTTTGCCTGGCATTTCGACGGCGCGCTCGATCAAATCAAACGGTACATCCCGACAACCTATCGATCACGAGCGCGCCACATCGTGCGACGCATGGATGATGCCGTCAGCGGATTCTTTCGCGGCCGCCTGGCGATCGCCCTCGGATCGGCGGTCCTATACTCACTCGCCTGGGCTTTTACCGGTATACGCTATTGGTTTCTTCTCGGTTTGATCACGGGCATCTTGACGATCATTCCCTATGCCTCACTGATCGGCTGGCCGCTTGCCATTGCCCTGAAATACCTGGACGTGCTCTCGTCCAATGCGGGCGGATTCGATCTGATGACGATCGTGATCTGGCCTTCTCTCGCCTACCTCCTGGTGCAGTTCATCGAGAGCTGGCTCCTGACACCCTGGATACAGAGTCAGTCGATGGACATGAATGCCGTCACGGTCTTGATCGTGGTCTTCGTCGGTGGGGCGTTGGGAGGCTTCTACGGACTGGTGCTCGCCATTCCCATAGCGGCCTGCTTGAAGATCCTGGCGCAGGAACTACTTCTTCCGCAGCTCGCCCGCACTGCCGTTTTATCCGAGCCGCTCGACGAACCGAGGAGGGGGAGATAATGCGCAGCACCGTCGCGGACCTGTTAATCGACCGTGTGATCGCTTGGGGAGTCGACACGGTCTTCAGCCTACCTGGTGACGGGATCAACGGCATCTATGAAGCCCTCCGCACCCGACACGATCGCGTCAGACTCGTCCAGGTGCGGCACGAAGAATCTGCCGCCCTGGCTGCCTGCGGATATGCCAAGTTCACCCGGCGATTAGGCGTCTGTCTGGCCACGTCGGGTCCGGGGGGCATCCACTTGCTGAATGGACTGTATGACGCGAAGAGCGACGGGCAACCGGTGCTGGCGATTACCGGGCACACCTTCCACGACCTGCTCGGCACGCACTATCAGCAGGATGTGAATCTGGAGAAACTGTTCAGCGATGTCGCCCTGTATAGCGAACGGGTCATGGGACCGGCGCATGTCGGCAATGTCGTCGATGAGGCCATCAAAACCGCCATCTCCCATCGCGCCGTGGCCCACATTACCATCCCGAAAGATATTCAGGACTGGAGCGCGCAGGAAGTAGGCTCCAAGGCCAACATCCCGGGACACAGCGGAGACCGCTACAGCGATCCATTGCCGCTCCCTTCGCAATCCCTGATCGAGCGGGCCGTCGCCGTCATCAATGCCGGGTCGAAGCCCGCCATCCTGGCGGGACGCGGCAGCCTGGGCGCGAAATCAGAAATTATCCAACTCGCAGAGCTACTCGGAGCACCGATTGTGAAACCACTGCTGGGGAAAGCCGTCGTGCCGGATGATCATCCCTTGACCACCGGTGGAGTCGGCCTGCTCGGCACCGCGCCCTCACAAGAAGTCCTCGAAGCATGCGACACCCTGATCATCGCCGGCAGCAGTTTCCCCTACCTGGAGTTTTACCCGAAACCCGGTCAAGCCAGGGCCGTTCAAATCGACCTCGATGCGAGCCGCATCGGCCTTCGATATCCGGTGGAGGTGGGATTGGTCGGACATTGCTGGGATGTCCTCCGCGTGTTACTGCCACTGGTATCGCACCGAGCCGACCGCACATTCTTGACGGATGCTCAGGGGCGGATGGCGGAATGGAACAGGTTGATGGAGGAGCGAGGCAGCCGCATGGACATGCCATTGAAGCCTCAGGTCGTGGTCCGCGCGGTCAACGAGTTTCTTACCAGTGACGCCATCGTCTGTTGTGATACCGGTACCGTCACCACGTGGGTCGCCCGGCACATCACAATGAAGGGACAGATGGAGTTCTCCGCCTCCGGGACGCTGGCCACGATGGGCAACGGACTGCCCTATAGTCTCGGGGCCGGTATGGCGCACCCGGGGAGACAAATCGTCTGCATCGCAGGGGACGGGGGATTTACCATGTTAATGGGCGAACTGGCGACGCTGGTGAAATACGCGCTGCCGGTTAAAATCATCGTCCTGAAGAACAATGTGCTGGGCATGATCAAATGGGAACAGCTGGCGTTTGAGGGCAACCCGCAATATGGAGTCGATCTCCAGCCGATCGACTTCGCCGGCTTTGCACGGGCTTGCGGCGCAACCGGCTTCACGGTCGAAGATCCCCACCAGGTTCAGGACGTGCTGCGACAAGCGTTTTCGACACCAGGCCCGGTCGTCGTGGAAGCGGTGATCGATCCTCTTGAAGCTCCGCTACCGGGGAAAATCACCACCGACCAGGCCTGGCAGTTTGCCAAGGCGTTGGCCCGGGGACAGGCCGACCGCTGGGAGATTATCAAGACCCTGGTGACCGGAAAAATCAGGGAAGTGGTGTAACGCTAGCCGTCGGACGGAAACGGCTAAGAAAGGAGGGATCGAGATGGAAGCGATCGGTCGCAGGCGATGGGCCATTGCAGAAGGATACCTGCCCGCCGGGAGTCATGGACCGGCGCCGCAGATGACAAGTCATGAGACGGTTTGCATTCTGAACACGTCCGACCAGCACGCCCATATTCGGATCACGATTTTCTACGCGGACCGGGAACCGGTGGGCCCCTATCTGGTCACGGTTCCTGCCCGACGCACCAGACACGTTCGATTCAACGATCTGAAAGACCCCGCGCCGATTCCAACGGATACGGATTACGCCAGCGTCATTGAGTCGAATGTGCGCATTGTCGTCCAGCATACCCGGCTCGACTCACGCCAGGCAGAGAACGCATTGTTCAGCACGATGGCGTTCCCCGCCTGATCCCCGGCATCCGCCGCCCCATACACAATCAAGCGGCTTGCACCACTTCCTGTATCTGGGGACGGCAGCGGTTCCGCAGGATTACCTCGTCGACGATGTCGCCGCATTGAATACAACGCATGGCCCAGAACCAATAGCCGCCGAGACTCTCGCCGATGTCCATACAACGCTCGTCGATCATCAGGCCTCCGCACCGTACACAGCAGGATGAAGAACCCCGGACAGATTCGGCGGCCTGCCTGTTTCTATTGATGAGAGGGATGGTCATGCTGGTGGAGTTCATACGGTTCTCCTTTCATTGTGATCCTTGACGGGCGCGGTGCGCTCTCCCACCGTTTGCCATGCTCACCAATATCAGTCCGCCCTGAATCACTCCACTAGCACTCCCCCCAGGTCTCCGTTTAAAGCACCCTGGCCATCACGCTCATGCCTTAAGTGAGTCTGTGCCGCATTGCTTTCGTGAGTCGTTGTTTCGTCGCACCGTACTCTGCCCAGGGGTCTTTCGGAAGTCGGCGGAGTCGATCCGGAAGATTGACGAGTGTGAAACTGTCGGAGCGCAGGTCGATCGAGAGTTCGTCCCATGCCAGCGGGACTGACACCGGAGCGCCCGGCCTGGCGCGCGTAGAAAACGCGGCAACGGCCGTCGCACCCTGCGCATTGCGCAGGTAATCGACATAGATCTTGCCCTTGCGCTTGGCCTTCGACATGGTGGCCACGAACCGTTCGGGAATCAGGCGTTCGAGATGTTCCGCGAGAGATTTCGAGAACGTCTTAACCTCATCCCAGGTGTGCACGCGCTGTAACGGCACAACGACATGCAGACCTTTCCCGCCCGTGGTTTTGACGAAGGAGGCCAGGTTCAATTCGCTCAACAACGCGCGCAGCAGTTGAGCCCCTTCGATGACGGACGACCAGTCCACAGCGGGGTCCGGATCCAGGTCGAGAATCATCCGGTCGGGACGATCCAATTTGTCCCGCTTCGCCCCCCAGGTGTGAATTTCCAGCACGCCGATTTGAACCAGTCCCATCAACGCCTGCAGCGAGTGGGCGATCGTATAGCAGGCACGCCCTTGATCTCCAGGAACCTCCACCCTTCCGATCACATCGGGCATCCGGTCAGTCGCGTGTTTCTGATAAAAACATTCTTTGCGATACCCTTCAGGACAACGCACGAGAGTCAACGGACGGTCCTTCACGTGAGGAAGGATCCAATCGCCGACGGCCTCATAGTACCTGGCGAGCGCCAGTTTGGTGACGGCTTGCTCCGGAAACAACACGCGGTCGGGATGACTCAGGGTTACTCCCCCGACCACGGTCGCTTGAGCGGCTGAAGCCTTTCCTGAATCCCGTTGATCGGCGCTGCGCTTTGGTCCAGGTCTCTTCGCGCGATCGTTTGATTGCCCGGGCTTCTCATTCGAAGCGTTCTCCGATGGGCGTTCGACGACGACGGAGCGAGCGTCTTTGTCCTCCCGCAAGCCTTGGAAGGAGGCTTGTCGTAATTGCCCTTCATGAGTCCACTCGGCAAATGCGACTTCGGCGACCAGCGTCGGCTTCACCCAATGCACTCCCGCAGCCTGGCTCCCGCCCGGCGGGTTCACGAAGGGTGAGTTCGCTTGTTGTAAACGCTTCAAACGAACGTGCAGTTCTGTGAGGGAACGGCTTGAGAAGCCCGTCCCGGTCCGTCCGGCAAACCGCAACCGACCCTGTTCATCATACACACCGAGCAGCACCGCGCCGAACGCGGTGCGAGAGCCGGAGGGATCGGTGAATCCGCCGATGACAAATTCCTGCCGCCGGCCACATTTCACCTTGACCCAATGACGATTTCGCCCTGCGAGATAGGAGGCGTCGGCGCGTTTGGCAATCAGCCCCTCCATGCCGCTTCGACAGGCCTCGGCAAAGGCTACCTGGCCCTGCCCGGCAATGTGGTCGCTATATCGAATCAGCGTGGACTGCGAGTTGTCTTGCAGAAGGGCCGACAGGAGACGTTTGCGCTCAATCAGGCGGAGCGGCCGCAGATCGTAGCCATCGAGATAGAGCAGATCGAAGACGACATAGACCAGGCGACTGTCGCTATGCGCATCGAAAGCATTCTGTAACCGTTGAAAGCTGACCCGCCCATCCGGAAGCAACGCGACCACTTCTCCGTCAAGCCAGGCGCTGTTGACCCGGAGGTCTGCCGCCGCTGCGGCGACATGGGGGAGCTTCGCAGTCCAGTCATGGCCGTTTCTGGTCAACAACGTTGCTTTGCCGTCTTTCACCCGACAGAGCATTCGATAGCCGTCATACTTGAGTTCGTGCACCCATTCCGGCCCTTCAGGGGAAGTCGAGACCAGGGTCGCCAGCTGCGGAGCCATCCATGGCGCCGGCGGAGCTTTTCGAGCGCCCAAAGCAGGAGGTCTTTTTATAGGACGATGCGCGTACCCGGCCGGACTCATTTTCCCCGATGGTCGCTTCGGCTGCCATACGGCATGTTCTCCGGTGGCAATCTGCTCCAGGGTTTTTCCGCTCGCCACACTCTCCTCCAGGGTCTGCGTAATTTCGCCCCGTTTGCCGCGCTGCGCTTCTTCATCATTCTCTTTGATGAGAAGCCAGTTTGCCTTGCCCCCTGCCTTTCGGCCACTCATGCGCACCAGATTCCAGATGCCATGCAACTTTTCCCCGTGCAGGGTGAACTTGAGGTGTCCACGGCGATAACTGGAACCGGGGTCGCCGATCGGCTCCCAGTAGCCCCGGTCCCAAAGCAGCACCGTGCCGCCGCCATACTGCTTGGCGGGAATGGTGCCCTCGAACCCGGCATACTCCAGCGGGTGATCCTCCACATGCACGGCCAACCGCTTTTGTGCTGGATCCAGACTGGACCCCTTCGGAACTGCCCAACTTTTCAACATGCCATTCAACTCAAGTCGAACGTCGTAGTGGAGACGGGATGCGGCATGCTTCTGGATGACGAACTGCAGACAACCGTCCGGCAGAGCTTTCTTGCCCCGAGGTTCCGGCGTCTTCTCGAAGTTTCGCTTCTTCCAATATTGCTGAAGACCCATGGGATTCCTCCACCTGACGAGGGGCCCCTCAGCTCATTTCTTGAACTGCGGCGGCGCAGATGCGGGTGGTGGCCCGCTAGGGACGGGTGAACGGCGACCGAACCCGAAGAACGGCCCATAGTAGGGATGCCCATACCCGTACCCAAGATAACCGCCGTACCAACCTCCCACTCCTCCGTATGGTCCCCAGTAGGAATAGGGGTAGGCATACATGGAGCGCCCATAGGGATAGACGTAGGGAGCGGCACGTACTTGTGGATCGACTTCATCCCAATCCAGCAGATGTTTGACCTCAAGCACTGGGTAGGTATACTCCCCTTCATCCATCGTTCGCGTCACGGCAGGCCCCACTTCACCGACGATCATCACCGGCGTGCCGGCATCGACGACCGCGGGATCCAAAAACTCTCCGCTCTTGACCGCGAGAAATCGGCCCTGGGACTTCGTGCGATCGTTGGTTGGCACCGCGCCTGAGCCGATAGGAATTTGCAGGACCTCGATCTCGGTGCGATCCTTCACTCGCCTGCTCTTGAGCACGATGCCGCCGACCATGATGGTTTTGCCTTGATAGGCGGAGGGATCGTCTTTCAATTCGCGGAACGAGACTGACGGGTCGATTTGTTGCTGCACATGGTCCGGCAGGATTCGATCGAGCAGCTCTCGGCCTGATTGGTGAGCGCTTTGGGCACAGCCGGTCGCGAGCGCTAACAACATAGCCGCCCCGCCGGCCAGACGCTGTAACCAGGCCGTTCGGTTTCTAGAAATGATAGGACAGGCCGGTGACCAGGATGTTCGCATCATAATCTCCGTTGAACCCGCTCGTCGGTCCGAATGCCTGGTTGAACTCGAAGGTGGACTGACTATATTTGTACTCGGTATACACCGCCACGTAAGGGGTGATGAAGGCTCTCACCCCCATCAGCAGATTGACGGCCGAAGACACGTCGGTAGTCCCCACGCGTCGTCGCCGAATCTCCGATGCGCGCAATCGCTGCGCCGGCGCCGATTCCGGCATAGGGCTGAAACGTCACCCCTGGGTAACGCGCCAGCAAATTCACCCCGACATTCGTGACCCGCATATGAATTCCGGGCACATCATCCAGGTTCTTGATGTGGGGCATGTTATGGAAGGCGTCGAGTTCCACACCGAACCAGCCGTTACCGGGAAACGTACCCACTTTTGCTCCATAGAGAAACGACTTCTGGAGATCGAAATCCGGTGCACGAAATCCGCTTAGATCGCCGGTCCCACGAATGTCGCTGAGTCGGTCAGCCAGGTTCGCGCCGAACTGGCCGGCCACATACCATTCCGCGGAGGCCGAATGAGGGTGAAGCATGCCTGCCGCCAACCACAAGCTCACAGCCACTATATTGCCTATACGCGTCATAAATTGTGGCCTCTCTGGATTTGTCCGGCTTGAGCTCAATCGAGACAGGCGCAGAAAGTCGACTGTACCGGTACGGACCGGCAAGTGGTAGCTAGCGTTTACCCTAGCCGCGGCAGTACTTTTACTCTCCGACTTCGAATACGCACGATGTTCGAGACGGGATGGGCTGGAGGCGGGGACACTCTATTCAAACCGGGTCAGAGGATGAACGAACGACTAGGAAGGGCTCATTGCATTAGCAAAACCCGGATGGCAAGAGGACAAGAGTGAGGTCATTCCTTGGCCTCGCAGGCGATGAGGTTTTTGAGTTCTTGTGCATGTTTAACCGCATATCCTGCCTGATCATTGTCGAAATACACGTACACGCCTCGGTGTGACTTTATCCAACGTTCTAGACGGGTGGCCCAGGATTTCAACGTCGTGATCGAATAGTCGCCTTCGTATTTGTTTCCCGGTCCATGCAGCCGGACATAGACAAAATCAGCGGTCACTTCCAACGCAGACCGGATACCACCAAGTTCGTAAATACAAAATGCCACGTTGTATTGCCGCAAGAAGTCGAAGACCCGGCCGGTCTGCCAGCTCTGATCACGGAATTCGATGTTATACCGCCGCCCTGCCGGAAGCGCGCGGAGAAAGGTTTTGAGATGTGCCGATGCGCGCGTGGGGCATGTGCTACGCCCTCCTGCAAATTCGGCCTGGCCCACGGGAGATCCAGGTGTTCATAGAGGTTCCAACACCTGTCTCGTTTTTCTGCAAACCCGCAAGAGTTCTGCGACACTCCAGGCTTGGGCAATGCACCCGCGTGGATGGTAAGGCGGTTCCGCATCGAAAATCTCGCTCACCGTGCCGATGCCGCTCTCAAGCAAATGGGAGCGGAAGCCTCCCAACATGTCTCGTGCCTTCGACGCATCCTTGTAGACCTTCAGCCAGGCGTCGATAAAGGGCCCGATCAGCCATGCCCACACCGTTCCCTGATGATAGGCGGCATCTCTGGCGCGGAGATCCCCGAAATACATCGGCTTGTAGTCGCGATGGTCGCGCGAGAGACTGCGCAAGCCGACCGGCGTCAGTAGTTTCTGCGCCACCGCGTCGACCACTGCTCGCCATCGCGGCTCATCGAGGATCGGGTGCTGTAGGGCAATCGCGAGAATCTGGTTCGGACGAAAGCTGGGATCATTGCCCTGCTCGCCGTCGATGACATCGAACAAATAGCCGCCCTCCTGCCGCCAAAACCTCTCATTGAACGATTGCCGCGCCCTGGTCGCCATCACATCCCATTGGCTCGCCTCTTCCCCGGCCATCTCCCCCCACTGCACCATGCACCGCAGCGCGTTGTACCAAAGAGCTTGAATTTCGACCGGCTTGCCGCGCCGGGGGGTGACGACCCACCCATCCACTTTCGCATCCATCCAAGTGAGTTGATATCCCTCCGCGCCCGCTCGCAAGAGCCCATCGTGCCGATCCACGCCGATACCGAAATGGGTGCCGTTCTGATGATGTTCGATGACGGATTGCAAAATTGGCCGCAGCGCCAGCAGAGTCTCGCTGTCGCCGGTCACCCGGTGATACCGGTCCAGCGCGTGGAAATACCAGAGCGTCGCATCCACGGTATGGTAGAGCGCCTTCCGCTGTCCCTCAGGGAACAGATTGGGCAGGAGTCCATCGTGGATATAATTGGCGAAGGTGCGAAGAATCGACCGCGCTTCTTGATGTCGTCCGGTACAGAGCGTGAGTCCGTCCAAACTGATCATGGTGTCGCGACCCCAGTCGGTGAACCAGTGATAGCCGGCGATCACCGTTCGCGCTTCATTGCCTGACGCTTTTGCAAGCGCTTGCTCTTCCATGCGCGAACCCGGAAGGACAATAAACTGATCGGCCGCAAGCGTCAGCCATCGTTCAATATCATGCTGACTTCCATTTGGCAGCTGTGCCACGAACTTATTGAGCCGCTGCGCTTCCGCGTCAAAAATTTCTTCGGGAGTGAACTCGAGGTGTTCCCACGGCTCCATGCTGGCCACAAACGCGATCGGCCGACCCGGCATCAGGTCCGCGCTGAAGTAGCCGGGACTTGCGAGGCTTTCAACATGTTCGGCCCCGCGATCGCGATCCACTCGATAGGACACCCCCTCACTTAACAGTGAGTCGGCCACGAAGACTCCGGCGTGAGGCCGCAGGCACATTTTGAGCGACGGGGCGTTTTCGGACAGAGACATTTCGTAACGCCCGTCGCGCACCGTGAGCGGAAAGGGAGGCTTCCTCGCGTCATGGAGCGGCGCATCCAGCATGCGAAAAGTCACGAACGGGCGGAGATGAAGGCGAACCGGATCACCCTCCAGCAACCGGTATTCCACATAGACCGAGTTATGACCGTACGGCATGATGACACGCTTTTCCAGCTGCCGGCCCTTAAATGAGCAACGCCAGACCGGAGTTTGCCCCTCGCGGGTAAACGCACTGATGACCTTCGTCAGGTCACCTTGCAGGCGTCCATCTTCAAACTCGATGCCGCTGAGGAGCACGGACTCTCCCTCCACCATGATTTCTTCGTCCAGGCGGGGAATCATGACTGTCCGCCCCCAAGGCGAGGGAAGATCAGGCACGAACGTCCCATGGTAGCGGCGAGTCGGGGCACCCAGCAATGTTCCGGAGGCATAGCCGCCGAGGCCATTGGTCACCAGCCATTCTCTGGAGAGCATGGCATCGCTGTCCTGAAGGTGCTCCAGCGGCACGGAGAGCGTCATATTGTCGACTTGCACCATGGCTAGACCGTTCCTATCAGACCTCACCCCTCCCGAAAATGACATCCCGTTCTTAACCGTGGACGGAATACAACGCTGCCGATCCGCCCGGAATGACCCATCCGGTTTCCGTCAAGGGCTCGATGACTCCGGGTCCTCCGTATTCCGGCGCATCGCTCGACCAGACCAGGCGCCAGGTTCGCCCATCGGGCGGGGCAAGCAATGGTTCAGGAGCGGGCCGATAGTCGCAATCCGCCCCTAGATTGATGAGCAGGAGTCGATCATCGCCCTGTTCACCGGCATACCGCAAGACGAACGCAGCCGCTCCGATCACGGCACCATCCACCCGATCGCGAGCCTGTTGTGCGATGACCTGGTCTTCCCGCCGGAGGCGAAGCAGATCTCGATGCAATCGGACGTACCCGGCATGCCGCTCGCGCTCCGACCAATCGATTTTGGAGCGTTGGAATACGACAGGGTCGTGAGGATCAGCGACGGTCGCCTGAGCCTCCGGGGAGCCATAACTCGGAAATTGAGCGAGGAACTGCTTTCTTCCTTGGTGGATCTGCCGGGCCAACTCGCCCGCTGGAAAGTCGGCGAAGAATAAGAAGGGAGCGGATGCCCCGAACTCCTGCCCCATGAACAACATCGGCGTTTCAGGAGCCAGCAGGAGGAGCGCCGTCAAGGCACGATGCAGACCGGGACCAGTCTTCTGGTGCAATCGGTCTCCCCGCAACTGATTGGCCACCTGGTCATGGTTCTGAAGAAAAAACACGAACTGTTCCGCCGGCTCGGCACGAACGAACGTTCCACGCGGGCCGCCGTGCCATTGATAACGTTGTCCCTGGTACAGAAACGCCCGCTTGACGCAGGAAATCAGCTCCTGCGGCCTGCCCCGATAGTCGGTGAAATATCCTTCGCTTCGGCCCGTGGCGGCCACACGCGCGCTGTGGTGAAAATCTTCACTCCAGACCGCATCGAGCCCCCATCCCTGTTCGGCTGTCGGTTGAATCGTGCAGACCCACTGCGCCTCGCATTCGGCGACCAGGATGATCGATCGTGCTCCTGCCGCCTTCCTGGCCGCCTGAGACAATTCTGCGATCACGTGCAGAGGCCCCTCATCATGAAATGCGTGGACGGCATCCAACCTGAGGCCGTCAAGATGAAACTCCTCGATCCAGTAACAGGCATTCCGGATAAAAAATTCACGCACTTCTTTGGAGTCGGGTCCGTCGAAATTGATCGCTTGCCCCCACTCGTTGGGGTATCGATCGGTGAGGTAGTCGTCACTGAACGCGGGCAGATAGTTCCCATCCGGTCCCAAATGGTTGTACACGACGTCGAGAATCACACCCAAGCCCCGCAGATGCGCTTCGTCCACAAACCGCTTCAAGGAATCGGGCTCACCGTACACATGCGCAGGCGCATAGAGGCCGACTCCGTCGTAGCCCCAATTCCATCGACCCGGAAACTCCGCCACCGGCATGATCTCGATGACGGTGATGCCGAGATCCTTCAGGGCGTCGAGACGTGTGACGGCCGCATCGAATGTCCCTTCCGGGGTAAACGCTCCGATATGCAGCTCATAGATCACTTGTCCATGCATCGTCAGACCGAGCCACCCGTGATCCCTCCAAGCAAACGTGTCCGGATCGACGATCAGCGAAGGCCCATGGGGTCCGTCAGGTTGATATCGAGAACAGGGATCCGGGTAGAGGTGTTGTCCATTCAAGCGATAGCGGTAGGTCATGCCGGCCCTGGCCTCTGGGACCACACCGGTCCAATATCCATCGGCTCCCCTTGTGAGCGAATGAACGGTTCCATGGGGCTCAAGAACGACATCGAGCTGCGCTGGCTTGGGTGCCCAACAGCGGAACCACACGCCTTCCTGGATGACGTGAGCCCCGAGCCGGTTATGGCCGGCCGACGGGGCCTGATTGCCGGGTGCTTGCTCCGGCACGACCGTAGGCGACCCGCTCATAAGGCGATTCCTCTGGCGGCCCCGACTGAATTCTCATCAATGGATCGATTTGGGTATGCCTTCATCGCTGCGAGGACGCAAGCTGATTTTATTGGTCGATTCATGCCGTTTTGCGACTGGCCTGGCGCTCCCGTTTCAGCCAGTTCCGCTGTGGTTTTCCGGACTGTTGCACGCTTCGCTTGAGGAGCGCCATCAAATCCACGACCTTGGCACGGCCAGCCTTTTCGCCCGCTTCGCCTTTGTTCGGCGCTGTCACCACTTCAGTGTTACCGGCCCTGATCCGCTTGTTGATCAATCGCATGAGATCGTCGTGGTAGGTGTCTTTATATTGGACCGGGTTCCAGCTATCCGACATTTCCTCCACCAGTTTGGTCGCCATCTCTATCTCTCGTGGCGTCACGCCCGTCGTCTTTAAGCTCTTCGCCGGAATCTCAAGATCCTTGATCGGCCGGAGTTCGTTGGCATACCGCAGCGTATTCAACACCATCATCTCACTCCAGGGAACCAGCGCGGCGATATATTGCCTCGTCCTGATCACAACCGTGGCAATGGCAGCCTTCCCTGTTTTGGTCAACGTTTCGCGCAGGAGCGCATACCCCTTTTCTCCCCGTTTATCCGGTGCCAGATAATAAGGAGTCTCGAAGGAAGTGGGCGAAATATCTTCCACACGCACGAAGCTCTGAATATCGATGGTCTGTGTGGCCTCGACATTCGCGCGTCGAAAATCTTCGTTCGTCAGAACGACGTAACGGCCGTTTTCATATTCATACCCTTTGACGATGTGGTCCCAAGCCACTTCCTTGCCCGTCTCCTTGTTGTAGCGCTTGAATCCAACCGGTTTCATGTCGCGACGGTCGAGGAGCGTCAGATCGAAGCTGTTCCGATTTTCGGCCGAATACAGCACAACAGGAATATTGACGAGCCCAAAACTGATGAACCCTTTCCAGAGCGCTCGCGGCATGACGTCACCTTGTTTGAAGTATTCGGGAACACTCCCGCACTGAGGTCAGGACGCAGATCTTGCAGAGCCGCAAACAATCGACACACGCCACTGGTTCGCCGCAGCCCTCACAGACCACAAGCATCGTTTCGTTGCTCTGTCGGCAACCGTCTCGCCGGCAGGATGGATCAATGCAGCGGCTGCAGTCATACGGACACATCGTCATTTCACCCTCATCATCCCCCGGAGAGCTCTACTGCGCAACGTATCACGGACGGCTGGCTCGACAACTCGGACAACCCCTAGCCTGCGATGCGCTAGGGAAAGAACTGGCGAAGGAAACTAGGCCTCTGCCTAGCTGCATCCTCCGCCTACTCGTCGCTAGGCTCAGGTCAGCAAATGCTCCGGCGCTTCCCCCAACGCGATACCGCCATTTCACTGAGGAACATCGATGAAAAACGATTCAGGACAAACCAGCTCGATATGGATGACCACGCCCATGCCCATAACCCAACCGCTGCCGACAGGAGCCCATGCGGACGTCTGCGTTGTCGGGGCAGGCATCGCAGGACTTACAGTGGCCTATTGCCTGACCAAGCAAGGGAAGTCGGTCGTCGTATTGGATGAGGATCAGCCCGGCAGCGGCATGACTCAACGAACGACAGCCCACTTATCGAATGCCATCGACTCCAGCTATGGCGAAATAGAACGCCTCCACGGGGGATCGGCTCCTCGCCTCGTTGCCGGCAGCCATATGGCCGCCATCGATTGGATCGAGCAGATACAGGCTCAGGAACCCATCGATTGTGATTTTATCCGCTTAGACGGCTATCGTTTTGCTCCTTCGGACGACTCCGGCCAAGACATTGAAGAAGAATGGCAAGCCATCCAGCGGGCGGAGATCCCACACGTCACGTGTTTAAAGCAACTCCCGGGAAATCTGTTTTGTAGCGGCCCTTGCTTGCGGTTCTCCGGACAAGCTCAATTTCATCCATTGAAATATCTGGCCGGCCTCGTGAAGGCCATTCAACGGCAGGGTGGTCGCATCTTCAGTGATGCCCATGTGATCAATGTCGACAGCGGTGAGCAGGCGAAGGTGGAGACCCGCCAGGGATGCATCGTGACCGCACAGGCCGTCGTCGTGGCCACCAACACGCCCATCAACAATCTGGTGACCATTCATACCAAACAGGCGCCCTATATCAGTTATGTCATCGGAGCGGCGATTCCGGACGGAGCGATCGAACCGGTCCTACTGTGGGATACCCTTGATCCCTACCACTACATACGAATTCATCGCGAGGTATCCCCGCAAGGCGACGCACAATCTATCCTCATCGTGGGCGGCGAGGACCACAAGGTCGGACAGGCCGACGACGGGGAAGCCCGCTATGCTCGCCTGGAGGCGTGGGCGCGCGAGCGTTTCCCGATGATGCAGGCCCTCACATTTCGATGGTCCGGACAAGTGATGGAATCGGTGGACGGGCTGGCCTACATCGGCAGGAATCCGGGCGATGCGGACAATATCTACATCACAACCGGAGATTCCGGAATGGGCATGACGCATGGCACGATTGCCGGATTGCTGATCACCGATCTCATTATGAAACGGGAGTCGCCTTGGTCCGCCCTCTACGATCCCTCGCGACAAACGGTGCGCGCCGCAGGCGAATTTTCCCGCGAATCACTGAACGTCGCGGCTCAATATACCGACTGGGTAACCGGAGGGGACGTTGAAACCGAGGCACAAATTCCACATGCACAGGGCGCGGTGCTGAGGGATGGATTGACAAAGATCGCGATCTACCGCGATGCCCAGGGAGATCTTCACAAATGTTCGGCCGTGTGCCCACATCTGAGCTGCATCGTGGCCTGGAACCATGCAGAAAATACGTGGGACTGCCCCTGCCACGGCTCGCGGTTCGACCAGTTCGGCAAAGTCCTCAACGGTCCGGCAACAAGCGACTTGAGCCCGCTCAAAGAAGACGATGGGTAGGCCAGTTTCTCGTGACGAAAGAGAAGAATCCGAATGCGTTACTTAGCGTTGGCCGCCGACTATGATGGGACATTGGCGGTCGCAGGGACGGTCGATCAGGAGACGCTCCGGGCCCTCGAACGCCTTGTGGCCTCGGGTCGAAAACTCATTTTAGTCACCGGCCGGGTCTTGCCGGAGATCTTGGAGATTTTTCCCCAGATATCTCTTTGCGAACGTGTCGTGGCAGAAAATGGCGCAGTCCTCTACCGGCCGGCCACTAAAGAAATCACTCTTCTTGCCCCTCCTCCTCCACCGGCATTCCTGGAGGAGGTACAACGCCGCAAGGTTGACCACCTCACCATCGGGAATTCCATCGTTGCGACCCGGGTTCCGTATGAGACGGTTATCCTGGACATCATCCGTGATCTCGGTCTCGACCTGCGCATTATCTTCAACAAGGGCGCGGTGATGGTGCTGTCCCATGGCATCAATAAGGCCACCGGGCTGGCCACAGCGCTCAAGCAGTTGGAATTGTCCCCTCATAACACTGCCGCGATCGGAGACGGAGAAAACGACCATGCCATGCTGAGGTGTTCCGAATATGCCGTGGCGGTTGAGAATGCCGTTCCGATGTTGAAAGAAACGGCGGATCGTACCACCCTCGGCGATCATGGACGCGGCGTCATCGAGTTGATCAACGAGCTGGTCGAAAATGACCTGGCGATAGCGGAGCGATCGGTGGCGCGGCATCGGATTGCGCTCGGCACAGGGGAGAACGGGGGAGACATCACCTTTCATCCGGCGCGACAGAACCTCTTGCTTGCCGGCACGTCCGGCAGCGGAAAGTCTACGCTGGCGACGGGGCTACTCGAGCGACTTGGCGAACGAGGTTATCAACTGTGTGTCATCGATCCGGAGGGAGACTACGAGAATTTTCCACAGGCGATTGTCCTCGGAACTGCGCAGGATGGTCCCGGTCTCGCCGAAATTCTCACGGCGTTGGCCAATCCGAATAACCATGTGGTCGTAAACCTTGTGGGACTTCCGCTACAGGACCGACCCTCATTTTTTCTCACCCTGTTGCCCAAGCTTCAGGAACTTCGGTCGAAAACTGGCCGCCCCCATTGGATGCTGGTAGATGAAACGCACCATTTGTTACCCGTCGATGGAAACCCCATGACACCGGGACTGATGAAGAATTTAGCCGGCATCATTTACGTCACCGTTCATGCCGACCACATCGAACAATCGATCCTCAAGAGCGTGGACATTGTGTTCGCCCTGGGCAAATCGCCGGCCGAGACGTTGAGACAATATTGTGCTGCGGTCCAACAGTCGGCTCCGGCCGCAACTGCCGCCCAGCTTCAACCGGGTCGAGCAATTATATGGAATCGCTCCTCCGGGGAGACACCTTTCCTGCTTGAGATCGCACCGAACACGATCGAACGCCGCCGGCATCGGAGGAAATATGCGGAGGGCGAATTGCCTCCGGAGCAAAGCTTTTACTTTCGAGGGCCGTCCGGACAACTCAATCTTCGGGCTCATAATTTACTGCTCTTTATACAGCTCGGCGAAGGCGTCGACCAGGCGACATGGACGCACCACCTCCACTCTCACGATTACTCCACCTGGATCAAGCAGGTTATCAAGGATGAGGCGCTCGAGCGGCGCGTACAAGAAGTGGAGCAGCAGGCGCATCTGTCCCCGGAAGAGAGCCGGCAACTGATCCGTCGCGCCATCGAAGATCGATACACAGTCCCTGCAGGCGGAGAAGCACATACCGCCTGAACGTTTTATCGCCTGCCGCCAGGGAATCGCCTAGTGGCGCCGTTCCCCTCCTTGCGGCATCGTAAAAAGCAGGCGCAGAGATTGATCTTCGGAGAAGTTCTGCGGCCAGCGCTATTGTAAATGGAGAAGACATCATGCCGATCCTTCTATGGCTTCTGGGAGTGCCGGTGAGTTTGATTCTTGTGCTGTGGTTGTTTGGTGTCGTCGGGTTCTGATCACGAACCGAGGGATAGGACGTGCAGGTCGTCGATGAGACGTTGGATGCACGTGATCGCCTTCTGCCGCTGTTGTAAGGTCAGGAGTCGGTCGGCTTCCAAGAGAAGAAGGGTGAGGGATGCCCGTAACTCCCCGACCATCTCACGGTAGCTGGCCGGCGCGGTCTGATATCCGGCTGGACGAACATCACTCGTAATTCCCGGCTCATGGCATCGAACGATACAGGATGTCGAAGCAGCGTCAAGAGTTCCTGCTGGCGTTGCCCTCCGATAGTGCCACAACCCCGGTTGAGTGTTGTCGGGAAGGGCTCTGGTGAAGGGGCTGATTCGCGCCGCCTGCGCCGTGCTCAAAGGGCCTACCCAATCCTCCGCCATGGCCAGCATTTTCCTTGTGCGCTCGTCGAGTCGTTTTGAAACCGATCCCTGTAGCGTGCGCAGGGACTTGTTGTCCTCTTTACGAAACACTTCCTCCAGATTGCGACTCTGCTGCTCGCTGACGGTTCTTAATAATGGGCGGCCGTCCGGTACAGCCCATTCGAACAAATCCGCTCGAAACCGGTCGTAGGACGTGTACATCCACTCCAGGTCTTCCCGGGTCAGCCCTCGACTCACCCGTTGCTGCAACGCTTTCAAAAATTGTTCGTACTGTGGGATCGCCTCGATCCGGTGCCGGGCGAGGAGCGGTTTCAATCGGGCCGTGACATCCCGGCGCTGGCCCGCCGTGAGATCCAAGTAGTGGTCCTATTGCCAGCTGATCATCCAATCGGCATGCCGATACCCAAAAATGCGCGCGCAACCGCTCATCAAGACAACCATCGACAGTTCGTTTTCATCGTCAGCTGGATCTCTGAAGGCGCCGCAGACGCCGCTCTCGCTTACATTCGTCCTTTTCAATCCATAACCAGTCAGGCCCCGCACGCATACCGGGGGTCTCCCGAGTATGGTCCCGCACCAGGCCTCGGTACTGTGAAGTTATCGAATGCGATGACCTGCAACATCCTGCAAGGACTGTATTCCTGCAACACCACGTTCACCTTACCAAGGAGGCAATCGATGAAGACCTCACTGCATTCGCTGCTCGCGTTGGCGCTTATTTCATTGACGGCCTGCTCCAATTCACCGACCGCGTCGAAAACCCGCTCAGAAATGGAGGCAGGCACGAAGACCGGTATGGTCAAGAACATCGTCATCAAGGAGATGATCGTCCCCGATGCCCTAACGGTCAGAGCCGGCGACGAGGTTCGATGGATCAATCAGCGACAAGATTCCGTCACCGTCACGGTCGATGAACCGCTGGAATACAACGTCTCCTGTCGGAACGGATTTTCCAGGGCGATGGGAATGGGAGTGGACAACTCAACGACCTTGTCGAGCAATGAGACTGCGGGACTCTGTTTCAGCCGGATCGGCACTGTGAAATATACGGTACGACCGACTGACGACGCACAAACTTCCATGGCCAACACCCATGGCTCGATCACCGTTCAATAGGGGTGGTACGAACAGCAAGCCGCCATCCCTAGCACCAATGGTGTGGATGGCGGCTTCACCCGGCGCAACCGGCTCAAAGCCGTGCAAGATTCGCCTCAGGAAGGACTGGCCAGTGGAATCTCCCTCGCCCAATGGCGATGCATCTCGATCCCCTTAATGAAGCGGGCTGCGATCTGCCTCGGCGAAGAGTCCGGCGCCAGAACAATTCCTGAATCCTGCGACCAGTCTTTCGGTGTCTGGCTGGTTTTGCCTCCAGATTCCGCCTCCGGATAGTCCGCCCCGACCGACGCTTCAAAAAAGGCAACCCCTTCCCCCGTCGCCGCAATCGTTTTGCAATGGATGTAGGCGTCCTGAACGAACGTTCTTGCTTTGGCGGTTCGCAACAATGCGCTGGCGCTCCGTTGACCGCCTGGAATATAGACCGCATCGAATAACACCGATCCCGTCGTCAACAGGCTGAAATCGATCTTCAGCTCACTTCCGTTCGAAGATGTGAGGCTTCCCGAACGGGTCGCCACTATCTTGCCCTGCCCTCCGGCGGCTGCAAGGGCCATCTGCATTCCTTTGACCGACTCGACATCTACTCCATCATCAACCAGAATCGCCACCTTTCTGGATTGAATACCTTCCTTAGGAGCCAACACCATACTCAGCGCCGCAGACTTGTCCAGCGAAGTTGTCGCGCGCTTGGGTTGAAACTCCTTCGGATCTCCATCGGCGGGAACACTCAAATTGAGCAGACCCTCGATCTTCTTCACCGGCACGCCCAAGCCCTTCGCGACCCGTCCAGCCAAGCCTTTATCGATCTGGGACAGCATGCCAACCATTCGTTCCCGAATCGGAAGGCTCTCGACCTTGCCTAGTTCAAACTGCAACGCCTGCACGAGATGCTCTTGCTCCGGTACAGACTGACTTCGCCACAACAGCGCAGCCTGACTGAAATGGTCGAAGAAACTCCTACTCCGCTCACGCACCTTGCCGGCAGGCAGCCGTTCGGCATAACTCAGGAACCCGCCCATCCCCGCCTTGGCCTGCATGGGACAGCCTCCCCCCAAAGTGTTCGGTTGGTAACTCACCGGCCCGGAATGGATCGTCTGTCGCATATGACCGTCGCGTTGATTGTTATGCAAAGGCGCCAACGGTCGATTGATGGGAATCTCATGGAAGTTCGGTCCGCCCAATCGAATGAGTTGGGTGTCGGTATATGAGAACAGTCGGCCCTGTAACAGCGGATCGTTCGTAAAATCGATCCCGGGCACGAGGTGCCCGGGATGAAACGCTACCTGCTCGGTTTCGGCAAAAAAATTGTCCGGATTACGATCGAGCGTCATCTTGCCGATTCGGACCACCGGCACCAGTTCCTCGGGAATGAGCTTGGTCGGATCCAGGAGATCGAATTCAAATTTCTGTTCGTCCTTCTCCTCCACGATCTGTACCCCCAGTTCCCATTCCGGATATTGCCCAGCTTCGATGGCTTCCCATAAATCACGCCGGTGAAAATCGGGATCCAACCCGGAAATTTTCTGTGCCTCATCCCACAATAGTGAATGCACACCCAGAAGCGGCTTCCAGTGAAATTTCACGAACCGTCCGACGCCTTTGGCATTCACAAAGCGAAAGGTATGCACCCCAAAGCCTTCCATCATTCGAAAACTCCGGGGGATGGCCCGATCCGACATGACCCACATGATCATGTGCATGGATTCCGGCATGAGGGAGATAAAGTCCCAAAACGTGTCATGCGCCGAGGCCGCCTGCGGCATCTCATGATGAGGCTCCGGTTTCACGGCATGGACCAAATCCGGGAATTTCACCGCATCCTGGATGAAGAAGACCGGGATGTTGTTGCCAACCAGGTCGTAATTCCCTTCCTCCGTGTAAAACTTCACGGCGAAGCCTCGCGCGTCACGCGCCAGATCACTGGATCCTCGCGACCCGGCAACGGTGGAAAAACGCACGAAGACCGGTGTCTTGACCTCCGGGTCTTGTAGAAACTTCGCCCTCGTCAGCGATGCGAGCGATTTATACACTTGGAAATAGCCGTGCGCGGCCGCGCCCCTGGCATGTACCACCCTTTCGGGAATGCGCTCATGGTCGAAATGCGTGATTTTCTCCCGTAGGATAAAATCTTCCAGCAGTGTCGGACCACGCGCACCGGCTTTGAGGCTGTTCTGATCATTGTTGACCCGCAGGCCCTGATTGGTGGTCAGGAACTGATCTGCGGACTTCTCCCGCGCGCCGTCAAGGGCAGCGGTTTTCTCATTCTCCCGCTTGGAACGATCTTTTGGCATGACACACTCCTCCCTGGTAGGACCCTATTCGAAATGACCGGGCTAGCGAGTCGTTTTCTTGGATGGGCGGGCGCCGGTTTTTCGACCGGATGCTCTGGCCATCAACGTTTCCCTGCGTTTAAAGGCAACCGCCTCCAGCGGCTCCCAATCGATATCGCATTGCTCGGCTTGCGGGAACATCTCACCTTCCTCCTCATCGATATGATGCTTGACCACTTCGCTGAGCACGCGGAACTTGGCCTGAAATTTTTCGTCTCCGGACTTGATCCGCTTCAGCTCGGCGATCAAGACATGCACCAGATGATGTTCCTCCACCGCCTCGTTCATCATATCCGGATCATCCATCTTCTCTTTAATGGCCGGATAAATCAGACGCTCTTCCAGATCCGCATGGATTTCCAGCTCCTGGATGGCCGTTTTTACAATCTCGCCCCGCTCCCGCCCCTCCGCCGATTCGAAATCTTCAAACAGCCTTTTGACCTTGTCGTGATCCTCCTTCAACATTTCGAATACCGTCGAAACGAATCCTGCCGCTCGTGCCATAGTCAGCTCCTTTCGAATGAAGTGATTCGTTACTGCCACGCGCAACCTATCACGCGGGTCGATCAGGGGTTAGCTCGTGGAAGCCCTAGTTATCACTGACTCCGAGACTCCCTCGTGTGAGAACTAGGGCTCCTCCCAGTGGACTGGCGCAGGGCGTCATGTATGCTGACAAAATGTCCGCTTTGCGCACTCAACTCTGGAGGGTGATGCCATGACAACACCACGGTTCATTCCCATTTGCTGTTGCTGCAATAACGTGCGGAACGATTCGGAACGTGATGGGATGGACCCGGGATGGGGAACGTTGGAGGCGTATCTCAACCATCATCATCTGACGAGCGGGGACTATCGGTTGACCCATACCTATTGCCCATCCTGTTCAGTTCGATTTTCGAAACTGAGCCGTGCGCATGCGGCCATCCCAAGAGCCCCGCAAACCGATCTTTGTGAGGACTTAGGGAAGGAGGATGTCGGCCTTGACCGGCAGATGATCTGAGGCCAGCCGGCTTCGGGGAGTATCGTGCGCCTCTATGGTCAACAGCGCCTTAGCAGGAGAAATCCAGATACGATCCAGCGCCAATACCGGCCATCGAGCGGGAAAGGTGACCGGAGCGGCCGGGGTACCGAACACCCGGCGCAACCCCCGTAACGACTTACCCCAGACGTGCCACTCATTCAGGTCGCCCATCAAAATCGTGAGATCGTGTCGGTCGACTGCCAGGAGTTTCAACAATCGATCCGCCTGTTGCGGCCGTTCGCGCGGCCACAGCCCCAGATGGGTATTGAGCACATGAACCGTTCGGCCGCAGATCGTGAGGTCGACATCCAGCGCGCCTCTCGGTTCGTGGCGACCCACCGAGAGATCCCATCTGCGCACCCGGTCCACCGGATACCGGCTCAGCAGCGCGTTGCCATACCCCACGCCCTCCCGTGACCACACTGGCCCGGCGACCGCAATCATACCGGTTCTCTTCGCCAGCCACGGCGCAATCGGAGCATTGTCCTGCCTTGGAAAATCAACTTCCTGTAAAGCAATGATGTCTGCGTTGAGTTCTTGCGCGACACGAAGGATGCGGCCGGGCTCATATTGCCCGTCTCTGCCGATGGCGCGATGGATATTGTAGGAGGCCACCCGCAGACGCATCGTTCTCCTGTTCACACGGCGTCAGCCAGCGAGAGTCGCCCTCTGAACCTTGCCGACACCCGGTGCGGTACCCCTAACGTGTAAACGCCGCGACACATACCATGCAAGGCTCCAAGCGACCCCCATGAGCAGACCCAGCACGCCAAAGGCGACGGGGCTTGGATTGCGAAGCGCTTCCGCCAACCGGTCGACGAAGGCTGACATCAGCACAATTCCTGGACTCATGCCAAGCGCGGTTCCCAGCAAAAAATCGCGCAGAGACAACGGGGTCGCCCCGGCAACCAGGTTCACCATAGAAAAGGGCGCGATGGGCAGGACCCTGACGATCAGGATCGCCCAGAGCCCTCTCTGGGCGATCCGGCGGCTCAAATGCGCCACTCGACGGCCGGCAAATCGTTGAACTCGATACCTTCCCAGGGCCCGGCCCAGCCCAAAAATGGTCATGGCGCTTACCAGCGCGCCGGCCAGGGCGGATGGAGCGCCGATCAGCGGACCGAACGCCAGAATCGTTACTACGATCAAGACCGTAATGGGAACCGCGAGAACGCCGCTCACAAGAAAACCGCCCAGCAATGCGAGCACACCGGTCGGTCCATGGCCGAATACCCGCACCGCATCGACCAGGTCGTTCACGTTCATCCAGTCACTCAAAGGGCTCCATCGCCACACAGCCGCCAGGAGGCCCAGCATGAGCAGCGCCGTATATCCAAGAAACACCCGCCGCCCCACATGGGTTCGTTCGTGATGCTGAACGATGGTCCCTAACACCTCGCCTGCGGCCATGGGGCGTTCAGGGTCGATGAGGAGTTGTTCCGGGATCGGCATTGCATCGGCAGCGCGCTGGTCGAAACATCCACTTTCCAGGCTCCGGTCTCCGCCCCGGAGGTGATCAATCGCATGGGTCAACGAACCCAGCCGATGGACATGCTCAGCCACCAGCGCAGGCTCGACACCGAGATGCTCCCCGATCAGTCCGTTGCGAAATCGCGCAATGACAGCCTGGAGTCGCGCCATTCCATCCGATTCGATCGCGAGGTTACACTCCGTATCGAATCCCATGGAACGATTCGACACATTGGCGGACCCCACACAGACAAAGTCTTCATCGACAATGAGCACCTTGCTGTGCACCGCCACCATCTCCCTGCCCTGCGTGCCCGGTACGGTGGGAGCATACACGCGCAAGCGTCCGTAGTGGTCGGCGAGTTCCAGTTCACTCAAGACACGGGAACGGAGCGCATCCATCGTCTGACGTTCCAACCACCCGTCGCAATTGTGACGAAGGACCAGCACCACTTCCGGACCGTTCTGCTCCATCAGACGAGCTGCCACGGCCCGGCTGATCCCGTTGGCCGTGAAATACTGCGATTCGATATAGATGGAGCGACGTGCACGCTTGATTGCCTCCAGATAGGCCTGTTCGATTTCCCGAACCTCAGGCTGCCCGGCATAAGCGGGTTGCGTCCGCATAATACCGACATCGCATGGTTCCACGTCCGGCACGAGGGCGTCCGGCCAGAGCTCCTCTACCGGCCGTCGAATGGCAGGGAGCAGTCGCCGCCCCGTCGCGTTGAACCATCTGAAACGAGCCAACTCGCCCAGAGCGGCTGCCGCCGGGCCGGACACCATCATCTGGACATCGTGAAACGGCGCATAGGGTCGTCCGTCCGAATCGACGCGGAGGGGATCCTGACAAGCGTGAGCACCGGTATCCCATCGGGACTTTGTCAAATCCAACCCTCCGACAAAGGCGATCGTGTCATCGATGACCACCAGCTTCTGGTGATGCGACGCACCGATGGGGTGCTGACCATCCACCTGGTACGAAAGCCGGCGGTGGCCGCTCCATCCCGTTTGGGCCGTCGGCATCCACTCACGCTCCAAGGCATAGATCATTGCGAAGTCCCAATTGAGCACATAGGCTCTCAACTTTCGCTTTCGCCGCAGGAGCGCCGAGACAAAGTCACCGAGCTTCGAAGGAAACTCCGACGGCTCCACCGCGCCCCTCACCAGTTCGATCTGCGTATCGAGATCCCACCCGACAATGATGATGGAATGTTTGGCTTGCAAGGCGACATCCCGAAACGCCTTGAAATACGCCTCCCCATCGATCAAAAATCCGGACCGATCGCTTCGCTCCACGCGCCAACAGGTGCGGCCTCGCAACAAAAACGTAGACGGAGTGTCTCTCTGTTCCTGCCCCTCGCATTCCTGCGGCACTTCACTTCGCTCCATGCAACACTCTCCCCCATCCACTGTCACACACTGTCACAGTCGTTTCTCGCACAGTCGATCTCCCATGCGATCCGCGCTATTACCTTAACTCAGAGAAGGCAGGGCTGCCCAGCTGGTCATACCCCTAGCCCTGATGAATCATCGATCGAGAGGTTTCCCTAGTAGGCGACCCATGAAATCTGAAGTAGGCTGTCCTAGATTCAGACGACAGGGAGGACAGACCGATGACCATAACTGCAGCGCCCCACTCCATCGACCAACATAGAACCGACTGTATACAGGCCTGCCTCGACTGCGCCCGTCTGTGTAATACCTGCGGGGACGACATGATCGGCATGCCGCACGAAACGGAGCAGGATCTTATGAGCCGCTGTATTCGACTCTGTCGGGACTGTGCGGATATCTGCCTGCTCTCGGCTCAGTGGATGGGGCGGACCTCCACGTTCGCCGTCCGTCTGTGCGCATGGTGCGCCGAGGTCTGTGAACTCTGCGCCGGCCTCTGTGAGGAACAGGCTCCACACCATGCCCTCTGCGGTGACTGCGCGGCAGCATGCCGTCGCTGCGCGGAACTTTGCCATAAAATGGTCATGGAAACGGTGCCGAGTTCTTCCGGTGGTACGGCCTAGCCGGCCGCATCTGATCGTCCCGCATCAGGAACCGGCTTGAGAGGAGGTCATCATGTTGCGCACCATCATCGGAGTCGGCCTAGTAGGTGGCGCCCTGCTCACGGGGTGGAGTCCTTCATCGAACGAGGTGCCGGCTCCCGCTCCGCATCCTGGTCCCGGACCGACTGTTCCACCGAAACCCTCCGACCCAGTTCCCGTTCCACCCGATCCGAAACCGGTGATTCCCCCCCATCCGTCAATTAATCCATATGCCTATCTCATGGCGGATACGGCGACAGATCCACAACACACCATCTCCGGTGTGCTGGCAAAAATCGATTTAATCGAACAACAAGGACTGCTCACGACCGATCTAGGTAGGGAAGTGGCTTTTCGAATCCCAAAACCGGAACTCTTTCTCAATTTGTCCGTCGGTCAACGTGTTACCCTCAAACTCGATGATCGCCAACAGGCCGTCCGGGTGATGGACAGCACGGCGCCTGAGATCCCCCCACATTTCTCCGCAAAATAAGGTACGCTGTCAGACGCGCCAGCATTGAACTAGGGGTTTCACTAGTGGGGCGATGCGGGCCAAGGTGCTACTACCCGTGCGCATTGTGCATGGTGCGTCTCGGACCCCAAAATCCGTCCCTGACCTAATACGCAGTCATCATTCACCTCCGATGCGGTTGACCGGCAGATGAACTCAAGTGAAACCTTCAGTTGGTTGACCGGCAGTGAGATGGGTGGCCGGATCCGGGCATTCCACTGGCGTCGGGCCAGGGCCTGGGCCTTCCCGTTCCCTCAAAACACAACCGCCGCCCATGCCGATCAGACCCGGCGACGTTCCCCCCAGGCCTGCAATCCCGTCTGAGAGCCGGGTAACGACGACACCCATCGCGGATAATCGGGAACGGCTGGCCGCCAACCGGCGGGTGATTTTGATCGTCGAGGATGACGAACCCTTTTCGAAGATTCTTGCGGACCTGGCCCATGAACTCAATTTTCAGGTCCTGGTCGCCGCGACAGCGGCCGATGCCTCGGCGCTTGCCTCGCGCTACCTGCCGAGCGCGGTCATTCTCGATATCGGACTTCCGGACCACTCCGGGCTCTCCGTCATCGATCGACTGAAAGCCGATCCCCGGAAACGGCATATTCCGATCCACGTCGTCTCGGGTCACGATTATGAGAAGACCGCACTCTCGTTGGGCGCCGTCGGCTACATGCTCAAACCGATGAAACGGGAGCAGCTTGTGGACGCCTTCCGGCAATTCGAGACCAGGCTGACGGATAAACCGCGGCGGGTGCTGATCGTGGAGGACGACCTCACCCAGCAGGAGAGCCTGCGGCTGCTGCTCGGTTCAGACGAAGTCGAAACGATCGGCGCGGACAGCGCGGCGGAATGTCTCGCCCATCTCGCCGAGCGAACCTTCGATTGTATGGTGCTCGACCTCACGCTACCCGATGCGTCGGGCTTTTCACTGCTCGAAACCCTCAGCCGGGAAGAGCACCTCGCCTTTCCACCCGTATCGTCTATACAGGCCGTGAGCTTTCTTCCGATGAGGAACAGGTGCCCTGCCGAAACGGGCTGATTTATTTCGACCGGCCGATGCAAGACCGCGCGACCGGCCTATTCAAGGAGGCCCTCGTCCGAAAAGGATTTCTCGGTATCGGCGCCAGAGAGAGCCTACGCTTCAACGCCCACGTCAAGGCGTTCACGGAGTTACTCCCCGGCGAGCGGATTTATCAGAAACGAGGCGATGAGTGACGGCGCGCCCGGTGCAGAAATGCCTCAGGAAACCACGCGCCATCGTCATCGGCGCGTCCGCCAGCGCGGTCGCCGCGCTCTCACGCCTCCTGCCCCCGCTGGCGGCAGACTTTCCATTGGCAATCCTGGTGACGGTACACGTGCCCGCCGACAAGCTCAACAGTATTCCGGCCTTGTTGCAGACAAAGTGCCGGATTACGATCAAGGAAGCAGAGGGTAAGGAGCCCATCGTGCCCGGAACCGTCTACGTCGCTCCGCCTGACTATCATCTTTTCGTGGAGCAGGATCGATCCCTGTCGCTGTCCAATGAGAAACCGGTGAACTTCGCCCGCCCGTCGGTCGACGTGCTGTTCGAGTCGGCAGCGGACGCGTATGGGAAGGACTTGCCGGCGATCGTTCACAGCGGCGCGAACGAGGACGGCGCGAGGGGGTTCGCGCAGTCGGCGAAGCCGGCGGGATCGTCGTGGTGCAGAGCCCGGATTCTGCCGAGGCCCGGATGATGCCGGAATCCGCCCTCACGGCCTGTCCGGAGGCGCGAGTGATGAACCTGCGCACACTCGCGGAGCGGTTGTGCGCCTGTGGAGGGACCGTTCAGTGCTGACCGATTCACAGGCCAAATTCCTCTTAGTCGACGACCATGAGCCCAATCTGGTGGCCCTGAGCGCCGTCCTGTCCCGTGACGACGTCGAAATGTTACGCGCCAGGACCGGGAGGGAAGCGCTTGAGCTGTTGCTCCAACATGACATCGCCCTGGCTGTCATCGACGTCCAGATGCCGATCATGAACGGCTTTGAACTGGCGGAACTCATGCGTGGGTCCCAGCGCACCCAGCACGTGCCGATTATTTTTCTGACGGCAGGACCTCAGGACAACCTGCGCCGCTTTCGCGGGTACCAGGCCGGTGCCGTGGATTTTCTCTACAAGCCCCTCGAGCCGGACGTGTTGCGCAGCAAGGCCGGAATTTTCCTGGACCTGTACCGGCAGCGGGAAGAGCTGGCCCGCCAGCGGGACACATTCATCACGCTCGCCGAAGAAAAGGCCCGCCTCTTGCGGGAACGCGACGAGGCCAATCGTCGGCTGCGCGAAAGCGAAGTGCGCTTCCGGACGTTGGCCGACAGCGCACCGGTGATCATCTGGATGAACGGACCATCCGGCTGCGAGTTCATCAACCAGGCCTGTCTCGATTTCATGGGCATCGATCACCTGGGCCAGATCGACGTGTTCGACTGGGCTCGCCACGTCCATCCGGACGATCGTGACCAGGCGGCTTCGGTCTACCAGCAGGCGGTCGAGGACCGAACCCGTTTCGAGGTTTCTTTGCGCTGTCGGCGACGGGACAGCACCTATCGATGGATTCGTTCTGTTGGGATGCCGAATCTCTCCGCTGACGGAGAGGTCCTTGGTTATATCGGGGCGAGTTTCGACGTCACCGAAAGCAAGGAGGCCGAAGAACGCCTGCAACGATGGAGCGTCGACCTTGAACGGGCTGTCAGCCCAAAAACATCGGCGTTGCTGCAAGCGCAGGAGCAGCTTCGTGCGCTGGCGACGGAGTTAAATCTGGCCGAGCAGCGGGAACGCAAACGACTGGCCACGGAGCTCCACGACTACCTGGCCCAATTACTTGTGGTCGTGCGGATGAAATTACGGCAGACCATTCCGCTGGTCACGGGGGAGCGGGTCCCCGAGTTTTGAAAGACGCCGACCACGCCTTGAATCAATCTCTCGCATACACCCGGTCGCTCGTCGCAGAGTTGACGCCCCCTACTCTCAAGGAATTCGGCCTGCTTCAGGCGCTGACCTGGCTGGCTACACAGAGGCAATGCCACGGGCTCGCCGTCACCGTGCGACAGGACGCAACGCCTTTGCCGCTGCCGGAGGACCAGGCAGTTCTCCTGTTTCAATCCGTGCGCGAACTGCTTTTTAACGTGCTCAAACATGCCAAGGCTACGGAGGCGACCATCGGACTCACAGTGAGAGACGACGGCCAGTTGGAGGTGGTGGTCGCCGATGACGGCTGCGGATTTGTCACTGCACCGCAGAATCGACCCGGAACCACCGCCAACCGCTTCAGGCTATTCAGCATTCAAGAGCGCATGGCCGCGATGGGTGGGCAATTGGTCATCGAATCCGTCCTGGGCGTCGGGACACGCGCCACCCTCACGACGCCGTATTGGAACAGCCGGGAAACACCGAAGGACGACGACACCCTGGCTCCGGCAGAATCACGGGCACCCTCACTACGGACCCGGTCCACAGACGTGGAGGACCTTTCCCTTCATCCCACGTCGAAGATCGGCATTCTGCTGGTGGACGACCATGCGATGGTCCGGCAGGGATTGCGGAGGGTGCTGGAACATTATGACGACGTCGCGGTGGTGGGCGAAGCGTCAACCGGTCGCGAAGCGATCGAGTTCGTCGAACGGCTGCGGCCTGCGGTGGTCGTCATGGATATCAATATGCCGGAAACCAACGGGATCGATGAGACGGTCGAAATCAAATCACGGCATCCGGACGTGGCCATCATCGGACTCTCTGTCCAAAACACCGGCGAGGCACGGGAGGCCATGCTGCAAGCCGGCGCCGCCACCTTGATCTCCAAAGAATCCGCAGTCGACGAACTCTACGCCTCGATCCGCCAGGCGCTGGCAGACGACGGAGTGCCGCGCTAAGTCACCGGTCACCACATGACGAGCGAGCGCCATCGATGCCCCAGATCCGCGGTCGGAACGGACATTCGCACGATGCCTGCGTCGATGGTCACCCTGGCATGCTCGATTTGCGCATCAGTGGGCAGCGGCACGTATCTCTGCACCGACCCGCCGGCGAGAATGACGCCCTGCCGGGCGAATTCAACCGCCATATCCTCGGCACTGGACGTGTCCTGCATCGCTCGAAAGTCTGCGGAGACATTGAACGTGCCATCGGACTCCGACACTTCAATCAAGGGGCCTTGCTGAATGGTGCCCGAGGAACCGGGCGGGCCGCCGGTCCCCCGTTGGAATTCTTGGGCGGAGGCATTCAACCGCATTCCATCAATCTCACCACGAAGTGGACGTTTCATGCTTCCTCCAATCATGTCATGGTGGGGGGTATCGCTTGTATCTTGGTAGTACCTTACGACATACCGTCGGGCGGACCACTAGAATTTCCCCGGGATCTGAGGCTGGAGGATGCTAGCGGTTTGCCTAGTTGTTCACATGGGCCCAAAGATCCTAGTATCAAGTCCGCGCCCGAATCGGTCGCTGTCCACGCGAAGAGATGAGGCACACCGAGATGCATTCGATACAGGGAGACAACGCCACCTCCCCCGAGATTCCGCCCCAGATCGATCTTCTACTATCGCGTCTGGCTGCGATCGTGGAGTCGTCCGATGACGCCATCATCTCCAAAGACCTCAATGGCTGTATCACGAGTTGGAACCAGGGGGCGCAACGTCTCTTCGGATACACGGCCCAGGAAATGATCGGACAGCCAGTCCAACGTCTGATCCCCAAAGACCGATGCGATGAAGAACCCAGAATTCTGGAACGCCTCCGCCTGGGGCAACGGATCGACCATTACGAAACAGTGCGGCAGCGCAAAGATGGCACGATGATCGACATTTCTCTTTCGGTGTCGCCGATCAAGGATCGGGGAGGCCGGATTGTAGGCGCCTCAAAAGTTGCCCGGGAGATTTCGGAACGAAAACAAGGGGAGCGTGACCTGGCGAATCTGGTCGAAGCCCTTCCGATCGCGGTCTACACGACCGATGCCGAGGGACGAATCACGCGCTACAATCAAGCGGCCGTGGATCTCTGGGGATCGAGACCCGTGCTCGGCGTCACCAGATGGTGCGGTTCATGGCGGGTGTACTGGCCCGACGGTCGCCCCGTGCCGCTCACAGCCTGTCCGCTCGCGCAGTGCTTCAGGCTCAATCACCCGATTCGTGGCCTTGAGACGATCATTGAACGCCCGGATGGAACACGGGTCCCCGTCGCACCCCACCCCACCCCGCTTCGCAACGCGGCCGGAGAATTGGTCGGCGGGGTAGACGTGCTGATGGACCTCACGGAACGAAAACGCGCGGAACGCCAGCTGCAGGAATCCGCGGCTGAGCTCGAACGTTGCATCATGGAGCGCACGCATGAACTCCTTCTGTCTCAGGAACGACTGCGGGCGCTGGCCTCCGAACTGACGTTGACTGAACAACGCGAGCGACGACGGCTTGCCGCTGAATTGCACGACTATCTTGCGCAACTGGTCGTCGCCAGCCGACTCAGGCTTTCGCAAGCCCTCTCCAGGGTTCAGGATGAAACCGCATCGGCCGCGCTGACGAACGTGGACGGGATGCTGGATCAGGCATTGACCTACACTCGATCGCTCGTGGCCGAATTGAGCCCTCACATCCTCTACCAATTCGGCCTCTCCAAATCGCTGGTCTGGCTGGGAGAACGGATGAAGCAACACGCTCTTGAGGTCACGGTCAAAACCGATTCGACGGCGTTTACCCTGCCCGACGACCAGGCCGTTCTCTTGTTTCAATCAGTCCGCGAATTGCTGTTCAACATCGTCAAACATGCCAGGACAGATCGCGCCGTCATCACGATCAACGTCGATGAGCAACGTGAGCTGTGGATCTGCGTGGAGGACGAAGGCGTCGGATTCGACGTGCCAGAACTGACCGAAGGCAAGGACAGCCGGGGCAAATTCGGCCTGCTCAGCATCCGGGAACGGATGGAAACGCTGGGAGGAGAATGCGAACTTTCCGCCGCGCCCGGCGCCGGCACTGTCGCCATCCTCCGCCTGCCGCTCTCCGGAAGCGTTGCAGCCTCGCCTTTCACTCCCCCCTCGCCTCCCTCACATGCGCCTGCGGCCGCGTCCCAAGACCCTGCCAGACGGATCAGAATCGTGCTCGTGGACGATCACGCCATGGTCCGGCAAGGACTGCGCAGCATACTGGACAGCTATGCGGACCTGATTGTTGTCGGCGAGGGAGCCGACGGTCAGGATGCGGTCGGGATGGTCCGTTTGCTTCGTCCGGATGTCGTGATCATGGATGTGAACCTGCCGCTCATCGACGGCATCGAAGCCACCCGCATCGTCTCGCGCGAATTTCCCTCTCTCGCCGTCATCGGCATCTCGGTGAGGAACGACCCCCAGGTGCATGTCGCCATGACGGAAGCAGGAGCGGTGGCGTTCCTCCCGAAAGAATCCGCAGCCGGCCAACTCTACGAGACCATCCTCCGCCATTGCCCCGTGACCTCTCTATGAGAGTTCGCTCCCTGAAGGACATGGACTAGGGTATCCCCCAGTTCTCAAATCGCCTTTTGACGCGATATGCTGTTTGTACCCGTGTGTACCGCTGCTTGCCTTGTTGTTCCCGACCTGATCGACTCTCGCGCCTGCACTGGGTATGTCCTTCGATGAAGGGCCTGTGAATGGCCTTCATCGCACGATGTGACGGCATCAACCGCAGATATGTTGTTCTCGCATGACCTCGATGCTTCTCACATTGCAGCCTGTGG
Source organism: Nitrospira sp. (assembly GCA_024998625.1). Lineage (GTDB taxonomy): Bacteria > Nitrospirota > Nitrospiria > Nitrospirales > Nitrospiraceae > Nitrospira_A. The sequence goes on along the minus strand of JACOEL010000005.1, from coordinate 122,372 downwards.
TCTTGTCGGCCTCCGGACTGGCTATCGCGTTCCCAGCCCTCACGTTGCTCTGGTGGGCCTACGACCATTCACTCCTGTACCATCTGCCCACGTCTTTCCGAACCCTGAAACCCACGACCATGTTGGCGATTCTCTTCTGCGGCCTCTCCCTCTGGTTGCAAGCCGAAGAGGGTGCCGTCACGACCGCACGGCGCTATGTCGCACAGGGCTCCGCGATCGTCGCCTGCCTGCTTGCTACCCTGATCCTGTCTGAACACCTCCTTGCTATCGACCTTGGAATCGACCTCTGGCACATGGCACTTCCGGAAATCTCCAGTGATGCTCATCCGGGACGCACGGCTCCTGCCACCGCCGTCGCCATTCTCACGCTGGGACTTGCACTGCTCTGGCTTGATACGAAACCGTTCGCGACATACTTCTTCGATCAGTCTGCCGCACTGATGGGAGGCACAATCGGCAGCATCGGGCTGGTCGGGCATTTGTACGGGGTCCAGAGCCTCTACAAGGTGGGAACCTTCACATCCACCTCCGTCTATAGCGCCCTCCTGTTGGTGACATTGAGCCTGGGAATTCTCTGCGCGCGACCGGCAAGAGGCCTGATGGCCACTCTCACCAGCGAAAAGCTCGGCGGAGTGATGTTGCGACGTCTCCTGCCCTTCGCCGTCATGCTGCCGATACTCGCCGGTTGGATTCGAATTGCCGCTCAGCGGTCGGGGAAGTACGACTTCAATTTCGGCGTGGCATTGGCTGTGGCCGCTGTGATGCTGATCATGCTGGCGTTTCTCTGGTTGCTGGCAGGAAGCCTGAACCACACCGACGGCCAGAAGAAACATATCATGCAAATTCTCCAACAGCGTGAGGCCCGGCATCGCCTGGCGTTGAGAGCAGGCCGCATGGGTACCTTTCACCAGGACCTCGACAACGAGTCGCTGGTGTTCTCCCCTGAACTCGAGGCCATTTTCGGCCTGCCTCCCATGAGCTTCGCCAGCACTTTCGCGGCGTTTCAACAACTGATTCATCCCGATGATCGACAACGGGTGCAGCAGACCGTTGTCGAGGCAGTTGAAAATAGGACCGCCTACGATCTTGAGTGCCGGATTCTTCGCACGAATCCCCACGGTGAGGGTTGGATTGCGGTGACCGGGCAGGTGCTCCCCGACTCGACCGGGCATCCGCGACAAATCACCGGCGTCATGTTCGACATTACCGAACGGAAACGAGCGGAAACCGCTCTTCGACAGAGCGAAGAACAGCTGCGGGTCGTCACCGATGCGTTGCCCGGCCTCATCGCCTATGTGGACTGCGATGAACGGTATCGCTTTGTGAACGCCGGATATGAACGGCATTTTGGACGGCCTCGTGAGCAGATCATCGGCACCTCTGTCAAAGAGCTCCTGCAACAGGATTATCCCCAGGTGCAACATTTCATCCAGCGGGTACTCGCAGGCGAGCAGATCTCATTCGAAACTACCAGTCTCGGTGAGACCGGCGAACAAACGCTCCTGGCGACCTATGTCCCGGAACGGACCGCCGGGGGAACAGTCGAAGGCTTCTATGTCCTCATCACCAACATCACAGACCGGAAACGGACGGAGCAGGCCCTGAGGGAAAGCGAAGAACGGTTTCGACATCTCTTTGAGCAGGCTTCCGACGGCATCGTCATGGCGGATATGTCGGGGCATTATCTGGATGTGAATAGTCGGGCTTGTCACATGCTGGGATATTCTCGCCAGGAACTGCTCGGCATGGGCGTCACCGACCTGCTCGATTCGCATGACTACAAACGCCTGCGGGACATCAAGGCTGAGTTACTGGAGGGACACCGTCACTCCGGCGAATGGAAGTTGCGCAGGAGAGACGGAGCGACACTGTCCGTGGAAATCAGTGCGAAACTCCAGCCCGACAGACGCTGGCATGCCATCGTCCGCGACATCACCGAACGCAAACGGGCCGAAGCCGGGCTGCGGGAGAGCGAAGCCCACTTCCGCATGCTGGCGGATGCCACTCCCGTGCTCGTCTGGATGGCCGGGACCGACACCCGCTGCACCTGGCTGAATCGCTCGTGGCTTGAGTACACAGGCCGTACCCTGGAAGACGAGCTCGGCAGCGGATGGATATCCGGCATTCATCCGGACGATCAGACCGAGTACTTGCGTGTCTACAAATCGCACTTCTCCCGGCACGAGCCGTTTGAAATGGAATACCGCCTCCGCCGTCAGGACGGGACCTATGGGTGGATTCTCGACCGGGGGGTGCCGCTCCTGACGCAGAGCGGAGAATTCAGCGGGTACCTTGGCTCCGCCATCGACATCACCGACCGAAAGCATGCCGAAGAGCAGTTGCAGCAATGGACGGTCGAGTTGGAGAAACGTGTGCATGAACGAACACAAGCATTGGTGCGTTCACAGGAACGTCTGCGCGCCCTCGCCTCCGACCTCAGTGCTACCGAACAGCAAGAACGCCGGCGGTTGGCGACGGAACTTCACGATTACCTGGCACAGTTGCTCGTGGTCGGGCGCATGAAATTGGGCCAGGCTAAACCACACGTGCAAGATGCCAAGACCTTACAACTCCTGAGCGAGGCGGATGACGTGCTGACGCAGTCACTCAACTATACTCGTTTTCTGGTGGCGGAACTGAGCCCCCAGGTACTCTATCAATTCGGCTTACCAGCGGCGCTCAAATGGCTGGGTGGACAAATGAAAACCCATGGGCTGACCGTCGTCGTCCATTGTGACCGCGATCATCTCCCCATGGACGAAGAAAGCGCGGTTATTCTCTACCAGAGTGTGCGGGAATTGCTGTTCAACGTCGTCAAGCATGCACGGACCACGGAGGCCTCCATTGCCCTCTCGTGCCGCACCGATAACATGGTCACCATCACCGTCTCGGACCAGGGATGCGGATTCAACCCGTCGACCATGATGGAAACCGATCGGGCCCTCCCCGGCCGATTCGGCCTGTTTAATGTGCAAGAGCGCGTTGAGGCGGTCGGCGGGCGTCTTAATTTGGACTCCACGGAAGGCAAGGGCACGACCGTCACGCTGACAGCCCCTATCGACGCCGACTCCCAGTCAGAGCCGGGGTCAGTGTCGTCCCGCGCCAAACAACTCATCGCCTCGCCCGTTGCTCCTTCCGAACGGCTTCGCATCCTCCTCGTCGATGACCACGAAATGGTTCGACAAGGCTTACGGAGCGTGCTGGACAACTACGAGGACCTGGAGGTCATCGGGGAAGCGGGCGACGGCGAGTCGGCGATCAGCATCGCCGCGGCGCTCAAGCCGGATGTCGTGGTGATGGACGTGAATATGCCGAGGATCGACGGAATTGAAGCGACCCGACGCATCGTCTCAGCGCAACCGGACATCGTCGTGATCGGGTTATCGGTTCAGAACGAACGCCATGTGGAAGAGGCCATGACCAGGGCCGGGGCGGCGGTCTTCGTGACCAAAGAGCGCGCCGCCGGCCAGCTTTATGAAGCGATCGTGCGCACAGTCCGCACCAAAAAGTAGGAGCGCCTTTTTAGACGGCAGGAGGGCGCTTGCCCATCACCATGCCGATCACCGCGAGAATCAGAAATACGACGAACAGCACATAGGCGATGTGGGTTGCGGTCCCCGCCACACCGCTCACTCCCAATACTCCCGCAATCAGCCCGATGACTAAAAATGTCACAGCCCAGCTCAACATGGTGGCACCTCATCTGAAATGGTGGACGATACGCTCATACCGCATGGAACCACTATGAATGCGACGGATGCTTCATGGCGCAGCCCTTGTGCCCACAGGCGCAGGCTCCGCTGGGAGCCGACGAACTGCGGCAGGCATCGGAACAAAACTCCTTGCCCTTCTCAGCAGGACAGGAACAACCGGGATGCGCACATAATTTCTGGCCGCTCGCGGAATCTGGCATCGTGACCTCCTTCCAGACGACCGAGGCCGTCTTTCACGCCGGAGTTGACGGAACCGCACTATGACCCACAAGCACCACGAATCCCGCCGATAAGCTGATGAGCGGTAGGGTTTGTACGATTCGACACCTGTCCTCTCATCAGAAAAAACGGGCCGCTCATCGCAGGGGCGGGTCAGAACCAGAGATGGACACCCATTCCGAGCCATTCGACTTTTTGTGTGAACAATTGTCCGTCCGGACGGGGGCCGGAAAAGTACTCGGCTAAAACCTGGAGCTTTCTGTCGCCGATCCGAGCATTTTCAAACTGCAACCCTCCCATGATCGATTGGGCGACATTCCAGTTCATGCGAGCGTTGGCTTGAAAATCCGCATAGGCGACCGGCCGCACCTTGCCGCCGAAGAACAACCAGGGGCTCTTGAACTCGACCCCTCCCTGACTCGTTTCCCGGCCGAGGGTGTTGGGATCCTTTCTGACGATCGTACCGACTCCACCGTAGACTCGCAGCCACGTCGTCAGATCATAAGAGACCTTGAAATCGATTTCTTCGTAACTCAGATTGATTCTCGAGACCTGGGCATTGTTCAAGAGAAACTCATCGCCTAAATGCGAACTCTGGTGACGAACCCGGAAGAACCCGGAGAGTTTGTCCGCGCGATAACTGGCCAATAACCCGACCATATAGTCGGCATTGATCAGATCGATGGACCGTTTCTCCGTATCGAAGACGCCGAACACCCCCGCCTGCATCCCCAATTCCCATTGTCCGTCGAACGGAGCGGCGTTGCGGTAGAACGCAAAGGATTCACCGAACGCGCTGGCGAACTCATTCCCCGACGAGAGGCTGTGATAGGCCGCGCCGAAATGTGGCCACCTCAGGTCCGCGTGAAAGGGGTCTAGAAGCAACCCTCGCGGGAGGAACTTTGATTCCGCTTGCGGGGTCACCGCCCGTGCTGCGGTGCTCCCCGACGAAGCCACCGATACCTTCCCCGCCTGAACATCGGCCCGCACCACGCCGGGTATCTGCTCCAACGCCCTGACGATCTTGGCCGGGTCTTCTGCTCCCAATCGTCTGACCTGTACGGTGACGGCGCCTTGGTCTACTTCTATCACCGCTCCAGACAGGTGGAATTCATGCTCTAGGGTGGCGGCCGCATAACCCGCGATATACTCATCGGACCCGGCTGCCGCCGCGCCGGCCACAGTGAACGCGCACGACAGCCACGCGAGAAGCACGACCTTCCATGGAGGGATCATTCCCTTCGGACTCCTCCCGGAGTCATGGCCGGTCCCGACTGTCTCCACCTGCTACTGAGGATCACACATGGAACCATGGCCACCACCTAGAAATGGAAGTTGAGCCCGACCGTGACCATGTGGCCATTGTCCTGAAACTTCTTGTCCACAATATTCTGGTCTCGAGACTCAATCTTCTCCAGCCAGAGGTATCGATAGGTGCTGTCGATTGACACGTGCTGATTGAAGAAGAATTGCAGGCCGCCGCCGGCATGCGCGCCGAACCGGTTCTGCGTGTCGTCGAACCCGCCCGGTCCTTTTACCGTCGTATAATGCCAGCCGCCGCCGCCCAACAGAAACGGAGCCAGCCTGGTGGTGCCCAGGGGATAGATCAGCGCAGACACCATCACGGGATAGCTATGCACCCGAGTGTCGCCGATATCATTCCTCCGATAATCCACCGAACCTTCAAATGCGAAATACCGGGACGGGTGGAGTCGCACCTGCCCGCCTCCCAACCAGCGACTCGACCCGTCCTTCGGATCGACATAGGTGGCGCGACCACCGATGGAGAGCAGCCCGATATCGATTTGCTCAAACAGCCCTTTATCGTCCGCAGCCCGTGCGCCCGTCGGGGCGGCCATGCTCCCGACTGCGAGCGTCAACCCCAATACGAGCATGAGTACCGAAGGGGACACTGTATTCATCGCCTGACTCCTCTGTGAATGTGTCGTGTATTGCGTCATGAGGACGATTGATCTCGTTGAGTGCCATGGGTGTCGAACCATTCATCGACCCAGCGCTTCACGTCTTCGCGCCGGTCGCCGTATCGCTCCTGGATCTTGCCTTCCAGCTTGTCGACGCTCCCTTCGATCGCCAGCAGATCGTCATCGGTAAATTCCCCCCACTTCTGTTTCAGTTCCCCTTTGAACTGTTTCCATTTCCCTTGCAGCTGATCCTGATTGACTGCCACGGTGGCAGTACCGGGAGGTTCGTCCGCCCCGGTGGTGCCGTCCAAGGACCGGTCAGCGGCCTGGCTCATACCCGACGTCAGGACCATGCCTGTCAGAGTCATCGAAAGCAGCCTCATCCTGAGTTTCATGACCTCTCTCCTCCGATATATCGCGCGGCGCGCGCCGGCCTGCGCGGCCGGCACGCCCGTCTCTATCTAGTGCTCGATTTTCGCTTGACCACTCTGCGCATCGACATACACCTTCTGTGTCTTGTTGTTGACGTCGACGATCTCGACTTCATAGACGGTTCGCCCGTCTTCCTTCCCGATTTCCGCTTCTACTGCCTTTCCAGGCACTGCTTTCAACGCGTGCCGGACGGCATCTTCGAGCGTAACCGTCGCGGTGGAGGCCAACTGCTTGTTGGTTTCAAAGAGCGCCCACGCGGGACTCGCCAAGACTCCCGACATCAATGCCATCGCAATCATCTTTTTCATGTCTCATGCTCCTTTTTATGATCGATATAATGATCCGTGAGAGCTCTTGCCACCGTCAGCGGGGGCGTTGAGCCTGGCGCGCTTCAGTTCCCGGCTTACCCTGCTGCGCGTACCAGTCGTCGGCCCATCTCACAACCTCTTCCTTCTTATCGCCGTATCGTTCCTGAACCCGCCCGACGAATTTGTCGTAATTGCCTTCGATCTGCATCAGGTCGTCGTCCGTGAATTTTCCCCACTGCTTTTTTACTTCACCTTTGAACTGCACCCACTTTCCCTTGAATTGATCGGCATTCATCGTGATCCTCCTTGTTGTGATGTCACCGCGGCGGAAGCAGGCGGCACTGACGTTGCCGCATCTCCGCTCCGGCGTTGCTGGGCCGCCTCTCGAAACACCCGGTGGTCCGGAGTGCGGAAGGCCAAACCGGTCTTGCCGCCACGGTAGAGCACGACGGTGTTCCCGCCATCGTCTTCACCGATACTGACGACGACCTTCTGCTTGACTCCTTTGGATTTCAGAAGTTTCATCGGCGTTTCCCTTGTTGTACATGCTTGTTATAGCTCTCAGGGCATCCGGCCAGGACTGGACATATCCCTAGTTTTTACAGCGACTTGCCCCGTCTGATCACATCCGAATATACGTAGTTCATCTATTCATCCGCACTAAAACGAGGACGAGCACACTCGGTTCGTCCGGTCAGCCGGCCGCATAAACATAGACATAAGGTTGTTTGTGACTGAGGGCCGTCGGCCCTGGGTCGGAAGGATCACGCGCCGTGGACGGATTCCCGGCAAAGGATCGCCATGGCGCGAGCTTCGATGGTGTATGGCTCGCCGCCCTTGAACACAGCGCGCGATCGACGAGATGTAGGATCGCAGGTATCCAGCATCAGGACCCAGGAGGCGCTCTCATCGCATGCCGGCAGGACGAAAGGAATGGAGTCGTGGTGGGCGTTGAAGAGCAAGACAAAGGTATTATCGACAATGGCGTTACCGCGAGTATCCTTTTCTTCGATGGCGTCGCCGGCAAGAACGAGCCCGATGGCCCTCAAGTGTCCCTGGTTCCAATCGGCCTCATCCATTTCTTTGCCGTCGGAGTGCAACCAGACGATGTCTTTGATGTCGGACCCGTGGATCCGCCGCCCCTGAAAGAAACGTCGGCGTCGGAACACCGGATGGTCCTGCCGCAAGGCAATGAGTCGGCGGACGAACGTCAGCAATGTCCGGTTCTCCCGGCTGAGGTCCCAGCCGTGCCAACTGATTTCGTTGTCCTGACAGTAGGCATTGTTGTTCCCGAGCTGAGTCCGGCCGATCTCATCGCCGCCGCACAACATCGGCACGCCCTGCGAGAGGAGCAGAGTGGCCAACATGTTGCGTTTCTGGCGCCGACGGAGTTCCAGCACGTTCTTATCATCCGTCGGTCCCTCGACCCCGCAATTCCAGCTCAGGTTGTCGTTATGACCATCCTGGTTATTCTCTCCGTTGGCCTCATTATGTTTTTCGTTGTAGGACACAAGATCCTGCAAACTGAATCCGTCATGCGCCGTGATGAAATTGATGCTGGCAAAGGGGCGCCGGCCGCTCATTTCGTACAGATCGCTGCTGCCGGAGAGGCGGTAGGCCAGTTCGGCCACTTGTCCCCCATCTCCCTTCCAATACCGGCGGATCGCGTCACGATACTTGCCGTTCCACTCGGCCCAGCCGACGGGGAAATTGCCCACCTGATACCCGCCCGCCCCGAGATCCCAGGGCTCCGCAATCAGCTTCACCTGCGACAGCACCGGGTCCTGGTGAATGATATCGAAGAAGGCGCTGAGGCGATCCACCTCATGCAGTTCACGGGCAAGTGTGGACGCCAAATCGAACCGGAACCCGTCCACATGCATGTCCAGCACCCAATACCGCAAACTGTCCATGATCAACTGCAGCGTTCTCGGATGACGTACGTTCAGGCTGTTTCCGCAGCCGGTGTAATCCATGTAATAACGCGGATCGTCGCTGACCAGCCTGTAATAGGCGGCATTGTCGATCCCGCGAAACGACAGCGTCGGCCCGAGATGGTTGCCTTCTGCGGTGTGGTTATAGACCACGTCAAGAATCACCTCGATGCCGGCACTGTGTAACGTCTTAACCATCGTCTTAAATTCACGCACATGCCGGCCTCGAACCGGAGAAAGGGCATACCGCATGTCCGGAGCGAAGAAGCCGATGGTGTTATACCCCCAATAGTTCGTCAGCCCCTGCTCGGTCAAATGTTTGTCCTGCACCGCATGGTGTACCGGCAGAAGCTCAACGGCCGTCACACCCAACCCCTGCAAATACTCGATGACGGCTGGGGTCGAGAGTCCGGCATAGGTGCCTCGCAAATGATCCGGCACATCCGGATGACGAGCGGTAAACCCTTTGACGTGCACTTCGTAAATGATCGTCTTCGACCAGGGCGTGCGGAGCAGATGGTCGCCTCCCCAGCTGAATGCTTGATCAATCACCACACACTTCGGACTCTCGTCGGCATTGTCGCGATCGTCCCTCGTCAGATCTCCTTCAGGGTCACCGATACGGTATCCGAACATGCGATCGGACAATCGAATCGTGTCGGCGATGGATTTGGCATAAGGATCGATGAGCAACTTGGCAGGATTAAATCGATGCCCTGCGCCGGGCTCATAGGGCCCATCCACGCGATAGCCATAATGGAGGCCGGGGCGACCCTCCGGCAGGTAGGCGTGCCAGGTTTGATTGGTCCGTTCCTCCAGACGAATCCGGTGGGATTCCTTCGAAGCATCCGGCCCATCGAACAGGCACAACTCCACCGACGTGGCATTCTCAGAAAAGAGAGCGAAATTGACTCCCTCCCCATCCCACGTGGCTCCCAGCGGATAAGGTCGGCCCGGCCATACCTTCATGATGTCTCCATTTGAATCACAGGGTGAACTGAGGCAACCCTCGCGGGGACCGGATCATTTCAAGAGACTGACCAGGTCCTCGGCATGCTCTTCTTCTTTCATCAGAATTTCTTCGAGCAACCTGCGCGTGGTCGGGTCATCGCTGCCGACGAAGGCGATCATGTCCCGATAACTCTCGATCGCGATACGTTCCGCAACGAGATCTTCCTTGATCATGTCTTCCAGATTCTCACCCTCGATGTATTCGGAATGGCTGCGGTCGGCCAACCCATCCGGTGAAAGGTTCGGCTCACCGCCCAGTTGGACGATGCGCTCAGCCAATTGATCCGCATGCGCCTGCTCCTCGCCTGCGTGGGCCAGAAATTCAGACTTCACGCTTTCCGCGTTCATGCCCTCTGCCATGAAATAGTGCCGTCTATACCGCAGCACACAGACGATTTCGGTAGCCAGCGCCTCGTTCAATAATTTGATGACGGTCTCAGGATCGGCCTTGTAGTCGGACGTCAGCGCTCCCTCCTCAATATGCTGACGAGCACGTTCCCTGATCGTCTGCACATCCTTAATGATCGATACCTGCGGCTTGACCGTTTTCATAACGACTCCTTTCGCGGACTGGACGAGTTGAATACGACGTTTAGACGGCTATGGTGCTGTTCTCAGCGCACGAGATCGACACGCAGATGGGGCCAGGCGGACTCCAGCCCAAGTTCGGAACCTGCTTCGACAGGCAGACCGCGATCCGCCACCCGCTGAAGAAGGCCCTTCGATTGCGTACCGACCACCAATGCGCAAGCAGCCAGCGAGAGAAACAGACCGACTTGTTTTCCAGTTGTCTGAATATGAAAGGGCATGAACTGTTCTCCTCTCTCATGGTTCTCGAATTGCCTGAACGTAGAGTAGAGGTAGACGGCCCCGGAGACGTACTAGGAGGAACCCTGGAGAGAGGGTTCAACTGCCCTGGCAACCAGGTGATTTCTGGATTTAAAGGGAAGAGGCGAGGATGGAAAGAATCCCGACCAGCTGTTCGTGGCGATTCAGCACCGGTATCCAGTCCGAGTGCGACCCGCGCATGACCGAGATGGCGTCCGCCAGCAAATCATCCTCCAGGCAGAACGGCACAGTTCGCATGAATCCGGAAATGGAAGCGTCTTGAGGCGCTTCCCGCACTCGACGGTTCAAGCCGATGTCTCGATCCGTGATCATGCCGACCAAACGTCTTCCGTCATACACCACAATGACCGGCACATTGAGCGAAGTCATCATCCAAATCGCCTCCTGCAGACTCGTTTTAGGGGAGGCCACCGTGACCGCCGAGCTCATCGCGCTCTTCACCTTGCGCGCCTCCCCCGGGAGCAGCCCCAATTGCTCATCCCGCGTGGACTCCAGATACAAGCTGGATCGATCTCGTCTCGCCCTGGCCTCTTCCATTGTTCTGGGACCTTCTGGTTTCATTTCGGACCCTCCCTTTTCACTCACACCCTACACGACCTGCGGACGAACCTCATGCACCGTCAGTCGAAGCCTGCCATACTCAACCGGTTTATCCGGATTTCTGGTGTATTTCGTTTTGTCTTCACCGATCGAGACCATGCTTAAAGGAAGCGTGAGGTGTTGTTTGTAATGCGGAAATGCGGTTTCCAGCAGGAGCGTGACGGTTTGACCTTCACACTCAATCACCTCGGCATTCAGGTCACGCTCATCCTCAAAATCCACCGTGATCCGCTCCTCGGGATCAATCCACCGACGGATGGTCATGACTTTCTCAGGAAAATCCATGCGGTGCCTCCTCGTGGCGGTTTGTTCGGACGCCATCAAGTCGATTTTCTCACGCAGAGTGCGCGCTGCCCACTAGCGATGTCTCTAGTTCGCCACCGAAACCATTCGGACAGGGGCTCAGCGAATGAGTCGCTGTTCCAGGAGCTGTGGAATCGGCGGCCTGGTCGGCAGCGGCGGGATGGGAGGGGGAAAGGGTTGCGGAGGAAAAGGGCCGGGATCGGGGAAAGGGGCCGGATCTGGCGGTTGCGGCTCTGGATCCGGTGTGATGACGGATAATCTCATAGCCACCTCCTCATCCTCATCGCGGGACGACTGCGGCTGAACAGGCAGCCTGTAGCCGCTCATCAACAACACTCCAGGAGATATTGCTGAAGAACGCCTCGATATATTGCTTCCGCTCATGCGGTTGATAATCCAACAAATACGCATGTTCCCACACATCCATGACGAGAATCGGCAGAAAGCCGGCAACATTTCCATGCTCATGCAGCGAGACCCAATGGTGGGAAACAAGGCCGATGGAGGGATCGATATTGCAGATCGCCCAGCCCACACCTCGCAACATGCCCACACTGCAAAAGTCCGTCTTCCCACGCTCATAATGCCCGAAGGTCCGCTCGACTGCCTGGACGAACGGCGACCCGTTCGTCGGGCGATCCATTCCTCCTCGTCTGAGATTGCCGAAGTAATATTCGTGCAGGATCATCCCGTTGTATTCAAACCCCAGGCGCCTCGTCAGTTCGGAGTAGGCCGGCATTTCTTCCTGGTCAATCTGTCCGTCGCGGATCATGTCACGTAGGCGGTCCCGAAGCGTATTCGCCGCCTTGACATAACCTCATACAGCCCGAAGTGAACCGCGAGACTGTGATCTGAAATTCCTGACAGTCCGAACAGATCGTAAGATCTCCCTGTATAGGGTTCGAGCTTCTTCATTCTGTGGCTCCTATTTCGTCACGAAACGTCTCTCTGCGACGAATTGGACCCTATCACCGATCCGGCTCCTCCCCAACTAGGTGATGCCCTGGCGCGGACCGATGCCGGGGAGTTTCCTAGGAGCGCCGCCGCAGATATCGTGATATGAGCATATGAATATCCGAGAAGCTCTGGGCAGACTTCCCGCAGCCTAGAGGTGTAATGAAGACGAGAGCCTGCTATCCTGAGACCATTCAGGTATAGATATTCCTGAACCACCTATCGAAACGAAGCAGGCACGGAGGCAGAAACACTGTGTCGAAAGCACGGATCGTCATCGCCGATGACCACAGCATCGTGTTGGAGGCCTATCGTCAACTGCTCGAGCCGGAGTTCGAAGTCGTCGGCACGGCCGAAAACGGTCAGGAGCTTCTGAACATCGCGCCGGGACTGGCTCCCGATATCATCATGCTCGATATCTCCATGCCGACCATGAACGGCCTGGATGTCACGAAACAGCTGCGCGCCGCGGTCCCGCGGGCCAAATTGATTTTTGTCACCATGATGAGCGAACCGTTTTATATTTCGCAAGCGTTCGAGCTGGGCGCCTCCGGCTATGTGCTGAAGCAATCGGCCTCCACCGAGCTCTTGTCGGCACTGAATGCCGCGCTGAAGAATCAGCGCTATATCTCCCCGCAACTCTCCCTGGAGGTACAGGATGCCATTGAAACGCCGTGGGTGAAGCCGGAAGGATTCTCCTCCAAACTGACGCCGCGTCAGCAGGAGGTGTTGCAACTTCTGACGAAGGGGTTTTCCACGAAGGAGATTGCGGCCACGATGCAGGTCTCGACCAAGGCGGTGGAATTCCACAAGGGCAATATCACCAGGCGGCTGGGCATCCGCACGACCGCGGAATTGACGAGGTTCGCCCTGTCACAGGGCCTCACCAAGCTGGACGACCAACATCCCTGAACGCTCAAACTTGAGGCCCGGGGACGGTCGGCTGCTGCGGCATCGCGATCAAGCCGATCGTGATGGCATGTTTGGTGAGTTCTGCGGTGCTGTGGACGCCGAGTTGTTTCATGATGCGGGTCTTGTGAAATTCGACGGTCTTGATCGACACGTTGAGGGTCGATGCAATTTCCTTGGTGGATTGCCCTTCCGCGATCAATTGAAGCACTTCCCTCTGGCGTGCACTCAACTTGTTGTTCGTCGCCGTGGCACGTTCGGGGCCCGGCTCAGCAGGATTCAGCGCCTGCTCGACCAGATTTTCCGCCACACTCGGAGAGACATACAGTCGCCCCTTCAGCACTTCCTTGATCGCAAACACCAACTCCTCCGCGACAGACTGCTTCAGCACATAGCCGGACACGCCGGCGCGAAACGCCTCCGTGACAAAATACTGCTCGCCATGCATGGTCAGCACAAGCAGCTTGACCTCCGGAGTGGACTTCTTGATCTGGCGGCAGGCATCGAGTCCATTGAGTAAGGGAAGCGCGATGTCTACCAGCGCAATGTCCGGCTTCTCTTTCTCCACGGCTCGCACAAGGGCCCGGCCGTCCGCAACCCGTCCGCATAACTGGAAGTCATGCTCGAGAAGTTTTTCGACACCTTCGGCAACGAGCGTGTGATCATCGGCTATGAGAACTCTTGGTTTCATGAGTGTGCTCCGGCTGAGATGAGAAGACGCCCAGGAATGGATAAAAAATCCTACCATCCTCTTAAGACGATAGCGAGAGGCGTTCCTCCGGTTAGAGCTGTTTCGACCAGAAAAAAATGATTCCATGGCCGCCCTTGGTCGGCGGCGCTCCTCCTGGATCCCGATAAATGCCGAAATTATACGTGTAGTTCAGTTCGACTTGCGATTTCCAAGGGGCACCGGTAACCAACCCGCCCCCCAGGGCCGGCATGGAATCCGTAATGTTGTTGACGGCTCCGTTACCCGTGAAGACCGGCCGCTCGACCAGCCCCCATGTGGCTTCGAGATAGGGGTACAGGAAGAATAGGGCTTCATACCGATACTGAAGATTGGCGACGGCATAACGTGTCGGGAACAGCTCGTTGAAGGCGACGCCATGGATCATAGGAAGCGAGATGGCTTCCCATTCATATCCCGTCGGCCTTCCCGGCAACCGAAAAGCCGAAAACCGATCCAAATCCTTGCCGATGCCTCCATGGACACTGGTCAAGAGCCGGTGTTTCTCGCTCGCAACGAATGGAAGCCCGGTGGCCGCCAGTGCATAGACGCTGGCTTGCAGGTACGTCCGTTCCTTCTTGAAATCAGGTGTACCGAAGGGCGCTCCACCCCACTGATCCCACTTCGCCCGATGGCCATGCAATAAATCCCCTCCCATGGTGAACCCCTCGTGGGGCAATTCCATCAGGTTTCGTTTTAACGCATCGGCGCGTATTCGAAAATGGATGCGTCCTTCATAGGTGTCTTTGGGCACGCCATACTGCGCGGAGGTGTGGCCGGTTCCTTTAAACCAGCGATAGCCGGCTTCATAGGTAATGGACATGTTGACGGCGCTGTCCTGTCGAAACGGATGCACGGGCAAGCGATACCCTAATCCTGCTCCGGCAAAGGCGTAACTCCATTCCAGTTCCGTTCCCCGTTGGCGCTGGCCCTGCACATATTCCGAACGACCCATGGGAAGAATGAAGTTGTCCCAAGTAAAAATGAGCGACCAGTTCGGATACTCCCGCAAGCCGATCGTGTAATCCACATCATTGACCACTCCGGAGAAGGTCCCGCGGAGCCGTCGATTGTCGTCATCCCAGTTACGCCACACATACAGTGCGCCGAACGGCAACATCTCCATTTGACTCGGCCCGTTCGGAACCGCTTGAATCCCGAAACTGGCCGCCGTGACATTCCGCCGATCGCGGGGCGGCACATAGATTTCTTCGCCGAATAATGTCGTCCGAAACTCTTCTCCGGCGATGGGCGTCGGATCCTCTCCCTGCGCAACATTCTCTCTAGGCCCACACAGAACGAGGCACAAGCCGCATACGAGCACTCGCGCCACACTACGGAAGCCTCTTCGATGCAGAACCGCCATACCGTCTCTCTCAGCTCCTTCACACACCACCTCGACTACTCACTCATGGTGTCTCCTTATAAGGCAGTGGTGATGTGACTCGTCCTAGTAAAACCCCTGGGCACGCCCTCTAGAACGGCGAGTATTAGCCCGGCAACGCTAGCGATCCTCTGGGAAGGCCGGTATGAAAATAGACATCTCGCCGGGAACGTCTGACTGAGACTAGGTAGATCTCCAGTATCGCAATCTATTGATGCTCGGTAGGCTCACGGTGTGAACAGGCGGCGTTGGCAACCCCAACATGATCAGTCGGTTTCATCACCGTTCGGCCGAAGGCTTGCTCGAGTCACGCTCGAGCAGACGTCACCCAGGGTACAGGATGGGCACTGACCCGTCCCCGTTTCCTCAGGAGGGGCACCGCATCCTTCGCCGGATCATCCGGATCATAAGGAGAACGCATGAGAAGGATCGTTCACAAAACAAATCAGGATCGTAAAAAGACAAAGTCGAACATTCGCCGCCCTCCACAGCGCGAGATTGAGCCCCCTACCCATGTCATCGAACGGAAACCGACGCGAGCCTCTAAAAAATCTATTGCGACGACGGCAAGTACCTCAAGTTCAAGAGGCCGGGCCAAAAGGGTGGGCCGCGCCGTCGGAAAGATTCTGGGCAGGGTGATCGGCACAGTCGAACAAACAGTGGCGAAGGTGATGCCGGGGCCGAGGCCAAAAGCGGCGCGCAAGGCCTCATCACGCGGTCGGCGCAAACAGCGTTCATGAGCGTCTCGGGCTGTCAGGATGAGAGGCCACGAGCCTCAACAGTGATCCGCTTAAACCATGGGGAGGATCAACCATGAACAAAACACCGGCACCGCTTCTTATCGCGTGGCTGCTCTTTCATTTGCCGGTCGCGAGTGTGGCCACTGCCGACCCCGGGCCCGCCTTGCCGCCCGCTGAGTCCTCGCCGCCTTCGCAGAAGCCTGGCCTGGTACCCCCGGCCCCGCCGTCGCAAACTGACCCTGGGATCCTCAAACAACCTGAGCATCTGCCACCGCCGGCGCCCGAAGCCGTCGTGCCTCCACCGCTCGTCGACCCCAATATGGCGATCGACCCAGAGAAGAGTCCGCGTCCGAGTCCGCCGCCTCCACCAGCATCTGGAAATCCTCCAACTAGGACTAGGTAGGCCTATCTTTCATGGCCAAAGAGGTCATGCTATATTGAATCCTTCTCTCCGAGACTCGACAGCTCTCACGGAATCAACTCGTCGCGGAGGTAGGCCTATGAGTACACGCGGAACCCTCGTGTCGATCCTCGCATGGCCTTTAAAGGGCCTCGTCCGGACGATCCTGAGCCCCTCTCTGTATCAGCAAGTGCGGGTCACGTTTCTCGGTGAACAATCAGGGCTGGGACTCGATTGGCGGTGGGCAAATTCCCTGCGCCGCCCGCATCCTATCCGTCGGGATTTCGGTTGGCAGGCCGGACAACCGATCGATCGATATTATACCGAACAGCATTTTCTACCGGCCTGTCGCGGGGACATTCGCGGACGGGTGCTGGAGATCGGAGACGATCGATATACCCGGCAATTCGGTGCGGAGAAGGTCACGGTGACGGAGGTCCTCCATCTTCATCCCGACACTCCCGGAGCAACTATTTATGCCGATTTGACCAAGGCGGATCACATACCCTCCGACAGTTTCGATTGCATTATTCTCACCTTCACCCTGCAATTTATCTTCGATGTGCGGGCGGCGGTCAGGACAGTGGCGCGCATCCTCAAGCCCGGGGGGGTGACACTCCTGGTGTTTCCCGGTATCAGTCAGATCTCCCGCTATGACATGGACAATTGGGGAGAGTTCTGGCGCTTTACCTCCTTGTCGGCGAGAAAGCTGTTCGAAGAAGTGTTTCGTCCCGAAGATGTAACGGTCACCACCTATGGCAATGTCTTGGCCGCGACAGCAAGCCTGCAAGGCCTGATCTCCTCGGAACTGCGTCGCGAGGAATTGGATCATCGGGACCCGGATTATGAAGTGGTGATCGGCGTGCGTGCGGTCAAACGATAGGCCCCTCCCGCCTCACTCTGCACGCAATCTCCGCAGCCCCCATAGGTCAACTTGCACCGGGCCCTATCCGCTTCATAGGGGATCGGCGCAACCTCAGGCAGCAGGGCTTAATGGGCCCCTCGATAGATCTTGGTGACCTCCCTCGGCATAATCCGGATGTTCTGCTGTCCTGAAACAGCGTCTGGAGCGGGCAGGCGATTTCAGTCCGTTCAAACAGGTTCACCAATGATATCGGCCTCTCCAGGATGGTGCCCGCCATCGGCGGCTTGGGCAGTGCGACTCATGCCGCTCTGCCTGAAAAAGAACGGGCAGGCTCTCTCATAAGAGCCTGCCCTCATCGTTTCGCACCATACGCCGAGCTTAGCGCTTGCTGCTCGGATGGCCGCCTTCAAATCCAGGCGCCTGTCCGGAGGGTAACCCGCTGGTTCCGCTCGGACCGCCACCGCCTACACTTTCTTCTCCCATAGACCCGGTCGCGCCTGTCCCCTTCTGACCAGGAACGCCGGGGTTGCCGGGAGCAGTAGGCGCTTCGCGAACCCGTTCTATCTTATCCATGTACTGCTTGATGTCCGGCGACAGATCCTTGCCGCTGTTCATCGACACCGGGTTTTGAATGTCTTCCTTCTTGAGATTCAACTGTAGTTTATCGCCCTTCGTCACAAATTGACTCCACCGAATGGGAATCGGCCGCTTCGATTCATTGGGCACAAATACCACATATTCGATGTCACCCGTCTTCGTGTCTTTCAATACTTGATGAATCTTGCCGATCTCGGCTCCTTGTGTATTGTACACAAGCGCATTGGCGTATTTACTCCCTTTCTCTTCTTCGAGTTTTCCCTGACGAACCGGCGTATCCGCATATTCTTCAGGGATTCCCTGTTTTCCACCGGTCAAGTCGGTCTTCTTATCAGGCTGAAGCCTCTCAGTCGGAGTGGAGGTTCCGGCTCCTTTCCCCATAGTGGAATCGAACGTAGACGTGCCCCCTTCATGCGATCCTTGAGTGAATCCGGGTGAGCTCGTGGCGAATAAGAGAGCGATCGTTCCGGCGTAGATGGCTATATATCGCATCATCACGTTCTCCTTCTTGCAGGTGTGCTATTGTCGGCCATGAAGCATGACGTCTCACCAATACGGTTTGTAACCATAATAGGTGTGGAGCCGTTCACCCCAGGCGGTATCCGCCATATCCGGCCAACGGTCCTTATCAAACCCTTCGGCCTGCTCCAGCCGTTCTCTAGCCACGTTCAAAATGAAGAAATCGCCCCCTGCGGACATCGTCAGGGCCTCCCAGGGAAGTGCGAACAGTTTGTCGCCCATGCCCAGAAAGCCGCCGAACGACAGCACCGCGTAAGCAATGCGTCCCTTTTCGAGATCGATCATCAGTTCATTGATCTCTCCAAGATCTTCTCCCGCCTGATTCTGCACCGGCGTGCCCTCGATCGTAGAAGCCGCCAGCAGTCGTCGCCCTGTATGTAACGCCATGAGAAACCCTCCTTGTGTTGATATGCGGTGCTCTGAGGCAGTCAAATTGACCTCCTACTTGTAGTCATAACGCCCGAGGTCAAGATGAACAGCTAGGAAGGCCCCTAGAAAGTCTGTAGGAGGGAGAAGAATCAGGCGCAGCGAATCAGCAGGGCCACAGGGCAATGGTTCAGCACTTGCCCGACAGGCAGCACCTGGCGCTCGTCCCGGTCGGCCGTCTCAAATCGTTCCCCGGTGAACAGGTGCTCATAGGCTGATCCGGCTTTCCAGGATGGAACCGTCAACCACGTGTCCTGCCAGGTATTATCAGGCCCACCCCCTCCTCTCGTCGCGTCCAGTCCGGCCATGAGGCGCGGAGCGACGGCCACCACCGCCTGATCCTGGTGCAATCGCGCGAATGCGCAGAGGTGGAACTTGTGAGGGCCCTCGCAGTCCAGAGGCACGTAGTCGCCATCCAGATACAGGTCAGGATACGTTCGCCGGTGACGCAGGGCGGCCTGCAGGATAAACAGTTTCAGTCGCCCGTCCTTCCAGGATTCCACGAGGCGACGGAGAAAATCGATTCGATCGCCGGCCCCGTTTGTGGCGGCTCGATCGAATTCCTTCAACATCCCGGCGCGAAGCGCGTAATCCACCGGGCGACGGTTGTCCGGATCAACAAGGTTCAATTCCCATAATTCTGCGCCCTGGTAACAGTCCGGAATGCCGGGAGCGGCCACCTTCACCACCAACTGCGACAACCCGTTGTACATGCCGTATTGAGCGACCATCGCCTGAAACGGCAGAAAGTCGTCCAGAAACGGATTGGCTTCCCGCGATGACAAGACGGCGCGAATGAACCGGCACAGCGCGGCTTCATAATCCGGGTGGGGATTGATCCAACTGGTGTGCGTCTTCGCTTCCCGAACCGCCTTGATCATGTACCGCTCGATGCGCGTCATAAACTCTTCGTACTGGATCTCGTCCATCGTCATGAGCGGCCAGGCGCCTACCAATGTCTGGTACAAGAGATATTCGTCATTGCGATCGGGAGCAGGCGCCTCCTCGACCTCGGTCCGGTAGCGTCTATTGAGCCTGGCCCAGCGCCCGATAGCCTTGCTCCAACGCTCTCGAAGTTCCGGGAGCACGTTGATTCGAGCGCGCACATCCTCGCCACGTTTCGTGTCGTGAGTTGAGGTTGTCGACATGGAATAGGGCCAGCCGGCGCGGCGCTCCCGAATGGCCTGATGAAACGCCTCCACGGGGGAGCCGAAATGGGCCGGGTCTCCCCCCACCTCATTGAGCGAGATCAGCCGGTTGTAGACATAGAAGGCCGTGTCCTCGACGCCCTTGGCCATCACCGGACCCGTCGTCTGCTGAAACTTCGTGACGAACCGGATTTGCTCCTCTTTCGTCAATCCTGTGGATGGGTCCAGTTTTCCCAAGAGCAGGTCGCGGACGAAATCGAATATCTGACCGTTCAGCGTTGGATTACGCCGTTTGGCCCGGGCGACAGCCAGCGAGATATAGGCCTGATCCCGGTCGAGTGGAGCCTCACGATCGGTCGTCAAGTAGGAGCGGTAGACCGGAAAGCAGGCCATGATTTCACGAACGGCATGGGTAAGGCTATTGAGGGTAAAGTCCCGATAGCGCCGGTCCCGCTCGGACAGTCGATTCAACTGATGGCCGAGCACATTGAGTTCGCTGGACATGGAGGCCCGCATGATCAGTTTCTTGGATTGGTACACCGAGTCAGGATACGACCGGCGCTCTCCGATAAACCGCGTATACAACGCGTCCATCGCCTGTTCCTGATCCGCTCGGACAAACAATCGATTCACCAGATTGAGAAAGTCATAGCCGGTGGTGCCGGCGACAGGCCAGCTGCGAGGCAGCTGTTCTCCTTCGCCCAAAATCTTCTCGACCAGGACGAACAGCGACGGCGCGTCTCCCTCGCGCTCACGGGGCAATTCCGCAGCCGCCCAGGCTTGCAGCTGCTGTAGATAATGCTCCGGATCGTACAGCCCATCGACATGGTCGATCCGCAGGCCGGTCGCGAGCCCTTGCTTAAGTAAGCGGAAGATCAGCCGGTGCGATTCCGTGAAGACACATTCCTCTTCAGTCCGGATGGCGGCCAGTTCATTGACATCGAAAAATCGCCGATAATTGATCTCCTCCGACGCCACACGCCAGGATGCAAGCCTGTAACTTTGTTCGTTCAGCAGAGCATCGAGCTGATCGAAGCTTGCCGACAGGCCTTTCGTGCCGTTATAGGTCTCCACGTTGGCCAGCACATGCGCCTGCACCTCCCGGCAATCCGTGATCAACGCCGCCAACCTTCTCCTCACAATTTCTGTCTCCCGATAGCGCTCGGCGACCTTTTCCGGGTCACGTTCCCGGCGTGGCGGAAAATGGGACAACGCGGTCAGGATACTCTGAAGTTCGAGGATAGCTGCATGCTCCGATCCCAGAAGCGAGATGAGCTCGGTGAGCCGGAAGGACAGGATCGCCGCCCAGGACTTGGGAGCGAGTGGCAGCCGCTGCTGGCCATACGACACCAGGAACCCGCCGGCCTCATACTGCAGGCAGATCGCCTGATTTTCGAGCACCGTTCCGTACTGCTCGCCGAGGATAGGAAGCAGCACCTTATCTTCGAGTTCTCGTTTCAGCGGTCGCCAATCGATGTCGAAGGCCGCGGCGTATCGAGAACCCGGACCGTTTTCGAGCACATCCCACCACCAACGGTTGTCCGGTGTGCCGATGCCCATGTGATTGGGAACGACATCGACCAATAACCCCATGTCGTGCTGCTTGAGCGCTTCGGTGAAGAGGGCGAAGTCTGCTTCGCTTCCCAACTCAGGATTCAGGACACCCGGGTCCACCAGATCATACCCGTGCGAGCTTTCCGGTGCCGCCTTGAGCAAGGAAGAAGCATAACAATCGGTCGTACCCAAAGCATGCAGATAGGGCACGAGGGCGGCGGCGTCCTTGAAGGTGAAGGTATGGTTGAATTGGAGACGATAGGTCGAAACAGGAATCCTCGGCATGACCTGTTGAACCTCGGCCGGCTCTCAGTGGGACGACAATCGGCGTTTGAACTGCTCAGCCCGTAAGTCCGGCTTGGGAAACACCATGACATCGGAAGCCATCCAGGCGGCGTTCGGTCCGATCTTACGATCCTCATATCCCAATTCGACGCCGGCAGGAATTTCATTGTTCCGGTCGATCACGACTCGACGCAGTTGTGCCCTCGCGCCGATCCTGGCGTGATCGAGAATGACCGAATCTTCTATGTGGGCGCCCGCCTCGATCCTTACATGTCGACCGATAATACAGCGACGAATGTCCGCTTCGACCAAGCGGCTCCCCTCTCCGATCACGGCATGGTCCAAATAACAATTCACCACACTGGCGGGTGGTCCGGAGGACGGTTCACTCCGGATGGGCCACTCCGGATTGCTCAAATCGTTGAGCGGCGTATCCCCGAGCAGGTCCATATTGGCTTGCCAATAGGCCGGAATGGTTCCGACATCCCGCCAATATCCCGGCTCCTCGTAGTACGCGAGTCCGGGAATTTCATTCTCCTGAAAGTTATACGCCATCACTCGTTCCTGACGGATGAGGCGTGGAAGAATATCTTTCCCGAAATCATGTGTTCCCTCCCTCTCCGCGTTCTCCTCCAACGCTCTAATCAACACGTCCGTATTGAACAGATAGTTGCCCATGGACGAGAGGGCGCGATCCGGTTGTCCCGGGAGTCTTTTGGGCTCCGAAGGTTTCTCCTCAAATCCGACGATCCGGCTGCTCCGATCGACATCGACGATGCCGAACCCTTGCGCCGACGCCAAAGGGACTGGAAGGGTTGCGACCGAGACATCGGCCTCCCGCACCTGATGCGCACGCACCATCTGACGGACGTCCATGCGGTAAATGTGGTCGGCTCCGAACACCGCCACGATGTCGGGACTGAAGTCATGAATCAGATTGAGGTTTTGGTAAACGGCATCCGCGGTGCCTTCATACCAGCCGCGATGCAGATTCATCTGCGGAGGAACCACGGTGACGAACTGCCGATCACCATCGCCGATACGCCAGGCTCGCCGGAGATGTTCGATCAACGATTGCGAGCGGTATTGCACCATCACATGCATGGCGGTGATCCCGGAGTTGTAGAAATTGCTCAGGACAAAATCGATGAGACGGTAGGTGCCTCCGAAGGGAACGGCCGGTTTACTGCGTGCCTGCGTTAAGGGCATCAACCGTTCCCCCTTGCCGCCGGCCAGAACCAAGGCCAGGACACGAGGTTGGTTCAGACGCGCATGCGTTCCCATATTGTTCCTCGGCAAATCCGAATGAGTGCGGTAGAAACGCGCTCTTCATTCGCTTCAACCCTACAGAAAGCGACCGATCTGGACTACTGGACACATCCCTAGCCACGATCGGCGGCCGGCGACTTTCACAATGATAGTCGCCCCACCACTCGCGCCGTCATCAGCATGCTGCGGACGGACCCCGATTAAAGCGCGCGCATAAACGCCGCCAGAGCAGACTTTGCATCCCGATTGAGTTGGAGGCCTGCCGCAAGGTTAAAAAATTCGACCGTATCCTCCAACGTCAACAATCGTCCATCGTGGAGATATGGCGGTGAATCCTTGATTCCCCGAAGCGCAAATGATTTGATCGGACCGTCGGCCTCAGCACCGAATCGCTCCAGAAACAGATCATGGAGCATGTGATCGGTATAGGCCGGAGGCTGATGGCAGCTGACACATCGGGCCTTTCCAAAGAACAACTCTTCGCCTGCGATCTCCTGCTGACTCGCTCGCGCGCGATCCAACCGGCCTGTCATCGGATCCAGCTTCGGCGCCGGTGGAAAATCGATCATGTTCTGGATCTGCGCCATATGCGCCACCTGCAGGCGGTCGATGATATTCATTCCCTTCTTCATGGCGCGGATGGGATCTCCGTTGAAATAGGCGGTCCGTTGTTCAAATTCAGTGAAGTCCTCAACAGATCTCAGACTTCGCTTGGATCCGTGCACCTGCTGGTTGAACATCCCCCTAAGACTGACCGTGTCCAGCCGCAACCGGTCGCGTTGAGGGCGGGTGTCCGGATTGAGATGGAACTGCCCGGTCGTATGAAAATTCACATGGCAGTCCAAGCAGGCCACTCCCAGACTCGGCTTGGGGGATTTCCGATCCGGCGTCAGGTTGAATTCTTCCTGGGGGAATTGGGTCACTAACATTCTCAACCCATCCAACTGAACGGGCGTAATGAGTCCGCGAAAGCGGCGATCAAAATTATCCGCGTTCAACACCTCTCCCTGCGATACGTCGCCCAATTCGGGATGGGTGGTCAGAAAAATGGGCGAGGGAAATTCGGGAAGAAAACAATCCGGAAGGTCGAAGTCCACATCGAAACGCTCAAGCCGGGGAAACTGCTCAACCTGCTTTTGAGGGAACACCTGGCCGCCGACCTCGTGCTTGACGTGCGGCAAACGCATGAATCCGGACGGGAACAGTTTCTGCCGCCGAATGTCCTCGGCGCTCATGTGGGCTAGTTTGTCCCAGGACAAGCCTTCCTTCAGCTGCACCGTGGGCCCGATCGGCTGTGACTTGCCCTTTGTCATGATCACGCCGGGTTGGGTCTTACATTCAAGCCTGTATCGCTCATGCAAATAATTCAGCTTGCCGGGCCATGACCTTGGGTTTTTCCGCTCTGTCCTTCGCCATCACCTCTTCAGCGATCTGTGTGGTCGATTGACCCGGAGGGGCTCCGAACAGATCGTAAGAAAAGTCCACACCGTCGAACCCCTTTTCCTTTGCTGTTTCGATCGCGGATTGTGGATGGTTCCGCTTCTCCTCGCCATGCCCTTGAGCCCCCACAAATACCAGCCCGGACACCATGGCGATGCAGAAAACAGTCGCTCCCAGAAGCCCCGCTGTGACCATTCGTCTTCTTCGTGACGTACGCATGTGAGACCTCATGTGGTGGAGAGACGCGTTCGTGGACGGTTAGTGAGTGTGAATATACCGGCGCACCGACTATTGCACTACTAGGTAGTTCCCTGGCGATGAAGACCAGTCCCGTCAATAACCAGGGTTGCCCCTAGTGCTGTCTCTGAGCGGCATTCCTTACGATCACAGATGTGATGAAGGCCACCGAACGGGAGGACGCACTATGCACTGTCATCGTTGCAACAATTTGATGTTCCCGATTGCTTTACAGGACTGGGGCGGCGGATTAATGAGGAAGGAGTCGCCCGCATGGCGTTGCTTCGCCTGCGGAGAGATCATGGATCAGCAGATCCGAGACAACCGAAACAGGGACCATGAGAGCGAGGAGGCGCGGCATAACAGGGGCGCACGGCATCGTATCAACGCCATAGCAGTACAGCGATAGCCCGGACCGACCAGGAACGGCCTGTCAGTCTTCCTGGTCGGATTCCTCATCGGACCCCGATGCCACGAATGCACTGCCTGCATTCACGATCAGACAGGCTGTTTCCCAGATGTTACGTGCAATGAGATCGGGCCAACGCATGGCGGTCATATCCCAGTCAGTCTCGCTCCCGTTCAACCAGAGTATGGTGTTGCACCCCAACAAGCGGCCGACTTCAATGTTGTCCAGCCGGTCGCCGACGAGCCATGAGCGGGCCAGATCAATGTGCAATGCCTCCGCCGCATCAAGGAGGGGCATGATCTGCTTGCTGAGCAGGGCCGGCCTGGTGCGGTGGACGACCGCGTCATATGTTCTGTTTCCCTCATGGCGTTCGGCGCAGACGGCAAGGGCGTCCGATGTGACGCCGACAATCGTGAACCCCGCCAGGGCCAAGAAGCGATAGGCTCTCCGTTCCGCCTCGCCCGCCGTAGCTGAAGCCGTCCGAGAGGACATTCCATCGCTCCCGACCATTTCCCTCATGACGATGAACACCGCCTTCTCTCGCATCGCGGCCGACATGTCGTTTCTCACCTCGTCGCTGAGCTTCTCGACTTCCGGCGAGCGCTTGTGGCGCTTGACTTCGAAGCGCGTTGAGAAAGGTTGATTCCGGACTTCCGCGCCTTCGACAGACCAATAGCCACCGCCTGCCTACGAGATTTCACCGGATGTTTGCCGGTTTTCATATGCTCAATCTCTTCCTTCACAAACGCACCCGCTTGTGTCGTGGGAGCCTTTCCCTTCCGCGTTGCCTTACGCGCTTCTTCGAGCGTCTTTCTTTTCGGCATACTGAAGCTCCTCGGTTATGGCGTGGGGTCGTAGCCCTCGAATGGATGCCGCCCGATCGTCAGCACGACCGCCACGAGCCCTAGAAGCAGGATCAGGTAAACTCCCACCCTGAAGGCATCTGTGTAAGGTGTGTTGAACACTCCGAACGCATACGATGCCGCAATGATCATTCCGATCAGCACAGTGGCGACGAGCAACGTGACCATGACCTCACCTCGCTTTCATCGGTGGGCTTTCATCGATCGGGTCTCTTTGTGGGGGATCATCGGCCGGGGGGTCCTGCCGCGGAGGAGGATCCGCCGGCGGTTCCTGTCTTGGCGACTTTTTGCGACCCGGTTCTTTGACTGGTGCCGGAGCGCCCATAGAGTCACCTCCTCGTTGGATTCACCGTTGAGCCTCTGCCCATAATGATGTCCAGCCTCCGCCGAAACGTTCACTTGAGGGCGTTCGAACCAATGCCAGCGATATTGCCGCAATCCCGACGACCATGCTGCCGCACGCTCGTTCGTCCGGATACTCCAGGAGAAACGGCGCAGCAACGAGCCAGATGCCCAGCCCGAGATTGATCCGTCGCACCGCCCGTAGGCATTCCGACATCGCGATCACCCCGAAGGTGGCCATCCACACCCCGACGACCTGATTGTTGAGGCGAGCGTCGCCGCCATACCCCATGACATCCGGGACTGCCGTCAACCAAACCCCGAGCAAGCTGGTCAGAGCCGGAGCCCACATGGTCGAGCCGCCTCTCTTTGGATGGTTATGCGCTCCATGCCGTCCCGCCCTCGCCTTTCCAAAAGATGGCCCACACCGCTCGTCTCTGCTCTTTGGCGCGTTTCAGCACCTGCAGACTGGCCAAGACTTCGTCCATCGCCGGTCCGATCATCACGACGGAAATCACAGCCGATAGGAGACACAATGTGCACCAGGCGTGCAGCAGGAGAGGCTGAGCTGTGACCAGCAGGACACTGACCAACCCCAACGGCCCTACCGCCAACCCGAAGAGGATCACCATCCAAGGCATAGTTTTCCAACGCATGGTCCCACCGATTGCACCCGCCACGGCATCAATCGCATATGCCATCGCGCCGAGAATCGCATCCGGCACCGGAAGCACTCGTGACAGCGGCGAATGCAGCACGGTCTCGCTGCCCCGACCAAACCACGGTTCCCATACAGTGTCGATGATCCCCCATTGATACAGGCCGAGATACCCTGAAATGAAGAATCCGATAACCGCCACTCCGATCAGCCACAGACGTTCGGACCAACTCGACGGGTTGTACGTCCATCCAGGCGGTCGAAGAGAGCCGGTTCCCGTCACCGTTTTTCCTCCAGCTCGGCGGGGAGGCTCAACTGATGAGCTCGATACCAAGCCACCGGATCCCGTTTGAGCGCGTCGATCATCTTCGGCAGCGTGTCCCGGAGTGAATGCCGGGGCTCCCAATTGAGCCACTCCCTGGCGCGGCTCACGTCCAAAGCGTAATGATCGTCGGCAAAATCGATCATCCACGGTTTAATAAACGGATCCTCCAGCAGCGGTGTCACGCCCTGAAGCCATGCGCCCGTCTTGGCCATCATCTTCGGAATT
Source organism: Nitrospira sp. (assembly GCA_024998625.1). Lineage (GTDB taxonomy): Bacteria > Nitrospirota > Nitrospiria > Nitrospirales > Nitrospiraceae > Nitrospira_A. The sequence goes on along the minus strand of JACOEL010000005.1, from coordinate 94,805 downwards.
CGTACGGTGTCCCAGGCTTCGCCATGCAGCAATCGTCCGAATTGATGCTGTAATTCGTCGTAGGTCAGCGGCTCCGGTTCACCCAGCAACATCACTACCGTAGCAGGCAGAGTTCGGCGACGTTCGACCACGCGCACGATCGCGTCGATCAGGTCTTCGAGGTGCAGAAACGATTGGCCGTGGGAGATATGACCGGGAAACATCTTGCTGGTGATGTGACGTTCGTTGATGCGCTCGATTTGGTGTGCCAGCGGAATGGAGTGACAGTCATCGTCATACACCCCGGCAATTCGCAAGACGGCCGTCGGATAGTCCCCCCGTTCGGTCTCAAGCACCCGCTCCGTCTCCACTTTCGAGTGCGGGTAGGGCCAACGAGGATCAAGCGGCCATTCCTCCGTAATCGCTTCTCCGGGTTCGCAGGGCTGATGCACCAGCATCGTGCTGGAGAAAATGAATCGCGCCACCCGAAACTCGAAGGCATGCAGGGAGCGAAGCAGGCGTCTGGTGCCCTCGACCGTGACTTCCCTGTATTTGGGACTGGGCTCGCCCGAGAAATCGAAATACGCGGCCAAATGAACGACCGCGGCGATATCCAGGCCGAACCGCTCTTTAACCACAGTGAGACCTTTGACAACACTGTCATCCGAGGTGAGATCACAAGGAATATTCTCCACCGAGGACGGCGGATGCGGTTCGCCGGGTCGATCCAACCCTGCCACTCGAAACTGAGCAGATAGTCGATCGGCCGTTCGAGCGCCGATGAGCCCGCTGCTTCCTGTCACTAACACGAGTTCCTTTGATGTTGTAGTGTACATAAAACACCTACACAGCAAGAGCAATGCCGAAACATTCGGACAGCGCCATCCAGACATTACAGCCCTCTCATTTCATTGCCATGAACGGACGAATTCCCCCTCCAGACGACTTTTCAGGCCGGAGCAGGTTCCTACTCACGAGAACTGAGATCTGAATCATGTACCGCGAGGGCGCTCAGTTCGGATGGACTGTCCCTTGGGAGACATTTTGTCCTCGAGATCGGGTGATCTCGCTCATCCTGGCAACCCGGCCATGCTCTGGCGACCCGCCCTCTGGTTGAACAGAACAGCCCACGCTGATTGGGAGTGAAAAGGCGCGGCTCTTGCTTGGAGAGTAGGCGTGAGCACTTTCAACAAGAAGGAGGCATCATGAGATATACCATTCGCAACAAATATCCTCACATTGGCCTTCGGTGGGCGATGTGCTTCGGTCTCCTCGCGATGTGGGCCCCCTTTCTACCGATGGCGGATTCAGCGGAATCCGGACAGCGTATAAGTCCGGGCGAGGGAACTCAGTTGCGTGACGATGCGGAGAAACTCCTGAAGGGGAACCGCTCAGTATTGGGAAAGGTGTTGGCGATCACGTCGGATCAGATCAAAGTCGACATCGGGGAAGTACAGCCCCGCTTCCTTCCCCTCAAACAAGCCCAGGAGAAAGGGTTTCCGGGTATCACGGAAGAGGATGATTTGATCGTCGTGCTGAATGCGCAAAATCTGTTGGTGGACTATCACCCGTTGGACGGGCAAGCCAGCGCCCATACGATTATTCGGGGAGAGATCGCGCAAAACCTCCCGGTGGGTCAGGAGCAGGCCGTGATTAAGTCTGCCGGGACAGAACTCTCCTCCACCATCCGTTCGCAGGCGCGCAGCAAAGTTGCCGCGATACCAGTAGGCGTGGCCGCTGTGTTCCTGATCGATGAGACGAATCAGATAGCGGATGCGGCACTGTCCGGCCAACAGACCAGCAAACAGGCCGATCGACTCACAGACTCAATGCCGCCCATCAAAGGCGCACATCGGCAGATAGACGGAACCGTCGCTACCCCACTCCAGGCCAATCACATTACCGTTCGAACGGCCAATGGGTCGGAGAAACCCTTTGAAGTGCGGGAACTCCTTCACTCAAAACTTGCCGCCCTTCGTAAAGGAGATGCCGTCATTCTGTTGGTAGATACAGAGAATAAAGTGATCGATGTTGCGGTGCCTCCGCGAGGCCGGTGAGTGAGAATGCCGGGAGCACTTAGTCGCCACCATTCGCGGTGGCGGCAGTCGCCATACCGTACTGACGGAGTTTCCGGAGCAGCGTCTTTCGATGGATACCGAGAATGACGGCCGATCGGCCCAAATCATGCTGATGGGAATCCAAGACCCGCAAGATGTGGTCCCGCTCAAGGTCCTCCAGGGTCACCCATCCCTGAGCGCGCGCGAGAGACTCCGGCGCAGGGTTCTTGACGACCGGAGGAAGATCTTCCGGACAGATCACGGCATGTGGACTCAAGGCGACTGCTCTCTCAATCGCATGTTCGAGTTCCCGAACGTTGCCCGGCCACCAGTATCGGCTCAACAATTCCATGGCCTCGGAGGAGATCTCCTTCACCGGGGGCGTTTTCATGGCCCCGTATAGGGTGAGGAATCGTTGGGCCAGCGCAGGGATGTCCTCGGATCGCTCTCGCAAGGGTGGAATCTCGATCGTGACGACATTCATTCGATAATAGAGATCTTCGCGGAATGTTCCCGCGCGCACAAGGGGCTCGAGCGGCAGCTTGGAAGCCGCAATAATCCTCACATCCAGCAACGTCGAAGCGCTGCTGCCGACACGTCGGATCTCCTTCTCCTGGATCACCCGCAATAGCTTGCCTTGCAGAGCCGGAGACAAGTCAGCGACCTCGTCCAGGAAACAGGTCCCGGAATGTGCCTTTTCAAGGAGGCCTTTGCGCGATGATACCGCCCCGGTAAATGATCCCCGTTCATGTCCGAACAATTCGGATTCGAGCAGGCTGTCTGCAAGCGCGCCCCCATCGACGGTGACGAAAGGACCGTTGCTTCGAGGACCGCTGACGTGGATGGCGCGAGCGATGAGTTCCTTTCCGGTACCGCTCTCGCCTTGCAACAAAACGGTGCTGTCCGTTTGTGCAACCCGGGCGATCGCTTTATACACATGCACCATGCTTGGACTACTGCCGACGAGACTGCCGAACGGCGAAGCATCTTCCGGCTGTCGGTCCGAAGCGGTGGGGCTTCCTGAAGGCGGAGAGGTATGTTCTAGTGCGCGTCTGGCGACGGATCGCACTTCGTCAACAATAAATGGTTTGGTCAAATAATCGAAGGCACCGGCTTTAAGCCCCTCTACGGCAGTCCTGAGAGAACCGTTGGCCGTCATCAACACCACGGGCATGTTCGGGAAGCGGGTGCGCATTTCGGTGAGAAACGTCAGGCCATCGAGCTGGGGCAGTTGCAGATCCGTGAGGATCAGATCCGCTGCCCCCTGCTCAAAATATTGCCGTGCGCTTTTCGGGTCACGCGCGAATGACACTTCGTAACCCTCATGGGACAAAATGTCGCGCAATTCCTGCGCGGCGGCGGCATTGCTATCGACGAGAAGTATTCGGGCATGTGACATGGTCATCTGTAAAGGTCCCTGAAGGCAATCCATCAGGCCCGGTATTGAAATAATAGCGTACGCCCACGGGGGCGACATCGTAACCTGGAAGAAACCCTGGTCCCGGTGCAGGTACGCGTGAGATCGCCATAACAGATGATATACGGGGCCATCAGGAGTGGAGGAAGCCACCAAGGGGGCCGTGGGAGGCGGTATCATCGGGGAGCTCGCAGGAGCGGGATTGGATCCGGCCAGGCCAGCATCAAAATCTTGATGCGCCAGAGGAGCCGCCGGAAGACTTCCAGGACAAATTCAGAATCTGATCGCGATCCGACTTTGCCCCGAGAGGGGGTCGAGGGTTGTCACCATTTCTCGCACCTTTCGCTTCACCACCGGTTCGATACGTTCCCTGAGAATGTCCTCACAGGAGACAAACATGGCTTCATGCACTTGACGAAGCAATGCGCACCCCTCCTCGGATCGGGATAATCTCATTTCAGCGGGAACGGATCCCTGTCTCGTAAGGGTCACGTCAATTTCATCCGGGGACACTTGCACCTGGGCATGCGCATAGTTCAGCTTCATGAACTCGGTGTGAAAGTTCAAGATTGCCAGCGTCACGGCATATTCGATGTCCGCCTTATTGGCGCCATTCCCTATCATACATAATTGTCCCTTTAATGCCCGATGATCGGTTTACTTCCCCTGTGCAAGCATCCTCGATCTTGCATGTAAATCGGCACGGTAAACGGTTCGACGCGAGAGAGAGGCGTGGTCCCGCTCCATTAACGTATGGGCGTAGAAATCGACATTGTCGGGGTGCGCATGACCGCGCACCCCGACACATCCGGCCTCTTTAGTACGCCTTGCTATAGGCGGCCTCTCCGTCGTGAGTCCACAGCTTTTGTACCGCCGACCACCACCAGCCTTTCTTGCTTAAGGCCGCCAAGAACGCGTCGACATTGGAATCCTGTACATCTTGCGTAGCCATAAACCGACAGCGATACCAGTTCACCATCATCAGGTCGGGGCTGACGAACCCCGGCCAAACTTTTGTTCCGCGATTCGAGATGAATTCGCATTTGAACGGGCCGAACTCTCCGTCTTGGAAGCTCGGAATACCATTCTCGGTGATGATGTACATATCCACGCCCACGAGCCGGATCTCCTTTTTCTTCTTTGTCGATTTGGCGGCTTCTGAAAACGTCGTTGCCATGAGCGACTTCCCCCTTCGCTATTAGGTTGTGGAATCTCACTTACCTGCATGCATTTTGTCGACGATCGCCTGGGCATATTCGTCGGTGGTCGCTGTGCCTCCGACATCGTACGTGACGTGTTTGCGTTCATCCAAGACGGCGAACATGGCCTTTTCGATACGGTCTGCCGCCGCCGTCTCTTTCAACCACCGTAACATCATGATTCCCGATACCAACACCGCTGACGGATTCACCTTCTTCATCCCCGCGTACTTTGGCGCGGACCCGTGAACCGCCTCGAAGATGGAACAGTTATCGCCGATGTTGGCGCCCGGAGCGAATCCCAATCCCCCCACGAGTCCCGCGCACAAATCCGTGAGAATATCGCCATACAAATTCGGCAGCACCAGACAGTCGAATTGGGCCGGATTCCTCACCAACTGCATACAGCAATTATCGACAATGACGTCTCCGATCTCGATTTCGGGATATTTTTTCGCCGCTTCCCTGAATGCCTCCAAGAAGAGACCATCCGTCATCTTCATAATGTTGGCTTTGTGCACGCAGTACACTTTCTTCCGGCCGTTGGCTCTCGCCCACTGAAAGGCAAAATCAGCGATACGGTAGGACCCCGGCCATGTGATGACTTTCAAACACTGGGCCACCTCGTCGGACACCATATGCTCGATGGCCGCATAGGAATCCTCGGTGTTCTCACGAAAATTGATGATGTCGATCTTGTCCCATGGCCGCTTCAACACGGGAATCAGCTTGGCCGGACGGACGTTGGCAAACAAATCGAACACCTTGCGAAGCGTAACATTCGCGCTCTTGTGTCCCGTTCCGATCGGAGTGGTCGTCGGGCCTTTCAGGGCAACCTTGTTTTTTGCGATGTTCTTGATGGTCTTGTCCGGAAGCAAGGTACCATATTGTTCTAAACACCCTAATCCGATCTCCTCGTACTCCCATTTGATATCGACGCCGCTCGCATCGATCACTAACCTCACCGCTTCGCAAATTTCAGGACCTGTACCTTCTCCCGGAAGCATCGTGACCACATGTTGTGCCATCAAAGAACCTCCCTTAAGCAGCAAGGGTATCGGACCATCCGCTCCCCTTCATACGAGTGAAGTGAATGCAAATTAAATTCCAGAGTGAACTGCATGGTGCTGGCACACGATCGCGGAAAATCGACCGTAGAATCGAGGTTCCTGTGGTACGGACTCCTCGTGCAATGCAGCACAGCCATTCGGGATGGTGCAACCGCACACATTCGGCGGATCGCCGTGCACCGACGCTCACCACGAACAATGCCGAATCGACTGTGCAGCTAGGAGCGTATAGGGAGTTCGGTCACAAACGTTTTGGCCAGCGGTCGGCAATAGCCTCCCAGCTGAGGCGATCCGGTCACGACCACGAGGCCCTGTGGACCGGCCGCCTGCAGAGCGCGTTTGAATGCGACATCAGGGTTCTCGACGATTTCCGCTGCCGCAGAAGAGTAGTTCCGCCATCGCTCCGCAATTGTCTGCGCATCGACGGCCAGCTCAAGTGGGTAACTGGTAACGATGATTCGGTCCGCTCCCGAACCGGAAAAGGAGCGAAGCATCTGCTCCCACTGTTGCTCGCGGGAAAGGGAGACGACCCATACGCTGCGACGCCCCTCGAATGCACAGCGGAGGTTTACAACCAGCTGCGCCGCCGCCGGGGGATTGTGAGCGCTGTCAAGCACGACGGTCGGTGCGCCTGGAAAGACTTCACAGCAGGATGCAAGCTCCATCTCACTGAACAACCTTCCGATCTCTCGCGCGCCGATTTCAGGCACCAGTCCCCGGCGCCGCAGAACGTCGTAGGCCGTCAGCGCTTGTGACGCATTGGTCGCCATGAAGGAGGCCGGCGAGGTGATCGATACCGCGGAGAAACTCGACGCACCCACCGTGAGCGTGCACGTGGCGATATGACCGGTTCGGACGAAGTGCGTCATGTCGTAATCCTGCCCGCTCCACAACACCGGTGCTTTGAGGTCTGCGGCTCGGGATTCGATCACGGCGCGCGGCCCCTCGGTCATGGGCCCGCACAGGACCGGGGTGAGCGGTTTGATGATTCCCGCCTTCTCGATCGCAATCTGCTCCAATGTCTCCCCGAGCAGATCCGTATGGTCATACTCAACGTTCGTAATGACCGACAGCTCCGGCGTAATGACATTCGTCGCGTCCTGCCGCCCGCCGATTCCCACTTCAATTACCGCTAGATCCACCTTGGCAGCGCGAAACGCGAAGAATGCCGCCGCGGTAAGAAACTCGAAGGGGGCGAGCTGGAGGCCATACAGATCCAAAAACGATTTGACATGGTTGCAGGCATCGACCAGCTCTTCCTCGCCGATCGGCTGTCCGTTGATCGCAATGCGTTCCCGAAAGTGCAGCACGTGAGGACTTGTGTAGACGCCCACCTGCATGCCGCTAGCTCGAGTCAGCGCCCCGAGCATCCGGCTCACCGTGGTTTTTCCGTTGGTGCCGGTTACGTGAACGGAACGGAATGCTCGATCCGGCCGTTTAAGTTCATGCAGGCAGCGCGACACCGCTTCCAGACTTATGGTGCCATCTGATGGCCGTCCGCGTAGAATGCAGGCCGTCTCGACCTGCCGGAGGAAATCCGTCACTTCGGTAAAGTCACGAAAGGGTACGGTCCAGGATGGCGGAAATGTGCGTGATCGCCGCTCAAACATATTGACCTCGGAAGACGCACCCCCGTACGGGGGCTAGGCCTGTGAAATCGTCTCTTTCTCGACCTGATCGCCGGGCTCGACGACCAGGCGCCAACCGTTAATGCCGTGATATCGATAATAGCGTTGCTCGGATGGCTCATAGGCGATCAGTAACAGCCACTGGTTATGAAAGAGCTTCTCAAGTAATGGTTGTCGGTTGATGATAGCCGTAATCCGGTCGCATGGAGCCTCGATGATTGCCGTCAACCGCATCGGCTCGTGATAGGCAGCCCCGTCCTTCAGAACGGTTTGCGCCGGAAGACCCATCCGAAGATCGCTATGACCGCCTGTCATCACCCCAATCCGACCCGTAACATTGTGATAAATTTTGCTTCCGCTTCCATAAACTTCAGGAGCCACCGTGGAGAAGTAATATTCCATGTTGATCCATTGCGCGACGATCAACGGCGCCGTCATGATGACCTCCAGAAGCCTTCCGTCTTTATCAGCGGCATGATCGTAGGAGTGGAGGAACGAGCGACCGCAAAGATCGGCCGCCTCGGTCATCCGGCGGCGCCCGACTATAAATACGCTGTTTCTGGCCAGGCCCCACTCGGGACGCACTTGCGCCCAATCCACGCTGCGCCGCTCTATTTCACGCAAGCATTCCCGCTGGTCGGAAGGAAAAGAGGATGCGGACAAGGCTGCCCACCGCTCCGCGGCAGCCGCAACCCCAGCCGCATGGACGTCCGCCTGAATTTGGGCGAATTCCTTCCGATGAGTGGACGGAATGTCTTCAAGATCGGCGATCCTGACCTGATCCGTAGTCGTGTCATGGAGCGCCGCCACGAAATGAGTATCCGAAGGAATGGTCAGTCCCCGACCGGCAAGCAGATCTCGAACCTGCGGACGATTCGCAATCATCGCAAACACCCGCGCATTGGGAAGTCCCTGCCCCCCTCCACATGCTCCGCAATCCAATGACGACTCATAGGGATTATTGTCCGATGTGCTGCCGTGCCCGCAAAGAACGATCAATCTGGCGAACGGCCCGGTTAGACCCATGAGTCGTAAAGCCGTTTCGACGTAGTAGGCCTGTTCGTTGACCGTAAAGCCTGTCCTCGTAATGCGGTCCAGTCGCGACCGAAGCCCTCGGTACGTGAGACGGCAATCTCGGCGGAGTGCGTCGATTGCGATCGTTTCCTCCGCCCGTGGAAGGGACAATAGACGCCCGAGTGCCCCGGAACCCGTTCCATTGTGTTGATCGGGTTCCAGCGCTTGCCGACGGATATCTTCCAGGACCTCTGCGGTCATTCGACTTCCTAAGGCCTGCATGCGCGTTCGCAGCCAGGCTGCGATCTGCAGACGTTGTTCTGCGGCAAGCATGTTCTCGGCATCGGTGGTGGAGAATTTATCCACGGTCAACGTGGTGGACACGGCCGGCATGAGCACCGACTTCAAGAACGCGCTAAGACGATGGTACCAACGTGGGCATAGCGTCTTTCCGATGAAGGGAACCAGGAAGAACCATCCGATCGCTTCGACCATGACATACGGCGTAATCACATTATGCTTGAGGTCGTGCAGCAGTTCATGACCGGCGTGGACAAGGTGCGTCGTTTTCCGGCGACGCTGCGCCCGCTCTTTTTGGTATGTCCTCGGGACCTCCCGGATCAGGTGTTTCGACTTCAAGAGCACCGGACAGAGGGTCGTTTCGCCCTGCTCGTCCAACGATTGATATGAAAACGGCAACCCGAAGAAACCGGCGAATCCGAACGTTTCATACGGGCCGCACTGCTCAAGATGCCGCCTGAACACCTCGGATCGCACATCGATGCAGAACGCAAACTGCGCCAGCGGACGAGCGGAGTTCCCCTGTCGCACAGAGGCAGAACCGTTCTCCTCACCGGAGGGGGCAAGCTGCCGCAATACCTCATGTTGGTGTGCCAATTCGAAGGCCTCCAGCCATTTAAGTTCCTGCTGTCGTACCGTAAACCGGTCGAGCCAGTTCACCAGAACTGACAGGTCGCTGGACGGGGTTGAGATCAGGGCGTTCGCAGGAATCTCTAGAGCCTCCGCGATCTTCATGCAGGCCTGAACGTGCTGGGCAACCGCGACCTGATGTTGCCTGTCTCGCTCGTCCTGAAACCAGCGCGCGCAATGACGCTCCCACTCAGTCGCATCGCACCGCGTCCACCGACCCTGAAGGCGCGCGGCTTCCGACAAGGTTTTCTCGGACAGGCACCCGGAAACGGAGGCTCGCTTGAGCCACACCGAATGGGGGAATTGCCTGGCATACTCTTCGATCGCCCCGATTGTTCCGGCGCATCCCAGGGCCTTCCGGCAGGCGCTCTCGACGAGTTCCTGTTCATAGAACAAACGAACGGCTAAATACTTGACCAGATCGATTCGATAGGCTATCTGCCAAGGCCGCGAGGTCTGTTCCTCACGCCATTTGATGAATCCTGCCCAACCCGGCAAGGCGGCCAGGTGCAGCGACAGATATTCCTGCCAGGACTGATTGGGAACTTGAAGCCTGTCCAACGATTGCAACAGAGCATCCTCCGGACGGTCAGCCAACGCTCGGATTTTAGAAGCCGCCCGTTCAATACCTGAGCATCTAAGGCTTACGTCATACTGGGCCGCCGCTTTCCATGCCCTGAAGAACGTCTCTTCCCGTTTGGGCATCGGCCATACGGCTTCCCCCTCGTCGCAGAACGCCGCGCACCATTTGATCATGTGACGATTGATCTCGCTCGTCATCTCAGTCCCAAGCGTGCGATCGCACCAGGCGGCCAGGGTTTCCAGGCGCCCGGCTTCCCCGGGCACGCACGCAAGTCCTTGGTCGGACAGAGTCGTGTCCCCCTCGCCGATTCTCCTCGTACATGCCGCGATCTTATCGAATAGGGCCGACTGTTCCTGGCTCCAAGGCGGAGAGGAATTCTCCCGACCAAGGCGTTGAATCCCTTCAGTCATCGAGAGGCGCAGCACGTCGAGATGAGAGAGCACTCGATCACCAAAGGCCACATGCGTCTCCCTGGCGATCGGCTTCAAGACTGCCTCGAGATGCGTGGCCTTGATACGGCCCGTTCGAAAGGCTTCACGAAAGGTGGGGATTGGGAGGGTGCTTCGCCCTCCGAACAACTGCTCTCCCCGCTCAACCGCATCCTCGAATTTCTGGTCTTCCAACCCCTGCAAAGGATTTCGCGCGATGATCGTCTGCATCGGCCAGACCCTGGGGATAACCTCGCCGGCCAGACTAACATATGAACGCAAGGCCATCCGCTGCGCGTCGGTGTAGTGCGAGTGCATGCGATCTGCTGTGTGCATACGGTTCACCTCACATTGCCTGAGCTGCACCAAGCAAAACCGGGGCCACCATTCCATTTGACTGCACCAGTGCCGATGAACCTTAAAAAATAAGAGGGAAGCACTGGCCGCTGCGTCACCCCAATATGACGAGGCTTCCTCAGAGCTTCCGCACCAGTGCAAGGACACACCTGCAGTGCGCCGTTGCACGCAAGGGGGCAACGCCTCCGGTTGATGAGGCGCCGCACCGAAACGGCTCAGATGGGATGCGCATAGGCGCCGACGTCACATGTGGCCAAGCTTGCGTAGGGTCTCCATCCCCCGACCTTCATCCTGTGCACGGCCGGCCCGTTCGGCGGTCGCCGTCGTGCGCAGCTCCGTGATGATCTGGGGAATGGTCGTCGCGCAGGAGGCGATCGTCCCCGTACAAGGGACACACCCCAAGCTGCGGTACCGAGTGCCGGCTCCTTGGTCGAAATATGGCGTCGGTAGTTGGACTCGTTCAAGCTCCAGGTATTCCCAAATATTCAGTTCCGTCCAATCGAGCAAGGGATGGACTCGAACATGCGATCCAGGGGCAAATGTGGTTTTGTATTGATCCCACAACTCGGGCGGTTGATCGCGAAAATTCCATTCACCGTCTTTGCCTCGTAACGAGAAATAGCGTTCCTTCGCCCTCGTGCCTTCCTCATCCGCACGAATACCGAGAATCACGGCAGTCCATCCATGCTGCGCGATCGTCTGCTTGAGCGCCTCGACTTTCATCGCGGTGCAACACACGACACGTCCTTGCTCCGGCCCCATTCCGGAGACGAGCGCCTCTTTGTTCTGGCCGACCACGACGTTGAGCTTCCACTCCCGGGACAGCCGATCTCGATACTCGATCAATTCAGGCATTTCGTAGCCGGTATCAATGTGGACCAATGGAAACGGCACGTGTCCGAAAAATGCCTTACGCGCCAGCCAGAGAAGAACCGTCGAGTCCTTGCCCATCGACCACAGCATCGCCAAGTCGCGGAAATGTTTGTACGCCTCGCGCAAGATATACACACTCTGGTCTTCTAATGCTCGCAGATGCTGCATGCAACCTCCTTGGCTTCCTGAGCGTGCGATCCGCATTCGCCCCGAATGAGAGACGACAAAAGACCGCGTTCGGTGCGTCCGTGTCTTCCATTTGGAACTTGCTTGAATGGCGAGTTGAGCCCACGTTCTTTTAAAGGTATGAGGCAAAAGATGAGCAAATCGAGTGCCGACGAAAGCAAGATGAGAATCCATATCTGACTCGAACGGGGAACACGAAGTCGGAGCCCTGTCTCGGGGGATGGAAGGGGGTAGTCCGATGAGGTGGGTGCATGAAAGGGAGCAGCGACCGGCTGCGAGATCACCCAGCGCGTGCGCCCGCAGACGCTGCGCGTGCAGCCAGAGTGCCTGCGCACATCTATTCAACATGAAAACTGGTCTTTTCAGGAAGCCCTGACCTGGTACAGGCGGCAGCTACAGATCAGTAAGGAAGAGGAGATGGATGCCACCCGGAGTGCTCTCACATTTTACGGCGTCGGTCGAGCATCCACCGGGTGATTTTCAGGTGTTTGGCGGCGAGCGTTTTATTTCCGTCGGCTCGTTCCAGCACGGCACAGATAATGTCATCCTCGAGATCACTTAACGAACGGTCGCCGACCTTGAATGAGAGATGGATCATCTGAGGATCGGCGTAGGAAGCGGACACTGGAACGTACGCCGACGTCTCATGCGGCACCGGCGCCGCCGACACTGCGACATCGGCGGGAAAATGCGCGGCATCCAGCGAGGAGGCGTTGCAGAAAATCACCGCTCGCTCGATGAGGTTACTCAATTCCCGAATATTGCCCGGAAAATGATACGCTTGCAGTAAATGCTTGGCTGAATCGCTAAGGCCCCGAACAGGTTTCTTGAGCGCGAGGGCTGAACGCAACAAACAATGCTCGGCAAGCGGAATAATGTCCTCAGCCCGCGCGCGCAACGGAGGCACCGTGAGGGTCACGACATTCAGACGAAAATAGAGGTCTTCCCGAAACTCCCCCTTCGCCACGGCCTCCCTCAAATTGCGGTTGGTCGCCGCCATAAATCGCACGTCCACAGGCACGGTGGTCATCCCGCCCACTCTGCGCAACGACCGTTCTTCGATGACGCGCAGCAACTTGGCCTGTAAGACCAACGGCAGATCGCCGATTTCGTCGAAGAGCACCGTCCCGCCTTCAGCCATCTCGATCAAGCCGCACTTTCGACCGGTCGCCCCGGTAAAAGATCCCTTTTCATGCCCGAACAGCTCACTCTCGAACAAATCACGCGGAATCGACGGACAGTCCACTTCAATACAGGGTCTCCCGGCGCGGGCGCTGTTATAGTGAAGCACTCGCGCCATATATTGTTTTCCGGTTCCTGTTTCGCCCTGCAGCAGAACCGTCACACGGTCGTTCTTGATGAGTTCCCGCACCTGAGCTAGAAACATCCTCGTGACGGGACTCTTGGCGATCACCCGATCCAGCGTATAGCGCGCGGCATCCTGCCCGCTGTGCAACTGCACCTGGCGCTGCAACGTCAACAACTCCGTCGCCCGCCGCAGTGTATGGAGCAAATCGTCCATGTCGATGCTCTTGGCGACGAAATCGAATGCCCCAAGCCGCATGGCTTCGACCGCATCTTTCACGGTGCCCCTCGCCGTTAACACAATGATCGGCAGAGCGGGGGACATCTGTTTGACACGGCTCAACACATCCAGACCGGAGAGATTCGGCATGACAAGATCCACCACCAGCACGTCCGGTTCGAACGACCGCAGGAGTACCAAGGCCTCTTCGCCAGTCGCAGCGGTCTGCACCACATAGCCCTGGTCTCGCAGACGTAACGCAAAGGCCTCGCGAACAGAGACTTCGTCTTCCAACAATAAGAGATGCCACGTCATGTTATGCCTCGTGCTTCACGGGCAGCCACACATCGACCACCGCTCCGCTGCCCGGAGGGCTCTCAATGACCAGCTGCCCGTGATGCCGCTCCACAATATCTCGGGTAATGGTCAATCCAAGCCCCACACCCTTGGCTTTACCGTTCGTAAAAAATGGCTCGTAAATGCGCTTGAGGTCTTCCCCTGAAATCCCTTTTCCCGAATCCGCAAATCGTATCACCACGCCGGGGATGCGCCGAGTATCCGGCACGATCGTGACGGTCAGGTTGCCACCATTCGGCATCGCATCGATCGCATTCATCGCGATATTGAGACAGACCTGGAGGATATGGGCGCGTGACACATCAATAGCGGGCAGGTCCGGCGCAACCGACGACTTCACCAGCACGTGACTCTTCACGAGGTTTGGTCGGAGTAACGAGAACGTATCATCAAGCACCATGAGAAGGTCGCACGCGGCGATGTCGAAGGGACGAGGCCGCAATTGCCCCAAATGAGATTCCAGAAGCTCGTCGATCCGCGCGGCCTCCCGTGCAATCAACCGACAACGATCACGCGCCTCTTGCGGCAGCGATGCCTGATCGGCGAGATGCGTGGCCAGGCTGCCCAGTCCGATAAGCGGATTGCGAATCTCGTGCAAGATCCCGCCGGCAAGTTGGCCGACCAATTTGACCTGCTCCGTGTGGCGCAACGCCTCCAGCATCTGCTCCCTTTCGCTGAGATCCGTAAGAATCGCCATAAAGTACTGCGTCGTCCCGTCCAATGCCTTCACCGGACTCACACTCTCCCACACCAGAAACTCCGAACCATCTTTCCGTCGATTGACGAATCGTTCGACAAACGGGTGACCGCCGCGAATAGAGGCCCACAGACGCTCATAAAACTCGGGCGGATGTTTTCCGGACTTGAGAATGGCGGGACGCTGCCCCAGAGCCTCTTCGCGGGTCCACCCGGTCATCCGCTCAAGGGCCGGGTTCCACTCCATGATCCGACCGGCGGTGTCCGTCATCATCACACCGTCCTGCGCGGACAGAAACAGGCGATGATAAAAGTCCCTCTGCGTTTCTTCATGCCGCCGTCGCTCCAGAACCGTTCCGATCGTATTGGCCATCGTGCAGAGAAACTCCTGCTCCTTCTGGTTGAACTTACGAACCCGCTTGGAATGGGCGGTCATGACCCCAAGAACCCGGTCCTCGACCAACATGGGCACGCACATGCCCGCGACCGCGCCATGTTCCGTGAGCAGTTTCGAGGGAGAAAATCTGGTTTCTCCGCGAAGGTCGTCAACCACAACTGGAACCCGTTCCCGGATCGCGTATCCGGCCTGAGAATGGGTGCCGCCTTCGATCGTGAGTTTGCCAATGAGATCGCTTCGCAAACCGCTCCCCGCCATGATGTAGAGATGGCCGTCTCGCTCGCGCGGCACCAAAATCTTGCAGAGCTCAACCTCCAGCGCGGCCGCCGTCTCCCGCACCGCTTCATTCATCAACTCCTGGGCCGACAGGCCGCTGACCGCCAGGGTACCAATACGCGCCAAGGCCGATTGAAAGCGCGCAACGTGCGACGCGTCCTGTGCGAGCAGCACCCGCTCGGTCACATCTTCCAGCACCATCAGCACACCGCGTTCACCACGGTAGGGCACCACATTAAACCGGCAGGCATAATAGAGCGGGCGCCCGTCCTGAGCCTCCACTGTATACTCCACCGCCTTCCGGGCTCCGAGCGCACGTGCGTTCCAGGCAATGGCGTCATCCAACAGGCGTTTCCGAAGAGCATGCTCTCCCTCCCCCACCCGGGGAGACGCACTCTCCACCAATTCCGCGAATTGAGAATTTTCGAAGATGAGAAGGCCTTGGCAGACGAAACAGAGGCCTCCGTGAATACAGTCGCTCAGCCAGGCCAGGACCTCGGCGGCGGCGATCTCAGACCGGACCGACCTGGACGCCTTGGAACGGCTACGATGGGTAGAGGCCATGAATGTCGCGCTCGTCGGGAATGACACGTGCCTGGTTCAGCACGCGCATGCGTGCGGGGTCAGTATACCGAGCAGGTCTCAACCCGTCGAGAGGGAGAAACCGGTCCTGACGCCCGCTACGGGACCACGAAATGATCCCGGCGGGTGACTGCAACGTCACTGACGAACATGGCACCGGAATGTTTGTGAAAGAGCGGGCCCAGCCCCGCCAGAATCGGCTCGATCCGTTCCTCGGGCACGACGGTGAAGATGATCACCTGGCTGCTGGTGTCGTCGAACAGCAGGTGGCCTTCATGGAACCCGTGGTGTCCCTTGCCGGAGACGTTGTTGATGATCGTATAGCCGGTGGCGCCGACTCGATCGAGCAGGTTCGTCACTAATTTGAGGTGCTCTCCCTCGACCACAATGCGGATTTCTTTCATCGGATGCAACGTCAGCATACTTCCGCCCCCCTCCTCCTGTTCTTCCAGGCCCCTCGATGTCAAAACCGATCAACGCTCATTCCACTCTGCTTGCGTCAGGGGCGCGAGGCAGCCGGTGCCTCGCCTTCCCGCACCGGCCCGTCGGATTCCGGCTGCGCACCCGACTCACCTGCGTCGGGACGACGACCGGAGCTCCCCTCCAATTCCTGACGCAGTTCCGCCTCTTCCGGCAACAATCGCCAGCCCTGCATGATGTCGTAATGATAAAACGCCGCTTCCTTCGGCTCACACACCACCAATGACACCCACTCGTTCTGGAACAGCCGTTCGAGTCCGGGATGTTTCGCAATCACCGACGCGACGAGGGCACGCGGAGCCTCGATCACCGTCAGCAAGCGCATCGGCTCATGATAGGGGACCGGACCGTCCAGGACGGTCTGAGCCGGCAGACCGAGGCGAAGGTCGCTGGTCGCTCCGCTCATCACACCCACTCGTCCGACGATATTGTGGTACACCTTGCTCCCACTGCCGTACACCTCGTTGTCGACGGTAGAGAAATAATGCTCCATGTTGATCCATTGGGCCACGATGAGTGGAGCGGTCATGATCGTCTCCAGGAGTTTGCCCGAGGCGTCCTGGCGATAGTCGTAGGAATGCAGAAACGACCGGCCCTGGAGATCTAGCGGCCGCGTGAGTTCGCGGCGGCCGATGATGAGCAGGTTGTTCTTCGACAGACCCCACTCAGGGCGGACCTGGGCCCAATCAACACTGCGCCGGCTCGCCCGTTGCTGGGGATCGCGGCGAGTCGCTTTCGCCAGCGGTCGCTCCAACGTCAAACCACGTTCCAACGCCGCCTGCGTGCCCGCCTCCTTGAGATCCTCCAACAACCGCACGAGGTCCTTCCGGTGCGTCGGCGGCACATCCTCCAAATCCACAATGCGGACATCGTTCCTGGTCGTATCGTGCAATGCCGCGACGAAATGCGTATCGCCGGGGATCTTGATCCCCCGCGACTCCAGCACCTTTCGAACGGCCGGATTGTTGGCCATCGATGCGAAGGCCCGCGCGTTCGGCAGGCCGCTGTTGCCGCCGCAGGCGCCGCAATCCAGGGCGGATTCGTATGGATTGTTGTCTGAAGTACTGCCGTGGGAACACATCACCACCAGCCGTGAAAATCCGGACGTGAATCCCATGAGACGGAGCGCCGCTTCGACGCCGTAGGTTTGTTCCGCGACAGAAAATCCATGCAGGGTAATGCGCTGCATGCGGGTCGACATGCCCCGAGGTGTGAGGGCCAACTCCCGGCGCAACCGCTCATGCAGCGCATTCGCTTCGGAGGGAGCAATTCCGAGCGCGTTCGAAACCTCTTCCCTGCCGTGCTCGTCCTGATTCTCCAGCGCCCCGAGGCGGATCGTCTCGATCAAGGCCGGCGTGATCGCGGAACCGAGCGCGGGAAACTCTCGCCGGAGCGCGGCGCGGATGGACGCGCGCTGTTCCGCCGCCACCATTTCTTCCGCCTCTTCCCTGGTCAACTTATCGATCGTCAGAGTCGTCGCCAGCGGCGGTAGCCACAGTCCCTTCACCCAGGAAGTCAGACGGTGATACCAGAGCGGACAGAGGGTCTTGCCGAAGAAGGGAATGCTGAAGAACCATCCCAGGGCTTCGACCATGACGTAGGGGGTAATGACGTTTTCCTTGAGATCGTGGAGGAGCTCATGACCGGCCTTGTTGAGTCGCGCAAACAGCCGATGCCGGCTCGCCGCCGCCCCATGGTAACTCCGCGGGATCTCCCTGATGTGGTTTTTGGGTTTCAACAGCACCGGCGAATGCGTGACCGGATGCTCTTCGCCGAACGCCTGGTACTTGACGGGAATGCCGAAAAATCCCGCCACCCCCAGCGTCTCATATCCTCCGAGCTGTTCGAGATGCCGCCGCAGCACCTCGGATCGAACATCGATACAAAACACCATCTGCGCCAGGGGACGTGACGATCCACCAGACGAAACCCGATCGCCGGCGTCCCTTAGCTGCGTCGCGACGCTGCTCAATTGCCAGACGATGTCCCGGCGGTGACCTGCTTCAAACGCTTCCAGCCAACGCTGACTCTGCTGTCCGGCGGGAAATCCATCCAACCAGTTCAGTATCGTCGACACATCGGCAGGCTCCGTTCCGCTGATCTGTTCCGGATCGAGACCCATCGCAACCGACAGAGCCCACAACCGCCGGGCATCCCGCTTTACGGCTTCAGAAGCGCGCCATCCGGCGGTCTGTTCATAGACCTGTTTCCCGATACCGTTCCACTCATCCGGCCTGGCTGTCCGATGAAGACGCCTCCACTCCCGCGCCTCTGCGGCGGCTGAGGCGGGCAGCCGTCCCTCCATCAATTGACGCCGGAGCCAGTGGGCATAGGGAGCCTGTTCGATGGACGTACGGATGGCATCGTAATGTCCGGCGATGTCCAGCGACCGGCGACAGTGCAGCGCCACGAATTCACGTTCGTAAAACAACCGAACCGCCAGGTATTTCACCAGATCGACCGGATAGCGGGCCTGCCAGGGATGATGCTGCTCCTCCGCCCGCCACTTGATATAGCCGGTCCATCCAGGCAGAGCGGACAGATGCAAGGCGAAATAGGACTCCCACGCCGACTTCGGGATGCCCATCACAGCCAGACTATCCAGCACGGCCTCTTCCGGCCGGTCACTCAATGCTGCAATCTTCTGCGCCGCGTCCGTCACACCTAATAACCGCAGGCTCGCGTCATACCGGGCCAACCGCTTCCACGCGCGATAAAACGTATGTTGCCGATCCGGCATCGTCCAGGAGGCTTCCCCTTCATCCAGAAATGCGCTGCACCATTTGATCATCTGTTCGGTGATATCCGATACGAGCGATGTCCCCAACGTGCGGTCGCACCAGGTTGAGAGGGTTTCGTGGGACAACAAATCCACCGTCTCCCAGGGAACCAGCGTCTCCGTCTGGCTGGTTCTCGCCTGCCTCACCGCAGTCGCAAGCCATACGGTCAGCTGATCCAGGCTGTCCTCAACTGGCACGGAAGGAACGGATTGCGCCTGAGCCGCATCATTGAGCCCGTGCACCATGGAGAGCCGCAACACATCCAGATGGGAAACCTCACGCCCCGCGAACAGAACCCGCCGCTCGCTGGCCAAGGGGGCGAGCACCCGGGTGAGGTCCTCCTGACGAATGCGGCCCTGTTCGAAGTAGCGACGATACAAGGCGCTGGGAAGATAGCCTTTTCCTCCGAGCAGCTGTTCCCCGCGTTTCACCGCTTGATTGAACGGAAGAGCTTCCAGCCCGTGCAGGGGATTGTGATGAATAAATGTGCGCATGGGCCAGTAGGACGAAATCGCCTCCCCGGCCAACTCCACATGGGAGCGCAATTCCATCCGCTCGGCATCTGTGAAGGTGCGTGATTCAACCGCCATACCACACCACTCCGTTTCAGTCTGACCGCGCTCAGCCAGATTACCGGCGAAAGGCGACTCGACCGATCATGCGAACCAGATCCTCGACATAGAGACCGTTGAGAAACATCACGTAAGCCCGGACGCGCAAGGTCTCGGTCCAGGCCGGCATCAGCAGGCTGACACCTTTGGCCTTCCCATAGATCATTCCCCAGGCGCCGACAATCAAGATCGCGGCGAGTCCGATCACCAGTTCAAAGAACGAGCGATTCCATTCTGCCGCCCGCAGATAGGATTCCGCTACGCCGGTGCCAGGAAACAGGAGATGCGTGAATGCCTCACCCGCCCACAGGTACGTGAGTCCGATGAACGCCAGGGTTCCGAGCATGGTCAGCGACACAGCCCAGGAAGCCCCGGTGTGAAGGCGATACAGAGTGAACATCGCCTGCGAGGTCGTCACCCACCCGAAGAACAGGAAAATGACCGCCCCCTGCGCATCCTGCAGGGGAATACTGACGACGCCATGTCCAACCAGCAGAATCACCAGCGGCAGCACCAACGTCGCGACCAATCCGGTGGTCCAGGTCATCGGCGAGAAGGTATGCGCCTCATCGGCGCGGCCGACGGGAGGAAGCTTAAATTCCGTCCGCGCCTTATGAATGACGGAGCCGGAATTGAGGAAGAGCGTCGCCTTGAATAGGCCGTGCGCGCAGAGGTGGAACACCGCGAGGGCGAAGGCGCCCAAACCGCACTCCATGACCATATAACCCATCTGGCCCATGGTGGAATAGACGAGCCTCCGCTTCACGCTGGTCTGCGTCAGCATCGCCGTCGCGCCGATCAGGGCCGTGATGCCGCCGATGACAAACATCAGATGCAACGTCGTCGGCGCGAGACCGAACAGAGGCGCCAGCCGGTTCACCAGAAAGCCGCCCGCATTGACAATTCCCGCATGCATCAGGGCCGAAACAGGGGTGGGCGCTTCGATCGTACCGATCAGCCAGAAATGAAATGGAAATTGGGCGGACTTGGTCATGACTGAGAGGACCAATAACAGGGTCACGACGGATGGCACATCGCAGTCCCATTGCAGACCCGGCCAGACCGTCAGCGGCGCCGAGGCTGTCTGCAACCGGGTAAAGAGGTCGGTCATATCCCAGGTCCCGTACGATCCGTACAAGACCAGCAGCGCCACGGCAAAGGCGGCATCGCCGAGACTCTGCACCCAGAAGGTCTGTTGTCCTGCGTCCCTGGCCGCGCGGCTCGCGGGGTTGCACACCAGCAGCGTCGCCAATAACCAGGTCACCAGATGCCAGCAGACAAACATCCAGAACAGGTTGCCGCTGCTGACCAGGCTCAGCAACACAAATGTAAGACCGCCCAGAAGGGCGAAAAAGCGGACATAGCCCGCATCGCCGACCATGTACCGCTCGGAGTAGACATGAATGATCAGGCTCACCAGACTGATGAGCGCCATCATCACCGCCGCCAGGCGATCCACCACGATGGTGTAGGTCATCGCGCCTGATTGCGCGCCGATCAGGGCCAACTGGATCGTCTCTCCCGACAGCACTACCGCCAGGGAGGCAAGCGAGGCTAGGGCGGAACACCAGAGCGCGGCAATGCCGAGACGCGCAACCCGGTCGCCCAAATCCCGCCAGAACAAACTGATCAGGAGCGTGCCGAGAAGCGGCGCGAAGATCGTAATCAGAGGAAGTATCGCAGTCATAGAATCAGACTCTCCGGGAGACGCATAATCTGTGCGGGCTCATCAGCAAGAACAACGCCTGACAGCCGGATCAACGGAACCGCGCCAATTCCATTGGATTTAAGTATCTCCGCATGGTGATTCAACTTAGACCTCCTTGTAACTTCTACACATGCGTGCATGGACGCACAACCGTGCATATGTGCACGCCTTAGTTGATGAGGTCAACCTATGGAAAGCGCGCGCTGAATCATATGGCATCCCAGGGTAAATCGGATGCGCGCACAGACACAAGCTACTCGACGAAGCTTTCACCAGTTGGAATTGTGTTCCACAGGTCACGGATATGCACGATCGACTGCGTGAAAGTTCCCGCCGGTGGGAGGTGATTGTAATCTCGGTTCACCTGTGATTCAAACCCCGGGAGTTTCCTCCTGCTTATTGATGTGTTTCGCTCCCTGTGATAGCGTCTATTTAGAAGCCTATGTACATGTGTTCCATTCACCGCAGATTTCTCCGACTCGACAATATGCTACGCGCCTGGGCGGTGCTGTGGCTGTTGGCCTTGCCGCTCTTCCATATCCATCCCGAGACGGATCCCCATCATGGAGAAGCGGGTCACATCCATGCCGCTGCCGTGCATACGGTCTTTTCGGCTGACCTTGAGGGTGAATTCGAAGACCACCACGATGCTCCGCACCACGCACAAGACACAGATTCGGAACCTGTTTTATCTGCGCAAGGTCCGCATGCCTGGGAGAACGATCCCGAACTGGGCTTTTCGCTGCTGAACGATGCCACCGACCGCAAGCTCGTGAAGCCGCTGTTGGCCCATCTGCTGTTTGTGCATCATACCCTCCTGCCCGTTCCGGAGCAGCCTGATCAGCCTGCAGAACAAGACCTTCCGATCCTCCCCAGCACAGTCCTCGCTTGTGATCTTCCGACGCGCGCACCGCCCTCCTCACTCCTCAGCTAATCGTCGTCCGTCCTGACATCCTGGATTCTGATCGCATAGCGCTCGCAGGCCGAGGCCTGCGCCTCGCACCATCGCGAGCCGATTGCGCACGGAGGAGGCACCTGATGATTGCTCGTCTTGTCTGTTCTCTGATCCTGGCGATGGCTGCCGCCGGCCTGCCGGGAAGCGGCTCCCTGGCCTGGGCTGAAGCGCCAGCCACCGCCGCCTATTCCTTGCCGGATATTCTGGCTCTGGCGGTGCTACGCAACCCCACACTGGCCGGGGCCGAGGGGATGGTGAAACAAAGCCAGGGCCAACAGATTGCGGCGGGCGCCTATCCGAATCCCTCCGTCTCCGGCAACGCAGGGCGTGGCGCTATTCGCGACCCGAGCACCGGCATGCGCGTGACCGAGCGCACGTTCACGGTGGAACAACCGCTTGAATGGACTGGGAAGCGACAAGCCCGCCAGGAAGCGGCCGATGCCGGAGCAGCTGGGGCGATTGCGGCATTCGAGGACACGCGCCTCACCCTGCTTGCCGACGTGAAAGTGGCCTTCTACCAACTCCTCTTCGCCCAGCGCGATACGGACCTCGCCGCGCAAAACGTCACCAGTGTGGAGGAAGTCCTGCGAACCGTGCACGCGCGTGTGGCGGCCGGCGAAGCCACCTCCTTCGACAGTATGAAAGCCGGTGTGGAAGTGCAGAAGGCCAAGAAGGAAGTCGCCCGGGCGAACAGTACCCTGTTGGTGGCCAAGGCCCGCTTGAATACCCTCACCGCCGGGTCGCTCGGAAAAGAGTTTTCCATCCAGGGCGATTTTCAATCGCCCAAGCCGGGAGTGAATGCGGAAACCCTGGCGGCGCAAGCTATGGCACAACATCCGGCAGTCCGCCGCCTGAGCAAACTGGCGGAACAGGCGGAACATACGCTGCGGTACGAGCGGGAAGCCCGCGTGCCCAACATCAGCCTGCTGGGCAGTTATCACCGGGAGGCTGGTGACGAATCGGTCACCGCCGGACTCAGCATGCCGCTTCCCATCTGGTACCGGCGGCAGGGAGAAATTCAATCCGCGTTGGGCGCCAAGCATCGCGCCGATGCGGAACGCCTGCGGCAACAAAACGAGTTGGAACAGGCTATCACTCAACATGCGCAGGAAGTTCGCACGGCGCAGGATCAGCTGCAGGTCTTTGAAACCGGCCTGTTGAAACAGGCCGAACAGACCCTGACCCTCGCCCGCACGAGTTTCCGGCACGGCGCCGCCAGCCTGTTGGACCTCCTGGATGCGCAACGTGTCTATCG
Organism: Nitrospira sp.; assembly: GCA_024998625.1. GTDB lineage: Bacteria > Nitrospirota > Nitrospiria > Nitrospirales > Nitrospiraceae > Nitrospira_A. The sequence goes on along the minus strand of JACOEL010000005.1, from coordinate 71,462 downwards.
GCAAACCCAGCTGGAATATGCGCAGGTGCGGGCCGATCTCTCCATTGCGCTGGCCCGGTTGGAGCGAGCAGTGGGAGCATCCCTATGAGCATCCCCGCCCGGTTCGCACGTGAGCAAGGGACAGGAGTGAACCGATGATCGAACGTTGCGCAACAACCGGAATGATCCTGACCATCCTCTGTTTTCTCCCCGCTTGCGGGGATCAGGGAGCGGAACCGCCGAAACCTCCCTCATCCGTCGAGGCGCCGCCTCATGCAGCCGTACCCCATGCGATTCATCCGCCGCCGGCCGTCCGTGAACGGTTGCGCACCGAGCCAGCCACACAACGCGCCGTTCCGGAATTGGTGACCGCACCCGGGGAGGTCGCACTCGACTTGAAGAAGGTCGCCAAGATTACCTCCCGCATCGGCGGGCAGGTCGAACATATTCACGTGCAGTTGGGTGACCGGGTCAAGCCCGGTCACCCGCTCGCCGCCATCGGCAGCCTGCAACTCGATCAGCTCGTGGAAGAATATCTCGTGGGAAAGGCGCAGGCCGACGTGGCGGAAAACAGTCTCCGGCGGACAGAGAAACTGCGCACGGACGACATCGTGCCGGAGCGAAAGTTCATCGAAGACAAGGGGCACTACTTGGAGACGAAGGCACGCTACCAGCACGTCCGCGAAAAGCTGCTGGCCATGGGAATCTCGAAAGCCGAACTCGCCGGCCTCGAACGCGGCGGCCATGAAGAAGGCCACCACTATACGCTGACGTCTCCCATTGCCGGGACCGTGGTGGCACAGAATGCGGTGCGCGGACAGGGGGTCTCGCCTGGGGCCGAACTCTTCGAAGTCGTCGATACCAGCCGTGTCTGGGTCTTTGCCAACCTGCCCATCGAACAGGCGAGAAAATTCAACGAAGGCGACCTGGGCACGATCACGCCGAGGGGCGGCGAGGTGATCACGGCCCCACTCACGTATCTCGCACCGGTCGCAGATGAGACCACGCGCACGATCCACGTACGCTTTGAAGTAGAGAATCGGCAGGGACAACTGAAACCGCACGAATATGTGGAAGTAACGCTCCCCCTCTCAGGAGCACCCACGGTAGCGGTTCCCATCTCTGCGCTCACCACCATCGACAAGACTCGAGGGGTCTTCCTCGAAGACCAGGACGGGTACACGTTTGCGCCGATCGACGCAGGACGTGAGAGCGGCGGCTGGGTCGAAGTTCGAACGGGTGTGAAGGAAGGCGACCCGGTCGTGATTGAAGGGGTCTTCGATCTGAAAAACGTGCTGCTGAAAGCACAGATCGGATCGGGAGACTGACGACCCCATGGACTACCTGCTGACATTTTCGCTCCGCTATCGATTCTTTACCCTGGTGGCGATCGCAGTCGTCATTGCCGCGGGTATCTGGTCCTTTGCGAACCTCACCATCGACGCCGTCCCCGACCTTACACCGGTCCAGGTCCAAGTGCTCACCCGCGCTCCGGCCTTGGGTCCGGCGGAAGTCGAACAGTTCGTGACGTTCCCCATCGAGGCGTCATTGAACGGCTTGCCGGCATTGCGGGAACTGCGTTCCGTTTCACGCTATGGCCTCTCCGCCGTGACGGTGATCTTCGACGACCAGACCGACATCTACCGAGCCAGACAGTTCGTGACCGAACGGTTGGCGCAGGCCATGGAACGCATCCCTGCGGAATATGGCCGTCCGGTCATGGGCCCTTTAACTACCGGGCTGGGCGAAGTGTATCAGTTCACCGTCAAAGGCCAGGGCTATAGTCCCATGGCCCTGCGAACGCTGTTGCAGTGGGACATCGGGATGAAATTACGCGCCGTGCCCGGCGTGGTCGAGGTCAATATCTGGGGAGGCGAGCCACAACAGTTCCACGTCATCGTGGATCCGTCGAAGCTGCTTTCTTTCAAATTGACCATGAAGCAGATCTTCGACGCGCTGCAACGGAACAATGCGATCGCCGGCGGTGGATACATCGAACATCAGCGTGAGCAACTTCTCATTCGAGGGGAAGCGCTCGCCTCGCAGGTGAGCGACCTGGCCCGGATCGTCGTGACCCACGGATCGGGCGGTGTGCCCGTCTATATTGCCGATGTGGCCGAGGTAAAAGAAGGGTCAGCACTCCGGATCGGCGCAGCCACGGCCATGGGCGAAGGCGAGACGGTCATCGGCATGGTACAGATGCTCGCGGGTGAAAACGCTCAACAGGTCGTAACCCGCGTAAAGGCGCGCGTGAAGGAAATCCAGGCGACGCTGCCCTCCGGTGTGACCATCGAACCCTACTACGATCGCACGATTCTTGTATCCAAGGTCATGACCACTGTGCGCAACAACCTGCTGGAAGGCGGCCTGCTCGTCATCGCCGTGCTGTTTCTCTTTCTCGGCGACCTGCGGGCCGGCCTAATCGTCGCCTCGGCGATTCCTCTCGCCATGCTGATCGCCTTCACCGGCATGATGCAGGCCGGACTCTCGGGCAATCTGATGAGCCTGGGCGCCATCGACTTCGGGTTATTGGTCGACGGCTCCGTGGTCATGATCGACAGCATCCTGCGCCGATTAGCCGGCAGGCCGATGCGTAACCGGGAAGAACGACTGACGGCAGTGCTGGCGGCCGGACGGGAAGTCCTGCGTCCCATGACCCTGGCCGTGAGCATCATCATTCTGGTGTATGTGCCCATCCTGGCCCTGACCGGTATCGAGGGCAAGATGTTCCGTCCCATGGCGTTCACTGTGATCATGGCCCTGGCCGGCTCCCTGCTCCTCGCAGTCACTGTCACGCCGCTGCTGTCGTTCTGGTTTGTGCGGACCGGGACTAACCAGGAGGAAAACCTGGTCATTCGGGGGCTCAGAGACACCTATGCCCCTTGGCTCAAATGGGCGGTGGCACGGCCGGTCTGGCCGGTCTCGATTGCGATCAGCCTGTTCATCCTCAGTGTGGCAGCAGGAACCAGACTCGGGGTCGAGTTCGTGCCCAGGCTGGAAGAAGGCGACCTCGCGCTGCAAGTGTGGCGGCTGCCCAGCATCTCGCTGACCGAATCCATCTCTACCGCGCTCAATATCGAACGGGTCCTTCGCCGTTTTCCGGAAGTCACTCAGGTGGTGACGCGCACGGGCAGCCCCGAAATGGCAACGGATGTGATGGGCATCGAACTTTCCGATGTCTTCATCATCCTCAAGCCTCAACGGGAATGGGTGACAGCCGGGACCCGCGACGGCCTGATCGAAGCCATGAAACGACGCATCGAGGAACAGGTCCCCGGTGTCGGCCTCGGATTCACTCAGCCGATCGAAATGCGTTTCAACGAACTGATCGCCGGCGTGCGATCGGATCTGGCCGTCAAGATTTTCGGCCCGGACCTGGACATTCTCAAGCAGCAGGCTGAACGCGCGGCGCGGGCACTCCAAACCGTGCCGGGCGCGGCAGACGTCAAGATCGAACAGGTCGCGGGGTTACCGCTGCTACGGGTCATCGTCGATCGCGCAGAAATCGCCCGGTACGGGCTCACCGCCGACGAAGTGCTCACCCTCATTCAATCAACCAGGGTGGGGACAGTCGTCGGGACCGTCGTGCAGGGCTCGCGCCGATTCGAGTTGGTCGTGCGATTGGCCGACCGGGTGTCACACGATCCGGCATCGTTAGGCAACCTATTGATCCCGACCATGCACGGAGAACTCGTACCCCTCTCGCGTGTGACCAGTATCACAGTGGATTCAGGCCCGGCACAGGTCAGCCGTGAACATGTGCAACGGCGGATCGTCGTGGAGTGCAACCTTCGAGGACGGGATCTGGGTGGGTTTGTGGCTGAAGCCCAACAGACCGTAGCCCGGGCAGTCACCCTGCCCGTCGGATACGAGATACGCTGGGGCGGTCAATTCGAACACCTGCAGGAGGCCACTCGACGTCTAACCCTGCTGGTGCCGGTCACCCTGCTGATGATCCTCGGAATGTTATCCGTAATCTTCGGCGCGATGCGGCCCGCCCTGCTGATCTTTCTCAATGTGCCGCTGGCGCTGACAGGCGGCATTCTGGCGCTGTGGCTCCGGGGGTTGCCGCTGAGCATCTCCGCCATCATCGGTTTTATCGCGCTCTTCGGAATTGCGGTGCTCAACGCCGTCGTCCTGGTGAGCCATATCCGCCGACTAGAAGCGGAGGGCGCATCGACCGGTGAGGCGGTTGTCCAGGGGGCCATGGATCGACTCCGCCCGGTACTGATGACGGCCCTGGTGGCGAGCCTGGGGTTTCTCCCCATGGCCTTGACGACCAGTATGGGCGCGGAAGTCCAACGCCCGCTCGCGACGGTGGTGATCGGAGGCCTCCTGACCTCGACTGCCTTGACCTTACTGGTCATTCCGGCCCTGTATCCCTACTGGGTGCGTGGCGAGACCATAAGGCCGCTGCTCTTTGCGGGCCAGGCAGGAATGAATGGGTCCGGCACATAACCTATTGGCCGACCAAGGCGAAGAGAGACAGGGTCGAATCGATGCCGGGCCGTTTCAGACTCTTTCCTGGACAGACTTTCGTCACCGCGGTAAGCTTCCTCTACGAGTCGAACTGTCACCAACCGAGCCCGAATCCTGCGAAATTGTTCACGCAACCGCAGAACCGGCGCCCATCCTGAGGAGTAGTTATGGCGACCATCATGGTGATCGATGACGAACCATCCATCCGCGGCCTCCTACGGGAGGTCCTGGAACGATCAGGGCACAAGGTCGTCGAGGCAAAAGATGGGCGGGAAGCGCTGGATCTCTATCAAAAGCATAAAGCCGACCTGCTGATCATGGACCTGCTCATGCCGGAGGTCGATGGACTGGAAGCCACTCTGCAACTCACCCGCGAATACATGGACACGAAAATCATCGCGATGACCGGCGCGCAAGGGGACCGGAACTTTCTGGATATCGCGAAACTCTTCGGCGCCCATCGGACGTTCGAAAAGCCCTTCGACTTGAGGGAAATGCTGAACGCCGTGGAAGCGGAACTGGCCCAGAAGTAATCCACATCCCTCTCCGCGCCCCTGGCCTTCCTCCGGAGGCCGTTCACGAAGGAAAATCTGCTGGAAACCCCACCGCTGCTTCTGCAAGAATCGAACGGTGCAGCGGACAGCCACAGCCAAACACCCGTGTTTCTAACCCCCACTCGCGCATGGCGTCTCTGGTGTGCCTGGAGCATGCTGATCGTGCTCGTGGGCATCCTTCCGCTGCATAACTTCGTCGGCCATGCGCATTGGCAATACATTCGCTGGGTGCCGACACCGGACCAGCTGGGTTCGCCGGCCATCCTCCTGGATCTCGGCATTGATGCCGCGGCCAACATCCTCCTCTTCCTCCCCTTCGGCCTGCTCTATACCCTGCGCGGATTGGGCGGTAAATCCTTCTCCCCGGGTCCACTCATGCTCATGGCCTTTACCCTCTCCCTAGGCATCGAGTACTACCAGGTCTATTGTCACAATCGCAGCACGTCGCTCCTGGACCTGCTGGATAACGTTCTCGGCGCCTATATCGGAGTGAAAGTGGGAGAGATGTATCTCAGGAAGAAAACGGCGGGAGCGATGGAAGCCGCTAGCTAAACTACTGCCATCCTGTCGGATCATACCCACGCTCACGCAGGCAACGATCCACGTAGTTGGTAAACGCCCCGCTCGGCGGCGACCGCCTGAACAAGCCTCGCAGAAACCCGGCCGTCGCGCCACTGGCTGCGCCGACCATGGCCCCTCGTCCCGGATGGCCGAGGATTGCTCCGCCCACTGCTCCGGCGGCTGACCCGATCGCCCCGCCCGCCACCGTGCCGGTTGCAACCTGAGTGGTTTTTCCTTCGCGGGGAGAGGCCCCGGCTTGCTCGGCCAGGGTCATGCAGTCTTTGATATCGGAGTCAGCTGCGTCGGCGCCCACCTGTCGATAGTGATCGTTCGGGTAGAGAATGGGCTTGGGTCCGGCACAACCGGCGAGGCTCAACATCACGGCACAGATGAGGATCGTTTGCTTCATGGCTCACAGGTCCTCTTTTCCAAACGAACCACAGGGGACAACGTTGACCGGCCGGATCAGCGGAATCCTGATGCCTGCTGAGGCTTAAATCCGCCCCCCCAGATCCTTCCGCTGCAACGTTCGCATCATCACCGAGTCGTTATAGGCCACTTCGCTCAAGGCATCCAGGATATGCAGCCCTTTGCTCGCCGCCAATTCTTTGGCCTTCGTGTAGTTCTTCGCGCTGAAGCGGGCGACTGCCGGCTGACCGTTCACGATCTGACAGGCCAGCACTTCCCCGCCGGCGACGTCCATCGTGCCCCCCTCTTCCACGAGTTTCTTCGCCTGCGGGACCGTAATCTGGTGTAGCTGCGCAAACTCTTCCAACCCGCCCGTCTCCACCAGGCGTCCGTCAGGCAGGATGCAGAGCCGCTTGAAATGGGGAGACCAGTCTTTGCGAAAGTCGATAAACTTGATATCGCCGCCCTTCGCCACCGCACGGTCGAGAGTCCGGTAATCGAGCCCGAGATTCTTTTGTGCCAACTTCGTTTTTAATTCCTCGGGAAGCGTCCGATAGAACACCTCCGTCGCTGCGTCAACCAAGGACACGGCGCGCGCCCGGGCCAATTGCTCCGCCTCGGCGAATTGCATCAGGTCGAGCACCCAGGTCTGTTTCGGCGTGACGCCCGTGGCATCGGTCCGACAGGCAAAGAGGCCACGCGTCAGTAATCCGCCGACTTGCGGGTATACATAGACACCACCCTCCGTGAGCAGCTGCATCATCTGCTCCAACGGCACGTCGTAACTTTCGGCCAGGATCTTTGCATGCGCCGCGAGATCTTCCGGCAAGGTCATGGCGCAGGCCGTCACGTTGCCCGGCGCATCGAACTCCGAATAGTCTTCGATCACGTTGTACAAAATCGGCGGCTTCGGCTTCTCAATTTTCTTCTTGATCTTAAACATAATGAGTTCGTTCCTCGTCTCTCGTTCAGAGCAGGTCCTGCACAATCACTCATGCTGGAGGTGGTAATAGGGCGGGAGCGTCATGAGCCGCTGGTCGTCCACCGGTCCGCCGACTGTAAAGTGATACAGCGACTGAATGGACAGGTCCTTGATGCCCACGACCTCATGCACCGGGTCGTCGAAAAAGCAGCCGATCCCCGTACCCCGCACTCCCGCTGCCTCTGCTTCCAGATAGAGCACCTGCCCGAGTAGACCCGTCTCCCAGAACAGGCGTGGATACCACCAAGCCCCGCCCTGCCGCAAGCGGCCTTCGAACTCGGCCAGCATCCCGAGCGAGAAGGCACTGTCCCCGGCAATGGACTGTTGGCAACTGACTTGCGCCGCCAATCGTTGCGCGTTGCCCTGCAACAGCCAGAACAGGGCAAGATCTTCCGGGCATCCGGGCGCCGGCGTCCATTCCAATTCGGGATTCATCGACTGCTGCAGAAACGGCAACTTGTTCGAATCACGCGCCAGCATATACAGCCCGGCCTCCAGCCCTTCGACACGATGCACGAACAGCATGAGATGAATCGCCGGAGTCCAAGGCAAGACATCCCATGGCATGGGCCGCTGCAATTGCGGTCGCTCTGCGTGAGGCATCACGCGCTGCAGGATGTGAAAGAATGTGGCGGCTGAAAGAGAGGTGCGGGCATCGAATGAGACGGCGCTGCGGCGCTGCCTGATGATCGCCGCTGCGTCGCCCGTCGTTCGTGAAGCGCGAAGCGTCTCGGCAGGGACAATGGAGCTCCCGGAAAGCGGTACGATCGAGTGCTCCACCCTGGTCTTCCAAGAGGCCTCTGCCACCTGGTCGATGACGTCCCAATGCACCCCATGTTCGCGGCTCAGCTCATTGGCCTTCCCATGCCACGGTCCCACAGCCACACCCGTGACGACCGCCTCATCCAGAAACAACGGGAAGTCCTGAACTTCGCGCGGTGCACGAGCCGAGGTGCGAACCGCCTCTTCGGCAGGCCAGATCACCGCGAGGCAATCGGGATGTTCCGACTCCACGCCGCTGAAATCATCCACACGATGCGTTCCCAATATCCTCGCAATCTGATTCTGATCGACTCCATCCAGCAGGGCCATCTTCCAACCGAGCGTCGCCGCCGCAATACGTGCCGACCCGATCGCGTGACCGACATCGTGGTTGCAGTAGCGAAACGCCCGCTCACCGTACTTCCAGGCTTCCCGCCAATGGACTGAGGTGAGACCGAACAGAAAAGCGCCGGACGGAAAGGGAGCCAACAGACGCAAGATGACGGCCGGTGAAAAGTCCGCACGTAACTCCACCGCATGTTCTCTGGGTGCATAATGATAGAGCCCGGGCTTCAGGTCCAGACCCTCGGTCGGCGGCAGAAGGGCGTAGCCTTCCGTCGGATGGAGATTGCCGGACGACGGATTATTGCGCAGGGCCCATTCCGACTCCCCGGCCTTCTTCCAGGCCGAGAGCCCGAGGGCCAGTTCAAAGAACCGTGAGATGGTCCTGTTGGTCAGCGGCTGCGCAGGAACGGCTCCGGGCCGATCGATGGCGTTGTAGGAAGGCGACCGTGGTTCATCGTCCGGCTTCAGCAATGGCAAACGAACCAATTCAGCCCCCTCAAAACGTCGAAAGGGATTGGGCTGGTTCGCCCAATCCAGATACCCTAACGACCGCGCATATCGATTGAAATGATGTTTGGTTCGAACGTGATAGGCGATCACACGATCGACCGGATCGGCTGAAAGCGGCTCAGTGGAGGTGGCGGCAGACGGTTGTTCAGAAGTCATGGCGGCCAGTCTAACGAGGCGGAGGAAGGAAAGTAAACGCGCGCCCGCCTCATCTCATCCCAGCAGTCGGGCAATGCCGAAGGCGGCAGCCGCGGCAAGACCACCGACCAGCACGGTTTGGAACCCGCCGCGCCAAGGCGGCACACCGGTATACCCGCTCTTGACGTAGCCGAACACAAACAAGGCCACGGGAGTCACCGCCACCGACCACCAGAACGCCGCCAGGATATCGGAGAAAACCATGTAGGGCAGCAGCGGAATAAGTCCGCCGACCACATAGGACAACGCGATCGTCCAGGCGCTGATCCGCGCGCGCGTCGGATCCGGTTCATCCAACCCCAACTCGAACCGCATCATGAAATCGACCCACTGCGTCGGATTGGCCTGAAGCGTCTCAATCAACGGAGCGATCTGTTCATCGCGCAAACCATAGCCGCGAAAAATCTCGAACACTTCTTCGGCCTCCCGTTCCGGAATATGCTGCGTCTCCCGCAACTCCCGCAGACGCTCAGACGCGTAATGTTCCAGATCCGTCTTCGCCGCGAGATACCCGCCCAATCCCATGGCAATCGAGCCCGCCGCGATCTCGGCTAACCCGGCTGTGACCACCAGGCCGGATGAGGCCACTGCGCCGGAGAGGCCGGCTGCCAACGCAAAGGGCACGGTCAACCCGTCGGCCATACCGATGACGATATCGCGGACCGTCGCGGTGGCGGTGAAATGTTTTTCAATATGAGGAGTCACTGGCATGTGAGCACTCCAAGCTGCCTATGCCTCTTGAATGCGCACGAACTCCCGCGCACTGCGCAAATCGTCCTGTGTGCAGAGTTTCAGTTCCAGCAAGAGATGCTCCAAGGCCGCCACCCGGGCGGCCACCTCCGGCAGCACCACATCGATCCGCTCCACGAGATCTTGCAACCGGCGGGTCATCCCGGCCTCACCGCTTTTCGTCGCTGCGCCCTTCCGTTTCTGTCCGACCGAACGATTGCGGCCCGACGGCCGTGGCACTTTCCTTTTGGGTGGCATAGGTCCCTCCTGGTTAGGGTGCTTGTGTACGCGCCTTCCCGGCGCCGGTCAAGCAGAGGATTTCGAGAAGGGGCTATCGATGCGAGGAAGAAAACAGCACGTATTCGTTGAAGATTTCAAATGGAGGGATTGGCCATTCCATGGAACCGGGCGTGGCGGTCAGGCCGTTCACAGCTGCGACGAGTCTCCTATCGCTCACACATGAAACGGCTATAAAGCAACACAAGACGGCTGATTCGAATACTAGTTAATTAATTACTTGAGGTTTACAAGGTGCGGCATGCTGCGGGAACGGGCCCCGTTCCAATGGTCGGAGAGACTCCGGTTGCATGGAATCGACAGGTTGGAGGGGAAAATCATGAACAGGGTCCGCCTCCGCCGGCGAGCTGTCTCGAACCTCGCGCGCATCGCCGGCGAAGGGGGTGCGAATCTGCCTAAGGTCAGGCGGCCAGTGCCATGGGGCTAAACAACTTCACGGTCTCCTGCAGTTGCTCCTGCGCCTCGTTGAGCAACACCGGCCGGTCGTTGAGGTTGAATCGGGTGGACTGCAATGCGGCCGCATGAAACGACAACTCGTGCGGAGCAACGGATGGATGCAAGTCGTTATGATCTGCAACCACCCCGGCGAGATGAACGATCGAGGCGTGGAGCGCACAATCGCCCGCCTCGTCGGGACACAGCTGGTGCCGGATGGCCTGCTCGATTTGAGGCGGCATCCCCCAGGAATGAATCAGTTCCGCGCCCACTTCCGTAAAGTCGCACCCGAAGTTGGACTGCTCGACCTCTGCAAGCGGGCGGCCCAGATTGCCGGCCTCAATGAGCGCCGATTGAGCACGCTCGGGAATGGTTTGATACAACACTAGGTGCCCGATGTCTCGCAGCAACCCCTCGATAAAGAACCGCTCACCGTCATCGATGCCGCAGGCTTTGGCGATCTTACCGGCCATCAAGGCGCAGAGGACACTCTTACGCCAATAGGCAGACAGATCCATGATCTGCACCGTCATGCCGCTGAAACTGCGACCGATGGTCGTCGCGGTCACCAGGTCACGGATGGCTTGCATCCCGAGCAGATTCACCGCGCGGGTCACCGTATCCACCTGCTTGGGAACCCCATACAGCGGGCTGTTCACAATCTTCAAGACGCGAGCGGAAATTGCCGGGTCCATCTTGAGGACCTTCGCCAAATCATCCATCGTCGAGTCCGGGTTGTCCACGACGTCGCGAACTCGATAGTAGATCTCAGGGAGGGTGAAGACGTTGGAGCAGGATTGGACGAGTTCTTGCGCCGATGCCATGATAGACGATCCTCCTTGCGACGCGGTGTGCGTGCGACCGTTACGAAGCCCTCGGTTACCTGTATCGGTTACGGCCCTTCGTTTCTAAAGCCGGGCCTCGCGTCTGAGAATGGACTTGGTCCTCATGCCGCCTGATTCCGGATTTTCCCTGACCAGGCCTGTAGCATGGCGGACAGGTCTTCCATGCGCACTGGTTTCGAGAGGTAATCATCCATTCCGGCCGCAAGACAGGTTTCTCGGTCCCCCTGGGTCGCATGGGCCGTCAACGCGATGATCGTGGGTCCTCGCCCGTTGGCCCAGGCAACGCCCCTGCGGCGTATTTCAGCGGTGGCGGCATAACCGTCCAACTCCGGCATCTGGCAATCCATCAACACGATGTCATAGGCCATGGCCGCCAGCATGTCGAGGGCTTCCCGGCCGTTCTCCACCACGTCCGCCCGGTATCCGCAAAACTCCAGCATCCCCAGAATGACCTCCCGATTGACCGGATCATCTTCGGCCAACAAAATACTTAACGATGAAGCGGAGCCCGATTCTCGGGATAGGGGCGGGCTCGCAATTGCAGCCCCCTTCCCGACTGAGGCGGCAGGCTCAACCTGCTTCCCGCCGTCGGAAAAATGGACGGAGAACCCGAACGTGGAGCCTTTCCCGAGTTCGCTCCGGACCCACACACGCCCCCCCATCATCTTAGCGATCTCACTGACGATGGCCAAACCCAACCCGGTGCCGCCGAAACGTCGAGTCATGGAGGCATCCGCCTGGTCGAATGGATCGAAAATGCGCGCTTGTGCCTCCTGGGCGATGCCGATCCCGGTATCGATCACCTCGAACACCACCTCCGCCCCGTCGGAAACCGGTCCGGCCGGCCGCACGCGAATGACGACCTCTCCCCGTTCGGTAAACTTGATGGCATTGCCGACCAAGTTGATGAGCATCTGACGCAACCGACCGGCATCGCCGTGCACGATGGTTGGAAGATCATCGTCCATCGCGCACCGCAGCCCGATGTGCTTGCGGGTCGCCGTCTCTTTCAGCAGTTTCACGATGTCTCGCACCGCAACCTGCAGGTTGAAATCGTCCGGGAGCAATTCGAACTTGCCGGCTTCAATACGTGAAAAATCAAGAATATCGTTGATGACCGACAGCAGCGACCGGCCTGACTGCATGATCGTATCCGTAAAGTGTTGCTGCTGATTCGTCAGTGCCGTCGTGAGCAGCAACTCCGTCATACCGAGAATCCCGTTCATTGGCGTCCGAATTTCATGACTCATACGCGCCAGAAACTGTGATTTTGCGCGATTGGCACTGTCCGCAGCCTCTTTCGCACACTTCAACTCTTCGACAAGCCGCTCGAGTTGCGCATTCCGCTCCGACAACTCGGCCGTCCGCAAGGCCACATCACACTCCAATCGGGCATTCGCTTCCTGCAACGCCTTAGTGCGCTCCTCAACCAATGCGGAAAGATCATCCACCTGGAGACGGACGCGGCGCGCCAGGTCCCACTTTTTCGTGAGCGACGTCGCCAGTTGCTCCACTTCCATCGGATCGAACGGCTTGCGAAGGATCAGGAGTCGGTCGGTTTTGCCCAGGCGAGCGGCGATCTCATCCCAGGGATGATCGGCATAGGCGGTGCAGATCACCACCTGAATCTCAGGATCGCCGTCCCAAATATGCTCGACTGTTTCCAACCCGTCCCAGCCTGGCGGCATCCGCATATCAACCACGGCCAGCGCATAGGGATGCCCCTCTTTCCTGGCACGAAGAATAGCGTCGTACCCCTGCCGACCTTGCTGAGCGCAATCCACCTCAAACCGCTCCGGTTGTCCGGTCGAGACGGAAGTCCCGAATAACGAAGACCTTAGCAGGCCGATGTCGGCACCGGCCGCCGGCGGTGTCAGGATTTTGCAGAAGTCACCGTGAATCGACACATTGTCATCTATGACGATGATTCGACGGTTCGGATGGTTGACATCGGAATTCATGGTCATCGAAACCCTCCCGCCTTCAATGAAGAACCGCCGGTGTGCAACGGACCTGGCCGCCGAGCTGTTTCAATTCAGCAACGCTCAGGACCACGCCGAACGGCAGCCGGCGCGGACGACGAGGGGTCCTCATGCGGCCACCGCCATCGCCTTGATCGGAAGGTCCAATGTGAAGGTGGCACCCCGTCCTTCTCCTGGACTGGAGGCCCTCACGTCTCCACCGAGGTTCTTCGCAGCCAGTGACGCACTATGCAATCCGATCCCAAGGCCGTCTTTCCGGGTTGTAAAACCTTGGGTGAAGAGACGAGACATGTTGGCCGTTGTGATTCCCACGCCCGTATCGGTCACCTCAAAACGAACGAACCCGGGACGGTTTGCGGCCGGACCTAGTCGCAGCAGCAGGCGATGCGGTCCGGGCTCAGCCTCGACCATGGCATTCTTTGCGTTCGTCACGAGATTGACCAAAATTTGAAGCACTTGATGTTGATCGGTCATACCCGCAGGCAATGCCGCATACTGCTGAATGATTTTGATACCGGCTTTCTCCAACGCCGCTCGGTTAATACCGAGCGCCTGGTCGAACAACTCAGAAAAGAGAACCGGTTCCAGGACGACGTCGCCCGGACGGGCGAGATCCACCTGCCGGGTCACGATTTGGCGAATATGATCGATATTCCTGCTCAGGCTTCCCAACTCTTTCTCGACCACAGTGGAGTTGCTCAACACGGCTTCCGCCACCATCGTCAGATACGAGGGAATCTGCTTCCCTTTGGAGTCCTGGGTCAGAAACGCCGCCAGATCGGCGGTATGGTCACGAAGCATGGCGGCGATGAGCGCAACGTCGTGCACGGGCGATTGCCGCACCGTCTTCGCGACGACGTCCACCGAGACATTGACGCTGTTCAACACATTGCCGACGTTATGAAGTACGGTCGATGCCACATCGGCCATGCCGACGCGACGGGACGTTTCCATCAGTCTTTTGCTTAAAACCTCTCGCTCAGCTTGTACCTTTTGCCGTTCCTGGATCTCGTTCTGGAGCGTTACGTTCGCCACTTCCAACTCGCGGTTTTGCCGCATAACCTGGATCTTGGAGGTCTCCAGATCGCCGATCGCCCTGCGAAGCTGGTCATTCGCCTCCTCGAGCTCGGTCACATCGCTGAAAGAAGCCATACAGCCGCGGATCGTGCCCCTCTCGTCCAGGATCGATGCAGCATTGACGACGAAACGTTTGGCCTCGCCGCTCGGCAGACGGCAGATCATCTTCTTTTCGGCTCGTGGCGCGTTCGACTTGAGAACGTCCAGCCAGGGCCACTCCTGATCGTCGTCTCCAGCCCATGAGAGGTCCGAGAGCGGATGTCCGAGCAGGGACACTGTTCCGCAGCCCACTCGCCGTACAAACGAGGCATTGGCAAGAACGATCTTGCCCTCCGGATCCAGCATCACCACCCCTTCGGCCAGAGTGTCCAATGCGGCCTTCACCCTGGGAGGCACCACCTTCGAGGGGTCGAGATGCCGTAACACCCGCTTCATCAACAGCCGATAGGCAACGAACCCCGCGACCGCAACAAACAGGACGAAATGAAGCCAGGTCGGAGACAACCACGCCAGGATCGCCCACTGGGCCGGCTGATTGCTCGGACGAAACGAGAGGCGCAGGACACCCCATGGGCTCGCACCTCGGTAAATCGGCACCTGAATGCGGGCCGGCGTCGATCCGGCGTTGTCCGATGGCTCCGAAGACGTCCCCGCAAGACCGGCTTGGACCAGTGTCTGCCCGTCGGCCGTGACGAGTGCCGCAGCCTCGACTTCCGGCATACGCTCAACCAACGCCGCCAGGGCCACTTGAATGATCTCGACATCCCCCCGTTCGGCCAGCATGGAATATTGCACCGCCAGCGTTTCACTGAGCGCCTTGCGCTGCTGAAATACGTGTTGCTGCTCATTCGGGACCAGCCCCATGATCGCATCGCCGGCCAGGATGATACTGACCGTCAGGCTCACAAGGCCGATGCTCAAGAGGGTCAAAGGAGACAGTCGTCGCATCGTTGTACGCTAGTCCGTAGGGGGACAGGACGGCTTCGCCCCTTTGTGGTCGAACATGTGTTGGAGACCCCGAAATTTCGCCAGCTCCCTGCGCGCAATTCTTTCCTGAGCGCGACGGCGCCGCTCGCGCTCGCCACGATGGGACGCCATCACAGGCAATGGATCCAACATCTGCCACGCCGGTATCGTCGCAAAGAAGCTGGTCAGCAAGGCCGTGCTTCGCAGCGCCCACACGACAAACCCGACGGATAACGCTACCCCTGACGCAGCCGCCACCCGCGTCACCAGTATCTGCTGTTCCGCTTCAACGGCCAGCGCATCCTGTAACCCATCGATCACCGCATCCAATTCGTCCAACAGGCGCTCGCTCAAAAGGGCCGGCGGGAGGCGTTTGCCGTCCGGATCGACACGATTCGGCTCCACCCAGAAAGAGGCCTGGGAGGATGATGCCGACTCATCAACCCTCTGAAGATGCACCGAGTCCGGAGGGATGGACTTCGCCGCGCGCCGGAGCTCATCCGGGGAGAATGCGCTTCGCGCTCTCGGCCCCTGGCTAGTCCATGCCGAAGGCTGCGCGGATGGCGTCTGCTCTCCCTCCGAGACCTTCGTGGCCCCCTCAACAATTGGCGTGAATCCTAGCGGCCTGACAGCCCCGGCGGTCGGCTGAGCCCCTGAAGCCACCGGCGGGGTTGTCGAAATGAGCGACGACGGGAGCGTCGCGGGAGGTCCGACCTCGTAGACATCCGTCACCGTCACGTGAAGGGTCTGTGTCACGCTCGCGCCTAGACTATCCGTGACGCGAACCTCCACGACATAGACATTATCCCCCTCTGCATCGGCCGGTAGTTCGAAGTCCGGCGGTACCGAGAAATCGAGCGCACCGGTCGCGGCATTGATCGTAAAGCGCGCCTGGTC
This sequence comes from Nitrospira sp., assembly GCA_024998625.1. GTDB lineage: Bacteria > Nitrospirota > Nitrospiria > Nitrospirales > Nitrospiraceae > Nitrospira_A. Next base: position 55,459 of record JACOEL010000005.1, on the reverse strand, counting down.
TATCCCTCCACTGACGCTATACGTCAGCACATGAGCCGGTAGATCTGCATCGGCACCGCCCACAACCGTGACGGCACTGACGTGTTCCGCCACGTTGATAGCGGCCATGGCCCCGCCGCCGTTGCTGATAATCGTCGGCGCATCATTGACAGGCGCAACGGTCAGGGTCACGGTGGTGGCTCCCAACAAGCCTCCCGCTGCATCACTCACGGTAAAGGTAAAGCTGTCGCCGGTGCTTTCGGATCCGTTGTGGACATACACAAGACGATTGGCTTCGATATCGGCTTGCGTGAAGCTCGTTGCGGAGACACCGGGTACTGTTGTCAGTTCCAGTCTGCCATATGCCGGCCCGGTACCGATTGAGTAGGTCAACTGAGTGGCACTGTTGTCCACATCGGTGACAGCCAATTCACTGGCCGTGATAGTATCGATTCCTCCCTCTGCCGCCGTGCTTCCTGTGTTGGCGGAGAGAGTCGGCGCGTCGTTCTGGCTCGTCACGGTGATCGCCACCGTGTCCACATCGCTGCCGCTGGTGGCGTCGGTGCTGGTCACGGTCAGCGTGTCGCTGCCAGTGAAATTGAACGCGCCTTGATAGGCCAGGGTGGTCAGGGTCGCGTTGATATCGGCCTGGCTGCCGGAGAGCGTGAGGGTCGTGCTGCCGTTGCTGCCCGCACTGATCGTGGCCATGCCTTGCAGCGTCACGCTCACGGTCCCGTTCAGTACGCCGAGCTGCACGGTGCTCAAATCGACGTCGACGTCATTCACGCTGATGCCGCTGAGCAACAGCGGGGTGTCTTCGGTGACGGTCTGGCTGCCCGGCACCGTATTCACTGGGGCATCGGCGACCAGAGTCACGTTGAACGTCATGGTATTCGGGGCCGTATCGTACGTGTTGTTGCTGTCGCGCACGGAGAAGATCACGCTGGCGTAGGCGGTGCCGTTGGCCTCGGCCGCCGGGGTGAACACCAGATTGCCCACCGTGATGTCCGCCACCGCAATGACTTGCCCCGCCGTGACCGTCACCCCGGAGAGGGTCAGCGTCCCGGCGCCTGGCACCGTGTCGATCCGGACGGCACTCACACTATCGCCCGCATCGACATCGCTGAACCCGAAGTCGGCCATCGTCAGGGCATGCGAGGCATCTTCATTGATCGTAATCGTCGCATCGGCGCCGGTCGGCGCTTCATTGACGTTGGTCACGTTGATGGTAACCGTCTCGTCGTAGGTCAGGCCGCCGCTATCGGCGACCCGCACGGTCACGCTGTGATTGGTCGCCGTCTCATAGTTTAGGCGACTGCTGTCCGCCACCATGATCACACCGCTGCTGCTGTTGATCGCAAACCGGCCGCCCGCCGTATCGGTCAAGCTATAGGTCTTGGTATCGCCGCTGTCCGGATCGGTCCCGCTCACCGTCCCCACCACGGTCCCGTTTGCCGCGTTCTCCGCCACGGTATTCGACGACAAGCTCAGGTCGGTCGGGGCGTCGTTGGCGGCTTGGACATAGACCAATTTAGTCTGCGGGATAGCCGTGCCGCCATCGCCATCGGTCAGGCCGATCATGAGAGTGCGGGTAGCCATAGACGGGTTGTCGCTCACGTTATCGAATTGAATGCTCCGATAGACTTCCTGAACCGCCGAGGGGGTCGCATTGACATTGAAGGTGACGACCAAGGGGTCTGACCCGCCGGTGCCGCCGCTTACGGTCCCCACGACCGTCCCGCCGTAGGTCACGTTGCTCCCCGAGAGGCCGACCTGTCCAGAACCGGCGCCGAAATTGCCCACCTGCAGGCGATCATCTGCGGTACCGTTGACGGAGATCGAGACGGTCAACGAGCCGCCATCGAAATTGGCGGCGTCCACATCACCAATAGTGCCGGTGGCATCGAAGACTTGCGGCAGCCCTCCCTCGACGAAGGTCACGTCGGGTGCGATCGGCGTGACCACCGGCGCATCGTTCGCCGGCGAAATCATGAGGGATACGGCGGCCAGATTCGACTGAAGCGTGCCATCCGTCACGCGGTAGGTGAAACTGTCGGGCCCAACATAGTTGGCGTGCGGGGTGTAGGAGAAGCTGCCGTCGGGGTTCAGAGTGAGCGTGCCATGCGAGGGACCGCTCACCAGTATGGTCGAGATCGCATCGCCATCAATCTCCATATCGGTGGCTAGCAACCCGCTGTTTACATCGACATTGAGAATGCCATCCTCCTGAACTGTATAGTTATCGTTTCCCGCGATCGGCGCATCATTGACGGCGGTGACATTGACGGTGAGGGTATTCGGGGCCGTATCGTACGTGTTGTTGCTGTCGCGCACGGAGAAGGTGAAATTGGCATAGCCCGTCCCGTTGGCATCGGCGGCTGGCGCGAAGACGAGATTCCCGGCCGTGAGGTCCGCCACGCTGACCACCTGGCCCGCCGTCACCGCTACCCCCGACAGGGTCAGGCTGCCGACGCTCGGCAGGGTGTCGATCCGGACCGCGCTCAGGCTGTCCCCAGCATCCACATCGCTGAACCCAAAGTTCGCGGTCGTGAGGGTGTGGGCGGTGTCTTCGGAAATGGTGATGGTCGGATCGGCCCCCGCTGGCGCTTCGTTTACATTGGTCAGATTGATGGCGAAGGCTTCGTCGTAGGTCAGCCCGCCGCTGTCGGTCACCCGCACGGTCACACTGTGGCTCGCCGCCGTCTCGTAGTTCAGCAGGCTGCCATTGGCCACGGTGATCTGGCCGGTGCTGCTGTCGATCGCAAACCGGCCGCCCGCCGCGTCGGCCAAACTATACGTCTTGCTATCACCGCTGTCCGAATCGGTCTCGCTTACCGTCCCCACCACCATCCCGTTCGCCGCATTCTCCGCCACCGTATTGGCCGAAAGATTCAGATCCGTTGGCGCGTCGTTGACGCCGCTCACGGTCACCGTCGTGTCATAGTTGGCACTGGTCCCATCGTCGCCGTCAGTGAGCACATAGCGCACGGTCCGCACGCCTGTCGTCGGCGCATTCGTATCCGTGTTCTGATAGGTGATGTTCTTGATCAGCGCCGTCACCGCCGTGGGGGTGGCATTACTGTTAAAGGTAATCACCAAGTTGCCACCACTGCTGCCACCGGTGAATGTCCCGATCGTCACACCACTGTAGGTGAGGGTGTTGCCGCTCACGCCGATCTGGCCCGCGCCGGTGCCCTGATTGCGGATGCTCAGCACATCTTCCGCGCTATCGCCACCAGCCGGAATGGACACGGTCAAGGTCCCGGTATCCAGGTTGGTGCTATCGACATCGGTCACGAGGGCATTGCCGCCTTGCTCGATGACCACAGCGCCATCGCCTTCGTTATAGCTCAGGCTGTCGCCGCTCAGGCTCGTGATGGTCGGGGCCTCATTCACATTGGTGACAGTCACAGCAATTGCCTGGGTATCGACCCCGCCGATCCCATCAGAAACTTGCACCGTGACGTCGTAGATATTGTTGCCACCGCTGTCGGTCGGCGATTCGTAGTTCGGTGTGGTAACAGAACTCAGTTGCCCCGTGCTACTGTTGATCGTAAACTTGGCCGCATCAGCGCCACCACTGATGGAATAGGTGAGGGTCTGGCCCGCGTTCGCATCAGCCGCCGTCACCGTGGCGACCGTGCTGGTGTTCTCGGCCACATTGACCGACGCCGTTGAGCCACCGCCGTTGCTGGTGATCGTCGGCGCTTCGTTGGTTTGGTAGCTGACCTGCACATTGTCGACGTAGAGCCGCTCACCCCCTCCGGTTCCTGTGACGATGAATTGAATTCTGGTGTTGGCACTCATGTATCCGGACAGGTTGAGGCTCGCCGCGCCACTTCCGGTATTGGCGGCGCTGGAGAAAATTCCGCCTCCCAAGGTGGAGTAGTTCGCACCTCCGTCGGTCGAGACGCGAACCTCGATACGGTCGGCACCGAGAAGGGCGTTGGTATAATTGAAGGTCAGCGTGGCACTGAGGGCGTAGCTCAGGTTCACGCCTCGACTGATGGCATTGCCGACGGTATCGGTGTCGATGCGGAGCTGTGAGGAGTTCACACGGACATCCCCACCACCCGCGCCACCGCCGCCAGCATCCGTTTCAGCCCAGCTAGTGGACCATGATTGTGTGCCGTTGTTATTGCCGTAGGATTCCGCCGAGAACGTATCGCTCGCGGTTTCGGTCCCCAGAACTCCCGCCCAGTTCATTTGTGTATCGTAGTCGACTGCCAACGACGTCTCGATCGTTCCGGTTTGCACTTCGAATTCCCAATCGCCCCCGAGTGAGATGTGCCCAGTCTCGTCGGTGCTCGCCTGGACATCCGCACCAGTCATTTCCGCCAACAAGTCGACTGCGACCTGCCCGGCTTCCCCCTCTGCGAAGTCGCAACCGTACACGAGGATGTCGGCTTGTTCTGACAGCGATTGTTGGATCGTGGCGAGTTCGTCGGCGTATTGCCCCGACATACTGTCGACGTTGAGTGTGCCGGTTCCGAGGTTCAGCCGACCTTGGTCTCCGTGGCTGATGATGTGAATGGCGTCGATGCCGGTTCGCCCAGTCAGCGATGCCGCAATCTGCTCCACACCGTCCTGCCCGCCGTCAAGCATGACGACTTCGATATTGGGGTCCATTCCGGCGAAAAGCGTACGATAATCCGGCACGGTCGGATCGACAAAGACAATTTCGGTGGGTGAGTCTATCGGCAAAAAGGTCGTGAGCGCCTGTAGTAGATCCCCGCTCTCGGCGGACGCCGCCCCCGTCCTGCCCGTGTCCGCCTCCGCGTCAGTAGATACAGCCGCGTCGGCCTGCTCTTGCGCGACCTGTTCCGAGGCAACTTCGGCCGCCGTGGCCGCTGCTGCCGCATCAAACATCAAACGCTGCTCCAGGGAGAGAAACGACGACTTCAGCGAGCCCGTCGGACGCGGAGCCTTCGAAGACTTGTGGGCATGTACCTCGTCGCCCTCTTTCTTCTTCATGAAGTCGAACCACCCCATTCTTCCCCCGTCTTGTCAGCCCAATTCCCCTCTGTCTTCATCGGATTAGCGCTGCACGAGCTAAAGCTCGACAGGGAGATCCGAGCGGAGAATAGCCCGGACTGGCAAGCGGGGCGTCGAACCGCGTACAACACACACAAACGAGCAAGACAGGCTCAACAGGACGGGCTCGGTCAGTCGCCCGCAATGGTCCGCCCGTCGACCTTGAGCGACCCCACTCGCCGTCAGATCCACTTTCTCGAATCAGGACGGCCGCCACCCGATCCCGGATCCGGTCGGGCGATACTGCGGTGCTCCCCCATCACCAATGCATGCCCGGTGACGGCTTGATGCAGGGGCTCCCCGTGTTCCAGCACCTCGAACTCCACCCGGCACACAGACTGTTCGGCCTGGAATCGTCCCCGCACATCTTTCCGGACGGGGACCTCCCCCCCATAGATCGAGGCAAAATACGGGGGGTGCCGGCTTGACACTGCGTGCGCAGCTCCAGCTGTTCCACCTGAATCTTTGCCGCGTTGGCCGACTTGCCCAACTCAGGGCTTTCCATCACCAACACCGGAGGAGACCCGTCCAGGAGCCAGTGGATAGACCGTGGCATACGTGGTCGAGCAGCACTGCAGGAAGCGAGGCGCGACCTTTCCAGGGAACGAACAGCAGCATCACGCCGGCCGTCCGACTTCCATCATCAAGGCAAACCGACGGGTCGAGGCGTACAGGGCTCGACGACTCCACCAGCCCTCCAATTCGCGCCCAATGGGAAGACACACAAAGAACACAATTTCGACGAGGAACAACGCGATCCCGAGCAGTTTGAAGAAGTAGTGATACACCATGATCGCGATGCTGGTGAACAGTACGATCCGGTAGGCCCACACAGCCCAAACATAGGCCACCAGACCGTTCCGCCTCGACACTCCAACCACCTCCGGTGGAGCAGTACCCGGGGCGAAGAGCAATTTCCGCAATCGCCACTGACCGAACGCGAACGCACGATCCTCGAGGTTCGACACCGCCAAGCCGTCGGCCAGCAAACGGCCTGCACGACCTTCTCCAACCAGACCAGCATGGGGGCGTCCAGGTCGATCACCGCTATGCTCGACGCCGTGACGTCCCGATAGGGAGTCCCGTCCAAGTCGTTGGCGCTCAGGAGGACCGCGTGTTCGTAGGAAACCAGCCGGCGAGTTTCGTTGACGGCGACGAACTGCAGTTCTTGCAACGTCCTTGCAGCGCGTACCTGACCTTCCAGGTGCGTCAACGTCGCCAGATGGATCAGTGTCGCGATTTCTTGGGACGTTGGTTCGGAGGTGGTGGTCGCCTGCTCGATCGTCTCCCCTATGGCTGGCCCGAGGCAAACTGAGCGGACCCGCTCATCCCGGCAAGAATTTCCACCGGTAGCCGATCGACGGTTCCGACAATCTTGATGGTCTGACTGACCGGGTCGATGTTCGCGCCTATCTCTTTGACGGTCGCCGGATATCCGTGCTGCGTTTCGTCGACGACAAACATGAACCGCGCCTTTCGCTTCAGCCAGGCAAGCGACGAGGACGGCAGCACCAGCTCGATTTCCAAGCTCGTATCGTCCAACACGCTCACCAACTTGTCGTTCGGAAACACGTTTTCATATTCGTTGACCATCACCGCCACGACGCGTCCGGCAAAGGGGGCGCTAATATGGCACCCCTTCACGTTCACCTCAGCCACCTTGATCGCCGCCACGAGTTCCGCTTTATACCGCTCGCAGCCAAGTTGAACCAGCCCTTTTCCATTCTCGAAGCGCCGCCCCTCCTTGAAGGGAACCTGGTTGATGCGGCCTTGAACTTGCGCATACAACACCGCCTGGGCCGCCGCCTTCACGATCCCCCGAATCACGCCTTTTTCCGCCTGCACCACCTGCAGCGGACGTTCACCCTTGGCCTCACCGGCAGAGGCCGAGCGTCCTCCTCAACCCAGCGCGAGTAGCGCTACCCCGCTCAGGAACCACGGTTGTCGCATCGTGCTGCCTTTCTCGAGACGATTCGGGTACGCCGGCAGGCATCGGTTACCAAAGCTGCCTCAATGCGTCCACCAGGCCGGACACCGTCTGTTCCGGTCCGGACGGTGGCACCGCCTCTTCCCCGATTTGCGGATCGAAGAGCGGCGTAGGCCGTCTCGACTCCCGCCTGCGCCACGTCCAGCCGGACTTCCGCCAGAATCTGATTGACCTTTTCCGGCAACAACACCAAGTCGCTCGTGCTATTCGTGATTCACAGACTATGGGTGTGCTCGACGATCGCCTGCTGCGTTTCCAGGCAGGTGCGGGCATTGCCCAATTCGTCTTTCGCCAACATGAACTGCGCCGCGCCCACATGGACTTCCGTCAACACGGTTATCGTCAGCGCCAGGCTCTGGGCGTCAAGCACCGCCCGCTGCGCTTCGACAGCCTTGAGCTAGGCCGGGACGCGAGAGACTCCCATGAGATTCCAACTGACCTGACCCGCATGGTTCAGCCAGTTTTGATACAGGAAGAAGGAGTTCGAGTTGTAATAGCCACCGGGCTGCAATTTCATGCCGAAGAACAACTCCAGCAGCGTCGCCTTGGCTTCTTTGGTGTTGATCCGCTTTTGGTAATCGATCGTCCGTAACTCCGGTCGAAACGTCAGCGCCTGTTGATCCAAACTGTCCGCATCCAGGTTATCGAGCAACGAGCCGGCATGACGCGATGGGTGCTGCACCTCGAACGGGACTCCGAAAGGAAGGCCCATCAACGACGCGAGCTGAATCTTGGCCGTGCTGAGTTCGCGGATGAGCTTTTGCACTTTCCGCTGAATGTTCAACATGCCCCGCCGATAGTTCAGCGGCGTGAGCGGCGCCTGGAGCTTGCTCTCCACAATGGCCTGGCTCTGGCTCAACGCCTTGTTGATCATGCCGTCGAGCTGCCGGACTTGCGGCAGCAACCGCTCGGCGCTGACCGCCCGCCAATACACATTCCGCACATCCTGCAACAGGCGAACCACAATCCTCCGCCGTTCTTCCTCCGCGATCAGCATATTGTCACCGGCTTGTTTCGCGAGGATATAGGAGAGGCCGAAATCCAGCACGTCCCAACCAAGTGGCAGATTCCCGCTGAACACCTTCTTGTCCATCGCAGGAAAGGGTTCGAGAATCGGACGACCGTCCAGCAACGATTGTGCGCCGCCGCTGAATGTGTTACGACCGTCGAACCCAGCGTTGACCGCTACTTGCGGAAGCAAGGGTGTAATGCGCCACGTTGAGTTGTTGATGCGCCAAGGCCGCCTGCATGGCCTTGACCCTGGCATCGAGGTTGTAGCGGAGGGCCCTGGCCGTCGCTTCCTAGAAATCGATCGGTTTCTCGATCGGTTCCTGCTCCTGCAAAATCGCTCGGAGATCCTGGCTGACGCGCCCTTGAATCTCTTCTTTCGTCACAGGGCTTGGCGTGACCATACAGCCGGTCACCAGCCACATGGCCGCCGAAATGCACCAAATTCGATACACCATGATCCCTTGTGTTTCCCGAGAGACCGGACGCAATCCAACATACGAGTCCCGCTGACAGCAGTTCCCTACAGGCTGCACCATCGGTCAGAGTGGAGAGAACCTTAAGCGAATGAACAAGAAGGACCAGGGACGGCGAGGGAGAAATCAATCAAGATTTGAGGGACTTGCCGTGAGGAAGTGCCAAGAGGAAGTGCCAATGGAAGAGCCGGATGGCAGCGAGGCTTCTCATGGGGCATTGCCCGGCTTCCACTTGATGCTGCAGCCGATGCTGGCTTTTTGGTTGGGATCCACCGGTTTTCCGCTCAAGACGGCATCGATCGCGGCGCGGAGGTCTCGACCGGTGACCGGCCTGTTGTTCCCGGGGCGTGAGTCGTCCAATTGGCCTCGATACACCAGCCGACGCTGCCGATCGAACAGGAAAAAGTCCGGCGTGCAGACAGCCCGATAGGCCTTCGCCACCTCCTGCGTGTCATCGCAGCAGAACGGAAAGGTCAGGGCGAGCCGCTCGGCCATCTCCTTCAAGAGCGGAGGTGCGTCGTCCGGATAGGATTGCGGGTCGTTACTGCTGATCGCGATGATCCCGACCCCTGCATCTTTGTAGTCTCGCCCGATCCTGGCGATCTCATGCTCCACGTGCACCACATAGGGGCAATGGCGGCAAATGAACATGACCAGCAAGGCGGATTTTCCGTTGAACGCCGCCAGTCGATAGACCTGCCCGCTGACCACATCGGAAAGCTCGAACGAAGGGGCCGGGGTCCCTAGCGGGAGCATGCTCGATTCGACAGCCATGTCCACCTCACCAAGGATGACCTAAGAGGAACTGAGCCTACTCTACATGTGCTGATCCGATGACTCAAGGGTCGGACAGCATTGACCTCCCCTCCGCGCACCCAGTATTCTGCAGCCACAGGAGACGACCGACCTTCGACATCAATGGGGACTGCATGCAATTCGACGCCGCTCTGGCCGCACAAGACACTCTGCAGGAATCGGAGACCGAACTCGGGGCTGATTGGGACCAGGCCGTTGAGCTCGAACAAACCTTCTCTTCCAATGCCGGTGCCACGGCTCGCGAGGCCTATGAACAATTGCTCGCATTGGCCGGTCGCCATCCCAACGCACATCGTTTCCAGGCCTTCTGTATCTACATCACCTGGCAACAGGTCACAGAGGAGACGATCGCCCGTCATTTTCAAACCGGCATGACGCTCTCCGAGACCTATCTCGCCTCGCCGGAGGGGAAGGATCCGCGCCATCTTGCCTATGTCGCCGAATTGCTCGATTCGTTTCGCACCGGCTTGGGACTGGACGAAGAAGACGACATTGTAGTGGAATTTCGCAAAGACACTCCCAAGGGCGGCGACTGACCCAAGCCGTGAAACGTCACTCGTGAAACGTGAAACGTTTCAAAAGCGAGATACAAGCAACGAGAGACGAACGACGGCTCTAAGACAATGGCTGAAAACGACAAACACCGCGCACGCATCTTTCTCCATCGTGGCGATCTCGTTCAGGCACGCGCCGCCTGGGAGGCAGCCGTCAAGGACGACCGGCTGACCGGGACTCAGCGTGAACTCTCGAACAGCCTCGGCAACCTCGGCAACACCTATGCCCTGGCCGGCGAATTGGAGAAGGCCGACACCTGTTACAAAGAAGTGCTGGCGATCCAACGCAGCGAACAGGACCCGCACGCCATCGCCCATACACTCGTCAATCTCGGCAACCTCTACATCGGCGCCGACAAGCCGGAGAAGGCCCGTCCGTACTATCTGGAAGCCCTTGACCTTCTCAAGCCGCTCAACGACCATCGCGCACTCGGCATCCTCTACCACAACCTGGCCATGGAAGAGGCCCGGCAGCACCAATGGGATGAGTCCGTGCGGTTGTTCACGCAGGCGCTGGAGTCTCACCGGGTGGTCGGCAACGAAGAAGGCCTGGCCGGCACCTACAGTCAGCTGGGAAAGACCTTCCTCGACAGCGGCCGCACGGTTGAGGCGGAACGTTGCTTCAACAATGCCTCCGAACATTTCATCAAACTCGGCAATCCGGCCGGCGAAGCGGCGGTCCTCCGGGAACTGGCCGACCTCTATGAACAACGCCGGGATACGGTCGCGGCCATCCGCTGCGTGGAACGGCTGCACCATCTCGCGCTGGGAACCGGACGCGCGCCCGCTGCCGCCGACCGCGAACGGCTCGCCAGACTCCGTGCCGCCCGTAGCTGAACGAACGAGGGTGATGGTAGAATCCGCCCTCATCAAACCGATCAACCACGCTTCACAAGGAGCCTCATGGATATCAGCGCGTTTCGCACAATGGTGGAGAAAAACCCGAAAGGATTCCTGGGTCGCTACGGCCTAGGCAACAAAATTTTGCAGGAAGGCGGCAGCGTCGAGGAAGCCGCCGAGCACCTCACGGTCGCTACCCAACTGGACCCAACGCATGTGGCGTCACACCTCGCCCTCGGACGTGCCCTAGTCACACTGGGCAAGAAGGAAGAGGCCAAACCCGTCTTGAAGGCGGGTATCGACGCAGCCGTCTCCGGCCGATCCAACGGCGGAGTGGATCTGGTGCCGGAACTGCAACAACTCTTGAGGACGCTCGGATAAGCCGGTTGGAGGATCTATGACTCTTGACGCAGCCAGACAGCGGATCGAATCTGCGATCACACAATACGGCCAGCATGCAGCCATGGCCATCGAGCTGGTCATTAATGAAGTACGCTCCGACATGGGCCGGGACGCCGTGAATGAATTGATCGACGAGTTCGACCTCGAACTGATGTACAACATCGCCCCGATGGAATCCGACTACTCGAACAGCTGAGCCCGGATGGAAGGTATCGAGATAGGGTCGGCAGGAATCTTTTTGAGCAACCTGCCATGCCGCTGATCTGGTGTTCCATTTCCGGTCACGGCTACGGGCACGCGGCGCAAGTGGTGCCGGTGCTCAATGCGCTGGGGCGATTGGTGCCGAATCTCAGCGCCATTTTGCGAACAAGCGTTTCCGCCGCTTTCTTCGAACCTCGCCTCGACATTCCCTGGCAACTCAAGGTCGGGCAGCAGGATATCGGCTGCATCCAGGACGGCCCGCTTAAGATCGACGTCCCCGGCACCTGGGCCGCCCACTCTGCGCTGCACAGCGATTGGCAGCAAAAAATCGAGACTGAAGCCGCGCTCATCCGCAGCGCCGGACCCGCCTGTGTCCTTTCCGATATCTCCCATCTCGGCATTGCCGCCGGCGCGGCCACGGGCATCCCGACCGTCGGCCTCTGTTCCTTGTCCTGGGACCTGGTCCTGGAACCGTTCGCGGATCCCAACCAGCGCGAACACACCGCCATCCTCAGACAGATCCGCGAAGCCTATGCCAAGGCCGACTGCTTCCTGCGTGTAGCGCCGGCTCTTGCGATCACCGCGTTTCATCCTGTCCGGGAGATCGGCCCCATCGCAGAACCGGCCCTCCCTCAACCTGCGATGCTTCGCAAGGCCATCGGCGCCGAGCCATCCGAGCGGATCGTGCTGGTCGGGTTCGGCGGCATTGCCCTGCGAGCGTTTCCCTTCGAATACATGGAAGCGATGGACGGCTTTCGCTTCGTTGTGGATGGCGCTGTGCCGGATGGACTGACTCGCGTCCTGTCGCTGGCCTCCCTGGGCATGACATTTAAATTGGTGATGGCGTCCGTAGATATGATCCTTACGAAACCAGGGTACGGCACGATCGTCGAAGCCGTGGCACTCGAAATCCCCGTCGTTTATGTGCGACGATACAATTTCCCCGACGAACCGCCCCTGATCGATCACCTCCATCGATATGGTCGTGGTGCAGAGCTCTCACTGACCGATTTTCTCCGGGGACGATGGAACAGCGCTATAGAACAAGCCTTCGCCCGCCCCCTTGCATCGACACCGCCTCCCCTGTCCGGCGCACAGGACGCCGCGCATATTCTGAAAGACTACGTATGAGGCCGTGCCGGCTGATCGTTCGTCATACTGACGTCGATCGCCGCTGACGACCGTCACGTTGCCGCGAACGGCTGAGCCACCGCTGCCGACGGATTCTCACATCCAATTAGTCGTTTTTCACGTAGAGTGTTATAGTGTGCCCTATTCTGATCCGGACAATTGCCCCGCGCCCAGGCCGACTGCATGGAAGCTGCCTCCCGACAAGCTGCATCGACGATCGACCCCAAACTCCTGGCCCGTGTAGCCAAGGGCGATCAACAGGCATTCGGCCAACTCTACGATCAATCGAGCACCCTGCTCTTTACCCTGGGGTACCGCATTTTGAACGACCGTGATGAGGCGGCGGAGTTACTTCAGGAGGTCTACCTGGAGGTCTGGCGCAGGATCGCCAAATACGATGTCGGCCGTGGCAGTCCGATCGCCTGGCTGGTGACACTCACACGTAGTCGAGCCATCGACCGGCTCCGTGCACGAGCATCACGCGGGCAACATGTCGTCGCCGATTCGTTCGAACACCCCCTGGTTTCACGCACACCCGACGTCAGCCCGAATCCGTACGAAGCCCGGGAGGATACCGAGCTGCGCCAGATGATGGCGAAAGCCATCCTCGAGCTGCCGCTGCCGCAGCAACAGGCCATCGAGATGGCGTTTTACCAGGGCCTGACCCATACGGAGATCGCCGCCAAGCTGAACCAGCCGCTGGGGACGGTGAAGACGCGCATCAAACTGGCGATGGCCAAGCTTCGCGCGTCGTTGCAGCAGACAATGCCGCAGGGTGAGGGGGTATGACACACGAGGAACTGGAGGACGCGGTCCCCCTCTACGCGATCGGCTCCCTTGAACGCTCCGAGCGGCAGGCCATCGAAGCGCACCTGTTATCGGGATGCGCGGCCTGCCATGCGGCTCTCAAAGACTATCAAACCGTGGCGTCACTGCTGCCGTTCGGGCTCACTCCGGCGACACCCCCGAATACGCTCAAAGCCAAAATCATGATGGCGCCGATGCCAATCGCGGGTGCGGTGGAGGCGGAGCAGGCCGGCCCGAAGTCAAGCCTGGAACCGGGCGAATGGATGAACCACCTGTTCCCGCCCATCGCGCCGGCCCGCTCGCTGCCGTTCCGTCTGGCAATGGGATTTGCCGCGACCGCCATAATTGTGGGAGGCGGGTATCTCGCATGGTTGTCCTATACGCAAACGTCTCAGCATTCGAACGAGATTCAGCAACTGCAAGCCGCCGTGCAGCAGGAGACCGCCCGCGTGGCCGGCCTGCAGTCGGAGCTGCAACAGCGTGAACAGACCATCGGCACGCTCAAGTCGGAGATCGACCAACGGACCACAGAGGTCGCGGAACTCCGGGATCAATTGCTGCAGCGGGAAGCGGAGCTGGACGACGCGCACACCCAACTGACCCAGAACGAATCCTCCCTGCAACGCCTGGCCAGGCAGAACGAGGAATTTGCCGGACTGTTCAAAAACCCCTCTTCAAAAGTCGTGTCGCTGGCAGGGTCCGATATGGCTAAATCGGCAGGCGCCTTCCTGCTATTCGATCCGGCAACCAAGAAAGCCTGGCTCTACGCGTACAATCTGCCGGCCCTACCGAGCGGCAAGGTGTACCAGCTCTGGGCTATCGACGACAAACCGGTGAGCGCAGGCATCTTCGGACTCGATGCGGGCTTGAAAGCCCGTATGCTCATCAGGAATATGACCGAGTTTTCGCGGATGAAAAAATTCGCCGTGACCGTGGAACCGGACGGCGGACGCCCGGAACCCACGGGCGCAATTTATTTGATTGGGCAGATCTGACCGGCCGGTGACTCGACCTTCCGCTTGCGCCTCCTCTCCCGGTGCCATTCCACACAGAGAACGTGCTAGCATGCAGGCGCCTTATCGACTGCCGTAGCGTTCAGCCCCTGACAGGATTCAGCCGACGACACGATGCTCCCCCTCGACGATCTCGATACCCGCTTCATGCAACAAGCACTATCACTCGCGCGTGCGGCGCCGCTGATCGGTGAAGTGCCGATCGCCGCGTTATTGGTACATGAGGGCATCGTGATCGCTCAAGCCCATAATCTCAGGGAAACCAGGCAGGACCCGACGGCTCATGCGGAAGTGATCGTGATCCAAGACGCAGCACGGCATATGGGAAGCTGGCGACTCATCGACACGACCCTCTATGTCACGCTGGAACCCTGCACGATGTGCATCGGCGCCATCGTGCTCGCTCGCATTCCACGGCTGGTGTTCGGCACGACCGATCCCAAAGCCGGCGCTTGCGGATCCATCATGAATATTCCCCCTGAGCCAAGACTCAACCACCGCGTGGAGGTCGTCGGAGGGGTCTGTGCTGAAGAAAGTCAGGCGTTGTTACAGGACTTCTTTCGGCAGCTGAGAAAAGACGCAGCCCGGCGGGAGATCACCTAACGAAACAGATCAGTACTCGAATCACACAGTCGAACCTGCCAGGCCGGCCCCTCAACGGCGAGTGCTCCCGATATGTCATCGGCCAACGAGAGGGACCGCACCTGCCAGTTCGTATCGAGGGCTCCGGAGTCTCTCGTACAAACCCGAGCGATCGGCGACCCGTCATCGAATAGGATTTCGAATTGATCCAGCGCGAGAAACAACCCCACCCCACGCCCTTTGAGATAGGCCTCCTTCGCCGTCCAATAGCGATAGAACAGTTGCTGCTGCGCGTCCCCTTGGGTCTCAATAATCTGATGTGCTTCCCCTGCCGCAAAAAACCGCTGGGCGAGATTGAGGACATCCACATCCTGCCTGCGCACCTCCACATCCACGCCGACGGCCCGACCGGCCGCCACGGCCACCACAGCATATTCCCCTGAATGGGAGAGGCTGAACTGGATGTCCTGCCCGGCACAGGAGCGACCGGTCAGAGCCGGCTTCCCATGGGCTCCGGTGGCAAATTCAATCTGCGCGGGTGCTCCCCCGACATAGCGGGCCAGAATGGTGCGCAGCAGGCCGTGCGACAGAATGAACCGATGGCGATCCCGTTCGAAGGCAAACCGAGCCGCGCGGGCCTGTTCATCACGCGAGAGCAGAGCGGCAAGAGCGGCACGTTGCTTCTCATGCCGGACAAGCGGGCAGAACCAGACATGCACATCCTGCCGGCTCAGAGCGGGCAACGGCGGAGAATCTCTGGAGGGAATCGACAATCCGGACATGGGTTGAGATATACAAGGCGCATCCCCAGCCTTACGCCGAGGAGCGGATCACCGGCTTGAACATCGGGGGCGTTCGACGCGAGCCGGTTGAAGCGGTCGAGTTCGGAATTTCCAGGATCTTGCCTTCGTCCAGTTTTAGCACGCGGTCGCCCACATGGAAATACCGGTCGTCATGGGTGACCACGATGACACCTTTTCCTCGCGCCCGCAACTCCGGCAAGAGCTCACCGTAAAAGACGTCCTTGTACTGAGGATCCTGATCGGCCGCCCATTCGTCAAAGACATAAAACGGACGATCTTCCAACATGGCCGTGACCAGGGCCAGACGCTTCCGTTGGCCCTGCGACAAGTTGATCGTCGAATACTCGCCATCGCGGATCGTAACCTTGTGTTGAATCCGGAGCGTCTTCAACCAGCCCTCTGCCTGACTCTCAATCAGTGCCGGATCGAGCCCCAACAGCTTCTTGAACAGGTAGAAATCGGAAAACACCGCCGCAAAATGCTGTCGGTACCAGTCCTGGTTCGCGGGCGTGATCGCTTCGCCATTCAGCCTGATCTCTCCCTGTTGCGGAAGGTACAACCCGGTGAGCACCTTCACAAAAGTCGACTTCCCGCTGCCGTTTCCCCCGATGATAAACACCATCTCGCCGGTCCGGACCGTCACATTGAACGGCCCGAGGCTGAACGACCGCTCATCCTCGCCTTTCGGTTCATACGAAAAACACGCCTCCGAGAACTCCAGGGATTGCGTGTCCTGAGTCACCAGGCGCTCCGCTCCGCCCTCCCGACCGCCTTCCTCCAATGCCAGTCCCAGCGATTCGATCTTCTCCAACGCCACCTGGCCGCGGCTCAAGGTTGGCACCATCCCGAGCAGGCCCCACATCGGACCGATCATGTAGAGCATCGCGAACGCATATCCTGTCAGTGACTCTCCCGACAACGACAACAATCTGGGAAAGAGCAGGAGAATGACCCCGATCAATCCGTAGAACAGCACCTGCGTCCAGGAATCGGTGGTGAGGTATTGCTTCGTCGTCACCAGATTGTGATGGCGGAGCGCTTCAGCAGCCTGCCGGATATCCGAATCGACGAACGTTTCTCGACGCCCGCGATGCAACATCAGCTCCTTCATGCCTTCCGTCAGACTACGAAAATGCTCGAAGAGGACGCCCTTCGCATCGCGCACCGCCAGCGACGACCGGAGCACCCGGTTATACAGCTGTCGGTACCCGATCAGTCCGAACACCGCCAGGATGACCACGCCAAGAAAAGCCTGCCACGAGAGCCACGCGAGATAGAGTGAGCAGCCGGCGAGAATCGCAACATTGATCGCCAAGCCCGGCAATCCGTTCACCGCCCAGGCCATGGCATTCGTGTCATCCGTCAGCGTCGCCAAAATTTCATGCGCGCCACGACGTTCCAACGTACGATAGGGGGCCCGCACCACTTTCCAACAGAGATCCATCCCGAGATTCAGGATGGTTTTCTGCGCGAAGGAGACAAGCAACAGTTGGGAGAGGTAGTTGGACACGACCTTCAGCACCGCCAGGCCGATGAAGGCCACGGCAAACAGCTCCGAGGTCGCCCCGGCGCCGTTGATGAGTTTGTTGATGATGGCGAGCAGGCCCACGCTCGACAGACCGGCCAACAGACCGGTCAGGACCATCAGCACCATCATGCTTCGGGCGTCGCGGAGCAAGAACAGGAGAAACCGATACATTTTCATCATGGTGAGGCGATTGCAGTCCCGTTGGCCTTATGCGGCTCTTGAGGAAGGCCCCTTGTCCTGATCATCCGGCCTGTTCCGGAGCACGGCCCAGGCTTCCTGCCAAAACGTCTTCAGATGGTGCGCCAACTCCTGCACATGCGGCGCGACAAATAACCGCCCCGAATCTTCGGCCGGCAGATAGATCGTACGGCTCATGCCCATCGCGGATTCGCCGAAGACCAACCGCGTATCATCGCTGGAATTCGTCAGGGGATGCTTGGAAGCAATCACGTTCAACACCGGTCCGCCGAACGGTTTCAAATCGTAACGCGCCACCGCATGGAAGGTGGCGTAGGTCACCTGATCCTTGTAGAGGAACTCATCGTGATGCTCGGCCCCCTCAGTATGGTGCATGAGATTCCAAATCCGTTTCAACTTTCCTCTCCAGAACGACGCCCACTCCTGGATCGGCAGTCTCCGCATGAGTCGAAGATACGTCGTGACCTTCATCCACACAAACAGAATCGGCCAGAGCAGGTAGGGAGGTCGACTCCAATGCGTCCGGTAGGATCGCGGGTGCCAGGATTCCATGACAGCCAGAATCACCTCCTCTCCCTGCGCCGTGAGCTGTTGGGCGATCTCGTAGGCCGCCAGCCCGCCCGTGCAGGTTCCACCGATGAGGTACGGTCCATGCGGTTGAATCGACCGTATTTCTTCGATGTAATGCGCGGCCATCTCCTCCACGCGCATGAACGGTTTTTCTTTTCCGTCGAGGCCGCGAGACTGCAGTCCGTAAAACGGTTGGGCATCCCCGAGCAGTTTGGCCAGGCGGGCAAATACGAGCACATTGCCGCCGACCCCCGGAACCGCAAAAAAGGGAGGATTTTTTCCCTCCGGTTGAATCGCGACTAACGACCGCCAGCGCACGGTGCACCCTTCGCCGGCCAGGACATCCGCCAATTGCTCGATCGTGGGCGCCTGAAAGAGTACCGCCATCGGCAGGCGGATGCCGAACGTCTGCTCGATCGCGCTGAACAGCCGAAGCGCCAGCAGGGAATAACCGCCCAACGCGAAGAAATTGTCGCGCACGCCGATGGGCGTGATTCCCAGGACCTGCTCCCAGATGGCCACCAACTGCAATTCAACTCGATTCCTGGGCTCGATCGGCTGGGCGCTGTCATGCACCGGCTCCGCCACCGGCGCGGGCAAGGCGCTACGATCCACCTTTCCATTCGGCGTGAGCGGGAATTCGTCGAGCGGCACAATCGCCGCCGGCACCATATAATCCGGCACCATGTCCCGCAGCGCGCGCCGAAGCGCCAGCGGATTGCAGCTCTGCCCTTCTCTCGCCACCACATAGGCCACCAGCCGCTTATCTCCCGGCGCATCGTCCCGCACGATAACCACCGCCTGCTTCACGGTCGGATCGTCCGCCAAGACCGCCTCGATTTCTCCCAGTTCGATCCGGAATCCTCGCAGTTTGACCTGATAATCGATACGCCCGATGTAATCCAATCGTCCGTCCGGCAGCCATTTGACCTGATCACCCGTGCGGTAGAGCCGCTCGCCCGCCCGGAACGGACTGGAGACGAATCGCTCCGCCGTCAGCTGAGGAGCGCCCCGGTATCCGCGCGCAAGCCCCATCCCGCCGATATACAGTTCACCCGGAATTCCGATCGGTACGGGCTCCCGGTTCAGATCCAACACATAGACCTGAGTATTCGCGATCGGCCGCCCGAGAGAAATGGTGCGTTCAGCGGTACGCACCCGCTCCAACGTCGACCAAACCGTCGTCTCCGTCGGTCCGTACACGTTCCAAACCGATCCCGCTCTACTGAGCAGTTCTTGGGCCAATTCCCGCGGCAAGGCTTCCCCCCCGCACAGGACTTTGACCTGTCGCCCACCCTGCCATCCCGACTGCAACACCATCCGCCAGGTGGCAGGCGTCGCCTGCATCATGGTCACTACGCCCTGATCAAGTTCGCGTTGCAGCCAGGCTCCCTCCATCGCTTGAAGGCGACCAGCCAGAATAATGCGGGCCCCGACCAGCAACGGAAGATAGAGTTCCAAACCGGCGATATCGAACGACAGCGGCGTGATGGCGAGCAGGACGTCCCGGCTGCCGATCCCCGGCTCCTGTTGCATGGAGCAGAGAAAATTCACCAGGGCGCGATGTTCGATCTCGACGCCCTTTGGCTGGCCCGTCGACCCCGAGGTGAACAGGACATAGACGAGATGCTCGGGTTTCGCGAGGGGCACAGGATTGCTCTCCGAATACCGCGCCAGTGACTCCGCCTCCCGGTCTGGACAGACCACCCGAAGCTGATGCTGGGGAAGTCCGCCGAGGAGCGTCGAGTCTGTCACGAGGACCGCCGCGTGACTGGCTTCGATCATGGCCGCCAACCTGCGGATCGGCAATCCCGGAACCAGCGGCAGATAGGCACCACCGGCTTTCATAACCGCCAGGAGACTGATCAACAATTCGGGAGACCGTTCCAGGAACACCGGCACCACCACATCCGGGCCCACGCCCTGTTCCCGCAAGCGATGCGCCAGCCGATTCGCGCGCCGATTCAGTTCCGCATAGGACCATTCAGCCCCTTCAAATACAACCGCAATTGCATCGGGAGTCCGGCTGACCTGCGTTTCGAATAGTTGCGGGAAACAGGCCTCCCGCTCCACCGGCCTGTCGGTCGCGTTCCATTCATGAAGGATCCGATGTTGTTCCTGTGCCGTCAAGATCTCCATGCGTCCGAGCTTCTCTTCCGGATGTTCCGCGATGGCTTCCATGAATTGACGGTACTCCGCCAGCCAACGTTCGGCGGAGGTGCGATCGAACAGGTCCGTGTTGAATTCCAGATAGGCTTTTCGCGAAGCCAACGGGTCGATCGACAAACCGAGATCGAGCTGGGCCGCACCCCGACTGACTTCATAAGGGGTCCACGACAAATGCTGAAATTCCGTCCTGGCGAAGGGGGTATTGGCAAAGTTGAACAGGACCTGCACCAGAGGCAACCCGCCCTGACTGCGATCCGGGCGCAGCTCTTCAACGAGCTTTTCAAACGGAATGTCCTGGTGCGCATAGGCCTCGAGGGACAGATCTCTCACCTGCCGCAGTAATTCGCAGAAGGTCAGTTCCCCCGTGACATCCGTCCGCAACACCAGCGTATTCACGAACGTGCCGATCAAATCCTCAATCTCCAGCCGATTACGGTTCGCGATCGGCGTCCCGATCACCAGATCACGCTGCTGCGTGAGGCGATGCAGGAGGCCGAAGAATCCGGCGAGGAACACCATATACAACGTGACGCCTTCGCGTATGCTGAGCTGCTTGAGGCGATTCACGAGCGACCAGGACAGGTCGAGGGAGACCTGATCACCCTTGAACGAATGGATGGGCAACCGCGGCCGATCGGCCGGCAAGGCGAGCACCGGCAGATCCGTCAGTTTGGATTTCCAGTGCGCGAGTTGCTCAGCCAACACCGAACCGGTCAGCCAAGTCCGTTGCCACTGGGCGAAATCAGCATACTGAATCGCAAGTTCCGGTTGAATCGCAACGGGTTTTCCCGCGCAGAACGCGTTGTAGCACTTCACCAGTTCACGGGCGATCACACCGTACGACCATTGGTCGGAAATGATGTGGTGGGTGCTGACCACCAACACATAATCCTCTTCGCCCAATTGAACCAGCAGAATACGCAGCAACGGACCCTGCCCGAGGTCGAATGGACGGCGCGCCTCGGCGGTTGCCAGTTCCAACGCCCGAACCTCGCGCATCTCACGAGGCAACCCGCGCAGATCTTCTTCCACCCAGAGCGGATCCAACGAGGTATGAACAATCTGACGCGCCTGACCATCCACCGTGGCAAACGTCGTCCGGAGCGCATCGTGGCGGCGCACCAGCTCAGCCACACTCCAGCGCAACGCTGCCCGATTGAGCGGACCGTGCAGACGCACGCTGGCCGGAATGTTATAGGCGGCGCCGGTCGGCGACAACTGATAGAGAAACCACATCCGTTCCTGCGCAAACGACAGCGGCAACGGCGTTCCACGCGCCGCTTTGGTCATCGGTTGTCCGTCCCGGTCCGACTGCTGCTTTCTGGTCTCCTGGGAGCGTTTGATCACCTCGGCCAGTGTCGCAATGGTCGGCCGCTCGAACACTTGTCGCAGAGGCAGAACGACCCGGAAGAGGGCTTGGACTCTGGACACCAGTTGTGTCGCCAGCAGCGAATGGCCCCCCAGTTCGAAGAAGTTGTCATGCACGCCGACATCCTTTACATGGAGGATTTCCCCCCAGATGTCGGCCAGCACTTGCTCTGTGGGCGTTCGCGGCGCGAGAAACTCAGAGGAGAGATCGACCTTGCTCGCGCGACTGTCCGTAGCGACACGGAGGGCAGCGCGATCCACTTTTCCATTGACCGTCAGAGGAAGCGTCTCCATCTCGACAAAGGCC
Organism: Nitrospira sp.; assembly: GCA_024998625.1. Classification (GTDB taxonomy): domain Bacteria; phylum Nitrospirota; class Nitrospiria; order Nitrospirales; family Nitrospiraceae; genus Nitrospira_A. The sequence goes on along the minus strand of JACOEL010000005.1, from coordinate 33,686 downwards.
GAAGGAATCATGTGTGCGGGCAACTGGCTCCGTAGCTGTTCGCGTAGCTGCACCAGTCCCAGCCGGTTCTGCGGACGAGGGACCATGAAGGCGACGATCCGCTTATCACCCGGCTGATCTTCCCGCACCTCGACCACCGCACGCTCCAGGTCCGGATGCCGATTCAGCAGCGCTTCGATCTCTTCCAGTTCGATCCGATAGCCGCGAATCTTGACCTGGCGATCTACACGGCCGCGATAGTCGAGTTGCCCGTCCGGTCGCCAGCGCACCAGGTCGCCGGTCCGATACAGACGGGCTCCCGGAAGACTTGAAAACGGATCGGGAATAAACTTCGTGTCAGTGAGTTCCGGTCGGCCACGATAGCCTCGCGCCACCCCGACACCGCCGACATAGAGTTCTCCGGGCACGCCCACCGGAACCGGACGTCGATGCCGATCCAACACATAGACGGAGGACTGTGAAATCACGCGCCCGATCGGCACGTCCTCGTGCAACTCCTCCTGCACGCCAAGGCCCGTGAGATCCGACCAGGTGACGGCGACCGTCGTTTCCGTCGGCCCATAGGTGTTCAACAATCGAACCGTCCGACCGACCAGTTTCGCCCACCGCTGCACGATCTGGGGCAGGACACGTTCTCCACCGATGATCACCGTCTTCACCGACTCCGGGAAGGTAAGCTGTTCCAATTCCATGCGGGTGACGACCTCATGCCAATAGGCCGTCGGTAAGTCCAACACCGTCAGTTGCCACTCACGGCATCGATCCAGGAAGCCCGACACCGAATCGATCATCATCTGAGTGCGCAGCACCAATGTCGCACCCGTCGTGAGGCAGGGAAACATTTCTTCGGCGGCGGTGTCGAAACTCATCGACGCGAATTGCAGCACGCGGTCGCGCGAGTGAACACCCGCGATCTCCGTGATCGCCCGCACATAGTTGGCGATCGATCGATGTTCGATCATCACCCCCTTGGGCTGTCCGGTCGAACCGGACGTGTAGATCACATAGGCGAGATTCTCCGGAACGTCCGCGCCTTCAATGGCATCGTCCGGAAAGCGGACGATTTGGTCCCATTCGGAATCGAGACAAATCGTGTGGGAGTTCGTCGCAGGCAGCCGGGCGAGTTGATCCTGTTGCGTCACCAACACCCGGACCTGGCTATCCCTCAGCATATATTCCAAACGGTCTGTCGGATAATCGGCATCCAGAGGCAGGTAGGCCCCGCCAGACTTGAGAATGCCGAGCATGCCGACGATCAAGTTGAGCGATCGTTCCAGGCAGAGGCCGACGACCACACCGGGCGCGACACCCCGCCGACGTAGGTAATGGGCCACACGATTCGCGCGCGCATTTAACTCCCGATAGGTCAATTCCTGATCGCCCTGTCGAACCGCAATCGCGTCGGGGGTACGCGACACCTGTGCTTCGACTTGGCGATGGAGGCACTGTGCCGGCTCCGTCGCTTCCGAAGAACGTCCCCAGGTCAGGACCGTCTCACGGCATTCCGCCTCGGACATGAGAGGGAGCGACCCGATCGGCGCGGAAGGATCGGCGACAAGCCCCTCCAGCACCCGAACGAAATGCTGCTGCATCCGTGCCATCCGGTCGGGCGTAAAGAGTTCGTCTTTGTATTCGAAGTAGCCGGTTAACCCCTGCTCCGATTCGGCCAGCTCAAGGCAAAGATCAAATTGCCCACTCTGCTGGGGAATGACATAGGCCTCCCACGGAGGCAGGCACGATTCAGCAGCAGATGATGGCCACGCACTCATCCGCTGATCGAGTTCCGCCAGCAACTTGAACTGTTGCAGCACAAACAGGATTTGTCCCAAGGGCGTGCGTTGACGATCGCGGGCCGGTCGCAAGTCCGACACGAGCCGCGAATAGGGATAGTCCTGATGATCGAGAGCTTCCAGCAGAGTACGTTTGGTCTGCGCCAGAAGGTCGCGGCTAGTCGAATCGGGCTGCACGGTTTCCCGCAGCACGAGCATATTCACAAAATCACCGACGGTCTGGGCGAATCGGGACCGGCTTCGACCGAATACCGGAGTAACCACGGCTGTGTCTTCCACATTCGTGTAGCGGTACAGCAAGGCGTGAAGCGCAGTCAGACAGACGGTATATAGCGTCGTGCCTTCCGCCTGCGCGAAGGCCTTGAGCCGCTCCGTCAAAGCCGGACCGATCTGAACCGCATCCCACGCGTACCGGCTTGGTTCAACCGTCGTCGGCGGCCGATCGTAGAGCATGTCATAGTTCGGTAATTCACCTGCCAGCCTCGACTTCCAATACTGAGCCAGTCGCCGTCCCTCTTCACTCGCCAGCAGCGCACGATGCCAATTGATGAACTCACCATAGGGAGCCGGCTGGCTGCCGTGTCCGTTCGATCCCTCCTGAAGCGTGGATCCATCGGAAGCGCAGTGCCGCTTGAGCTCCTCGACCAAGTGGATCATCGACCAACCGTCCACGGCGATATGATGCGCGACCAGCAACAACCACGCCTGCCGTTTTCCCTTGAATAGCGACGCCCTCCACAGGGGGCCGTGCGCCAGGTTGAACGGAATCGCCGCCGCTTCCATGGCTTCCCGACGCAAACGCGCCCAATCCCATGTGGAAGCATCGATGATCGTCCAGCTCAAAGGCAGCCGGGTATGAATGCGTTGAACCGGCACCTCGTCCTGTATGTCATAGGTCGTCCGAAGCGTCGCATGGCGCTCACCGAGTCGATCGAGCGCCTGTTTCAGTGCGACCTGATTCACGTCGAACGGCAGAGGCAGAATGACGGAGACGTTGGCAGCGGCGCTATCCGGAGCCAATTGGCTGAGGAACCACAGGGCCGCCTGATTCTCGGACAGTGGAGCGACATTCTCCGCTGTGAGATTCGGGCGGCCGGCAGCAGCGAGTTCACTGCCTTCCCGGAATATTCCCGCTTCGATGGTCTCAGCCAGATCGCCGGGTGTCGCGCCTCCCAACAGCTGTTGCAAGGAAAGCGGAACATGGAACGATTCCTCCACGCGATGCGAGACCTCGGCGGCCATCAACGAATCGAGTCCCAGAAGATGAATCGGCCGGTCACGGGCTATGGCCTCTCGGCTGCACCCAAGGCGATCGGCAATCATTCCCTCCACCGCCTGCTCAATCTGCCGCCGCCGCACATCAGGCGAGAGCACCCGCAGGTCTTCTATCTTGACGACCACTGACCGGGCCTGGGACGGAGTCGCCGGCAAGACACTCTTTCCGATAATGGAAAGTCGGCCGGCCAGAAATTGATCGCGGCAGGCACGTCGTTGGACTTTTCCACTCGACGTCTTCGGCAGGCTTCCGGCCTTGATGAAGATGATGGTAAAGACATGGAGGTCATGCTGTTCGGCTACGGCAGAACGAATCGCGGCTGCCAGCTCATCGAGGGGCAAGGTCGTCGCCTGGCGCTCGACCTCCTGCACAACTACCACCGCTTCCTCCCCCGCATCCTGGATAGGAAAGGCGGCTGCACCCCCACCCCGAAACAGCCTGTGGCTTTGCTCGACGGTTCGCTCGATATCCTGCGGGTAGTGATTTCTACCTCGCACGATGAGCAGGTCCTTCAACCGCCCGGTGACAAAGACTTCACCGTCTTTGACGAACCCGAGGTCACCGGTCCGCAGGAACGGCCCTTCGCCCGTATCCCGAAGCGTTGCGCCGAAGGCGCGTGCAGTTTCCTCCGGATTGTTCCAGTATCCCTGTGTCGTACTGGCGCCGGCCAACCAGATTTCGCCGACCTGTTGCGCGGCACAGCGGGACAGGGTATCCGGATGGGCGATGACCACCCGGGTATCTCCCACCGGAGCGCCGCATCCAACGACGTGCCGGACTGACCCTCCCCCCGTCCTGGCTTCGAAAATCAACCCTCGCTCCAATGCCATCGGATCCAATGCCTGTACCGTGGGTGCCACACCTTCCCGCTTCAACGAGATCAACAAGGTGTACTCCGCCATCCCGTATGCAGGGAAAAATGCCTCACGCCGGAACCCGGACGGAGCAAACGCCTCAGCAAATCGATCGATGGTATCGTGAGCGATCGGTTCTGCGCCGCAACTCGCGACCTGCCAACCGGAGAGATCCAGCTTTGCGCAATCTTCGGGAGCGATGGTCTCCACACAGCGACGGTAGGCAAAGTTGGGCCCGCCACTATGCGTAACCTGATACCGTTGAATCGCTTCAAGCCAGCGCAGGGGCCGCTTCAGAAACGTGAGCGGCGACATGAGGTAGGCCGGGCGGCCGATCCAGGCGGGCTGGATGATGCCCTTTACCAATCCATAGTCGTGGAAATGCGGCATCCAGGACAGGGCGACGGAATGGGCATCGTAACAACCGGCGTCGGTAATGCACCGGCTTTGTGCGGTCATATTCCCGTGGCTGACCATCACGCCTTTGGGAGCGGAGGTCGAACCGGACGTATATTGCAAATAGGCCAGAGTGGATGGGAGCGAATGACTCGGCGTCCACTGAGCCGTCGAGTCCGGGGTGACGGCATCAAAGACCAGCCACTGTTCCAGTGGAATCGCAGGCCCCTGCGCCCGCGTCAGCTCCAGAATCTGGTTTGTACTCAAGATTCCGGCCGCGCCGGCATCCTCGGCAATACGCCGGACGCGCGCGACACCGACCCTTGCGCGAAAAGCATCCGGCGGGGGGACCGGCACGGCGATTAACCCGGCATACAACGCCCCCCAAAAGGCCTGGACGAATTCAAGACCGGGCGGATACACCAGGAGCAGGCGGTCTCCCGCTGCGAACCTGGATTGCAGATAACCGGCAATCGAGCGAGCTTTGGCATCGAGCTGTCTGTACGTCAGGACGGTATTGGGGCTGATCCCATCGCGCAGAAAGACGTACGCCGTCTGGTCGGGTTGATGCTCGGCCCGCCAACGTAAGACATCGAGCAGGGTTTCGCCGGGTGGAATAGTGACGGATGGATGTCTGACCACAGAATGCTCAACCCCAGTGGGACCGAGACGCACCAAGAGGCCACGGGTCGTAGACCTATTGTGATGTAACCACAAAAAATCTGGTCACACCACTATCTCCGGCTGGCCTCACGGTACCAGGTGAGTCTACGGCGGAATGTATGCATTACAAAACAGAATCACCTTTTGCTCAATCGTGAGATACCCCTAGTGGCGGAAGAAAGTCTCCTCCAAGCACATGATTTTGTTTGAATCTTGAGATCGTCCAGGGTAAGCTGCACGTCTTCGTCGGCCATGGTGCGGAGAGGTGCGAGAGCGGCCGAATCGGACGGTCTCGAAAACCGTTGTCCTGAAAGGGACCGTGGGTTCGAATCCCACCCTCTCCGCCATACCTGGGCAACACCTCAACACTCTGCCGGTAGGATTCGCCGCCGCTAAGTTTTTCCTGAATTTCTAATCAGATCTCTTCGTCGTCACCACCTTACAGGCTGAGCACCTACCGAAGCCCTGGGCGCTCCCCCTCCTCCAGTGGTCTGTCCGGCGCCGATAGTTCAGGCTACTCTCTGTTTCACACAGGAGGGCCGCATGTTCGAACAATCTGAAGCTGCGCTGGTGATGACGCTGTTGGCCTTGGGGGGAATCGCGTTGATGGCGGATGAATCGATCGGAACGACGTGCATGCAGATGGTGAAATGGCTTCGTACAAGAGGCAGGCGCTAACCAGCTCGTTTCTTCAACTCCCTCCGCAATTCGACCATCGCCAGGGTGTCGCGTTCGCAGTACCGCAGGAGCGCCTCTTCGATCTGAGATTTTTCGATCCAGTCACTGACCGAAAAGATCATGCGGGCATATTCACAGGCCGCCACGCCCCCGTCTCCGATCGCCAGATCGGCATAACTCAGCGATGGCACCACCGCCGGCAGCACGGCCTTGATCGAATAGCTGCCCTCGAAGGCCGGATGGTAGTAGTGATCCTTGATGACAATGTGTAGGTCCCACAGCCTCGCCATCACCCGCTTCAGCTCTTTTCGCAGTGACGGGAAATCTTCAGCCAGACGCTCCAGCACCGAACGTTCATAACTCGAATACACACAGATACTGCCCGCGGCACCCAACGAATCCAGCAACGTGACGGCCAATTCTTCACGCGGATCACGCCCGTCGCGGCAGAGGTACTCGGCATGATCGAGCCGTCCATCGGGATATTCGATGTGGTTGGACCATTGAGTGGGAATCACCTGATAGGGCCTGGTCCCCACGAATTTCGGCACCGCCGGCATGAACGTCTCAAAATCCAGATGATGCACGGGATACACGATCTTCTCCAGCGCCGACCGCAAGCCTTCCCCGATCCATTCCCGATTGTCCCTCACCCGTCGCTGCACCGGCGTCAACGTCACGTGATCAGGAATGTCGTCGATGGTCTCCACGCCCAACTCGCGCAGCTGAACGACGGTCTTGCTGCTACCCGGCAGATGATAAATCCAGCGAGGCGGCTTCTCCTGCGTGCAATGGGCCCAGAAGGGACATTCGTAGGGACTGTGACAATGTTCATCCGGGGTAATGGGCGGCGCCGACATCTCGCTCAACGCGGCGTGCATCGAGGTCAGACGTGAGAGCACCTCCGGCAAGCGCAGGCGTATCATTTCATTGAGGGAACGGATGCTGAATAATTGGCCAAGGTCGAGCTCCACACCATCGAACACATACTGTGTGTTCACATGCATGAGGCAGATGTCCTCGAGCACCAGACCAGCCCCTTCGAGCACGTAGCTCTGGATCGTCAAATCCTCCACATGGGTCGCCTTTAACTTGGTGGAGGATTTCACTTCCACCAGCCGCCAGGTGGGTTGTCCCGATGCGTTCACTCCGACACGCTCCAGCACATCGACACGGATCAAGACCTGGTCGAACTGAAATGCGCCTTCGAAGATGGCCGATACCGTCGAATCCTGGAGAAGCTCGGCCGTCTGCGCCAGGGCCTCCTGAGATTGGCGGTACCCGGCCGTGACGAGTCGACCGCCGGGAAATCGCCGACGGGCGAGTTCACCGAGATCTGTGCCCATGTCGAGAATGGCTTGTGTGGCCGCATCCGGCTTCGTGGCCAACGCCGGAGCATGAATTTCCAGGTACAGACGCTTATGGCACTGCAGGCCCGACAGATATCGCGATTTTGACAGCCGATAGGAGGAACGAGCGGCAGGCTCGGGCGTGATCAACATGGATAAGTCCAGGCTACCGAAGCCGTACGCCTCTTGTCCAGTCCCGGGAGAAGGACATCCTCGTCCGCAACCGAGTTCTGGTAGGATGACGCCCCATGGGAAACGGCGTCGCACAAATCAGACGATCGGTCATGACCCTCGCGCTCCCGGTGACCGTAAGCAGCCTGCTGCAGCGAACCGAGGGTATCGTCGCGGTCTTCCTCGTCGGAGGGTTGGGCGCGATTCCCATTGCCGCTGTGGGTTTGGGCCAACTGCTTGCGTTTATCGCAACGACCCTCGTGTCGGGTCTCTCGGTCGGAACCAACGTCATCATCGCGCAACAGTGGGGCGCCCGCCGGTATGAAGAAGCAGGTCAGGCCTCCCGCCATTTTCTCGGCCTGTCGATATGCGTGGCCTTCGCCCTGGCCCTGCTCGGCCTGTCGGCGAACGGTCTCATCATGCAGCTGCTCGGCGCACAGCCGGAGGTTATTGCCCTCGCACTCCCCTACTCAAACCTGATCTTTCTCGTCATTCCATTCACTGTGCTCCTGGCAGTGCTCTCGTCGATTCTCCAGGGGACCGGGGACACCAAGACACCGATGTACGCCATGATCATGGTCAATGCGCTCCACATCGCCATTGCCTATCCGCTGATCTATGGCCAATGGGGATTACCGGCGTTCGGTGTAAAAGGGGCTGCCGTCGCTGTCGGGATTGCGGAAGCGACCGGCTCAATCTATCTGTTTTCGCGCTGCCGGACGATTCTCAAACCGTCGAAGCGGCTGAGATGGGACATGCTCCGCACCATCTGGCAAGTGGGTGCGCCGGTCTCCGGCGAACGGATCGTGCAACAGGCCGGTATTCTACTCTACACCAAAATCGTGTTGATCTACGGCACAGTCTCCTATGCTGCCCACCAGGTGGGACTCTCGATCGAATCTCTCTCGTTCCTGCCTGGCTACGGCTTTGCCATCGCCGCCGCCACCATGGTCGGGCAAAGTATCGGTGCCGGCAAATACACACGGGCCAAACTCGAAAACTGGGAAGCGAACCGGTTGGCTACCTTCATCATGTCCGCCATGGGCATTGTGTTTTTCTTTTTTCCCTATGCCCTCCTCCGTGCATTCACCAGCGATGAAGCAGTCATCGATCTGGGTACCGTGTTTCTCAAGATCGTGGCATTGCTGCAAGTACCATTGGCCCTGACCATGGTGTTGGCCGGGTCGTTACGCGGCGCGGGCGACACGCGGTTCATCATGATCGCGACGATGATCGGCATGTGGGGCGTGCGTATCCCCATCGCCTTTGTGGCGGGCTACTGGCTGACGCTGGGAGTGTTTTACGTCTGGCTGGCCATGATCGCGGACTGGACGCTGCGCATGGCGCTCATGCTCTGGCGCTATCGGTCGGAGCGGTGGAAAGCGATCCGCGTCCTTCGCTCTTCGACAACGTGAGCCACTCAACCCGGATTATTCATGAATGCCGTTGCGAGGCGTTCGAGACGGAAGCCCGCCGAGGCTGCTCGCACGCGAGACCGACGCAGGTGTACCTGCAGGACGACCTGACGGAGCAGACGAGAACAGCTTCGCCGGGCGAGAGAATCGGACGTCGGAGCAGGTATTCATGAATAGTCCGGATTAGCTTTGCCCCTCAGGTGTGCACTCAGGAGGCCGGACTGACGGTCGCGTATCCTTCCCCGATCCCGCCCGTACCTCGATGCGTCCCACCGCCTTCACATTGGCGCAGAGATCACCCAGGCCCGGCGTAACCAAACGATAAGGCCCGCCCTTGCCATCCGGTAGCGGTTGACCGTCAAGTTCATAGAGCAGCAGTCCGAACTCTTGCGCCTGTTGTAGGGTGAGCGTCGCCGCATACTTGCCGTCGATGGAATGAAACGTGACATGGTCGGCATCGACTGCGAGGGCTGGAATATCCAATAGGCCTTTGACGCGAATGGCCCGGCCTCGCATCGATGGCACCAGCTGACTGATATTCTCGACCTGTTGGTCTTGAGGCAGTTGCATCAGCGCTGCGCGGGTGAGAGCGACAGGCTGAACGACCGCGCCGTCGATCCGGACGACTCCAGGACCCGATGGTTCCCGCTCCGTGATGGCTTTCACCATCGCCGTCAGCGCCTCGTTCACCGGCGTGGGTATCCCCAACTCCCGCCCCATGCGGACGATGTAGCCGTTCAGATAGTCGATTTCGGTCGGACGTTTGGCTTTCCAGTCATCGTACATCGAGGTATGAATGTCCCGTAGCTCCTGCGTCCACTTCACCACCTTCTCGGCCATGTCCGACGCCAACGGTACCTTCACCGCCGCCGACACGGCCATCACTTCGCCCACGATCTGCCGGATCACCCCGGCCATCTCCGGATGGTCCAACGCCTTCGCTACCTTGTCGTCGATCAAGACCGTGAGGGGGTTAAAGACACAGTTCCAGCACATCTTTTCCCATTTGCTCTTCCGGATATCGTCGCTGAGCTGGCAGGAAATGCCCGCCTGCTTGAAGATCTCCGCAATCTGCAACACCCGTTCGCTCTTGTGGCCCATGAGTTCGCCGATGGCCACGCCACCCCGCTTGTAATGCTCAATGACGCCGGGCGCCACGATCTTCGAGTAGATGAACGCCACGCCGCCGACCACAGAGTCGCGATGCACCCGCGCGATAATGCGGTCTTCGGTATCGATGCCGTTTTGAAGCGTGAGAAGAACCGTACGCTCGGTGATCACCGGCTCCAACTGTGCCATCACTTCGTCGAGGTCGTAGGTCTTTACGGCCAAAATGATGAGATCCGGTCTCGCCAGGTCTCGCGGATCGGAGGCGGCCGGCGGATGCACGGTGAAATCACCCTTGCCGCTTTTGATCATCAGGCCGTGACGCTTCACGGCCTCCAGGGTGCGTGGTCGCAGAAGAAACGAAACGTTGGGATTATTTTTTGCGAGATGGGCTCCGAAGAAACCGCCGACGGAACCGGCCCCGACCACCATGACCTGCTTCATGCGACTCCTCACTCGTTGCGTTCAAAAGGACGGTACTATAGCATGCAGCCGCACACCTGAAACAGTGATGGCCCCCTCGCAGTGACGCTTATGGGAACCGGATCAACGCTCGGTCTGATTCAACACAAGCTGGCCTCGGCACGATCGGTGACCGTGCTCACCGGCGCCGGGATTTCCGCCGACAGCGGCGTGCCGACCTTTCGTGGAACCGGCGGACTCTGGCGGAACTTTCGCGCGGAGGATCTGGCCACGCCCGAAGCCTTCACGCGGGATCCCCGCCTGGTATGGGAATGGTACAACTGGCGGCGTGAACTCATCGCCACCAAACGACCCAACCCGGCCCACGAAGCCGTGGCGCAGATGGAGCAGCGATTCGAGCGTTTCTGGCTCATCACGCAGAATGTAGACGGACTGCACCGCGACGCGGGCTCCCGGAAACTCTCAGAAATTCACGGCAACATCTGGATGGTGCGCTGCACGCAGTGCCGGCACGTGACTGAAAATCGTGACGTGCCGATTGCGATCCTACCCCTGTGCAGCGGTTGCAACGGACTGCTCCGCCCGCACATCGTCTGGTTTGGGGAATCGCTGGCGGAGGACGACCTCGAAACCAGCGCAACCGCCCTTCAATCCAGCGACCTCTGCCTGATTATCGGCACCTCCGGCCTGGTGTATCCGGCGGCTAGTTTTGGTTCGATTGCAAAACAGGCCGGCGCGTTTGTCGTGGAAATCAATCTCGATGCCACCGCGCAGTCAGGCATCGTCGATGCTGCGCTTCAAGGGCGCGCGAAGGACATCGTTCCGTTGTTATTGCAGGCGTGACAGCAGCGGCAGCAATTCGTTGAGGGTGCTGATCGTCGTCCCGCCCGAGGGACACGCCCCCTCCCCTCTCGCGAGCAACACCCCGGTCAGTCCGACGCCCTGCGCCCCCTTCACATCATCACGCTCGCTATCGCCGACATGCAGCGCCTCCGCCGGATCGACTGCATGCTTCTCCAGCGCCTGGTGAAAGATGCGCGCGGATGGTTTGGCGGCATGGGCCAAACTGGAAATCGTGACCGTATCGAACAGATCAACAATCCCCAAACCACGCAGCACGGAAAACAACCGCGAGTCGAAGTTGGAAATGATGCCCAGCTCGAATCCCTGCCCCTTCAGAGTCTTGAGCACATCGACCGTCTCGGGAAAGAGTCGCCAAGACTCCGGCTGCTCGAACCGCGCAAATACCTCTTCGAAAAACTCGTCGAAAGCCTCGAACATACCGACGCGGTAAAACACGTTGTGCACGATGTCGAACCACCACAACCGTTCAGACTGCTTGATCGCAGCCGGTTCCGTCGCGGCAAACACCGGCGGCGGCGCATCACGGAACGAACGGGCAAAGGCGGATTTGATCGCGGTTAACGACTCCGGGGTCTTCCTGAAGCCGTGTTTCTCTGCATGCTGGAGATAAATCTCGGCTACTGACCCGTCAATATGGAACAGGGTATCGGCGGCATCGAAAAAGACGACTTGAATTCGGCTCCGGGTCATTGTGTCGTGCAACTCCTCATGCTTGCCATCCACGAAGGCCGATAGGCCAGCCGGTAAGACGGACGGATTTTACAGGATGGTCACCAGCTCCGCCAGCATTCAGTTCGTCCCTCGAGGCGCATGGGCAGAAGCTTCATCAGGCCGCTGCTTTCGGCCTTTTCTTTGACAGTTCAAGGGGCCTTTGTTAGCTTCGGCTGAGTGGATATGGAGAAGTGAGCGGGATGGGATCGACCATCTTTGTGATCGACAGCAGCCCTGCCGTGCACCGCATGGTGGAACAGATTTCTGCGCCGGAAGGCCACAAGGTCATGGGATTTTCCGATGGCCCCTCGGCCCTCGACGCTGCCCGCAAACTGAGTCCGGCACTCGTCATCGCGGACTATCATCTCGACAAGATCACCTTCTCGGGACTCTGCAAAGAGATCGGCCGGCAGGACAGTCTGGCCGAAACGCTGATTGTCTCCATGGCACAAGGCTCTGATCGCCTGGACGAAAATAAATTGCGTTCGCTCGGGGTGCGGGCCTTTCTGAAGAAACCGCTGCAACGGGAACAACTGCTCGACACGATCAAGGGCATCTTGAATGGCGCGGCAGGAAATCCACGCGGCGGGAAACCAGCCAAAACACGGACGTGGCCCCCCGTCTCCACGGGAACAGACGATGAAGACGACGACTCGCCGAACAATGCGTCCCTTGACGATGCCCCCCACCACGAGATGGAGAAGGAGCGTAGCCCCATGTCGCCATCACTGAGCCCCACTACCGCCCCGGCCGCATCTACGCCCGCCTCGAACGGACCGAGCGGAGATGCCTTGATGAAGGGGCTGTTCGATCACTTGCTGCACTCAGTCACAGTCCGGGCCGACCAGAAGTTCGGCGAACTGCTCCCGGCCGCCATTGCGAAGGAAGTCGCCGGACAGATGACTCTTGCCGTGGGGCAGGCCGTTCAAACGGAAGTGGCGAAACAACTGGCAGACGCGCTCGCACCCGAACGCCTACAGACTGTGATGCGAGAACTGATTCAACAAGAATTGAAGCGACAGGCTCAGACCCAGCTTGCCGGCGTCGAGGCGACCGTTCGCCAGACCGTGACCGAGCTGGCCCCTGCCCTGGTGGAGCAGTCCGCAGAGAAACGATTGGGTGACCTCACGGACGCCGGCGTGAAGCAACACCTGCCGGAGGCCTTGAAAACACACCTTGGAATGATCGACCAGCTGATGAAAAAAGAAGTCGAGCAGGTGGCCGCAAACTGCGCGCGGCAGGCGGCCGATGAGATTGTGCACGAAATGGCAAAAGATCCGATCCAGCAGGCGGTGCAGCGGATCGTTCCAGACGTGGCAGAAACTCAGATCCGGGCGGAGATCAAACGACTGAGCTCGCCCGACTAACGTCCCGTTCGCCTACCCTCGCTTGACCTTCTTGGCCGCCGCACGGCGGGCCTTGACCAGCCCCTTTACACGCGCCACGTTCTTCCGATGTTTCTTGCGAGTCTTGCGATCCTTCTCTCGTCCCCTCGGCATAGTCTCTCCTTCAACGGTGATGGGCTGTCAGGCCGGCGATATCAATCGACCAACTGAACCGCCGGATGTATATCACAGGGTTTCAGTCCGCTACAACCTTTTGAAGCCCGACGAACAAGCTGCCGTTACCTTGTGAGCCCACACGGCGCATGTTAAGATGCGCCCGCGTTGCGCCCCGGGCGTATTGAAACAGTTGGAACCACGCAGAACATTCCCACAGGATGCTCAAAATGGCCGCCCTCATAGTCCGTCGTTCGTGAAACGTCGTTCGTCTCTCGGGACAGCCCGGTTGCGGCCCCTGACGAGATACGCTTCACGATTCACGCTTCACGGATGTCGGAAACGACGCTGGCGGGCTTTTTCAGCATCCTGTTAACACCATGTCCACACCGCAACTCGACAAGACTTACAGCCCTCACGACGTCGAGGACCGTTGGTACCAACGCTGGATCGACGCCGGTCTGTTTCATGCCGACTCGACCCATCCCGGGCAGCCCTATTCCATGGTGATCCCTCCCCCGAACGTCACGGGATCGCTCCACGTCGGCCATGCGCTGAACAATACCCTGCAGGACATTCTGGTCCGTTGGCGCCGCATGCAGGGCCGCAATGCGCTCTGGATGCCCGGCACGGACCACGCGGGCATCGCGACCCAGAATGTCGTGGAACGGCAGCTTCAAGCGGAAGGCACCACGCGGGAGGCACTCGGACGGGAACAGTTTCTCAAGCGCGTGTGGCAATGGAAAGAACAGTCCGGCGGCACGATTATCTCTCAGCTCAAACGGCTTGGCGCTTCCTGCGATTGGGAGCGTGAACGATTCACCATGGACGAGGGACTTTCGGAAGCCGTCCGCGAGGTCTTCGTTCGCTTACATCAAGATGGACTGCTCTACCGTGGCGAGCGACTGATCAACTGGTGCCCGCGCTGCCTCACGGCCTTGTCCGACATCGAAGTCGAACATGAAGAGATTACCGGAAAACTGTACACCATTCGTTATGCCCTGGCCGACGATCCCGCGCAGGTGCTGCTGGTTGCGACTACGCGACCTGAGACGCTGTTCGGAGACACGGCAGTGGCGGTGCACCCGGAAGATGAGCGCTTCCGGCATCTGATCGGCAAACGAGTCCAGTTACCACTCACTAGCCGCACGATCCCGATCGTCGGCGACTCAATACTCGTCGATCGAGAATTCGGCACCGGCGCCGTCAAGATTACGCCTGCCCACGATTTTAACGACTTCGAGGCGGGTGAGCGAAACCGACTAAACCGGATCAAGATTTTAGACCTACACGCGCACATCGTGTCTGAAGCTCAATTCCGCCTCGCAACGAAAGCCAATCCTGAGGTAGCTGCAGTCTTGGGTGGTCTGCCGGTGCAAAAGGCTAGGACTAAAGTTGAGGAGCTTCTATCCGACTATCTCCAAGAAGTTGCCCCCCATAAGATGGCGCTCGGCAAATGCTACCGCTGCAAGACTGTTGTCGAGCCGCTCTTGTCGGATCAGTGGTTCGTCAAGATTAAGCCGCTCGCCGAACCGGCGATTCAGGCGGTCGAAGACGGTCGGGTCAGGATTATTCCCGAAGCCTGGAAGAACAATTATCTCGGCTGGATGCGGGACATCAAAGACTGGTGCATCTCCCGGCAGATCTGGTGGGGCCATCAGATTCCGGCCTGGTATTGCGAAACCTGTTACGGAAGCCCGTTTCTCCGACGCTCTTCCGACGGCGCGCCGTTGATTCCTTCCGACGCTGCCGTCATCGTGGCAAAGACCAAACCGGCAACCTGTCCTAAGGGCCACTCAGATGCGTTGGTGCAGGACCCAGACGTGCTCGACACCTGGTTTTCTTCCGCCCTCTGGCCCTTCTCCACCCTGGGATGGCCGAAGCAGACACCGGAGTTGAAGGCTTTCTACCCGACATCCACGCTGGTCACCGGGCTCGACATTCTGTTTTTCTGGGTCGCGCGCATGATCATGATGGGTCTGAAGTTCATGGGCGAGGTCCCCTTCCGCGACATCTATATCCACGCCTTGGTCCGCGATGCCGAAGGCCAGAAGATGAGTAAGTCCAAGGGCAACGTCATCGATCCCTTGCATGTGATGGAGCAGTTCGGAACCGACGCCCTGCGCTTCACCATGGCCGCGATGGCTTCACCGGGACGCGACGTCAAGCTGGCGGAAGAGCGGATCGAAGGTTACCGGAACTTTACGAACAAAATCTGGAACGCCGCCCGCTTCCTTCTGATGCATCTGGGCGGTGAACGCGTCGAGGTGCCGGCTGCTCAGCGGTCGTTCCCCGACCGTTGGATTCTGAGCTGCCTGAACGCCACCATCGCCACGGTCACGCACGAGTTGGAGCAGTATCGCTTCGACCGCGCGTCGAGCGCGATCTACCAATTCATCTGGCATGAGTACTGCGACAAGTACATTGAGATGATCAAGCCTGCGCTCAAGGATCAGGCGTCCGAGCAGGCGAAGACCACAAGGCAGACCCTTGCCGAAACTTTCGAGACCATGATGCGGCTGCTGCATCCCTTCATGCCGTTTATTTCTGAAGAGATCTGGCAGACCCTGCCACACGAAGGGACCAGTATTGTCCGCAAACCATACCCGACTGTCCGGTCAGACTGGGATGACAAAACCGCTGAGGAGGAGTTCGAAATAGTTACAGAGTGCGTGGAGTTGACGAATCTGGCCCGCCTAATCCTCAACTACCCTGCAGGAAAACGCCTCCACTTCAAAAGCCATGCAAAGACGGACAAACTTCGCTCAATTCTTAATGAGCGCAAGGACCTAATCGAACACCTGGCAAATATCGATGGCCTCATGATCGGCACAACTCCTGAAACTACTATGCCTCACTTTCTTGTTCTCACCCGTGGTTCAGTTGACATGCTAAGAACCATGGAGGACATGGAACCTGCAGACCTACATAAAGCCAAAGAAAACGTGCAGAAACAGATCGCTATACTTGAAAAGGAAATTACGCGGACAAAGCAAAAACTCGGCAATCCTGAATTTGTCTCAAAGGCCCCGCCTGATGTAATCGTCGACCATCAGGATCGGTTAAACCGAGAAACTCGAATGCTCAATCTATTCCAACAAGCACGAGAACAAATCATCTTTGAGCAAACAAAACAACAATCCCCTTAACATCCAGACCATCCGCAAAGCGGTTCAGCTCGCCCTCGCCGAAGACCTGGACCACGGCGACGTCACCACGAGTGCGCTGTTTCCCCGTTCCATTCAGGCCCGAGCCGCCATCGTCGCCCATCAACCCATAACGGTTGCAGGCGTGGCCGTCGCGCGCGAAGTGTTCCTTGCCGTCGATCCCTCGTTGCGCATCGTCAAGACCATCAACGACGGAGCCACCGTCAAACCCGACGCGGAGGTCATCGTCGTCAGAGGCGATGTGCGGTCGTTGTTGATGGCGGAACGCGTCGCCGTCAATTTCCTTCAACGACTCTCCGGCATCGCCACGCTGACCGCGAAATTTTGCGCCGCAGTCCACAATACGGGGACCGCCATTCTCGATACACGCAAGACCACACCGGGACTGCGAGCACTCGAAAAATGGGCGGTGCATCTGGGTGGTGGCCGAAACCATCGCTTTTCGCTAGGCGACGGCGTCCTGATCAAGGACAACCATCTCGCAGTCTTGCGCTCAACCGGCGTCGATGTGGCCGGAGCCTGCCGACTCGCTCGTGCCGGAGCGCCGCACGGCCTTTGCATTGAAGTAGAAGCCAAAAGCTTGCAAGAGGTGAAGGAAGCGCTGGCCGGTAAAGCCGACATCATTCTACTCGACAACATGTCTCCGGCCCTCGTGCAAAAGGCCGTGGCCCTGATCAAGAAACGCGCCCTGGTTGAGGTCTCAGGCGGCATCACCCTGCAGACCGTCGCCGACATGGCCCAGGCCGGGGTGGATTTCATTTCCGTGGGCGCCCTGACGCACTCCGCCCCCGCAGCCGACCTCAGCCTGGACCTCACCGGTTATCGAGGGGGCCGTGGGCGGAGCCGCTAACGATCCGACTCCAGCCGATCCGCTGGACATCGACCGCCTTCAAGCCACCCTGCACACCCACGCCTTCGGAAAGCCACTGCGGTATGTCCCTTCCACCGCCTCAACCAATGCAGACGCGCTGGCATACCTCCAACAACTGACCGGTCCGGCGACTCCGCATGGAACCGTGATTCTCGCGGACTGCCAAACCGCCGGTCGGGGACGCCGTGGGCGCACCTGGCACTCTCCCGCCCAGGGAAACATCTACCTGTCAGTGATTGTGGCGCCCGAGCCCGGGTCCGCACGCATAGGGCCCTGGCTCTCCTGGATTCCTTTGTTTTCCGCCCTCGCGGTGGCCGACTGCCTGGTCATCTGCACGGGGCTTGCCGTCTCGGTGAAGTGGCCGAACGATCTACTGATCGGCGACAAGAAAATCGGCGGCATCCTCTGCGAGCACACCACCACCGCCGACAGAACTCCGGCGATCGTCATCGGCATTGGATTGAACGTCAATGCCGCGCCCGACAGTTTCCCGGCGGAACTCAGGGCCGGGGCAACCACCCTGGCTGCCGAGGCCGGCCGTCAGTTTGATCGCGTCATGATCCTGGCAGATCTCTTGCTCCGCCTCGAGCAACGCATGGATCGTTTATTCCGCGACGGACCATCCGGCATGGTCGATGAATTCACACGGCGCTGCTCCACACTCGGCAAGACCGTCCGTGTGGCCTTGGAAGAGAACGGGATCGTGCAGGGGATCGCGGAGTCCATCGGCCCCGATGGATGCCTCTGTCTACGTGTGACCTCTGATCCCTCCCCCACTTTGCCTCACCGATTGCTGGAAATCCGAAGCGCAGAAGTCATCCACCTGCGGGGGTGAAATCGGCCAGCCTGTTGAGGTAGAGTGGGGACACGATGCTGCTGACCATCGACATCGGTAATACCAACGTGGTGTGGGGCCTGTTCGAAGGGTCCACCTTGCGCGGGCATTGGCGCCTCGCCACTGAATCGCGGCGAACCGACAATGAATACGGCATTCTGTTGCTCAATCTGCTTCATAATGCCGGCTTCACCCCGGGTCAGATTACCGGCTGCATTCTCTCGAGCGTCGTGCCCGCACTGACTGGCACCTTTGACTCTCTCGTGCAGGCCTATTTTCACCGAACCCCGGTGATCGTCGGCCCCGATACCGACTCCGGACTCACCTTACGGTATGCCAACCCCAAGGAAATCGGCAGTGACCGCATCGTCAACGCTGCCGCGGCCTATGCGCGGTACCGGTCTGATCTCATTATCGTCGATTTCGGCACCGCCACCACCTTCTGCGCCGTGACCAAGTCCGCCGAGTATCTCGGCGGTGTCATCGCTCCGGGCCTCGGAATTTCAGCCGATGCGCTGTTTTCCCGTACCGCCAAGCTGCCGAAGGTGGAAATCATCCGGCCCAAAACCGTCATCGGCACCGATACGATCGGCGGCATTCAAAGCGGTCTGCTGTTTGGCTATGTCGGACTGGTGGACGGTATCGTCCGCCGCATGGAGCGAGAACTCGGACGGACATCGACCGTCATCGCGACCGGAGGACTCGCGACCGTTCTCGCACAGGAAACCGAAACGATCCAAGAAGTCCGCCCCTTCCTGACGCTTGAAGGATTGGAACTCCTGTACCAGCGAAACCACCTGACCTAGGCCCTGCTCACCGCAGACCGACATTACCCTCGTCTTAAACTCTTAGAGATCTGAAAAAACGATGATTTCTTTCTATTCCCCGTTGACTTCCGTTCTCCGGTGGCTATCTCACTCCCCAGCAAAGGTGTAATCAATGTCTGAAGACGACAAGAATATTCACAGTATCGATAACTTAGACGGTTCCAGTGAGGCATCTTCCGGCACCATGGAAGGCGTCAACGAACTCCAACAAGTGCTGGATGCCAAGTCCGACGAATGCAAAGCCCTCAACGAAAAGTATCTGCGGCTGGCCGCCGAGTTCGACAACTACAAGCGGCTGGCTCAACGCGACCAACGGGAGCAAATCAAGTTCGGGAACGAACAGATCCTCAAGGAACTTCTACCCGTGGTCGACAATCTTGAGCGCGCCATTAAGTCGTCGAAGGGAAGCGGGTCCGTTGATGCCCTGACAGAGGGCGTGGAATTGACGCTGAAGCAACTCGTAGGGGCGCTGACGAAATTCGGTGTCAAAGCAGTGGAAAGCGTCGGCCTGGCCTTTGACCCGGCCACACAACAGGCAGTCGCTCAGGTTTCGTCAGACACGATCCCAGAAAACCATGTGGTGGAAGAGTATCAAAAGGGATATCTCCTCCAGGACCGCATCCTCCGCGCCGCCATGGTGACCGTGTCGACCGGAGCCGCAAACTAGGGCCGAATCATCGGTATGAAGAACAGGTTTCACAAGCACAGCTGACACGATTGTTCACGCATTGATATTTTTTGCGAAGGAGCCAACCCATGGGCAAAGTTATCGGAATCGACCTCGGCACGACGAACTCCTGCGTCGCCATCATGAGCGGTGGAGACCCGGTCGTCATCGCCAATGCGGAAGGAAGTCGCACAACTCCGTCGGTGGTGGGCATCACGGACAAGAACGAGCGCCTGGTCGGACAAATCGCCAAGCGGCAAGCCATCACCAATCCGGAAAACACCATCTTCTCCGTTAAACGCCTCATGGGGCGCAAGTTCCGCAGCAAAGAAGTGCAGGAAGCCATAAAGCGGCTCCCGTACAAGGTGGTGGAAGCGGACAACGGCGATGCACACGTGGAGTTGCGCGGGAAGCGTTATAGCCCGCCGGAAGTCTCCGCCATGATCCTGCAGAAGATGCGGCAGACTGCCGAAGATTACCTGGGCGAGAAGGTCACGGAAGCGGTGGTGACGGTCCCGGCCTATTTCGACGACAGCCAGCGCCAGGCGACCAAAGATGCAGGGCAGATCGCCGGATTGAACGTGCTGCGCATCATCAACGAACCCACGGCGGCCTCACTGGCCTATGGTCTCGATAAGAAAAAAGACGAGCGCATTGCCGTCTACGATCTCGGCGGCGGGACGTTCGACGTGTCCGTCCTGGAAATCGGCGACGGTGTGTTCGAGGTCAAGTCGACGAACGGCGATACGTACCTTGGTGGCGACGACTTCGATGAGCGTGTGATGGACTGGCTCGTCGAGGAGTTTAAGAAAGATCAAGGTATCGACCTGCGCAAAGACCGGATGGCGTTGCAACGCCTCAAGGAAGCGGCAGAACGGGCCAAGATCGAACTCTCCTCGTCGCAGGAAAGCGAAATCAACCTGCCGTTCATTACGGCGGATGCCAGCGGTCCGAAGCACATGGTCACGAAGTTGACCCGCGCGAAGCTCGAACAGCTCGTCGGCGACCTCATCCAACGGACCATCGATCCCTGCCGCAAGGCGTTGGCGGATGCCGGTGTGAGCGCGAAGGACATCCAGGAGGTCGTCTTGGTCGGCGGCATGACTCGCATGCCGAAAGTCATCCAGGTCGTGAAGGATTTCTTCGGCAAAGAACCGCATCGCGGCGTGAACCCGGACGAAGTCGTCGCCATCGGAGCCGGTGTCCAGGGCGGCGTGCTCAAGGGCGAAGTGAAGGATGTGTTGCTGTTGGATGTCACGCCCTTATCGCTCGGCATTGAGACCCTCGGCGGCGTCTTCACCAAGTTAATCGAGCGCAACACCACGATTCCAACGAAGAAGAGCCAGGTGTTCTCGACCGCGGCAGACAACCAGACAGCCGTCACCATCCGCGTGTTTCAGGGCGAGCGTGAAATGGCGAACGACAATAAGCTGTTGGGACAATTCGATCTCGTCGGCATTCCTCCCGCTCCGCGCGGCATGCCGCAAGTCGAAGTCTCTTTCGATATCGATGCCAACGGTATCGTGCATGTCGCGGCCAAAGACCTGGCCACGCAAAAGGAACAATCCATCAAGATCACGGCATCGAGCGGACTCAGCAAGGAAGAAGTCGATAAGCTCGTCAAGGACGCCCAGTCTCACACCGAGGAGGACAAGAAACGTCGCCGGGCGGCGGAAGCGCGTAACCAGGCCGACTCGCTGCTGTACAGCACTGAAAAGAACCTGAGCGAGCATGGCGACAAGATCGGCGAAGACGATAAGACCAAGATCACCGAAGCCATCGCCGGACTCCGTAAGGCGATGGAAGGCGACGATCCCGCAGCCATCGAAACGGCAACGCAAACGCTGACCACGGCATCCCATAAGCTGGCTGAGGAGATGTATAAGAAAGCCTCTGCCGCAGCCGGGTCCGGTGCCGGAACCGGTGCTGATGCAGCCGCTTCCTCCGGAGACGGCGGCGCGCAGGCCAAGACCGATGAAAAGGTCGTGGATGCGGAGTTCGAAGAAGTCGACAAGGACAAGAAGTAAGACCCTCACCGATTGCACGACCGAGCCTCACCACTGCGTGAAGCTCGGTCGTGTTGCACATTTAACCGGGTAAAAATCTTCCGTGGCTAAGCGCGACTACTACGAAACTCTCGGCATTGAGCGAACCGCGTCGGACGACGAGATCAAGAAGGCATTCCGGAAACTTGCCCGCCAGCACCACCCTGATCTCCACACATCCCCCGAACAGAAGAAATCTGCGGAAGAAAAATTCAAAGAGCTCAACGAAGCCTACGAGGTCATCAGCGACCAAGAAAAACGACGGCGATACGATGCCTTCGGTCATGCCGGTGGACCGCAGGGGGCGGAGGGATTCGATTTCGGCGGACAGGGCGGATTCGGCGACATCTTCAACGATATTTTCGAGGACTTCTTCGGCCAGCCTCGCGGACGAGCCCGCGCCGAGCGCGGCAACGACCTGCAATACAACCTTGAGGTGACGTTTGAAGAGTCGGTCTTCGGAAAGGAAGCCAAACTCAAAATCCCCCGGTGGGAAACCTGTGCCGATTGCAAAGGAACCGGCGCGCGCTCAGCCGCCGCGATTAAGATGTGCCCAGCCTGCAAAGGACAGGGCCAACTCCGGTTCCAACAGGGATTTTTCAGCGTCAGCCGGCCCTGTGGTCAATGCGAAGGGGTCGGACAGATCATCACAGAACCCTGCCAGGCCTGCGGTGGACGGCAGCGTATCCGCAAGGAACGCATGCTCTCCGTCCAGATTCCAGGCGGTATCGAAACCGGCATGCGCTTGCGACTTGCGAACGAGGGTGAACACGGCGTCCAGGGCGGCCCGCAGGGGGATCTGTATGTGGCCATCACGGTGAAGCCCCATCCTTACTTCCGCCGCGAGGGTCAGGATATTGTGTCAGATCTCCCCGTGAACCTCGTCACCGCGATTCTGGGAGGCCGCGTGGAAGTGCCCACGCTCAAAGGCAACACCTTCATGAAAATTCCTGCCGGCACGCAGCCGGAGAAGATCCTTCGCCTCAAAGGCCTCGGTTTTCCGAACCTCAAGGGCGGCCATACCGGCGACCAGCTGTTCCACGTCAAAGTCGAAATTCCGACCAAGCTCAATTCAAAGCAAAAAGAGCTGCTCGAAGAATTTGCCAAGGAAAGCGGCTATACCAAAGACACCGAGGGTGAAGGCTTTCTCGACAAGATGAAAACGTTCTTCGAATAGACCAATCACCGCCCCGCCCGATCCGCCGACCACCATGCCGGCTTTCTTCGTCTCCTCATCGGATATTCGTGAAACCCGGATCACCCTCACGGACGATCTCTGCCATCATCTGCGGGCAAGCCTGCGCGTCAAGCCGGGCGAAGAGCTCTGGCTCACCGATGAGCAACGGCAACGATATCGTGTGCGGATAACGCACGTGTCCCAGCAGGCGGTGACGACGGAGATTCTCGAACAACGGCAGGGACCCGTCGAGACCAGTCCCCCCCTCCTGCTCGCACAAGCCCTGCTCAAAGGCGACCATATGGATTGGGTGGTGCAAAAGGCGAGCGAGTTGGGTGTGCGGATGATCCTTCCCCTCGTCTCGCGCCATGGGATCGTACGACCGCAGTCGGACAGGATCGCTGCCCAAGTGGCCCGCTGGCAGCGCATCGCCACCGAAGCGGCGCAACAATCGGAGCAATGGCAGCCCCCGCAAGTGTTGGAACCGCTGGAGTCACGCCGGTTCTTTTCCACTCACAAAGCGACCTGCTCGTTGCTCCTGGCAGAACGCCATGAGGCTATCGCATTGGCCAGAGCGCCGCTGCCGACTCACCCATCGGAACAGATTTGCGTAATCATCGGACCTGAAGGGGGATGGGCGGAAGAAGAAATCGCCCAGGCCCTGGCACAGCACTGCCACGCCGTGAGTCTCGGTGAGTGCATCCTCCGTGCGGACACCGCGGCAGTCACAGCACTGAGTATTGTGCAGAGTCGATTAGGCCGATTGGGATAGGATCGGGATCGGCCTAGCGCTCCTGGCGTCCGGGGCTGATCGAAATAATGATGCCTCCCTCGCCTGCCGCCCAGCCGGCGGTGGTGTGAGGAAAACTCAAGGCCATGAGCGAGCGCTTCACCGGGCTGGTTTCTTCCACCCAATTAAAACCCGCATCGGTGGTTCTCAAAATCTGGCCATGCTCTCCCACGATCCAGCCCTGCTGCGCATCGGTAAAACGAACCCGAATCAGATCGGTCAGCTTGTTACAGGTCCGGCCGCAAGGTAAGGTTCGATCGATCCAATGCGTGCCCCCGTCGGTCGTTTGAAACAACGCGCCGGCATTGCCGACCGCCCAGCCGTTCACCTCATCTGCAAAGGCCACATCGAAAAACGTGGCCGAACTCTGACTGACCTGAGGCGTCCAGGTCGCGCCGCCGTCGGATGTCGTGAGAATCGTACCCAATGCGCCAACGATCGCCCCATGCTGCTGGTTCGTCAATACGATGGAATGCAGCGCGGCGTTCGTGCCGCTGGCTTGATCCGTCCAATTCTCTCCGCCGTCGGTCGTCTGCAGAATCGTGCCATTGCCGCCGACCAACCAGCCCTTCTGAGGTGTCACGAACGCGATCCCGTAGAGCGGGGCCTGCGTAGACACAAACACGACGCTCCAGGTTTCTCCACCATCCCGGCTGGTCCGCACGGTGCCATTGGCGCCCACGACCCATCCACGACGCGCATCCTGGAAATACACGGCCGTCAGCAGCGACGTGGTGCCGCTGGGTACTTTCTTCCACTTGCGTCCGCCGTCGGTCGTCCTGAGAATCGTCCCACCGGACCCCACGGCCCAGCCAAGCTGGGGATCGCGAAAGAACATGCCCAGCAGCGTGGCTTCAGATCCACTCTTCTGCATAGCCACGGTAGCCCGGATCTCCGGGGAAGCCGCCTCGGCTGTGCCTGAGCACAGGAGGGCGATGAGCAACCACGATGCAACTGCGAGAATGTGCAAGGGACGACGCCTCATTACTGAAAGTGGCTATTCTCCGGATTAGGATTCCGCCAGTAACTGGCATCCGGCAATCCCGTGGACTGGATGGTAAATGTGCCGGCTTCGAGGGTAACCCACTTCTTCGGCGTGCAGCAGGATCCGTCCGGCAGGAGATCCCACGACCCACGGCGGACCACGAGCGGCCCCGACGTCAGATCCGGATTAAACTCACCGAGCTTGCCCACTCCATAGGAGTGGCGATGAGGAATCTTGACTTTGATTTCCGTGTCCGTCCACGACTGCACGATCGCGCCGACCCCGTTGAACAACACTTCGGTACGCGAGACGTTCTCTCCCAACTCGGGAGCTACCCTGGCATAGACACTATCCGTAATGACCTTGCTGGGTTCGGCGGTCTTGAGAAACTTCCCGAACCCACTCCCCTTGATCGTCACCACCTCGTCCAATCCCCCAGTGGTCGGACTGTAGGAATCGATCTTCGGCGTGACGAGCGTAAAATTGCCGACCTGCGTTTCTAGCACCTTCTTATTGGCGCAGCACGTGCCGTCCGGCTTGGGAGTATTGGCAGCGCGTTTGACCACCACCGGACCACTTTTCGCGCTGAAGGGCACCCAGACATCAATACGGTCGTGGCCCCAACGATACACGATCGCCTGCACCCCGCCGATTTCGACGGTGTTCTCGCTCAAGGAAAAGTCGATATAGTTAAATGGCGTGGACCCGGCTTCGGAATAGAACCCAAAATTCTCTCCCGTGATTTTCAGCAAGGTGCCTATGGGAGCCTCCGTCGGGGTAAGTCCGGCCGCCTGGGGTGTCTGAACCGTGTACGTCCCGATGGCACGTTCCTGCCCATTGCGCTTCATCACGACAGGGCCGGTCTGGGCATCGAGCGGCACGTGGACCACAACGGTCGTATCCGTCCACTGCGACACCGTCGCCAGATGCCCTCCGAACAGCACGCCGTCCTCGGGGTTTCTCGTCGCCCCGAATCCCTTGCCGAACAACACGACCTTCGTACCCACCGGACCACTCACGGGATCGACACGCACGGTCGCCAACACCCGAACCGGCATACTGTTGCTGACCACCTGTTTGACCGGCGCGCAGCAAGAGCCGTCAGGCAGCGGATCGGAGGAGGCCATCCGAACCACGACCTCACCCGTCTGCACATTGCCCGGCAGTTCCACCTCGATCTTGTCGTCCCGCCACTTGCGCACGCGAACGGTCACGTCCCCCACCGCCACACTGTTGACGCCGAAAATGGTGTTGGGATCACGCGGCCCGGCAGTATTGCCGAAATGTTCACCGCTGATCTCCAGAATCGCGCCCGGTTCCGCCTCAGCTGGCGACAAGGAATGAATCACGGGTTGCAATCGCGTAAACGATCCGACTTTCAGGCGCTTCTTTCCGATGACGATATCGACCGGTCCATCGGTCGCCTGCGAGGGGACGCGGACTTCGATGAGATCGGACTCCCAGCGTTGGACCAACGCCGGTACGCCCTGAAAGGTGACCTGATTAAACTTCGTGGACTTATAGGGGCCGAACCCCTTCCCGGTAATCGAGAGGGTCGATCCCGGCACGGCAGCATTGGGATGAAGAACCGGCCCCTCAGCCCAGGCATTTCCTGAAACGACGGGGCCTGCGAGCAAAGTGACGCCGAGCATGATACGAGCGATGTATTGCATGGGATGACACTCCCTACGGACAACCTCGACTAGGCCAGACCAGCAGGCCCGGGCAAGTCAGAAATAATGGCACCTCAGACGAACGCCCCGCACGTGGCACGGAAACCCCACGCAACTGAGGCAGCGAGGCCGGATGGGGGGTACGGCAATGAACGAAGGGGCTCTCGGACTATAACAAGCGGATTTTTTTGAAGTCAAGACAACCGGGCGATGCAGGTGGGGAACAGACGCAGGATTTTTTACGGTCGGACTTGGACCAGCAATTCGAGTTCAATCGCAGCATGCAACGGCAACTCCGCCGCACCCAGCGCCACGCGAGCGTGGCGTCCGGCCTCACCGAACACCTGCACCAGGAGATCGGACGCGCCATTGATGACCGCCGGCTGCTGCACAAACCCTGAGGCTGATGCCACATGCCCCACGACTCGCACGATACGCTGCACACGATCCAATGAACCGAGCTCCTGCTTCACGACCGCCAAGGCATTCAACAGCGCCAGTCTCGCTGCCTCGGCCCCACGCTCGACCGTCACGTCCTGCCCCAGCTTGCCCGTGATTGCGACCTGGCCGTCTCGAAACGGCAACATGCCGCTGAGATAGAGCAGGTCGCCCGCACGGACGGCAGGCACGTAACTCGCGACCGGTTTCGGAGGAGCCGGCAATTCGATCCCGAGAGAGTTCAACGTCGCGTCAATCGACACAAGTGCTCCTTTCACTCGCCGCTGCTACTGATGAAGACGCACGCGCTAACGGGACTGCAATGCATCCAGGAAACTGTCGCCCCAGGGCAATCTGGTCGCGCCCAACGCTTCGCCGATCGTTTGGCCAAGGTCCGCGGCGGTCGACCTGGTTCCGAGGTTCACACCGCGCGCGAGACGCGGACCAGTCACGAGACAGGGCACATATTCGCGTGAATGACCGGGATTCGGCCTGGCACAGTCGAACCCGTGATCGCCGGTGATGATCAACACGTCTCCGACTTTGAGGGATTCCTGTAAATCCCGCAGCCGGCGATCGATCTGCTGCAATGTGGACACCGTGGTCTGAAGGTCGGGATTGATGACCGGGAGGCTCGCGTAGATCAAGCCGCGCGGGACCTTGCTGAACATGCCGGCCACTTCATCCATGACGGCTTCCGCCTGGAACAACGGCACGGATCTCGTCACCCCGCGCCCACTGAACAAGTCGCCGACCTTTCCCACCCCGATGACAAGCTGGCTGGCCCGGCTCAAGTGGTCCAGTAACGTCAGCCCCGGTGGCTCCACGGCAAAATCCCGCCGCCGCTCCGTCACGGTAAATTGGCCCGATTGCCCGACGAAGGGGCAGGCGACCACGCGCACAATCGGCACCATGCTCTTGAGCAGCTTTCGTGCCTCGCGCGCCAGGCGATACAGCTCTTCGGGCGGCACGACCTGCTCATGCGCAGCCAGGAAAATCGTCCCCGCCGTATCGATCCAGGCGACGGGCATACCCGATTTCTGATGTTCCCTGCCGAACTCGGCGATCGGCTCCTGCGTGACCGCACGGCAATTGCCCAGGGTCTTCTGTCCCAACGCGGCCTCGAGCGCATTTACCAGCTCGGTCGTGAAGGTTTCACAGGGACGCTCGCCTTCCTCGATCACGTATCCGGCGATTTCCCAATGCCCGGAGAGAGAATTCTTTCCCTTGGTCAAAAATCCGAGAGCCCCATAGCAGCCCTCCGGCTGCACCATCGGGCGAATACCTTGGAACTGGCCCAGATGCCCGAGACCGAGTTGCTCAAAATTCGGGAGCGCAAGCCCCTTGGAAATGGCAGCCAGCCGCTGCAGGGTGTTGCAGCCGGCATCGCCATACACGTCGGCATCGGGCAAGGCACCGATACCGAAACCATCGAGCACCAGCAATACGATTCGAGTCATCATGGGCGCACTATATCAAATCCACCGGAACGAGCAAGACTATCACAAGGCCTGGCGGTTCACCGCACCGCAACCAGCGAGGCGCGCCACTCATCTAAAATCTTCAGACTCGCGCTGGTGCCGATCCGGTCGGCCCCTGCCTCCAGCAACTCACGCGTGAACTTCCAATCCCTGATTCCACCGGACGCCTTCACCTTGGCCCGTCCGGCCACGGCCTCTTTCATCAGCCGAACGTCTTCCACTGTCGCGCCGGCCTGATTGAATCCGGTCGAGGTCTTCACGTAGTCCATCCCAGCCTCGACAGCCAAGCGGCAGGCCGTGACTTTTTCCTCGCGGGTCAACAAACAGGTTTCCAGAATCACCTTGTGGTTCACCCCCGGAGTCGCCTGAACGACGGCGGCCATATCGCTCCGCACCAGGTCGTAGTCGCCGGATTTCAACCGGCTAATATTGATCACCATATCGAGCACCCGCGCGCCGTGCGCCACCGCCTCCATGGCCTCCGTGACCTTGGCGTGAGTCGAATGCCCTCCGAGCGGAAAACCGATCGGGATGCCCACCTGGACATCGGTCCCTGCAACCGCAGCCACCGCCTCCTCCACATAACAGGGCGGCACAAAGATCACGACGAACCCCTGCTCCCTGGCTTCTGCGCAGAGTCGCAACACATCGGCCTTGGTCGCCTCCGGACGCAGCACGGTATGGTCCAGATAGAGCGGCAACGATTCATTCCACGACTTCACACTCATACGAATGTCCCTTTCACATTCTACGTCGATGAGGAAATTAGACAGGAGGTGTAGTGACCGGTTCTCAATACGATCACGCACCGTGGGCGACAAGGTTGCCCCTGGCACGTTTGCGGAAGTACTGTTTCTGATATTTCTCCACCGCTTGATTGTGCTCGGCCAGCGTGGAAGAAAATTGATGGGTCCCGTCGTTCCGCGACACAAAATACAGGTACGACGCCTGGGCGGGAAAGAGCGCCGCGCGCAATGAATGGGCGCCAGGGCTGGCTATCGGTCCCGGCGGGAGCCCCTGCACACGATACGTATTATAGGGGCTCCTGACGGAAAGATCGCGCTTGTGAATGTTGCCGTCGAACGCCGGTAACCCGTAGATCACCGTCGGATCGCTCTGCAATGGGATCCTTTTCCGCAACCGGTTGTGAAACACCGCCGCGATCAATTCCCGCTCGTCCTTCGCTCCGGTTTCCTTTTCGATGACAGAGGCCAGGGTCAACACCTGATGCAGGGACATTTTCATGCGGGCCGCCTGCTCCTGCAACTCGGTACCCCAGACACGATGGAGACTATCGATCATCGCCTTGATCACCTCCCGCGCCTTCGTACCCTTCGCAAAGGAATAGGTTTCGGGAAAAAGATAGCCTTCCAGGGAATCGGCCTCGATGCCGAGGGTCGAAATAAACGTACGATCGCGTACCAGCTTCGTGAACTCTTTCGTATCCGTCACTTGCTGCGCCGCCAGCACCTCGGCAATCTGCGTCAGGCTGTACCCTTCCGGGATCGTAACGGGATGCAGCACCACCCGACCGGCCAGTAGCTTCGTCAGAATGTCCTGCGGCGACATACTGGCATCCAACTCATACTCACCGGGGCGGATCTTTCGATCGATGTCCCGCGTCTTGCCCAGCAATAAGAAAGCCGACCGACTGCGGATCAACTGCTCGTTTTTCAGAAGAGCGGCCACCTGCTGAAAGGTGCTGCCTTCAGGGATGAGGACAATGTGGGAGGGAGGCTTAGAAGGTCCGCTCGCGACGGGACTTTGAGCCCAACGCAGCGCCAGATACCCCGCGAGAGCCGCGGACATCACTGCCGCCAGGGCCAGGCCCATGATCGCTTTCTTCTGCATCATCGACTCGGGGTTCATCAAAAGCCCAGGGATCGGTCTCCACGGGTGCGTTCAGATCGTTCCTCTGGCCGGTCGCCGGCTGTTCCAAACTCGCCAGATAACTCTGCAAGAGAATCGCCGCGGCAATACGGTCGACGATCCCCTTCCGCTTCCGACGGCCGACATCAGCGGCAATCAGCAGGTCTTCCGCCGCGCAGGTCGTCATCCGTTCATCCCAGGTAATCACCGGGACCGACAGCGCCGGCTCCAATAGCTGGATGAACTCCGCGACGACTTTGGCCGCGGGACCGATCTCGCCATCCAACCGTAGCGGCATACCGACCAGAACCTGCCCGACTTCGTGTTCACGAACCAGGTCCTGAATATGCCGGATGTCGGCATCGGGATTTCGCCGGTAAAACGTTTCCAGCGGCTGGGCCGTCCACCCGAGCTCATCACTCAGGGCGAACCCGATCCGCTTGGAGCCGTGATCGATGGCGAGAATCCGTTGGCCTTTCATCAGTTTACCCTTCGAGGGCCTTCTGGACCAACCCAAAAACCTTTTCTAACGCAGTGCCGAGTCCTTCGGGATTTTTTCCTCCGGCCTGCGCCATCTCAGGACGCCCTCCCCCGGTCCCGCCCACTTCCGTTGCCATCTCCTTAATGAGTTCGCCCGCTTTCAGACGGCCCACCAGATCCTTCGTCACCACGACGAGTAGCGACACTTTGCCGTCATTCGCCGCCCCGAGCGCCACGACGCCGCTGCGAAGCCTGTCGCGCAGTTGATCGGCCAGCGCCCGCATACCATTCACATCGAGGCCGTCCGTGCGTTGCGCGTGGACCTGCACCCCCTTGATCTCGCGCGCCTGTGCGTCGCCTGAGGAGGTGCTCGCCAGCTTGAGCTTGACCTCCGCGAGTTCCCGCTCCTTTTCTTTCAGTTGCTCGCTCAACTTGCGGGTACGGGCGACGACTTCACCCGGCGCCACTTTCAGGAGGTCGGACAACTCACAAACATCCGCTTCCAATCGCTTGAGCGAATCCAATGCGCCGCTGCCGGTGAGACATTCGATGCGGCGTACACCGGCTGCTACTCCCGATTCAGACACGATCCGGAACAGGCCGATTTCACCCGTCCGCCGGCAATGCGTGCCGCCGCACAATTCCTTGCTGAAGGTATCGATGTGGACCACTCGAACCTGATCGCCATACTTGTCGCCGAAAAACGCCAGCGCCCCGCCTGCCACGGCTTCCTGCACCCCCATCACATCGGTTTGCACCGGCTGATCCTGGCGCACCTGCTCATTGACGATCGACTCAATCTCGTCGATGTCGCGTGACGCGAGGGGGCGGAAATGCGCGAAGTCGAACCGCAAGCGATTCGGCGCCACCAGCGAACCGTACTGTTTCACATGCGGCCCCAACAGATCCCGCAAGGCGGCATGCACCAAATGGGTGGCCGTATGGTTACGCGCCGCATCGTGACGGGTGCGACTATTCACAGCGAGTTGCAGCCGCTCCCCCTCACGGACCGAACCAGAGGTGACTACGCCCTTGTGTACGATCAAGGTCGGCACCGGTCTGGTGGTCTCACGAATCTCCACACGGCCATCGGGACCGGTCAGGAGCCCTTGATCGCCCGCCTGCCCGCCGCCCTCCGCGTAAAATGGCGTGATATCCAGCACGACTTCGATGTCATCACCTTCACGCGCTTCCTTCACCAGCCGATCGCCCTTGAGCAAGGCCTGCACGACACCTTCCGAATTCAGGTGCTCGTAGCCGACGAATGTCGTGGTGCCGACACGAGCGGCCAGTTCACTCAATGCGGGACGGGCCGTCTCACTCTCGAAGCCTCCCGTCTTTCTGGCGCGCGTGCGCTGCTCTTCAATGGCCGCTTCAAATCCCGTCTCATCGAGACGGATGTCCTGCTCACGGCAGGCTTCCGCAATGAGGTCCATTGGAAAGCCATAGGTGTCATACAACTTAAAAGTTTCGGTGCCCGAGAGTATGTTTTGACCGGAAGCCCGCACCTTGGTCAGCATGTCGTTGAGAATCGGCAACCCCTGGTCGAGCGTGGCGATAAACCGTTCTTCTTCGCCCCGTGTCGCCTCCGCCACCGTACCGGCTGCCGGACGCAATTCGTGATAGGCCTCGCCCATTTGCTCCACGACCGTCGCCGTCAGTTCGTGCAGGAACGGTTCGGTAATGCCCAGCAACCGGCCATGGCGGGCCGCGCGTCGCAGAATCCGGCGAAGCACATAGCCTCGACCCTCGTTCGACGGCAAGACGCCGTCGGCCATGAGGAACGTGATGGCCCGCAGATGATCCGCAATGACACGCATGGAACGATCCGCCTGCTCCACTGCACCATACTGCGCTCCGGCCCGGGCCCCGATCGCCGAGAGCAAGGGAGCGAACAAGTCGCTGTCGTAATTGCTGAGCCGTCCCTGCGCCACCGCCGTCAACCGTTCCAATCCCATGCCGGTATCGATGCTTGGTTTCGGCAGCGGATTTAGGGTGCCCGCACTGTCGCGATTGAACTGCATAAAAACCAGGTTCCAGATCTCGATGACCCGGTCGCCTTCTCCGTTCGGCGTCGCGTCGCCCGGCACCGAAGGGCCTTGATCGAAATGAAGTTCGGAGCAGGGACCACAAGGGCCCGTATCCGCCATCTGCCAGAAGTTATCCTTCTCGCCGCAACGCACGATACGGCTCGGGGAGACGCCGATCTTTCTCCAGAGACGGTCGGCTTCGTCGTCCTCGCGGAAGATTGTGATCCACATCCGGTCTTTCGAGAGTCCGACGACGGATGTGAGAAACTCCCAGCCGAACCGGATGGCCTCTTCCTTGAAATAGTCACCGAAGGAGAAGTTACCGAGCATTTCGAAAAAGGTATGGTGCCGCCTGGTGTACCCCACGTTCTCGAGATCGTTGTGCTTGCCGCCGGCGCGCAGGCACTTCTGCACGGTCACCGCCCGGTTGTACGCCCGCGTCTCCTCACCCAGGAACACCCGCTTGAATTGATTCATGCCGGCGTTCGTAAACAGCAGCGTCGGGTCTGCCTGGGGAATCAAGGGAGCGCTCGGAACCGACCGATGTCCCTGCTGTTCAAAATACCGGATGAAGGCTCGTCGCAGATCGTTCACACTTTGGCTCATAACTCGTCCAACCCCGCCTCCAAATCTACCTGAGTGACTTGCTGAATCGTGTCGTCATCGAACCCGCGTTGCCGCAGAAACCTGACCCATTGCGCCGGACGCGTCCGGCTCGCGCGCCCTTCGAGCGCCTGGCAAGCCAACTCCTGCTCGGATATCGAGCGGTAGGCCTGCCGCAACGCCCGCTCAGTGACGCCTTCTTCAAAACCGCGGCTGAGCAATTCAACCTTAAGCCGTTCGCGTCCCATCGGGTGTCGCGACAATCTGGCTTCCGCCCATCTGGTCGCATAGGCCTGATCGTTCAGATAACCTCGACGCTCCAATTCACGAACGACCAGGCGCCCCTGGCCCCGGCTCGCGCCTTTTTCCAGCACGTACTGCTCAACCTGGGCCACGGTTCGATCGGTCCGCGCGAGATACCTGATCGCCAGCGTGAGGTAATCCGGCGCCGGTTTCGTACGCCGCCCTGTGCTGCGCGCTGTCCGCACTGCCACCACCTAGGGAAGGTCTGATTAATTCCCGTTTCCACGCGGACCTCTGTTCCTGGGCTGG
>JACOEL010000031.1 GCA_024998625.1 Nitrospira sp. | reverse complement strand
TGAGGACACCACCGATGCACAACTTATTCCATGACCTTCAGAGACAGGACACTAGAAGGTGAAGATGGGATGGATGACAGCATCCAGCGTGCCGGGACGATGCAACTCCTCGATCCAGACCCTTGCTTGCGCGACGTAAAAGGTATAGTCGCTCTCCGGATAACTCAGCACCACGGCGTAGAGCAGCTGCTCGGCTTCCTGCTCACGTCCGGCGCTCAGGCTCGTCCGGGCCGCCTGCAAGGTACACGAAGCGGCCAGCGCTTTGGGATCAACAGTCGTGCGAACCGGCTGTCGCGTGACAAACCGGTCAAGACTCTTGGGAACATCCGGAGCGGGAACCACATGCGTATCAGCGGACTGCTGCAGCTGTTTCGCTGCCGACAAGACCGTCTCGACATCGCCGCTCGATTGACAATGCCGGTACAATTCCCACATCGACATCACGGAAGCCGAGCGAGGTGCCGGCTGACGCGTCGAGGAATCGAAGAGCTGACAGCCGGTCAGGAACAACCCGGCGGACAGGAGTGCGACAATTGTGACGGATTTGTGCTGGCGCATCTTCCTTATCCTTACCGGATCGCTTCTTTGGCTGTCAAGATTTCCGGAGCAGAATTTGGCAGGAACGTGACAGGACAGGAGCACTCACGCGCTCATGTCCGCATAGAACCGGAATTGATGAAGGACCCGCAACGTCACAAGTCAGCGCGGGTTCGATGATCGCTCATGAACCGCGCCGAGATCTTCTATGAGCGCGCGCAAGGGTTCGGCTACGGACCAGGCCTGCGCCACGCAGCCACGCGCTCGATGCGGGTGCTGACCATCGAAGATCTCCGACACCTGACCCAGGCAGGCTTCGTGTAAATGTTCGTGGAGCCCGTCGAGGAACAGGCGGGCATCCCGCCGCACCGCCGGACTATCGCCATAGATTTTCACCCACGCTGTCACGAACGGGCCGAGCAGAAACGGCCACACGGTGCCTTGATGGTACGCGCCATCCCGCTCAGAGACCCCACCCTCGTATGACGCACAGAACCGGATGTCCTCCGGCGCCAACGTGCGTAAGCCCATCGGCGTGAGCAATCGTTCTTTCACGAGCTGCAAAATGTGTTTCGCCTGTGCCTCCGTCACCAGCTGATCATCCAACGCCAGGGCATAAATCTGGTTCGGACGGAGCGAGGCGTCGTCTCCGATCGGACCGTCCACCACATCGAAGAGATAGCCTCCGGTGCGATACCAGAAGCGGGCTCGAAACGATTCGGTGGCCCTCACACGATCCTGCCGGCATTGGGCCGCGTACGCCGGTTCCCCGAATTGCGCCGCCAGTTCGGCAGCCACCACCAATGCCCGCACCCAGAGCGCTTGAATCTCAACCGGTTTCCCGTGCCGGGGAGTCACCACCCAATCGCCGATTTTGACATCCATCCAGGTAAGCTGGACGCCTTCCGCGCCGCCGGTAATCATCCCGTCGTCGTCCATGTGAATGCCGAACCGCGTGCCTCGACGATATCCCTCCACAATCTGTTTGATCGCGGGCCAGGCGATCCGGCGCACTCCGTCGAGGTCGCGGCTATAGTGGAGATAGCGGTCCACGGCGTGAATAAACCATAACGACGCATCGATCGTGTTGTACTCAGGCTGTTCGCCGATGTCGGGAAATCGATTCGGCACCATCCCTTGCGACACATGAGACGCAAACGCCTCGATCACCTGCCGGGCCACGTCGTAACGGCCCGTCACCAGGCAGAGCCCCGGCAACGCGATAAACGTGTCTCGCCCCCAATCGGCAAACCAGGGATAGCCGGCGATCACCGTCTGCCTGTCTCCCCGCCGGACAAGATACGCGCCGCTGGCAGCCCAGAGTTCCTGCGCCAACGCATTGTCGGTCGGCACCGATATCGGACGCGCTGCTCGCCGCCGCCGCTCCGCCTCTACCACCTGCGTGGCATCGACAGACTCAAGCTGTTCGGTGGTGAACAGAAGTTCCGCCACCGATCCCGGAGTGAGCGTGAACTCACATTCGCCCGGCGCCCACCAGTCCTCCGAACAGTCCAGGCCTCGCTCGCGCTCGACTCGATAGTGAATGTGGCGGTACCAGTCCGGGCCATGGTGGTACTGTCCGTTGTGGAACGCCAGCACGGCAGGCAACGCATCATAGGGGTGCCACGTAACCCGGCCCTCGTGAATCGTGGCCTGACTGCGCACCCCGGCGTTCTCCTGATGCAGTGTATGGAAGTCGCGACCCGAGAGCATGGGTCTGACCCGCAGCACCACAGCAGACGATGTGTCGCCAAGCAATCGCCACCGCACGACGACCATATCGCGCCCATCCGGACAGAACAGTTCACGCTCGAGGCGGATTCCATGGGAGGCGTAACGCCAGGTCGGCCAGGGCAGGACGGAAAACCCGTCACAATATCGATACCCTTCCGGATGAACCGCGCCGCCATACAGATTTGTCGAGAGCGGAAAGGATTGGCCGCCGACCTCCACCCATTCTTCGAGATGATTCACCAGGACCACACGATCGACCGGCGGGCGTCTGGCCACCAGCAGCAACGCATGGTAGCGTCGCGTATTCGCGCCGGCGACGGTGCCAGAAGCATATCCGCCCCGTCCGTTCGTCTCCAGCCATTCCAGACCGAGTGCCCGGTCAAGATCCTGACAGCCCCTCGAATCGATGGTCATCCCACGCCTCCAGCTTACTCGCCCGACTGCTGAATCAACTTGGCCACCAGCCCGGTCCAGCCGGTTTGATGGCTCGCGCCGATCCCGGCGCCGTTGTCGCCATGAAAATACTCATAGAACAAGATGAGATCACGCCAATGCGGATCCTGCTGAAACTTTTCGGCACCGCCGTAGACGGGACGCCGACCATCGAGCCCGCGTAGGAAGGTATGGGTGAGCCGCCGGGATAGCTCAGCCGCAACGTTGGCGAGATTGCGCTTCTGCCCGGATCCCGTCGGATACTCGACCGTGAAGCCATCGCCCAAATAATAATGAAACTTCTGAAGAGATTCGATCAGGAGATAGTTCACGGGAAACCAGACCGGCCCCCGCCAATTGGAATTTCCCCCGAAGAGACCGTTGGTGGATTCCGCAGGCTGATATTCGACGCACTGACTTGTACCCATCATCGAGAACACGTAGGGATGGTCCTTGTGATAACGGGACAGGGCCCGCACGCCATACGGCGACAAAAACTCCCGCTCATCCAACAGGTACCGCAGGACCTTGGGCAACCGGTGACGGTTGACGAGCGACAAGAACCGACGCACCTCCCCGTCCTGCGACTGGGTTTCAATGTGCAGACTGAAATCTGGCCGGTTCTCGATGAACCATTGCATCCGGTGCTTGAACCGCGGCAACCGGTCGATGAGCTCGGAATCCAGCGTCTCCACCGCAAACAACGGAATCAAGCCGACCATCGACCGCACCTTCATGGGAAACTTCTTCCCGTCCGGCAGGTGCAGCACGTCGTAGAAGAAGCCGTCGGCCTTGTTCCAGAGTTCGATCTTCGCATCGCCGATGTTGTTCATCGCCCGGCAGATGTAGACAAAATGCTCGAAGAATTTGCTGGCGACATCTTCATAGGCCCGGTCTTCCCGGGCCAGTTCCAACGCGATGGACAACATGTTCAGGCAATACATCCCCATCCAGCTGGTCGCGTCGGATTGCTCGATGTGTCCGCCGGTGGGCAACGGCTTACTCCGGTCGAACACGCCGATGTTGTCAAGCCCCAGAAATCCGCCCTGAAAAATATTCTTCCCCTCGGCATCCTTCCGATTCACCCACCAGGTAAAGTTCAGCAGGAGCTTGTGAAATACCCGCTCAAGAAAGATGCGGTCGCCGACGCCTTTCCGCTTCTTCTCGATCTTGTACACCCGCCAGGCCGCCCAAGCATGCACCGGCGGATTCACATCCCCCAAGGCCCATTCGTAGGCGGGTATCTGCCCGTTGGGATGCATGTACCATTCACGCAGCATGAGGACGAGCTGATCCTTGGCAAAACGCGGATCGACAAGCGCGATCGGCAGACAGTGAAACGCCAAGTCCCAAGCTGCATACCAGGGATATTCCCACTTATCCGGCATGGAAATGACGTCGGCGTTGTAGAGATGCGTCCAGTCGACATTCCTGCCGTGCAGCCGCTCCTGCGGAGGCTCCGGTCCCGCCGGATCGCCCTTCAGCCAGCGATCGACTTCGTAATGATAAAACTGCTTGCTCCACAGGAGCCCGGCAAAGGCCTGGCGCTGCACCAATCGCGCATCTTCAGACACGTTCGCGGGGGCCAATGCGGCATAAAACTCATCCGCCTCCTTCAAACGCGCGGCAAAGACCGCATCGAACGCCTGCGGATCAAGGGCCCCCGCAGCAGACCCGTTCGTGAACCGCAATCGAATCGTCACGGGCCGATCGGGCGACGTAGTCACCACATAGTGTGCAGACGCTTTCGACCCGATCTGGTCTGGATTGACCGCGCCCTTGTCGCCCTGCACGACGTAGTCATTGATTCCGTCTTTCACATACCGTGCGCCGTCCACATCGCCGTAAAGACGCCGGGTGTTGGTTTCGTTTTCGGTGAACAGCAGATCCGGCCCACCCTCGCAGAGCAATCGTCGCGGCCCGTAATACTCATGGTCGAACTCCACGATACTGACCGACGACGTCGATTCGCCCTTCCGCATCCGCGGGCGGCGCACATCGAGTCCCCACGACCAGGTATTGCGGAACCAGATGGTGGGCAACACTGTCAGCCGCGCCGGATCCGAACCGCGATTGACGATCTGGATCCGCATGAGCACATCCTCCGGCGAGGCCTTGGCATATTCGATACCGACATCGAAGTAACGATCGTCGGCGAACACTCCCGTATCGAGCAGCTCGAACTCCGGATCGGACCGGCTGCGACGACGGTTTTCTTCAATGAGTTGGGCATACGGAAACGCCGCCTGCGGATACTTGTAGAGAAACTTCATGTAGGAATGCGTGGGCGTAGAGTCGAGGTAGAAGTAATATTCTTTGGGATCCTCCCCGTGATTGCCCTCGTTCCCCGTGAGACCGAACATCCGCTCTTTCAGAATCGGGTCCCGCCCGTTCCAGAGCGCCAGCGCGAGACAGACGAACTGATGCCGGTCACAAATGCCGGCCAATCCGTCTTCATTCCAACGGTAGGCTTTTGAGCGGGCATGGTCGTGGGGAACCGATTCCCAGGCCGTCCCGTTCGGGCTATAGTCCTCACGGACCGTTCCCCAAGCCCGTTCGCTGACATAGGGCCCCCAGCGTTTCCAGTGTTTCCGGCGCAGATCGTCTTCATCCAGGCGCTGCTGTTCAGCGGACTGCGGACGAGCAGTCCTCTCTCCGGACGATATCGACATAACACGAAGTCTCCCCGACTAAACGCGGCTGGGGCGCAGCAGGCGCCAGCATGCGCCCGGCCCGAAAAAGATTCAACTGAGATTCGAGGGCGTCAGATCAGGAAGCGAAGCAGTGCCGGCCGTGCACGACCGGAGTCGAGTCAGCAGACCGATCCTTGCGAGGTCCGGGGAAGGAAAATATGGGTGATGTACGGGACTGGGAAGCAACGGGAAGGAACACTCAGCGGGGAGGACACAGGCCCTAACTCCAGACGACACCTTCTTGGTTCATGAGGTAGTCAATGACCTCGATGCTATCCCGCAACTGAAGTTGCGCTTGCTCGGACATCGGCAGGATCGCCCCAAGCAGCTTGCCGGATTCCAGTTCCGCCAGGTTGGGAATCCCGTCGGTACTCCGCTTTTCCAGATCGAATCTAAAGCTGGCCACTTGTTACCTCCAATCCCTTGTCGGTCGTAGTGCAGCAATTCTTGAGCCACACCGGAGACACCTGAATGACATGTGCTTACTGAAGCATAGCACAGGGAATTTGGGGGCTGAGTGAACGCGCTAACCTCTCAATTTGTTAATGCTTTACTGCGTAGTCAGTGCGACTCCGCAAGGGGGGGCAAAGCACCAAGGTAAGGAAAGTCACCGATTTTGACCAGCGCCGTATCCGCACGCAATCTGAAATCATCCCGGCTGGTGTCAACAAATCGTGGGTCCACCGTCAAATCCGAATCGGGCTTCAACTCGGGAGCCGGCTGATTGGGGGTTCCATGCCGGAGGTAGTTCGATCCGGAATTCTGCATGGCATTGTAGGATAAGAGCACCCGGCTGGAGGGCGCCACGACAAACCCGTAGGCATTGAAGCTGACGATGTTGCCCGACGCTTCATTCTGCGAGGTCCCGAGAAACGCCGCGCCTCCCCCGTTTTTCACAAAGGTGTTACCGACCAGCGCGGCCTTCGATTGATCGTTCACGATCACCGCCTCGAACAGGCTTCTGGTGATGACGTTTCGTTCCAGGCGTACCGTGGACTTGCCCGCGACGCTCACCCCATGGTCGTTGTCGTGGATGAAATTGCTCCGCATGACTGCCTGGGAATTCGCGAATTGTACCCCGGTGGTTTCACTGCCGCCGATGATACAGTCCTCGATGCGCACATCCTCCACCTGCTGCGTAAACAACATGCCCTTGACTCGCACATGGTGCAGGGTGATGCCACGGCCGTTGAACATCCCCATTGCGTGGCCGCCATGTTCGTTGATCGTGAGGCCGGAGATCTCGATATTCGTCGCGCCATAGGGCCATTTTCCGACATGGAAGACTCCGACGCGTTCACGCCCAAGGATCGTGACCTGATCCATGCCCGCCCCGACGAGTCGAACGTTTTCCTTGCTATGAATGGTGACATCCTCGGCATAGGCGCCGGGCCGGATAAGAATGGTGTCACCCTTCTTTGCGGCATCCACCGCCTCCTGAATCGAGTGATACTGACCTGAGTCATCCAAGGCGAC
Source organism: Nitrospira sp. (assembly GCA_024998625.1). Taxonomy (GTDB): domain Bacteria; phylum Nitrospirota; class Nitrospiria; order Nitrospirales; family Nitrospiraceae; genus Nitrospira_A. The sequence goes on along the minus strand of JACOEL010000031.1, from coordinate 18,267 downwards.
CACCAGCGGCTGCCGTTCAGCGGGCACCGGCGCGTCAGCCTGAGCGATAGAGAGGCTCAAGACCCCGACCAACAGACACAGAATAGGGAGGGCGGCTAGACACTGTTTTATGTTCTTCATATGAATGGTCATACCGCCGGGCATGGCGAGAAGTCAATTGAGCGTCATTGCGAGCACTCGCCCCCCATGGTATCTTCGCGCCCCATGATCCTTGTGGGCCTCACCGGCGGAGTCGCGACCGGCAAAAGCACGGTGGCGAAGATGTTCCAGCGATGCGGGGCTCTCGTCATCGATGCCGATGCGCTGGCCCACCGGGTGGTGGAACCGGGCAAACCGGCCTGGCGCGCCATCATCAAGACCTTCGGCAAGGCCATTCTCAATCCCGATCGTACCCTCAATCGCCAGGCACTGGGCGCTATGGTCTTCCGGAACCGGTCCAAGTTGCGCCGGCTGGAACAGATCATCCACCCCCGCGTCGCGCGTGAACAGGCCAGACTGACCAGACAAGCCGCGCGCAACAACCCCAAGGCCGTCGTCATTTACGACGTTCCGCTTCTCTTCGAAGCCGGCATCGACAAGCGCGTGGACCGGGTCATCGTCGTCACCGCCGATCGCGAAACCCAAATCGCCCGACTCCACAAACGCAACGGGTTCACCCGCGCGGAAGCCATCAGACGCATTCGCAGCCAAATGCCGCTCAAGCAGAAGGCTGCGGCGGCAGCCTACCTGCTCGACGGCACCACGCCCCGACCACGCCTGCTGACGCTGGTCAAACGGCTCTACCAGGAGCTCCACACCCTGGCCTAACCCGCATTATTCATGAGCGCTTCTGCTGCAATCGCGGATTCGCGGCTGCGACAGGCCTGTCGGCGGGCGGGCTCGCCGCTCGGTCGGTCGACATCCTGTTCAAGGTGCCTCCCTTCCTTACGGCTCCACGCGCCCGTCTCGCTTCGCGACTCCGCACTTTCGCAACAAACCGTCATGAATAATGCGGGCTAGATCGCCGCTTTTCCCTCGCGGCTTCGGTGTGTTAGCATCCGCGCATGCACAATGTGGTCATTGTTGGATCCGGTCCAGCCGGCCTCACCGCCGCCATCTACGCCGCACGAGCCAATTTGTCCCCATTGCTCATTGAAGGGTGGCAGTCCGGCGGGCAACTGACGACGACCACCGAAGTCGAAAACTATCCCGGATTTTCCAAGGGCATCATGGGCCCCGAGCTCATGAAGGAAATGCGCGCCCAGGCCGAGCGCTTCGGCACGACATTCCTCACCGGCGAGGTGTCAGCCGTGGAGCTCAAACAACGGCCGTTTCACCTGACCATCGACGGGGAACAGACGGTGAAGGCGGCGACCTTGATTCTGGCCACCGGCGCGTCGGCTATTCCGCTCGGCCTGCCGAATGAAACCAGGTTGATCGGACACGGCGTCTCGACTTGCGCAACCTGCGACGGCTATTTTTTTCGCGGGAAGGACTTAGTGGTCGTGGGCGGCGGCGACAGCGCGCTGGAAGAAGCTAACTTCCTGACAAAATTCGCCCGAACCGTCACTGTGGTCCACCGGCGGGACAAACTACGGGCCTCAAAAATCATGCAGGACCGCGCCATGAAGAATGAAAAAATATCCTTCGCTTGGAATTCCGTCGTCGAAGACATCCTCGGAACGGACCTGGTCACCGGAGCCCGACTCAAGAACCTTGTGACAGGGGCCTCCGTTGAACTGGCTTGCGACGGCCTCTTCGTCGCCATCGGGCACCGCCCCAATACCGAGCTCTTCAAGGGCCAACTCACGATGGATGAGAAGGGCTACATCCTCACCTCGCAAGGCACGGCCACCAGCGTGGCCGGCGTGTTTGCCGCAGGCGATGTCCAGGATATGAAATATCGCCAGGCCATCACCGCGGCCGGCTCGGGCTGCATGGCCGCGATCGACGCCGAGCGGTTTCTGGAGCACCCATGACCGTTGCGTCTGATCGGCCAGGATGCTCAAAATCGGCATCCAACAAGGCCGCAGCTGAGCGACAACCGGAGGCGTACCCGCAGTGGTACGTCGAGGATTGTCGCGAAGCGAGAACGAAGTTGGTGGCGATTTTCAGCATCCTGTAACCACTTATGCGTTGCGCCATTGTCCACTACCACGAACTCGCCCTCAAAGGCCGCAACCGCGACTTCTTCGAACAACGACTCGTCCGCAATCTCAGACTGGCGCTGAAAGATCTGAAGATCCGGCGGATCGAATCGCTGCAGGGGCGCATCCGAGTGACGATGCCCGATGAGGTAGCGCCCAACCTGGTGACTGAGCGACTTCGCCGCACCTGCGGCGTCTCAAACTTTCTGCTGACCGAATCCGTGCCGTTGAATCTCACGGCGCCGGACCTCGCGACCATCAAGCAAGTCGCCGAGCGGCAACTCTCCGAACAGACATTCAACTCGTTCCGGGTGACGGCCAAACGCGCAGATAAACGCCTGCTTCTGACCTCAATGGACGTCGAACGCGAAGTCGGCGGCTATCTCCATGAAGTCACGGGAAAAGCCGTGAAGCTGAAACAGCCCGACCTGACCCTCTACATCGAGCTCCTCACCAAGGAAGCCCATGTCGCGGCGAGAAAGATCCAAGGCCCGGGCGGCATGCCGGTGGGCACCAGCGGAAAGGTGGCCTGTTTGATTTCCGGGGGTATCGACTCCCCCGTGGCGGCCTACCGGATGATGAAACGCGGCTGCAAAGCGGTCTTCGTGCATTTCTCCGGACGCCCGCTGGTGAGTCGCGATTCCGAAGAGAAGGTCCAGGAACTGGTCCAGCTGCTGACAGCCTACCAATACCATTCGCAGCTCTACATTGTGCCCTTCGGCGAGATTCAACGTGAGATCGTCGCGAACGCCTCGGCGGCCTTTCGTGTCGTCTTGTATCGGCGGATCATGGTGCGCATCGCGGAAGAACTCGCGCGGCGGCATGGCTGCTGGGCGCTGGTCACAGGCGATAGCCTCGGCCAGGTCGCTTCGCAAACACCTGAGAATCTGTCGGTGGTGGAGGCGGCCGCGGAGCTCCCGCTTCTACGTCCGTTGATCGGCATGGACAAGGTCGAAATTACCGAGCAGGCGCAACAGATCGGGAGCTTCACGACCTCGATTGAACCGGATCAAGACTGCTGCAAACTCTTCGTGCCGCTACACCCGAGCACCAGAACCAAGCTGGACGATATCCTGCGCATCGAACGCGGCCTGGAGATCAGCGCATTCGTCAAACAGGGCGTCGAAAAAGCCGAGTTGTCGACGTTCACCTTTCCTTCGTAACCCGATCCAAGGCCCGCTCTCGAACCAGTCGAAAGTGGGTGTTGAGCTCCCGTTCCATGGCGACGGCGACCAGCCAATCCGGGACGAGCGTCTTCACTTCGACCAACAGGTCGAACTCCGCCCGCGTTTGCGTGCCATCACCGGCCGGTTGCAGCCGCCACTCCCGATGATACCGCGTGAAATCTCCCCCCTTGAGGTGCGTGATGAGCCCACCGCCCGGTAACGCCTGCGATTCACAGAGCAGCCGTTGTTCGCCTGGCAACAGCGCATGCGAAATATAGATGTCTGTGAGGACCCGCCCGTCCCGTTCTTCAACCTGCGCCACCCGCATCCGGGTTTCAAATAGTTCAGGCCATTTGTGGTACTCGGACAGGATCGACTGGAGCACCGCAGGGCCGCCGGGAAACAGCAGAGTGGCCGTTGCCCGGACACCGCCGTCAGGATCGGGCTGCACCACGAGGGCTCGTAGCAAATGGGCTGAACCAACCTCTCCTGCTGTCGCGCTCCCGATCGGCACAGTCATCAGGGCGAGCAGGCAACCGGATACCAACCACACCCATCTCACGACGAATCGTAGCCTGTGCATCACAGTATAACGGTGGGGTTCGTGAACCAGACGAAATTGCGCTCCTCAGTCGGACGTAACACCCGGAAAATTGCAGAACCATCAGTCATGCGTGCCTCCACACCTTGAAACCGTCTCAACACCCGGGCGACCGGGATCACTTACCGGCCTTCAGCGCTACTCAAGAAGTATACTCATTGAAGGCGCCCAGTGCGAGCGCAGTGGCTGGACGAATACAAATATGCCTGCAGACCGGACGATCACACGGTTAAAAACGGCGGGGACCAGAACCGCTACGCAGAGGCAGGGCGGAATACCAGCACGACTCCTGACGGGTCTCCCCGCTCATCACGAATCATGGCCGCGCTGTCGCTGATCCGATGCTCGTTCCCGTTGCGACTCACGAGAAGAAACGGGCGGCTGCCAAGATCGACAGACATTCCGTTGCATAACATCTGTACGGCCGGGTTCAGCACCGGCCTTCGACTCTCCGGATCCAACACCACCATCACTTCCTGAACCGCCTTCCCCAGGGCATCGGGCTGCGCCCAGCCGGTCAATCCCTCAGCCGCCGGGTTGAGCATGGTCACCCGTCCCTGCTGGTCGACCGTCACAACGGCATCTTCCATCGACTGGACGACCGCATCCAACCACCGCCCGCGTTGCTCGGCAATACGCGACACACGCTGCCGGAAAAGCGCAAGTTCCAGCGCGGCGCGCAAATCGCTCCTGACAAACGGCTTAATCAAATAGGCCAACGGCAGGGTTTCCCTCGCTCGCCCCAGCGTCTCCTCATCCGAAAAAGCCGTCAGGTAAATCACGGGCACACCGTACCTGGCTTGGATGATATGGGCTGCGTCGATACCATCCATCGAGCCCTTCAGCTTAATATCCATGAGAACTAAATCCGGCCGATGCTCCCCGGCCAGCCGTACGGCCTCATCCCCGGACGCCACCACACCCACGACCAAATACCCGAGCGCACGCAGCTGACGTCTGATGTCTTCAGCCACAACCACTTCGTCATCGACGACTAGAATTTTTGCCGGCGCCATAGTGCAACCCGATGAAACGAGATCGAAAAATTGATATCGCCGGGCACAGCACACATCGCTCAGGCGCACTACGCACGCATCCCCACGGCGCTCGACACCCCTCGGCAAGGCAACTAACATGCCACCTGCACCTCCCTGTACTGGCATCATGTTACGCCGGGCTGGATTCTTGCCCCCCTACACCGACGGTGGTTTTTGAACAGTCCTTGGACAGAATCGGTAGAAAAGAAGGCGTGCGTAGACCAGGCACCCCGGGGAGGATTCGCTGCGGAAATGACCGCTGTGATACCATGCCACTCTTTAACGGGGTTGATCCAACATGTCTTGGCTGATTCGTCCCATGCTTCCGCTGCTACTCGGCTGGGCCCTCGTATGGGGCTTTGCTCCCGACGAGGGGCAGGCCCAAGCGCCGCCTGACTCCTCCGCGACGACCGAACAATCCTGCAGTTTCGGCATGGCGAAAGGCGATCCCACTCACCAGTGCCAGGTGCCGATTCCCGCCGGCTGCGTCATCGCCCGCTTCCCGGGAACCGACAAACCGTGGACGACCATCTCCAAGGCCGGCCGCACGTTTTGCACCTTCGATCAGAAAGGCACGGACTGGAAGACGCGCATTACCGGCCAATGTACCCGCTGCGATTCCGGCCATTGCACCGGGCAATTCATGGTGCGATTCGAGTGCGCGAAGCCGTGATGTCCGCGTCCCTCACAGTGGCCATCAAACAAGCCGCCCGCGAACTCGGCTTCGATGCCGTCGGTATCAGCCTTCTTGCTACGCAAACGACCCCACCCGCGAACCTGAATCACCAGGCGTCGGCCGATGACCTGCTGGACCGGCTCCAAGAATGGCTCAGACGCGGATACCATGCCACCATGGCCTGGATGGTCCGTGATCCCCAGCGGCGAGCCGATCCCACTCAAGTGCTGCCCGGCTGCCGGTCGATCATTTCCGTCGGCATGAATTATTACACCGAGCAGCGAGCCGACGAACGAGCCGGGAACGGACGCATCGCCCGCTATGCCTGGGGCATCGACTACCACAAGATCCTTGGTGACAGACTGGCGCAACTGGCCGAGTGCATCATCGCGTTGGCCCCGGACAGCGTCAACCGGGCCTATGTCGACACGGGACCGATCATGGAGAAGGCCTGGGCCCAGCAGGCCGGCCTCGGCTGGATCGGCAAACACTCGAACCTCGTCTCGACAGACTTCGGCTCCTGGCTGCTCCTGGGAGAAATTCTGACGACCCTGGAGCTGGAGCCGGATGAGGCGGGAACCGATCTCTGCGGAAGCTGCACGCTCTGTATCCAAGCCTGTCCGACCGGCGCCATCACCGAACCCTACGTCGTCGATGCCGGGCGCTGCATCTCCTACCTGACCATCGAACTTCGCGGCACCGAACCGCCGATCGCGGAGGACCTCCGGCGAAAGCTGGGCAACCGGATTTTCGGCTGCGACGATTGCCTGGACATCTGCCCCTACAACATCCAGGCCGGACCAACCACCGAACCAGGCTTCCAATCTTCCTCGCTCACCTGTGCCCCGTCGCTGCTGTCCCTGACGAAGATGGATGAGCAGACCTTCGCCACAACGTTCAAACACAGTCCCATTCGCCGCGCAAAATACACCGGGCTTCAACGCAATCTCTCCTGGGCGCTCTCCAATGAAGCTCCATCCGCCGACGGGCACAGCACCACACTTCCGCCGAACGCCGATCCCCGCTAAGCCGCACCCACTGTTTCTCCCCGGCCGATAGTGGTAGGCTACGGCCTCATGTCCTCCCTCATGTGAGGACCCACCTCAGCCGGTTGCGAGGCCAAGCATGCACGCACCCACCCTCCTGATCGTCGAAGATGAAGAACGAATGCGACGGCTCTTCGAGTTGGTGCTGAAACCGGCCGGGTATCAGCTGCTCCTGGCCCGCTCGGGGGACGAAGCCCTCCGCATGATCCAGGAACACGACACCTTCGACATGATCATCACGGACCTCCAATTGGGCGCCGTCTCCGGTATGGATGTGCTGGAAGCAGCCCGGCAACAGCTGCCCGATGTGCCGGTCCTTATCGTGACCGGATACGGCACCGTCAAGTCGGCCGTCGAGGCCATGCAGAAAGGCGCCTACGACTACATCTCCAAGCCCGTCGACAATGAAGAGCTGAAGATCGTCATTGCCCGCGCGCTGCAGGTCCGTCAGCTCGCCCGGGACAATCGCATCCTGCGGGCGGGGTTGCATGAACAGTTCGGCTTCGACCGCATTGTCAGCGTTTCCAAAGAGATGGAACTTGTCAAGCGGCTTGCTCGGGAAGTGGCGCAGACCGACGCCACGGTGCTCATCGCAGGCGAGAGCGGAACGGGCAAGGATCTGCTCGCGCGCGCCATCCACCTCGTTAGTCCACGCGCCCAAGGCCCAATGGTGGCCCTCAACTGCGCCGGCATTCCCGAGCACCTGTTGGAATCCGAACTGTTCGGGTATGAGAAGGGGGCGTTTACAGACGCCAAAAAAGCCAAACCGGGACGCTTCCAAATGGCGGATCGAGGTACGTTGTTCCTGGACGAAATCGGCGAACTGAGTTTGACGGCGCAGGCCAAGCTCCTGCGCGTCCTCGAACAGCATATCGTGGAACCATTGGGCGGCGTGCGCAGTGTCGCCGTCGATATTCGCGTCATCGCCGCGACCAACCAGGAATTGCCCGATCTCATCAAAGCGGGCCGGTTCCGCCTCGATCTCTACTATCGACTGAACGTCTATCAGCTCCGGATGCCGGCCCTGCGCGAACGACCGGAGGACATCGAACCGATTCTGACTCAGTTCCTCGGCCAGGCCCGCCGGGAACGCGGCAGCCGTATCAAGGGAATGACCGCCGAGGCGCTTGCGATTCTCAAACGGTATCCCTGGCCGGGCAACGTGCGGGAACTGCACAATGTCGTGGAGTGGCTGACCATCACCTGCAAACAGGACGAAATTACGCCCGAGCATCTGCCGGCCTCGTTCAAGAGCGCTCCGCCGCCAAGCGAAGAGAAACCGGCCGGCACACCGTCGCTCCTCGCGCTGGGACTCTCCGTTGAGGAAGTCGAAAAGATGATGCTCCAGGAGGCGTTGCGCAAAACCGGGGGGAACGTGTCCGAGGCCAGCCGTCTGCTCAAAATCACACGCAACACGTTGCGGTATCGAATGGCCAAACACAACCTGTCGCTGCCCCCAGGCTGATGCGTCGCGTACGACGAACCGGCGGACTTCAGAGAAAATTTTTCGTCGCGCTGCTCATTGTCGGCATCGTGCCCGGCATGGTCGCGCTCTGGGCGACCTACCGATCCAGTACTGCCACGCTCAAGCAAGCCATCGGTGAAGGGTTCCAGGAGATCGCACGGTCTACCGCCATTCGCTTGGCGACCGCCGTCGACAATGAAATCGATCGCGCCGTCCGGCTTGCGCTCCTCCCTCTGCACGTCCGTCAGCCGGTCGTGCTCGCCAACCAACAGGCCGGTGCCACAACCGATAAGACACACCATCAGCCTTCGCCGGCCCATCCGAAATCCAACGGCCCGCCCGCGGTAGACCAGGACACCACAGGCTACCTCCATGAATGGGCGGACGAATCCCGGCACTATGTGCGCGTCACCATCGCCGACCGGCAGGGACAGGTCGTCGCCTCAACTGATCCGTTGCTGCCGCCGCAACAGGCGGGTGAAGTCTGGTGGCGTGAAGCCATGCAGGCCGCACCCGGTACATCCTACGTGAGCAACGTGACGTTCGATCCTCAGGTGAACGACATGGTCTTCCATGTTGCCGTCCAGATCCTTGACGACACCCGCCGGGCCACCATCGGTGTCGTCGGCCTCGTCATCCGTCGCAATCTGCTGACTCAAATGATCCTCCCCATCCAGATCGGGAACACGGGTCACGCCATGCTGCTCGACACGCAAGGCACACCGTTGATCTGCCCCGTCCTGCCGCCCACCGCCCATTTGATTCCATCGACCTTGATGAACCAACTGACATTGGATCACCCCCTATGGCTGGTCGCAGACGATGATGCGCATGGCGGCCGCGATGCGATCGTCGGGGCGGCGCCGGTCCAGCTGACTCATCCGCTGACGCCGGGGAGCCTTGACGGCAACCGATGGTATGCGTTTATCCGGCAGGCACCCGAGGAAACCTATGCACCGATCTATTCCCTGCTGCTGACGGTCGGCGTGATCGGGTTCGGGCTGGTGATCGTGCTCTCCGCCTTCGGGTTCCTCGTCGGATACCGCATCGTGAAACCGATCGTGGCGCTCCAGCGCGAAGCGGAGGGCCTTCGACTTACGCTGGCCTTACCGGAGAACAGCAGCGTGAACCGACCCCTTACCCCGTTGCTTTCGCCGGGCTATCAGACCGGTGATGAAATTGAAGATCTGGCCACGAGCTTCGCCGCCATGCGGGAGGTGCTGGAGGAAAATCTGCGGACGATCCGGTCACAGCAACATGAGCTGATCCGGCAGGAAAAGCTGGCGTCAGTGGGACAACTGCTCGCCGCCCTCGCCCATGATCTGCGGAACCCCCTCGGCGTCATCCGGAGTTCCGCACAAGTCGTGCTGGAGGGGCCGCAGGAAGAACCTATCCGCCAGGAAATGGCCCGCTATATCATCGATGAAGTCGACAAACTTTCCCTGCGACTTCACGACTTTCTCCGGTATGCCAGGCAAAAGCCGCCGGACTTCAAGGTGGAACCTGCGGAAGCCATCGTCCGCGCTGCGCTGAGACAGTGGGAAGCACAGGGTGGCCATGAACGCATCCGGATCGAGCAGCGATTCGAAAAGGCCTTACCCTCGATTCAGGTCGACGCGGAGCAGGTCAAGGAGGCCCTGATGAACCTCCTGATCAATGCGCGGGAAGCGATGCCGGAAGGGGGTACCCTGACCCTAACAACCAGGGCAGGGCATGACAACGAGGTGGAAATTGAGGTGGCCGATACCGGAAGCGGTATCGCTCCGGAACACCTTTCACGAATCTTCGAGCCCTTCTTCACGACCAAAGCCTATGGAACCGGCCTCGGCCTCACCAACGTCAAACGGCTTGTCGAGGACAACGGCGGAACCCTGGTGGTGAATAGCACGGTCGGAAAAGGAACGTCCTGCACGCTGCGCTTTCGCCGCACTGGGAGCTGACCGCCCGCCGTTGAAGAGCATTGGCTCAACGGCGCAGGATCACAACAAGCTCACCGCAGGAGGCTCAAAAAGGCCGTCCAGCGAGGCCGCAGCGAGTGAGGAGCCGGAGTCGTACCCTTGCGGTACGGCGAGGGCCGGAACGACGCGAGAACGACGTTGGCGGCCTGTTTCAGCCTCCTGCTAGACACGTTTGGTCATGCGGGAGAACCGTTCCTGCAACACCAGGCCGTTGGAGGCAAGATGCTTGGTGCGAATGGTTTTCTGCACCGCCTCGATCCGCGCGGAAAAGTTGGGATGGGTCTTAAACAGCGCACGGTCATCGCCCTTGAGATCGCGCAACCGCGTCAGTAGGCCCACATAGGCCTCCGCATCGTATCCGACCCGCGCGGCGAACACTTCACCGACCGTATCGGCGTCGGTTTCTTTTTCCTGATCCAGACCTTCATCGAGCAGCTTCTTGACCGCGCCGTCGATCACGCCCTTGAACGCAGCCGGATTATTCGTGGCGTAGGAGAGGCCGGCTTCGGTCACCCCGGCCAGGCGCTTACTGCGTTGAATCACATCAAGAATGTGCTTTTCGCTCACGTGCGCAATTTCATGCCCCAGGACGGCGGCGAGTTCCGCTTCATTCTTGATTTGCCTGAGCAAGCCACGGGTCACAAAAATATATCCGGCAGGTGCGGCAAACGCGTTGATCGACTCGTGATCCAGAATGGCGACCCGGTACGGAATATCGGGCCGATCGGATGTGTTGGCCACCGCCCTCCCCACCAAGTTCACATAGCGAACTAGCTCGGGCTGGTCCACAACACCGCCGTACCGCGCCACGACTTGCAGGGCTATCGCCTGCCCGATCGACGATTCTTCCTCGTAGCCGATGGGAAACAGACTGCCGACGACATTGCCTGCGCCATGGATTGCGCCGGCCAATCGGGGATTGCCGGACTGTCGGGCGACATCCTCGGCAGCCCGCTGCACCTCTGCACAGCCCGCCACAGTCATCGAGAGCGCCATCAGGCTCGCCATCCAGATCCTGTTATTTTGCATATTCGCCCAAGCCTCCTTCCCGCATGAACTCTTCAACGTCCTGGTCGGAGATTTGATAGGCCGTCATGCGATCCACCACCTCCCGATCCCGCGCGGACACGCCGGCCCGGTTGGCATAACCCTCGGAAGCCTTGTCCAGCCCTCTGGCACCCGCCGATGCGGTGGTTGTCGAGGCGTCTCCTCCCCGCATGCTCTGACCGAGCCGGGCCAGGGTGTCGTTGCCCACGGACGGTTTGGATGTCGATGTCTTATTGGCGAAGATCCATCCTCGCGCGCCGGCTGAAGTCTTGACCTCCACCCAGCGTCCATCGCGACCGACCACCTCCAGCGCGTCACCGAACTTCACATTCCCGACCACGGCATCCAGCGAAGTTTTCCCTGCGCGAAGTTGAGCCGTCTTGGCTTGCACATAGACGGTTTCGGCCCAGGCTTCCGTCCCCCAGGCCAGCAGACCGATCCACAGGGCGATGAGCAGAATCCAAAACGATCGTGGTGCTGTCACAGCTTCCTCCTCCTCGACACTGCCACCTATTTTGAGGTCATTTCATAGACGCCGTCCCAGTCTGGAGGCGGGGGCGTCTGTCGATAGTTGATGGATCGTTCCAGATAGACCCGTGAAGGTCCATCCGATGGATCCAGGGCAATGGCTTCTGAAAACCTGGCACAGGCCGTTGAAAAATTCCGTATTTTATAGGCCGCCAGCCCTTCCAGATACACGTCGATCACGTGCCGTTTTTTGTCTTCCAGCTGGCCTTTGCGGGCCAACAGTTCGAACACCACGACCGGCTCTTTTTTCCCTTTCACTCGTAGCAGATCGATCTCCCGCACTTCAATGTCGTTCTTCGCCAGTTCGGCCGTCCGCTGGCCGATCAGAATCAGCGTGTCATAGTACTTGCTGGCCCCCTCCAGACGCGAAGCCAGGTTCACACTATCGCCGGTCACCGTGTATTCCATTCGCTCTTCGGACCCCATGTTGCCGACGATGCAGGGGCCGGAATTGAGGCCGATCCTGGCGCCGATCTCCGGAAGCCCCTCCCGCTTCCAGACCTCCCGGAGGCGGGCCAACTCGACCTGACAGTCCAACGCCGCGTAACAGGCCAGCGACGCATGCTTCGGGTCGTCCAGCGGCGCGCCGAACAGCGCCATGATCCCGTCACCGAGATACTTGTTCACATTGCCGCGATGGGTGGCCTTGATGATGGTCGTCATCGCCGACAAGTAGCGATTGAGCAATGTCACGAGATCTTCGGGAGACATCTTCTCTGAGATCGTCGTAAAGCCTGCGATGTCGGAAAAAAAGATCGTGATTTCTTTTTTCTCCCCGCCAAGCTTGATGGCCTCGGGATTCCGCATGATCTCTTCGACCACCTCGGACGACATGTACTTGTCGAAGGCCGCCCGCATGAGACGGCGCTGCTTGCCTTCGGTCACATATTCGACGGTCGCGGCCGTGCCGAACGTCAATGCCAGGGCCGCTTCCGGAAACACCAGTTCCAGCCACCGCTCGTGCCCGGCAAACGCATGCACGACTAATCCATAATAGGCCACTGCCAATCCGATCGTGATGCCGAACTTGACCGAGTAGGAACGGAACAACATGAACGTGCCGGCAGAAGCCAGACAGAGCAGCAGGAGGGTCGTCAGCGAGAACCACCTTGGAGCTGCCTGCAAACCCTGCCCGTGCAGGAGATTGTCCAACGACGCCATATGAATGAGCACACCCGGCGTTGCGGCAGAGAACGGCGTCACACGAAGATCGTAGAGTCCCGCCGCCGTGCCGGCGACAAATACGATCTTATCCTTGAACAGTGTGGAATCGAGCGACGGCCGTTCGCCTTTCTCCTGCTGCGCGAAAGCCTGCAACACCCGTCCAACCGAATACCTCTTCGCATGGTAGGTCTGCTCTAGGGATCCATGCCAGTCGATCAACAGGCTGCCGTCGGCCCCCAATGGAACGTGGTGGGCGCCGATCTGCAGACGCCCGTGACGCATCGAGAGCCGGTCGGCGCCGAGCAGATATTGCGCCACTGCCAAGGAAAGATGCGGCACGACCGTACCGTCGACCTGTCCCAACAAAGGCACCCGCCTCGTCGGGCCGTCGGCGTCGGCGGACAGATTGATGACACCCAGCCCGCGCGCCTGTTGGGCCAACACCGGAATCGGCAGTTTCACTCCGGCATGAGTATCCGGCCCTAGTCTCGCATCCGACGACTCCACCGTGACCGTGGCGCGAGGCTGCGCCGCAGACGGGATCGCAGCGGGATCAGCTTGGAACAGCATCGGCAGGAACACGTTGCCTGCCGCCTTCAGGTCTTCGGCAAACGACTGGTCGAATTCTTCCGCATTCTCGTCCGCCTCGAAGAACATCACATCGAACACGACGGCTTTGGCGCCCGCCTGCTTGAGATACCGCACGACATAGCCGAATCGATCGCGAGGCCAGGGCCAACGCCCGAATGCTTCGAGGCTCGATTCATCGATGGCGAGTAACACAAGATTCGAATCGGCTTTGGCAGGATCCGCGTAGCGTCGGACCAAATGATCCAGCACTTTGAGTTCTGCGACCTCGAACCAGCGGGTGGTACTGAGCCCGGCCACGAGGGCGAAGACCGTCAGGCCCACCGCGACCGCCGACAGGATCTTCTTTCGAAAGGGAGTGGAGGTCATGAAGGCGATTGCACGATCAAAGGCTCGCTGACCATCAGGCTATCGTACGTGAGAATGACGCAGAGGGAAAGGGGGCGACAGAAATGCGATCGGCTCGATCAATCCAGCATGTTGTGTTGGATAAGGGGACACGTTAACAAACGCTGCTGGGGTCTTTTCAGTACCTGCTAAGGGGCGTCGGTCGCGCAACGAAATCCGAGCGTCGGCCCCCAGTACGTCATCTCATCCCAGCCGCGGTAGCTGGCGCGCAACTCGAGGGGCCGCTCCATCCAACTCCCCCCTCGCAAGACACGAAACGTCCCACGCAACGGCCCTTGCGGATCCCGGCCCGGCGAGGTGCGGTAAAAATCCTCCGCATACCAGTCCTTCACCCATTCCGACACCATTCCGATCATGCCGAACACACCGTAGGGTGACGCAGAAACCGAAGGCAGGCTCAACGGATCGACGCCATTGGCAGAATTCCCGTCCGTCAACTTGACCCTGCTTTTCTGAATAACCTCGTCGCTGTTGCCCCAGGGATATCGCCGGCCGTCGATTCCCCGAGCCGCCTTTTCCCATTCCGCCTCCGTCGGCAATCGTTTACCGACCCACTGACAATAGGCCCGGGCTTGGGACCAGGTGACATTGGTCACCGGGAATTGGGCTCGCTGCGGATCATCGAAGGCATCGCGCACTTTCGGCATCAGACAGGCCCCACCCTCCACACAGGACCGGTACTGCCCGTTCGTCACTCCATGCCGGTCAATCCAATAGGCACTCATATACAATCGATGGATCGGACGGGCATCGGGGAGACCATCCTCCATGCCCATGAGAAACTCCCCGGAGGGAATCAACACCATCTCGCCGGGAGGTGTCAGGCCTTGATCGACAAGTCGCTTGAGCTCTTCCTGCTGGCTTGCCAGAAGTTGAGCATTCACACGGTCGATAGATTCCTCTCCGGCCAGGGGAACCGGTTCATGAACACGAGCGGGCGGCACCGGCACATGAGTGACGGACGGCTGGGCACTGCGCCGGCCGTCGGAAGACGGAGGCATCGGCGCAGGTTGCATAACCGTGGCCGGCCCTTCGGACATGCGCAGCGTTTCGATGCGCACGGAGGTCCGCGTGAGCTCCGTGACCAGATCACCGGTCCCCTTCCCCTTGGGCGATTCTCTCCTCCCCCTGCCGATGGCGGAGAAATCGAAATCCGGTATGTTGGCTAACAGAGGCGTGGCGTAACTAATCGGCACGGCAAAGGCCATCCCTTCGGGCACGATCCCGGACGGATGGGTAAACTTCGTGGTGAGGATTCCCACGACTTCACCCCTCCGGTTGAACACCGGGCCTCCGCTGTTGCCAGGATTCACCGCGGCATCGACCTGAAAAACCCGTTGAACTCCCTTGGTCCTGACGGCAGCGACGCGGCCACGGGTGATGGTGATTTCGCGTAACCCGAACTGAAACCCGACGGCAATCACCTCTTGGTCCAGCTTCACAGCCCCGGCATACCCGAGCAGCGCCTCAGAGAGCCCTACCGTCTCCACCTTGAGCAAGGCAAGATCGTGTTCCGCATCCACGCTCACCACCACGGCGGGTGCCCGAAATTCCCCGGACGTTACGATCGTGATCCGCTTCGCATTGGCGACGACATGGTGGGCCGTGAGAACATACCCATCACGATGAACAATGACGCCGCTGCCGGCCGGCTTTTCTACCGGCAACGGCGGACGCTCGTTCGCCCGCCCACTTTCGACAGGCGCGAATAACAGGACAAGCAAAACCAGGTAGAGCTTCATTTTCCGACCGGCAGCAGCACGCTAATGGCACCGGCGTTTTGCCCCAACGTGAGGCCTTCCCGTGGATAGCCCGTGCGATCGAGTCCCCCCTTCGGACCACCATGGCAATCAAGACACTGTCTCGTCGCATAGAGCGGGAACATCAGACGCAGCGACGAACTGTTGACAGCCATTTCACTGATGACTTTCTCACGAGGGTAGGCGGAGTCCGCAAAGGCTTCCAATGCGACCCGTTCATACGAATCAGGCCGATTGGCAGGATTCCGGGGATCCAAGGCGGTCTGTTTGAGTCGCACCCCCGTCGCAGCGGTGAAACGCGTGGATACCCGTGCTCCGAACACGGCCGGAATAAACCCCTTGAACCCGGCCCCCTGCCGATTGAGTTCCGCTTGAGCATCCGCGATCACCTGCTTGCTCACCGCTACCAGCTCCTGAAGCAGACGACGGCTCCGCGGGGATAAGGCGCTCCCCTCCAATTCATCCAGATTGATGCCGGCTCGGCCACGGAACATGTCGCGTAGCTGTCCTTCAAAAGCCTCCGGCGTGAAGCCCTTGTGCGCCTTGGTCGGATCATCTAATAAAGTTTGATTGTCGTTCACGACTGCGCGGCCGGAGTCGAGCAGGATGGCCAGCAGACGGGCCGTCTGCTCCAGGTCGAGGATGGTGTGGAAGGGAATCGTCGACCGGTCGGAGGAGGACTCAAGCCCCCGGGCAGACGGCACGGCCGAAAGCCACCCTGCTGCTATCAGGCACGCCAGCATCCACGGCAGACGTCGCATGAGCCGCCTCTGGTGCGTTCGCGTTGCGCACGGTGAGAACCGCGCGCTCCTGCCGATTGTCTGGCAGGAGCGCGCGGCAATGAAAATCGTACGAGCCTCTCACGATGAAGTCAAGGCGACGACACGTGCGACCGTCACGTTAGCGAGCAGACTGAATGTCGATCATCACGTTGTCGGAGTCCAACTCGATCGTCACAGGCATTCCCTCTTGAAATACCGACAACTTGCTTCCCGCCAACGCGTCGACTTCAAACCGCTCGAATCCCTCAGGCGTAGAAATCTGAATCTCTCCCCAGAAGGGGTCCGCATAGTGGATCCGGCCGGCCACGACCTTGTGATTGGCAAAGTGTTCACC
This sequence comes from Nitrospira sp., assembly GCA_024998625.1. Lineage (GTDB taxonomy): Bacteria > Nitrospirota > Nitrospiria > Nitrospirales > Nitrospiraceae > Nitrospira_A. Next base: position 1,581 of record JACOEL010000031.1, on the reverse strand, counting down.
GCCCGGCCGGGCCGCGTCCAGCAACACGTTCCCTGAATCGATCAGTAACCACACGTCATCGCCGGGCCGAGCATTGTGGAGCCCCACCCGATCGGCCTTGTTCGGACTGATTGTCCGGAACTGCAGCCCATAGGGAGTTTTAACAAACAGGAGCCCACTCTCAATTTTGACGATCTGCCCGTTCACCGCCGAACGCACACCCATCAGGGGGTTGTCGGACGAATCAGCCCATCCTGATGCCACCGGGAAGAAGACCCCTATCGCAACAACGGCTAGGCACGCGTTCCACCTCATAACGTCCTCCTTTCATGCCAACTCACATCCAGGCAACTACTCAATACCCCGGCTCGGTGCCTCCACCGGGCGCCGGTGGAACCGTGATGCCGTATTCCAGGATTGGCGTGACCATCAACGCAAAGTTGAACAACTCGTCGGCCGCGACATCATGAATGCCCTGCTCCCGGGCCCTGAGCATCTTGAACCACTTGCCCATTTCTGACTTGACCGTCCGGGTATCTGCACGATTCACCGCCTCTTTCACGGCCTGCAGCCGCTGGCTGTAAGGTTCCCAATTCGAACCGGGATAGCTGGTCTTGTAGAAGTTGAGGGAGTTATTGATTTCATCGACCCACGACTGCTGGGCAAAGGCAGACCCTGCAAGCCATGCCAAGCCGATACACAACCCGAAAACCAATGCATAGAATCCATATCCTCTGGTCTGAATAGTCATGATGTGCCTCCCCTCAATGACACGGGTCCACCAGGATCAGAAGGAGACCGACGATTGGCGGTCCGACTCGCGCGCATTCTCCGCATCGGTGGCGTCCGGCGTTTTCAGCTTATTCATGTCCATGCTTCCGGATACGCCGCTCTCCGGAACCATCATTGGACGATCAAACCCCTTCTCCATGTCGTTTGCCGACGGCTCGGAGAATGTCGGACTCGCCCCGGGACCGCTCTCCGATTGCGGCGAGGGAACTCCGATAATTTGGTCGGGATGGATCACTTGCACCTGTCCCTCGGACGCAATGAACAACCCCAGGGCTAACCCAACGACAATGACGCACACAGACTTGATACGTGATCCTGTTTCCATGATGTCTCCCTCCTCCATGAAGGATGACCACATTGCACAGGCACTCTGCGGCAACAGCTAGCACAGTACTGGAAGCGGGACACGGGGCCTATTGCCTGGAGGATGGATTTTCCCTCCACCCTTCGAGTGAGGACATGGAGGGAATGAACGGGGATCTAGCAGGCTGCGGAAAACTCGATTGTTGCGTATACGCTATGATCAACTCGTGCGCCGTCTCGGTATCAGAATAATCAGCAGGATGCGCAAAAAGACCGTCCAGCAAGGCCGCAGCAAACGAAGAGGCGAATCGTTCCTTCGTACCCGCCCGCCCCGAGCCTGCCAAGACAGGCTCTTGTCCTGTGGCCGTACGGTGAGCATCTGAGGTTCACGGCGCGCGGAGTAACGCGCGCCACGTTTGTGAACGCCGCTGGCGGACTTTTTCAACGGCCTGCTAGTGTCCTGAGTCTGAAGTCCGATGACAAAATCTCGCCACGCTCGCCAGAATC
>JACOEL010000030.1 GCA_024998625.1 Nitrospira sp. | reverse complement strand
AGGACGCTGCCGGGTTACAAAAAGAGCCTGCTCGAGAAATCGGGCAGGCTTTTTTATTTTACGCTGAATTTCAGTCGGTTTGCTTTTCTCCGTCGACACCGACGGTCCTACAGGAAATTAGGTTTAACGCTTTTCATGAAACGTCACCGAACTGGGAGCCCTCCTTCTTGTAGACTGGTTTTTAACCCAGGACCTCTTCTTCCTGGATTTATATTCCGCGCCTTCAATATGATCTTTCTGAGTGATTCCCGTTCTCTAGCCACTCGAAGTTCGGGATCTCTTTCCAAGGCGTTTAACAGTTTCTGAATTTTGTAATTTTTCTGCGAAGTCGATAGCTGATAGGTCCCGTTCTATGTTGCCACCTATTCCATCCAGCTGGAAGCAGTTGCTCACGAACCAGGTGAACAGCCAGAGCTATCGATCCCTCGAAGTGTTTCTCGATCAGGAAGCGGCGGCAGGTCAAACAATTTTGCCCCCGCCAAAGGATATTTTTGGGGCCTTGGAGGCGACGCCATACGAACAGGTCAATGTTCTGCTTCTTGGTCAGGATCCCTACCATACACCAGGAATGGCGCACGGACTCTGTTTTTCGGTACGGCCTGACGTCCCGGTTTTACCCCGCTCGCTCAGAAATATCTATCGTGAACTTCGGGAGGATGTCGGCTGCTCTGTTCCAAACAACGGCTGCCTGGAGCCCTGGGCCAGGCAGGGAGTGCTGATGTTGAATGCCGTTCTGACGGTTCGCGCGCATGCGGCCAATTCACATCGGGGACGTGGCTGGGAAGCTGTGACTGATCGTATCTTTGCGGTCCTGAATGCAAAACCAAGTCGTGTGGTATTCCTGCTCTGGGGCGCGGAGGCGAAGAAAAAACAATCACTGATCACAAATGCGCAGCATGTGGTGATTTCCTGCGCTCACCCCTCGCCCTTGTCCGCGAGAAAGTTCTTCGGTTCACGGTGTTTCTCGCAGGTCAATCGAGCCCTCACTGAGGTGCACCTTAAACCGATCGATTGGCAGATTCCCGATCTCTGAATCGGAGTCGGGCGGCGCGGTAGCAGTGATCGGTGCTCACACCTAAATGATTTGACTTGCGGTAAGTCGTTTTTTATACTACAGGAATTCTTTTAGTTCTTACTCAATCATCTGCGCAGGAGAGTGGCCGCCGGGAATGAGGATTCGTCTGGGTCTGGGTCTCGGTTTTACTACTCTAGTTGTAGCAGGTACGTTGTTGGCGGCCGAGGGCGACCTTGCCGGACTGCGGACGCCAACGTCTATTGGATCGGCGCCCGTCGCGTGGCAGTATGATGGCGACCAAGGGCCCTCCCATTGGGGGGAAATCGCTCCCACCACCGCCTCCTGTGAAAAAGGCACTCACCAGTCGCCCATTAATATTCGGACCACTCCCCATCACCAGAGCCATGACGGGCTCTTAGTTCATTACACTGCCGGTCCCGGTCACGTCGTCACTTCTCACCACACCATTGAAGTGGATTTTCAATCAGGCGAGTCGCTTGAAGTCCTTGGACGAACGTATACGCTCAAAGAGTTTCATTTCCACGAGCCCAGCGAACATCAGCTGAACGGCCGCACTTATCCGATGGAAGCGCATCTCGTGCATCGAGATGAGACGGGTCATCTGGTGGTCCTGGCGGTGCTGATGGATTTGGGTAATGAATCGGCCTCTCTGTCAGCCGTGTGGGATCGGATTCCGAGCGAGAAGCAGGATGAGGTGCGGGACTTGCTGATTAACCCGCAGGATCTGCTGCCGAAAGACTTGCACCATTACGCCTATGATGGCTCACTGACCACGCCCCCTTGTACGGAAGGGGTGCACTGGATTGTGCTGAAGGAACCCACCTCCATTACCTCTGCCCATATTGAACGGTTCGTGTCGCTGATTGGCCACAACGCTCGACCGGTTCAATCGTTGAATGAGCGTGAGATTGACGAAGAATAAGCTTTTTCGTTCAGACAACGATCAGATTTTCAGAGCCACCCACCGTTGATTCGGGCGTTTCCCGCGACCACCAGTCCCAGCTTTACTTCGAGTGTCTTTCGAGCAATTGTGGGCGGTCACGTGAACGTGTGCTGAGCGCCTCAGACGCTTAGTGGATGCCGTCCTCCCGTGGAGGCGGAGGTTCTGCGACCATATCTATCAAGTCAGGGTCATCTTGACCTTGCGATCTTGCCCCTTCTGTTTTTCGTTGCCTGCGGTGAGCCTCTTTCTACGTGCGACGATCACGTTGCCGTTTGTTAGAAGTCGTGTGGCTCATGGACACCTCCGTGGCTCGCAAGAGAGCGACGTATATCAGGTGGATGGCACTTGAGGGGGCGCCGCTGCTGGCACGGCGCTCGATCTGCCGGCTTTGATGAATCGATCCTCGGCGAGGACGCCGTGGAGTTGTGCCGTGATCGAGCGACGGTACGGTTCCTTCTGCCGGATCATGATCACGAGATTGTCCCCATCCACGAGGATGCTGAGGTCGTCTTCAGTAACCAGTTCCCGGGACGAGCCACCGATGTTCAACCGGTACTGTGTTTTTCCATCGGGATTCCGATTCGGCCCAACCCCGATCTCAGTCAATCCGTCGATGTGGCCCTCATACCCCTTATGCCGGTGCCTGACCTTGGTGCCGTTTGGAATGCGTACCCATCGTGCCATCGGCGATGTCTGGTTGTCTTGCCCGTTGCTCATAGCGCGTGCGTCTCCTTGTTATCGCCCCCATATGTAGACGCCAGGATTCTCATGATTCCGCGAGCGTACAATTGCATCGCGGTACGCGCCTGGGTTGTCGACTTCGAATTTCAGAATAAAACGAGCGGAGTATCTCGGACGGAAGGGCAGTTGAATCGATTTTGCTAATCTACGGACGCAGAGTCGATACGAAACAAAAGTTAAGCGGCTGACGAGTCAGCGATCCATGCAGAGTGTATCACATGTGTTCATGCCGCATCCGCTACGTCTTACGATGGAGGTGCGAGGTCATTGCTGAGGTTCCCCAATCCCTGTGTATGTGAGGTTCCTCGAGGTGCTGTCGATTTGGGGGAAGTGGCGGACGAATCTGGGGCAGGACGGCTGATCGCTGATAATAATTATAGCCGTATAGAATCATGCCCTTGCATTGAGATCGGCGCTCCAGCACGTTGACACTCCTCTCTCATCCCTATAGGGTGAAGCTATGACGTACTGAGCCACGCTGGCTTTCCTCTTTCGCGCGCACTTTCTCTCTTCCTCTCACTCCCTGCGCGTGCGAGTCCCAAGTCTCCGCCGCTTCGACGCCACAGAACAAGAGTCCAGCGATGGTAGCTCCGCAGTGATCGGGCATTGGCCGATCAGTCGATCTGCTCAGTATGGAATCTTTTGTCTAGGGCGAGATTGCGCGGCGAGGGAAGTTGTCATGTTTCAAGTTTGGACACTCATCGGAATCATGGTCTTCACGTAGGCTGTTGCAATGTGGCTAGTTACTCGGACGCTACTGCGTAGACAGAGGATTCGAGTTACGAGTGCTCTTGAGGTCTCTTGCCAGCCGGCAGGGATCTGATGACAAATGGAGGATACCATGATGGCGCAGGCGGTACTGTTCTGGGCCTCACACAATCTGTTTACGGTTGCGACGGTCTGCTTCGGTGGTGCCATGCTGAGCGTCATGTTGTACACCTACCTGCACGATTATGTGCCGGTGGTAACGGGACGCTAGCCTGCTTCTGTTAAGTTACACGATTGCCTAAGTTGCCTATTGGGGAGGTTTTATCCTATGCGTATTCATCAAATAATCATCACCAGAGGATTGCGTCTTTTTCTGGCAACCGCCGGATTGGTTCCGGTTTCGCTGACCGTCTATGCGGCGGAACAGAAACCCATTGTGGCCGTCGCGCCTGTCAAGGCGGCTGCGGTGGCTTCCGGCGCCGTCGAGGATACGCTGCCGACGTGCCTGGCGAGAATCCCTCAGGGGGCGACACCAGGGCAGCGGTTGATTGCCGAACAGGGTTGCCAGCGAGACGAATTCGATCGAGCATCCATGCGGGCTGTTCCTGGACGGTAGCCCGATCGTCTCACATAGCTGCCTGCACATAGATTTGGTCGGGTGTGGGGTGCCGGTTGCGCACGTGGCAGAGAGTAGCGGCCGTTTTTTCGTGGCTCTGGGCTAGGTTGAAGGGTGAGCAACGCAGGAAGGATGACGGTATGCGTATGGAACATCGAGTTCGTTCAAGATCGGCCGGCCGGCCTGGTGCCGGCGAGGAGCGAATGGTGGCAAGGGTGAGTGAGGTGCCTGGGGGAGTCGGTCCCAATATGCTCCTCGATATCAATAGGGTTGCGATTTCTCGACTCAAGTCGCTGACCGGAATCGGCGAACATTATGCGAAGAAGATCGTGGAAGGGCGGCCTTATCATCATCGAGAAGAGTTGCTGACCAAAGAGATTCTGCCAGAATACATCTACGGTAGAATCATGGATCGATTGGTGGCAAGCCAGTCTTAGAATTTTGGGGATGGGGTGATGTGCCTGGCATCCGGATGCCTCGCGTGAGATGGCCAGCCGATATTGAATAGCCGAGGTTGTTCTCTCTCATGAATGGGACAGGTGGCTCGAATGACCAGAAGGAACGACTGCATGACGGATAATAGCAGGACAGCAGGGGCGGCGAGAAGGTTCTGGCTATGTCAGGCATCTTGGCGGGGCATGGCCCTCGTAGCAGCCATCAGCCTGCTGATGGGTATCGTGCAGGCCACGGCCGCTTGGTCCGAGCAGGGTCCCACTGAGGCTGTGAAGGGGACTGTCTCGGAGCTGCTCTCTATCCTCAAAGAGCTCAAAGACCCGACTCGATCCGAGGCGCGGCGTTGGGAAATCGAACAGGTCATTCGGCATCATGTGCACTATGAAGACATGGCCAAGCGGTCTCTGGGGGCATCCTGGGGGCAATTGAGTGATGTGGCCCGCCGGGAGTATGTTGGGCTCTTTGTCCAGCTGCTTCGCGATGCGCTTGCGAACCGGATGGTGGAGTATTCCGGTGAACGAATCAGTTATCTCTCTGAACAACGGGAGCGTACGTTTGCGCAGGTCAAAACGCGGCTGATCGGGAACAAGGTCGACACCTTCATCGACTTTCGTTTGGTCAGTCGGGACGGACGCTGGCTGGTCTACGACGCAGTGATGGATGGGGGGAGCTTGGTCGCGAGCTACCATGCGCAGTTCGCGAGTATCATTCGCGATGCCTCCTGTGCGCAGTTGATGGAGCGAATTAAAGAGAAGACGCTGGTCGTGAAATTGTTTGAGAAGAGCGGATCGTGAGGCGAGGGGCGTAATGGCACGGTCACGAGTGGTCATGTCCCCGGGAGAGAGCGCAATGAGATGTCCGCGTTGTTATGGTCCCATGATGATGATCAAAATGAAGGATTTTGTGAGCGGGAGGCTGGCCTATGGGTGGGGCTGCCGTCAATGTGGGGCAGTCATCGATTCGCTGATCGATATTCACCGCCAGTGGCATCTGGAGCCCCGCGCGACCTGGGCGCATTTGGCTGTCGCTGCTTGCTAGGTCACGCAATCATTTCCCCTGTCGTCGTAGGTTCGGATGAGCGGTTGTGGCGTCCGAGGAGCGGAATTCACGGCAGATATCAGGAAGAGTAAGGAGTGCGTGATGTTGCATGCCGCGTTGATTGCTCTCGTGCTTGGACTCGTGGTTTGGGGGCTCAATTGGACCGGGATCGCCGAGATGCCGACCCAGGTCTATTGGGTCTTTACAGTGGGGGGAATGCTGTTGATGCTGATCCACGTTGCGACAAGGCGCCCGGCCCGCGTGTGGTAAGGGGACCCATCACTATGCGACTTCGCTATGCATGCATCATAAGCGCCGTGCTGGGACTTAGTGCGCCCTGCTTCGGGGAGGTCAAAGCTACCAAGGAGTGGGCGCCGCAGGAGGTCGCGGCAATTCTCGCGCAGTCGTATGCGCAGCTGCTCCTGCGACCGGTGGGGACGGAGCCGAATTCGCTTCAGAAGAACGAGGCGGACCAACAACAGTATATGGTGCAGTCCGGCTGTGCGTTGCAGTTGGCAAAAGGGGAGAAAAGTGTGAAGCAGATTGTCGAGGCGATCGCCCTATCATCGGAATTTAACGCCAAGTGGATAACGCCCCACATGGGAACTGCGCAGGCCGGATCGGCGCCGGGCGTATTGCCCACGGCGGCCCCGGAAAAGGCCATCGATAGCCTGTATTGTGTGTTGTTAGGCCGGCGTGTGGATAGTGCGTCGTTGGCCAGCGCTCGCAAGGATTTGGTGAGTTCCGGCTTTGAACGGGTGATCCGTGACGTGATCGACGGGAAGGAATACCGGGATCGGTTCGGTGACACCAAAGTGCCTCAGGTGAGCAGTGAGAAACAGTCGGCAGTCGGTTGCCCGCAAGTGGCTCTGTAGCAGCGGTTCCAGCGCAGTAGGTTCACAGGATTCATCAGCGCAGGTGGTTTGACGGAGCGGCAATACCCTCAACGAAGGCGGGAGAAGCACGGAATGAGTATGACGCCGGAAGAACGCATCGCAAATATGACAAAGGCGATCAATCAAGCCATCAAGGTGATGGGGGATCGTTTCGGATCGACAGAAGAAGACGTGGCGCGAGCCATTCAAGGCCTGAAGGTCTCGATGCAGACGACACCGCAAGAGAAGTCGGTGCCAGTCGGGGCGGCCACTCAGGCCTAAGGGCTGCGGTGAAGCCTGACGAGGCGAATCGTCTGATCGGTGAGGTAGGTAGCCATGTGGTTTGGTGATGTTCTGATGGCTCTCGTCGTTGGAAGCATAGGTTTCACCTGTACTCCCTTGCCGTTCTCGGTATGAGCCAACCCACGGACTAGGCCTCAATATCGCTTGACTCCGATCGTCATAGCGCTTAGCGTAAAGGTATGACGTCTCTAGCTTCGCCGACTGTTCTCTCCCTCGCGCTTCGAGCCTCCATCCCGCGCGACTGATTGTCCGGTCTCCGCCGCTTCTTACGCCAGAGTGCCCTGCACTGACCGATGATGCCGTTTTCGTGAACGGAGCGATTGTCGCTTCCGGCGAGGAGCGGCGTCGTGACCAGCAGTTCCATCCGACACCATTATCCGTTTCATATAGCAGTACAAGGGAGCACCAATATGATTACCATCACGGCAACGGCTGAAGAGAAAATTCGCGAGTTGATGCTGGAAGAAAAAGACACGCTTGGGCTGCGTGTGTATGTGAAAGGCGGGGGCTGCCACGGCTATCAATATGGAATGGCGTTTGAGTCGAAGATGAGCGACGACGATACCGTGATTGAAAAGGGCGACGTGAAGGTGATCATGGATTCGCAAAGCGCTCCGTTGTTGAGCGGCTGCGAAGTCGACTATGTCGACAGCGTGCAGGGCTCTGGTTTTGCGATCAAGAATCCACAAGCCAAGACGACTTGCGGATGCGGGAGCTCATTTAGCGCCTGATTCCGGCGCGTGTCGCTGTCTCTGCACGATCGTCGCTGTGACTGAAGGCACACCATTCCCAAAAGTGAGCGTGTCATCGCCGGTTCGTGAGTATGTGGCGGGATGACCATGCCTCCGGAGATTATCGTGGAAGAGATTAAGCGTGCGCTTGGGGTGCGTTCTGGCACGCTTGCCGGTCGCGGGTGAAGCGCAGAGGGCCAGGGAACGAGAACGGTTTTGATACGGTGTGCAGCACATTGACGCTCAGCAGGGCTGAGAGGAGATAGATATGAGCAAGGAACGCATCAAGATTTCTCCGGATCTGTACGACATCATGCCGTCGGATTACCAGGACTTGGTCAGCAGCGCCACATACGGCAAGGAAGACCGGGGATGGAAGGACATCGGCACCTCCAAGGAACTGATTGAGCAGCATTCACTCTGTGCCGGATGTCCTGAATCCATGGCGTTTCGATATATTTTGGCCTCGCTTCCCAACCCCGAAGACACGGTCATGGTCGGTTCGACCGGCTGTACGAGCCTCGTGTTTCCGATGGTGGCTGTCCACAACATTCATTCCCTGTTCGGGAATCAGAATGCCATTGCCTCGGGGCTCAAACGGGCCCTGAGTGTGCGTTTCCCCGATCGCGTGAAGGATGTGGTCGTGTTGGCGGGAGATGGCGCGACGGTGGACATCGGTTTGGACATGACGCTGCAGGCCTGGTTCCGGCAGGAAAAATTTACGACGATCTGCTTCGACAACGAACTCTACGCTAACACCGGCGGGCAGGAGAGTGGTCTTATGCAGAAGGGGTTCGTGGCCAAAATGGCGCCGGTCGGAAAACTGTTCGACAAAGTCCGTTTGCCAGAAATTGCCCGGGAGTCCGGCTGTCACTATGTCGTCAACTGCACGGTGAGCAAGCCGTCGCTGGTTGAGAAGGTGGTCCGCAACGCGGTGCTGATCGCGCGGGAAATCGGGCCGACCTATCTGCAGCTCTATACGCCCTGCATTCTGGAAATCGGCAAGAACAGCATGGAGGGTCTGCAGGAAATGCGGGACTCCGAGAAGCCAACGGAACGGTTTGCCTTCAAGGAATATATCAGTGAGCCGGCGAAACAACTCCTGGCGGAGCGTGACGCCAAGGCCAAAGAAAAGAAAGCCGCTGCAAAACAACTGGTGTCCTAAGCGGGAGGATTGTTACCGCCGCTTCCGCGGTTATGAGAGAGCGAGGTTTCAGATGAGTCTTGATTATGTAAAGTTCACACCAGGTTTTGAACAGTTCATGCCGAAAGAATATCGGGATATGGTCGAGCATGGACCATTCGGAAAAAAGACGACGGTGTCGCAGATGGGGAGCTTTAAGGAAATCCTGGAGGAGCACCCGATGTGTGCCGGTTGCGCCATGACCCTGTTCATCCGGTTGGCAATTATTGCCTTTCCGAATCCCGAGGATACCATCACTGTCGGGACGGCCGGCTGCGGCAGATTGGCCATTTCGCAAGCGGCGATTCCGTTCGTGTACGGGAATTACGGCGACCAGAACGGTGTCGCCAGCGGTTTATCGCGGGGACTTCGGCTCCGTTTCGGCGACAAGCCGAAGGATGTGGTCGTAATCGCGGGTGATGGAGGAACCGCCGACATCGGGTTCCAGCAGGTGCTGCATTCCTGGTTTCGGAAGGAGCGGTTCACGACCATCATGCTGGACAACGAAGTGTACGGCAACACCGGTGGTCAGGAAAGCGGGATGACAACCAGGGGCGCCGTGCTGAAAATGGCTCCGCTGGGAAAGAAGTTCGAGAAGATGGATATGGTCACGATGGCCAAAGTCGCCGGCTGTTCCTATATCGCAACGGTCGTACCGAACAATCCACGGCGGGTGGAAAGCGTCATCAAGAAGGCGGTGTTGATCGCCCGGGACATCGGCCCGACCTACATTCAAGCGTATACCTCATGCAACATCGAGTATGCGATCCCGACCGACAAGGTCATGGAAGATGCCAAGACCGTGGAAGACGATCGTTACAAATTTACCGAGTATGTCAGCGACGAAGCGAAGGCGTACCTTGCCGAGCGCTATGGCTACAAGGAATTCATATCGAAGACCGCACCTGCTTCCGTCACGATGGCCTGAGTAGTCTTCCTGAGTAGTCTTAAGGAATAAGCGGTCATTTCCCAGACTCGTTCTGGCGGGCAGGAGCTGAGCCTCCTGCCCGCCCGGTTCGCGAGGCTTGGCCGCATTGACTGCAGTTGATGCTGATCCATCACACTGCCCCACACGGGCGGTTCTTTCGAGCCTTGCCAGAAAATAATTAAGTCGCTTGGAATCAAGGGCTTGCCCATTGTCCCCCGCAGCTTCCATTGACACAGCCGGTCGCGCACTGTAGGGTGAGCTATGACGTCTTGAGCCACGCCGACTGTCCCATCTTGCGCGCTTCCTTCCATCCAGTGCGCGTCTGATTCCCCGGTCTTCGCTGCTTCTACGCCAGAATTTCCATCTCAGACCACTAGGTCTCCGAATGCGCTCGTGCATGTCGGCCCTCATCACGGTGTGGCGCTCCGTTCGCCACCGACAAAGGAGAATGCAATGACACAGGAACAGTTTCAACAGTTCTGGCTGCAGCTCAAGGCTCCCCTCAAGGCCAACTGGGAGAAGATCACTGAGAGCGATCTCGGCGAAATCGAAGGCAGCCTGGTGAAGTTCGGTGATGTGCTTCAGAAGCGTTATGGTGAGGGGCACAAGGACGAAGTCAGTCTGTGGGCTGATCGTCGACATGCGCATTGGAGCGGAAATTATATCGGATACAAGGATCCTAAACCGACGGCGTGATTCCGCGCCTCCGTCCACAAAGCCGATGTCTATCGGTTGGGTTCATTGCCGTTGCTCGTGATACGACACAGAAAGAGAGCACATGTGATGCGAAAAATCGTCATCAACAAAAGTTATGATCAGTTCAGTTTGAGTCACAAAGCGTTTCTGCGCCTGCGTGAGCTGGGGCAGCCGGATGCGCTCAAGGAGACCGATTTGGGGGCTTACTGGCCCTCAGCGGCCGGCCCTCAGGAGCCGAGTCTTAATCAATGCGGCCTGCTGATTCCACGCGACGACAAGCGGCTGGTTCAGGTGGTGGAGGAACTGCAGGGAGAGGCCAACGGCCATTGTGCCGAACTGAAGATTGTGTCGATCCCGGACGACGTGTCATGGGTCATTGCCAAAGCGAATGGAAGTGAGCACGTGAGCGAGCAACATCGCACGTGGAGCTGATCCGATGAGGAAGGTAGCGAGGGCTCGCCCGCCTACGGGTTGGATTGAACCAGGGTGCCTGATATGACCGAGAAGCGCGGCCTATCTGCCTGTGCGAGACTCTAAAGCGTAAGGTGGTGAGTTTGGCCTGTCCGGAAGGGGAGGTTGAAGGCTTGCTTTCTGGGGGCAAACTACTTACACGTAGCCCCCCTTACCTCCAGTCGTGAGCAGGGTCTGCCTTTTTTCCGCGATGGCGCCTCTGCTGACGGCCTGCTGTTCCTGCCCTGTCTTTTGAGCCCAAGCCAGAAGCGCGTTGGTTGGTCATTCCGGCGGTAGAAACGCGGTGGTTGTGGTCGAGGCTCTGGCTGGGATCACGCTTGTGTTAATAAGTCCAGGTCAGCAGAGTGGTGAGCACGTTTTTGTCATAGGCATAGACGGGGATATTCGAACCGTTGAGCACGCCTTGGTATTGAAGCGCTACCGTCACGCTACGAAACAGCGGCCTGGCGATTTGAATGAAAATGTCCTGTTCGGTATCCCGGCGTCGAGACAACCGGCCGCCGTCGTCGAGGAAAATGACTTGAGTATGGTTGTATGCGCGCCGGTGCACCTCATAGTCGACTCGCAAACTGAGATCGTACCAGGGAAGAGTAGTTTGTCCGCCGAGCTGGAGCCGATTGCCGGAATAGGCGAAACTGGATCCGCTGGCAGCTTCGGTATCGTGCTGGTAGCCGATACGGACAATAAACTTGTCCTGTCGAAACCGGAAGGCATGAAGAACGCCGACCATATTGTTGAAGGCATCGCGCGACTCAGGAGCGAACCGGGTGTCATTGTTGCCCGGCTCCGTGAAAAAGCTTTTTCGCTGAAAGCGATAGAGTAGGGTCGTCAAGTTGTCCATGCGGCCGAGGGCTGGAAGCGTGATCGCGGGCGGAACGAAAGTCGCCGGGAGGGTCACGGTGTGACGGGAGAGAAATCCCTTGAGGCCGAGAAGCATGTAATCATAGCTGTACTGACCACCGATCTCGTAGGGCATCGTGCCAACCGTGCCGCGATAGACGCCTGACAAGGCTCCGAGGTGATCTTGAATGTTGAAGTTTCCCGCGCCGCTATCGGTATTGGCGGTTTGGTAATAGGAATAGGTGACGGTTGATTCGATCGGTCCCTTGCGATACCAGGCATAATCTCCCCGCGCCGACGCGACAAACCCGGGTGATTGGGTGTGACGGGAGCGAAGCAGCTCTGCAACCTGGTCGCTGCTCTTCCGTGGATTGACGGCGACATTGTCGTCATAATAGCCTCCGACCGCCAGTTGCAGGCGAAGCCGTTGGGTATCCGTGACCCGTGTTGTTGCCGTGAGGGCTTCTTGAATGCGCACAGATGCGCCGGTGATCGGAGAAGTGGGTTGCACGCGCTGCGCCGACGCCAGTTCGGCCTGCGCCTGATCTGAGAGTCCGAGTATGCCCAGCGCGAGGCCTCGATAGAACATGGTCAGTTGCCGAATGTCTTGATCTGCGGAGCGGCTGACGCTCAATGCCGCTTCCGCACCGTCATAGTTCTTCTGCCGATAGCGTAGAAATCCCACATAAAATCCGAGGTTCTCGCGATCCGGCTCCAATCGAAACACGTCCTCCAGAAGGGGCTCGGCCTTGTCATAGTGTTTCGTGGCGAAATGGGCAATGCCCAACTGGTAGGCGACTTCTGGGTCGGTTGGGCGAAGGGTATGCAAGGCGGTGAGAGGCGCAATGGCTAGTTCCGTCTGTCCCCGCGCTAGATGACAGAGTGCCAAGTAGTAGAGCGCTCGCGCATTGCGCGGATCGGTCGCGACCGCTCGTGAGAAGATGACGGCGGCTTCGTCATAACGCTTGGCATCGTAGGCCAAGATTCCTTCGGCAACCAACACCTCCGCATCGGCTTCTTGAGCCTGGGCGGAGCCAGGTGACAAGGCCATTGCCATCAAGATGAAAATCGTCATAAAGAAGTAGTTGAACGGCGGGTGTGTGTCGTTCGACTTGCCGTTTCTCTGCTGGGTCGGGCATGTCATCGAGTTGGTTCCTAGTTCCGGGCTGCGGAAATTATCAGACCCTACCTGTCGCTTGACCTGTGTGTAGCGAGCCACCTACTATACGCCACTGTCTGTCTGTTTTCCGAGTCAGCATGGCCGCAAAGTGGCTGCTGGAAACGATTTGTAGGATATGAGTTGAATCGTGAGTGTTCGTTTTGACCCATTCTTGAACCGGGGCATGCCAAGGAGTGTGGTCCAATGAGAATCTTCGATAGACGCTCGCAAGTACTCGGCTACAGCGTGATGCTTCTCTTGAGTGTGTCAACGGGGGCATGGGCGGATGAGCCGCCTCGGCCTCTGTCCGGCGAAAGGCAGGCGAGAGGGGTCGTGATTGAGATCGTTGGAATGCCGGTGAGGATCGGTGCTCCTGCCACCACCCCTGCCGGAACTTTGAACGTCGGTGACGTCATATCCGCGGGGGATGAGTTGCGGGTTGGAACAGGAGAACAAGTGGCCCTGTTGTGGGATCATCGAGCAGTGTTGACGTTGCGTGAAGGCGCGCGAATGAACATTCAGGAATCCCACCGTGGACAAACGGAACTCTTCCTGCACCAAGGTATGGTCCGGATCGCATTGTCCTATAACGCGGGGAGAATGACCGATACTCTGACGCTCCAGACACCGTTGGCACGCGTCGTCAGTCGTGGTGGCATCGTGGAGGCGACGGTATTGGGGGGAGAGCGGCAGTCACTTTTTGCGCGGTTGATCACCGCGCCTCCAGGCGATACCTTGCGGGTGTTGGAGGGGCAGGCTCGTGTTGAACCATTGACCGGAGACCGCAAGACATTTTCCCTTAAGGCAGGGACGGAGGTCGCATTGAGAACGGGGATGGACAGTTCTCTCTCCGAGCTCCAAGAGGGCTCTCACGTTCCGCAGCCTCTTGCCGTCAGAGAGGAGCATCGAGTCCTTCCTAGTCCTGTCATGCGGCAAATCGTCGGAACACAGGTCGGTCACGCACTTGAACTTGAACAAGAGATTCGGCAGGCTTCCTCCGCTGGAGGGGAGAAAGAGCTTCTCGGTCCCTCGACCAAGGGAACTATTCTCGCAACCAGTATCGGGCTCCCGGTCGTCCCTCTTAGTCAAACGCCCAGTCAAGTTTCTGTAAGTGGAACATCCACCGGTGTGCCGACCGTCTTATCTCCGTCGGCAGTGCCTCCCGTGCAAAGCGTCGGTGCCGGGAGTTTAGGGCCCGCGCAATCCGGAGGTTTGAACAGCCGAAGCTTGCTTCAGGAAATCTTGACCGAGGTTGGAAAGGTCGGAAGGGGCCATGGGAAGAAAGATCGGTAGAAACGTGCAGCAAGCACGAGTTACCCTTGGAATGAGAGACAGGCGGGAGAGCGAACCCTCATAATCGCATCTTGCTGAAAGGTATGCTTGTACGTGACCATGATGTGTTGGATCGCGGCTTCTTTGGCCATATCCTGTTCATGAGTCAGTTGTAGAATGTGTGAGATCTCATAGTCGATTGCGCCGGTGCTCTTTTGCCACTGACCGGAAGCCTGCCATGAGGTGAGGCCTTCTGGAAATGCCGGTGTAACAATGTCCTTGACGAAGGCCGCCCATTCTTCCGGACTGACAACTCCTCTGGGCTTGGCCGTCCCGAAATACAGCGACTCAAGCACCGCAGGGTGCTCGCCCGGCAAACAGGCCGGTGTCCGAGCGGAGAGGCAGCCGGCGGTCTGTATCAGTGCGGACAGTAGAAGCACGATAGGAATCAGCCGTCTCATTTCAGAAGCCTGATGCGTGTCAGCGCTACTTCTTATCTTTGGTCGTGTTCTGAGCGGAAGGCTTGGGTGGAGATTTTTCTTTGCCGCCGCCCGTTACTTTTCTGAAGGTTTCACCGATCGCCGGTCCGATTTTCGGAATTTCTTCTTCGATGTTTTTCGCCGCACTCTTCAATCCCCGCCCGATATCATCGAGGGTCAGGCCCTGGTTGGATCCGCTCTTTCCCTTGCCGGAGTTCTCCGTCGCCGCATTCGATGGCACGGCAACCAGAAGACTACTCATGGACAGAGAGAGTGCAACTAGCATCGTCCGCATTGTGGGCCTCCCGTTGTTGACCCGTAGTATAAGGCATTTCGGCGTTGCGACAAGCCCCGACTTGGTGCCGGTAGGTTGCCGGAACTCGCGGGCCTGTTGACCGGTAGGGGCACCATGCGGTAGAGTAACATTCTATTGCAGCATTGTATCGGTCCACCAGTGCTGTACCTCCTCAACGTGGACCGCGCGATCGCATCGCGACCAGGTCCAGTTTGGAGCTGACTCCTTCCGGATTCACCCTCCCCTCGGTTCTCTGATCCCGTCTTAATGCGATCCACAACGAAAGGATAGCTGCGTGCAGACGACTGCGTTTTCGAGTTTTGACTCCCTTGGTGTGTCTCCCACCCTGTTGCGAAATCTGATCAAGGCTGGTTTTGCTGAACCGACCGCCATCCAGGCTCAAGCCATTCCCCATGCATTGGCCGGCCGGGATGTTTTGGGATGTGCGCAAACCGGAACGGGAAAGACTGCGGCCTTTGTGATTCCGATGTTGGAGCGCCTCAGCGGGACCCCGAAAGGGCAGCCTCGCGCACTCATTTTAGCGCCGACACGCGAGTTGGCGATACAGATTCAAGCGACGATCGATACGTTGGGTCGAGATCTGCAATTGTTTGCCACAACGGTGGTGGGCGGCGCCGATATGCAGGCACAGGTGAGAGGGCTGCGGCAGCGTCCTGACATCATCGTGGCGACTCCGGGGCGGTTGCTCGATCATATGTGGAACGGCACGATCAGTCTGCTTGCTATGTCCATTCTAGTCCTTGACGAGGCCGATCGGATGTTGGACATGGGATTTGCTCAGCAAATCAACCAGATTCTGGATGCCATGCCGGAGGAGCGGCAGACGTTGCTGTTTTCCGCGACGATGCCGAATGATCTCGCCAGATTGGCGCAAGCCAGCGTGAGGGACCCGGTTCGGGTCATGGTCACGAAATCGGCGACGACAGCCGACGGCGTGACTCAAGCCGTGCACCATACCACGCATGATCGTAAGAACGGGCTGTTGATGTCGTTGCTCCAGTCTGAGTCCGATACCGTGCTAGTGTTTGCCAGGACGAAACATCGTGCGGATCGATTGGGAAATCTGCTCGATTCAGCCGGTCACCGCGTCGCGGTGCTCCATGGCGGAAGGACTCTGCCGCAACGCCGAGCGGCGTTGGAAGGGTTCCGTCGAGGTACCTATCGAGTGTTGGTGGCCACGGATATTGCCGCGCGTGGTATTGATGTGGCAAATATCGCCCACGTGATCAATTACGACGTGCCGAATTGTCCCGAGGATTACGTGCACCGGATCGGACGGACAGCCAGGATGAGGACGACCGGTCGTGCTACCACGTTTGTGACGTCCGAGGACCAGGAACAATTGCGGGCGATCGAGCGTTTACTTGGGCAGGCAGTGCCGCGTGCCGAGGGGAGCCCGGCCTCGATGAGCGCCTCGCCTCGGCCGGACGGCCACGCGTCACGAAGTGAACCGGAGCGTCGACGCCGACGCGGTGGATCTTCTCAGGTGTGGAGTCAGAGCGTCGACGGAGGTCCCCGGGAGGCCAGTGGGGAGAATCAAGAACGGAAGTGATCTTGAGCCAAAGTCTTAATTTTTCCGCGCATACGTAGCAAGGGAGGAATGAAGGTGAGCGATCAGAATCAAGATGCGCCGCGAGCCGCCAGTCAGTGGGTCAGAATTCCTGATGGAACGATGGTACAGCATCGGTTGGATGGGCAGAAGGGGCATATCGACGGATTAACTGAGATTGTGAACGGTCCGAGTCGGAATCCGGATGGTCGGACTCAGTACCGGATTAACGTTGGAAAGGGAGATCGGGTGTTGATTGCCGAGGAAGATCTCTTGATCCTGACGGATGCCGAGGGGTTAGTACGAATGGCGAAGGAGAAGGGCGAATATCGCTCGCTGGTCAGCAAGCAACTCCGCGGAGTGTTTGGTGAAGACCGCTTTGTAATTAAGGCATCCTAAGCCAGCCGAGCTTCCCTGGTCCAGGAACCCCTGTTCAGTACAGGGGTTCCTGGGGACCCCACTGCAATCCTTCCAGGTCGGGATCATCTCCTCCCGATGTGACTGTGCGTTCGGGTTTGTCAGCTTTGCGCTGGACCCGACGGGCTTCTTTTTCGCGCTGCTTCACTTGCTTCGCTTTTTCTCGATCACGTTTCGCGATGGTGGTCTTGCCTGCTCGTGCGATGGTTCCCTCCTTCTATTCGTCTTCCCTGATCGGTGATCGAATAGGCCTGTCTGGTTATGATCCGGACGGTCGACGAGTGGTGCCGGTACGGGCATGGGCACGCGCAGGCCGTGCCTGGGTCTGTTCTGATCGGGCACGGGTCTCCGCTCCGAATCCTGAACTGGCCAAGTTCGTGACCGCACGACGGATTTCATCCATCGGTGTCTCCGGCGAGTCCACAGAGGGATCGACGAGTCCGAGCTGTGTCCAACGAATTCTGAGCTTCGGGACGGTGCGCTTTTTCTTGTGATTGGGTTTGTTGCCACGCCAGACGGACGTAATTTTCATCGTACACTCCTTTCGGCGAACAACAGGATGGCGATGTCCAGGCCATCAAACTGGTTGCAGTAGGTCAGGCATGCGATTCGGACCACTGCTTTGCCCATTTCCTTGTCCGCTGAATGGGGGAAATGGGCCGTAGGAGGAGCGTAAGTTAAAGAAGCGATCGCGCCGTGATAGGGGCGGAAACGCGAAGCGTGGGATTTCGCTCGAAGCTCGTACGGTTCAGCAATTTATCATGCTTTCCATAGTCCGGTCAAATGAGGTGATTGGCGGAAGCATGACCTGGGTTCGGCTGGAGCGTGCGTTGGCTTACCGCGTCGCAGAGGGGGACTTCGACAAGGGCGCGTTCAACCGTCAATCCTGCAATCTCCGTGGGTTAGGGGCGAGCCGTAGGTTCCGGCGATATGCTAGCCGGCCGTCGAAGTCCAAGTTTTCTCAGGCGGCTCCGCAGCGTTTCGGGGTTGAGTCCTAGCAGATGCGCGGCCCCTTGCTCGCCATAGATTCGCCATTTCGTCCGTTCCAGCACTTCGATGATGTGGTGACGCTCAAGATCTCCCAAGCTGACTGGCTGGTTGCTGGAGGGGCTGTGAGCGGCCTGCACGATCGGGAGCAACATCTCGTCTACGGTGACTTGGGAAGAGCCGGAGAGAATAACGGCGCGTTCGATCACATTTTGAAGCTCGCGCACGTTGCCGGGCCAGCTGTAGGTGAGAAGCCGGGCCATCGATTGTGGATCAAAAGCGAGATGTGCCCGCTTGAGCTTGCCCCCGATCTGCGCCAGGAAATGCTGCGCGAGTAGGTGAATGTCTTCCCGTCGATCCCGTAAGGGCGGGAGGGCGATGGGGAAAATATGAAGGCGGTAGAACAAGTCTGCGCGAAACGTCCCCTGTCGAACCGCGGCCTGGAGATCCGCGTTGGTGGCAGCGACCAGTCGAACGTCTACTGCGACGGGTTGGGTTCCTCCGATACGATCGACCATGCCGTCTTGCAACACTCGTAGCAACTTCGCTTGGGTTTCCAACGGCATTTCACCGATCTCGTCCAGGAACAAGGTGCCGGTGTGGGCCAGTTCAAATCGCCCAGCCCTTCGTAGCTGCGCACCGGTGAATGCGCCCCTCTCGTGGCCGAACAACTCACTTTCAATGAGTCCAGAGGGCAGCGCCGCACAGTTGACACGAATAAAGGGCTTGTGACTGCGGAGGCTTAAATCGTGAAGAGCCTGAGCCAGGACTTCTTTGCCGGTGCCGGTTTCTCCGAGGAGGAGGACCGTCGTGTCTGTCGGAGCGACAGCCTTCAGAAGATCGACGACCTTTCTGAAGGACGAAGAGGTTCCCACGACCAGGCGCAGATTGCGGCTCGCTTTGACCTCTTCTGCGAGATACTCATTTTCTCGGCGCAAGCGGTCACTCAGCTGTTGGATTTGCTCATAGGCCAATACGTGGTCGATCGCATATGCGATCTGGGTGGCGACCTGCTGGAGGAATTTACAATCGTCCTGATCGAGATGCCCGGTCTGAACGCTGCCGATGTTCAACGTGCCGAGACAATGATCCCGGACGAGCAAGGGCAGATTGATCATTCGTCCCAAACCTTCCTGTACGTAGTACCGATCCTCCAGAAAGACTTGTTCTTTCTGGAGATCCTCCCTGATATGCAGGCGACGGTTGTCATGGACCCAACCGACTGCGCTGCCTTCGCGTGGAATCACGCTATCGTGCGCCAGGGCCGGAGTCGCCATGTTGGTGATGACGGCATAAAAGCGAAAGGAATCGGTTTTTGATTCGTAGAGCGTAATCCCGGCCCTATCCCAAGGGATCACTTTTCGAATTTGATCGGCGATGACGCGCCAGAGACTGTCGATGTCCCGTTGCGAGTTCAGGGCGTTGGTCACTTCCAGCAGCGTTTCAAAATTCAGCGTGGCGCGTTGCATCGTCGTCTAAAAATTCGTCCAGAGTTGCACAATGCCCCAGTTCTGGTCAGCGGAGGTACCGATCTGGTGTTTGATGTAGGGGCCCGGGAAGAAGTGGCCGTAGATGACGGACAGCGAAACTTTACCATCTGCAAACATATGGCTCCATGCGATGTCGAGTTCATCGCCGATGTGAGTCGTCCGATTGTCGGCCCCGGAAAAAATCAACGGCCCTTGTGATCCACGGTACCAATTGTCGCGGGCGCTTGCCAAGTACTTGCGCAGCGCCCAGAGTTCGATATGGTCATGAGCGGTCGGTCGAGCCTGGACATTCACCTGCGGTTGGACGCTATTGCGCCAGGCGCCGTTGAGCATGTAGCCGACGTGCAGAAAGTTGGTCGGAAAAAAATTCTCGAATGTGTTGGCATTACCGCCGCAACTGCGTGCGAGGTTCCCTCGGGGAGTGACACAATTGCTGTCGCCGTCTCCCGAGGCGTAGTCGAATCCGATGGCAACCCGGGGCTTCCAACGATGAGTGTACCATGTATAGCCGAGCCACGTCCCGGATGCCCAGGCATTGATACGCAGATTGCGTCGGTTGTCGAAGTCGAATCCATCGGCGCTACGGCCGAATTGATAGGCCGCTTCATGGGTGAAGTCCCAATTGCCTTCCCGGAATTCAAGGCGGAAGCCGACCATGTGCCGTAACTGAGACGCCGATTTGGGTAAGTATTGACCGGGATTGGCTCGCTCCGGGAGACGGTTCGAGTATAGGACATAGTAGGGTTCCACAACCATGCGGGGGATGTTGCGGAGCTGACTGTAGAGCACTACCAGATCTACGTCGCTGTCCGCGTCGGCTGCATGTTGCGCAAGCGCCGGATTGCAGGTGCCCGACGAATTTGTCTCCGGGTTACACGTCAATAGGTTTGGCGCAAGGCTTCCCCCCGGGCTCGCTTGCCCTAAGTCCGTTTCGGAATTTCGGAACCAGCCCAGCTTCGCATCGAAGTCAGCTGTCGCATAACTCAGCATGATCCCATCGTGCGAATAGCCGGTGTTAGCCCAATCGAAATGGCCGAAAAGGCGTTGATTTCCGAAGACGACGTACTGCCGGCCGATCTTGGCACTGAACCCGTCGATGCCAGCGAGTTTCCTGACCAGCACATACCCGGCGCGAATGCCTACACGGCATTGTCCCGCTAGCTGGATCCCACAGTTATGAGCGCTCGCGTCGCCCCCTTGGGCCCTTCCGGTGGGGTCGCCATTTCCTCCCCACGTGGCTGAGTCTTGTAGCTCGACATAAAAATTCAGATTGGGGGAAGGATCATAGCCCAGGCCAATTCGTGCCCATTGCTGGATGAAGAAATCGCTGGCACCAGGACCACCATGAGCTCTCGTGCCGGACCCGAGCTGATCGAGGCTGTTGCAGGCGCCGGCGATCGGGGGGCCGCCTCCAAAGCAGACGCCGTTGCGCCATTCGGGTCTCACCCGGAGATCCGCGCGCATCCAGAAATGCTGGAGGTCAAAGGCCGACTCGAGTGGCGACGACACCGCATCACTGGGCTCGACCTTCAGGCGCACGGGTGACGACGACAAGCCCGGAGAGACTGGGCCGTATCCGGCGCGTTCACTTTCTGCCCACACGGGGGGCGGGACGAGGGTTGCCCTGGTGCCCTCAAGCAGGACGACACACACCAGCAGGAAGGTTCTCGTGAGCGTAGTTCGTGACATCGAAGATCATAGAGCATCGGAATCCTCCGTTCGCCTATGCAGGGGGCAGGCCGACGGCCTCAGGCGGATTGTCGGCCCTGCCGTAGATTCCACAGTTCGATGAACCCAATGGGTCTTAGAAGGCCATTGACGCTCGTTCTTCCATGTCCCGCATAAATTCTTCGTGTTTCTGCACTTCATCTGCCCCCTTCGCCCGGACATGGCGATCTCGTGCATGGTATTCATCCGGGGTGACGCGGTAGCAAAAATTCCATAAGGCGTCTGCGCTGTGTGCATCGATTCCACCGACCCTGGCTTCCAGCATGACCATGAGTTGGTTCACGCCGTCGTAGGTGCCTCGCCGATTTCCGGTGCGATAGAGTTCGCGCACTTTGCGCATCTGCTCCACATAGGCTTCAAAACTTCCCGGGATCAGGTTCTTCTCGGCCAGTGTTTGGTATGTCACAACCTGGCCCAGCAATTCTTCCGCCCAGCTGGAGGATTTTTGATTGGTGGTCCACGTGACCGGCTCAATGTTGTCAGCGGCTGCCTGGGTGGGAGCTGGTCCAAGGAATGTCCAGCCGCAAACCAGCACAATTGCGGAATAGGTTGCGATGTGTCGCTTCATGTTGTCCTCCTCCTTGAGGTCTATCCGGCACTAGATCGCCGGGTGGGATGGTGGTGTATGGTCAGTGATATCAAGTATTGCTCCTAGGTACAGCAATAGCCGTGCCTTTACGGGCGAAGGGGGCGACGTTTGCCAACGCATTGAATTAGCGAGAAAAGTTAATGCAGGCGCTTATGCGGTGCGTGGCGCACCGTTTCTTTTCACGGTGACGGCGTGAAATAGAACGGTGCTGATCGTGGGTGCGAGGTCTCGTGACGGGCAAGATAAGGGTGCCGACCGATTGCCGGCAATGCGGGCGTCTACGAAACATGTCGATCGGCATACGGCAGGTCGCCGTCGAGAGCGGAGATGCGGAAAGTTACAAAGGGTTTCGCAACCGCGGAGGTTTTCGGTAGGGTAGGCCAAGTGTAAAATCCGGCGGTGCTGGAGGCGAACAATCGCCGGCACCGATGCAGGCGAACATGGCGGGGAGCAGTTTCTGAATAAGGCGTGCAGGAGGTTCTTCATGAGGCTTGAGCGGCGAACGGAGGCCTATGGATAAGGCGCTGTATCCCTATCTGTTGTTCTGGAGTATCGGCCTCCTGTGTTTTCTCGCCGAGTGGCGATTTCCTGCTCGTCCGATTGCCTACCGGTCTGTATTCTGGCGGGATCTGGTCGCGTTAGGTTTGTACAATATATCGTTCCTTGCCGTGGTGCAGGCGACGGATCGGATTCCGGTCCCGAACTATATGCCTGCGGCCCTGTACAATCTGCCCACGATCGTGAAGTTGGCCCTCTTCTACATCGTCGAAGATTTCGGGCTCTATTGGGCGCATCGGCTCATGCATACCAAGCCGGTGTGGCGCATCCACCGATGGCACCATTCCCCCCCCTCCCTGTACTGGCTTTCCGGAATCCGTGCCACCATTCCGCATATCGCTCTGTTCAACCTGACGTATATCGTCGCTCTTCCGTTGCTGCATGAGGCTTCGGCATGGGCATTTCAGGTAATCATGGTAGAGCACATCGTGCGGAACAATTGGATGCATCTGAATGTCACCTGGAGGTCGTCCTGGCTGGAATGGGTGTTTGTGACCCCGCGATACCATCAAATCCATCACAGCACAGATCCCGTTCATCAACGGACAAATCTAGGCGCATTGCTCACGATTTGGGACCGGCTGTTCGGAACCTACTACAATCCGGACGATGTCACAGGTCAATTGTCGTTTGGCCTTGCCGAGCGGGTCTCGCCGGTGAGGCTGGTCATCGGGTTGTAAGCGTACCATGGTGTCGCAAGCGTTTCGCTGTCTTCGTCGAGCTGGTGCTTGGCCTGATGGACAAAGTCTGGCGTCGATCACGGCCCGGGCCGGCAAGTGTCTCTGATGCTTCGGGAAAGCCATTGAGAGGGTAGTGGTGCAAGGGGCTGTCCTTTCCATCATCGTGCCGACATTTAACGAACGGGACAATATCCCCCGGCTTGTGGAGGCTCTGGACGCCTGCCTGGCTGGGGTCGAGTGGGAGCTTATCGTTGTCGACGACGACTCTCCGGACCAGACTGCCGCAGTGGTGCGCGTGCAGGCCTGCGCCAACCATCGGGTACGTTGTCTCCATCGGATTGGACGTCGGGGGTTGTCCTCAGCTTGCATAGAAGGGATGTTGTCGAGTTCCGCACCATTTGTGGCCGTGATGGACGGCGACCTTCAGCACGACGAACGATTGCTCCCCGACATGCTCAAAGTCTTATTGCAGGGTGGGTACGACATCGTGATTGGGAGCCGGTACATGGCAGGTGGCAGCATCGGCGAATGGGACGGCATGCGGGCTTTGACCAGTCGGTGGGCTACGCGATTGAGCCGTCCACTGGTGCCTGCCGGATTGACGGACCCGATGAGCGGTTTTTTTGCCATGCGCAGGGAGGTGTTCGACAGGCTGGTGAGACGGACGTCCGGGCTGGGGTTTAAACTCCTGCTGGATTTGTTGGCCTCGTCACCGCATCCGTTGCGGTTCACAGAACTGCCCTATGAATTCAGGTCGAGGCAAGCCGGAGAAAGCAAGCTCGATAGTCAGGTGGCGTGGGACTATTGCATGCTGCTGCTCGATAAATCCGTCGGACGGTTCGTGCCTGTGCGCCTGGTGACATTTTGCTTCGTGGGGGGATCAGGCGTCCTGATCCACTTCAGTCTGTTGTGGGTGTTGCATCGCCGGCTGGGGTGCTCTTTGTCTGGGGACAGGGTATTGCCACGTTGATCGCGATGACGAGTAATTTCCTGTTGAACAACGTCATTACCTATCGTGACCAGCGGCTGCGAGGGTGGGAGTGGTTGCGAGGGTGGCTGTCGTTTGTCCTGGTGTGCAGTCTTGGCGCTGTCGGAAATGTGGGGGTTGCGTCGTATCTGTTCACGCAGCAACTTGATTGGGGATGGTCTGCCCTGGCAGGCATTCTTGTGGGGACGGTATGGAACTATGCCGTCACCTCGTCCTACACCTGGAAACTCAAGGCCCGATGAGCGATCGGGACTACCCTGTCGGCAGTGCGCTAGGGCTGTACTCTTCCGGTACGATAAAACTGGAACTCGTCTCCTGAGCCGAATGGCACAAAGTCATCAGGAAGGGGGGGGCGCAGGCGTTGGGTGCGTCTGACGACCACGAAGTCGTACTGGGCGCGGAGCTGGTCCCAGGGAATCGGCGCTGCGCGAAAGAGGAATTCCTCTACCGTCAGCAGTGCATGGACTGCCGGCGTGAGTCGGACCGGTTGTTGGCCCGGTGCGGCGAAGAGATTCGAGGCGAACACCGACCGCCGGATGATTCCCCAGCAGGACAGGTTTACCATGGGCATGGGCTCAGGTATCTGGCCTTCCGCCGGAGACCAGTTGTCATAAGAGGCCATTTTGATGGCCGACAGCAGGCGCGCTCCTTCCGGCAGCTGATCTAGGGTCTGTTTGAACTGCCGGTAGTGGTGCGCCGTATCCTGCCAGTGCTCGGTGATGTAGCCCATCCTAACCACAAATACCGTACTCAGGGCCAGTGCCACCGGAAGAAACCAACCTCGCCTGATTTCCCGCCAGTCCGAACTCACTATGGTGAGTAAGACGAAGACGATCGGCATTCGTATATCGACCACCGCGGTTGTGCCGATCGTATTGGGCATCGCCATGGCGGCCAGCGCGGTTGAGCCGAGCGGGAGGAACATCGACGGCAGGATGGAGCAACGTCGCCGCACCAGCCCTATGCCGACCAGTCCGACCAGCATGAAAACGGTGACGCGATCCAGGAGCCGGTGCTCGCTTCGGATGGTCCCTTTCAGGGCTTCGAGTTTTGTTGCAGGAGGAAGAAAAGAGATGAGAGGGGGCGGAGAAGATCCTCTGAGCCACAAGGGATAGTCTTCCGGGGCCACTTTGAAGGTCGGGGTCAGTGTCAGGAGGATAAGTGGAATGATGAGTGTCGGAACGGCTTTCCAGCAGACGGCCTTGATAGGGGAAACGGGCCCGTCTCGCAGACGCCACCATTGAGAGAGCTCATAGGTCGACACGATCAGCGCGAAGCTGCCGAATGCGAAGAGATGCGCGAATAGCAACATCACGGCGGTGAGAGAAAACAACGGCACGACCAGGAGCGCGGACCGAGTGCGAAGCCTGATCCAGAGGGCGCAGGCGAACAGAGCTAGGCCGAGCCCGAAAAGATAGTTGAGGAAGCCCCATAGGAAAACACTGTTGTAGAGAAAGAAAAATGCCAGGAGCGGCCAGGGGGACCAGCGTCGGTGCAAAGCAGCGTGAAGGGCCATCGTGCCGCCCGCTAGCAGTGCGAATGTCAGGGCGATGAAGACCTTGCCTGCCTGTTCAACCGGCATGATCCGCGTCAACGGCGGCACCACTAGATCCATCGAAAGGTTGGGAAGCAGATCCCAGTGGATCTCGTAGTATCGGCGAAGCCAGGGAGAATGCCCGCCATCGGCCAGGATGTGCATCCGAGCCAGGTGATTGGGATAATCTACGAGCGGCGGGATCTCAACCGTCATCAACGGGACCAAGGCGATACACAGCAGCGCGAAAGCGGCGGTGAGGATGCCGAATGCATTGCCCTTGTAGGGTGATGTGTTCGCGGTGTTCCTCCGTGGAAAATCCGTTGACTGACTTGTTGTAACCAAGCGGGTGCCGGAAGGCAAGAATCCAATCATCGCTGGTGTGGAAGGCTGGCGGAACCGGTGCGTGGTTATTTGGCGGCGGTATCGCCGAGACTCACAAATTGTTTTCGAAACCCGACGACCTTCGCGAGGTAGTCGCGGGTCTCCGGATAGGGGAGCCCGGTACGGAGGCGGTCATAGAGTGCGGCCGGTTGCAATCCATTGATCTGCTGCAACGCGTTGCGCTGATCTTTTGAGAATGTCTTAAACACGTTTCCGGCCCCGGTGTTATAGGCTGAGATCACACAGTATTCACGCGAGACGGGGTCGGTGACATCGTCCAATTGGGCGTAAGTCAGCACGTTGAGATAGGCCGTGCCCAATTCGATGTTGTTGTCCGGATCAAAGAGGTAGTCGCGCGAGGGGGCCTTGTCTTCACCTTTTGCTTTGCGATATGCGTCCCGTCCTCCGCTGGTGGGGACCAATTGCATCAATCCGTACGCTGGCGCAGAGCTGACGGCAAAGGGATTGAAGTTACTCTCGGTGCGGATGATGGCAAAGACAAGGCTGGGACTGATTTGGTAGCGCTCCGCGAACTGTCCGACGACCGCGCGGTATTTCTCGGCCTGTTTATGCGAAAAATTCGTGACCATCGAGATGTTGACCATGTGGGCGGTTTTCGGTCCCTCTTCTTGCTCGACCTTCCGGGGGGTTGTACCCTTGGAGAGGAGCGTGTCGGCGAACTGTTCCGCGTCCGCGGGCGTGCGCACCGGCTTGCCGGATTGGTCTAAGACGAGGCCCAGGAGATACGGCTCCTTCTCGCTGGTCAGGGTGATTTCTTTATCCGTAAACAAATCGACGCTGCGAGGATCGTTGGGGGTGAGGAGGGTGGTGACGACGGCGTTCTTCAGACTGCCTCGCGGATCTTTCTCGTCAAGCGTCTCGATCAGGATATTGCCCGCATCGAAATCCACGATGGCGCGACTGCGGTAATTCTGCGTGTATTTCACATATTTCTTCTGCTCGGGCAGTTTCACTTCCTTGGTGCCCCACTTCTTCCCGACTTCCCCGGTCAACGCCGCCATGAGCGCTTGGAAGTCCCGCTGGATCGACCGAAGGTCCCGCAACAGGGCTTGGGGGTCCCGCCCATAATTCTCGACGCGCCGCCTGGCAATTTCAGCCGGATCCTTGCCCCCGACGATATCCAGGACGGTTCTTCCCGTGCTGCTGCCGACAGCCCGTTCGGCGGCGCCGAGCATTTTGTCGGTTGTTTCGCAGCCTGAAAAGAGGGCCGGGATGGAGAAACTCAGCAGCAGGAGGGGCATTCGTCGAAGAGACATGGCGCGAGTATACCGAAGGTTTGACGGAGAGGAAAATGAAATTTCTCAATAGCGCGCCGCTACCGTTCGGCGCAATAGTCGGCGCCTTCAGTGCCTCATCCTTTGGCGGTTGAAACGCAGGTATATCCACGTGCTTGACGCTCGGTTTTGACGGCCGGTACCATAGACCATCATTGGCAGAAGTTATTGGAAGGCAGAACGTATGAACCACCGATGTGTCAGGCTGAGCCATCCTCGTCCCTCGACGTCGAGGTCCGTTCCGGGTGTGATCGTGTGTCTACTCGCCGTGATGCTGGCGGTGGTATCCGGTCCTGCCACCTCTTCGTGGGCGGGACAGACGCCTACGGAGGTCGTCGAGCGCACCATGAAGGACATGTTGTATCTTCTGACAGAGTTGAAGGATGCGAGCCGCTCGGCGCAGCGTCAGTGGGAAATCGAGCAGGTGGTTCGGCGGGCCTTCAACTATGAAGAAATGGCCGAACGGTCGCTGGGTGAGACCGGAATCAAGTCGAATGCCACAGAGCGACGGCAGTTTGTGCGACTGTTTGTGCAGGTGTTACGCGATGATCTGGCGGACCACCTGCGAGACTATTCTGCGGACCAAGTGGTCTATCTTGCCGAGGGAAACGGTGCAGACGGGGCACAGGTCATGATTGCGCCAGCCGGGCAGGAGGTCGACACACGGATCGAATTTCAAGTCGTTCGGCGATCCGGGGTTTGGCTTGTCGATGATATCAGCATCGACGGATCCAGCATCATGGCGAAGTATCAGGCGCAGTTCACGCGTATTCTTCGCGAGGGCTCCTTTTCCGATCTCATGGAATACCTCAAACAGAAGG
>JACOEL010000029.1 GCA_024998625.1 Nitrospira sp. | reverse complement strand
ACCATGTCGGTGGTCGCCGTGACCACCTCGTCGCCAGAGGCGCCCGCGAGCAGCCGTTGCCGGATCGCCTGTCGCTGCTCGACCAGCAGCTGAGATACCGAGGCGGGAACCGCGTCCTGGGCCGTATAAGCATCTGCATTCACAGCGTGCGACATACCTAAAGGGCGCTTTCCCCCGTCTCGCCCGTACGAATTCTGACGGCGGAGGTGAGTTCTCGCACAAAGATTTTCCCGTCGCCAATGCTGCCGGTTTTGGCGGCCCGCGTAATCGTTTCGAGCACACGCTGCACTTGGCTGTCATTCACGGCGACCTCGATCTTCACCTTCGGCACGAACTCGATGGTGTATTCCTGGCCACGATACGTTTCTTTATGGCCCTTCTGGCGGCCGAAGCCTTTGACCTCCGTGACCGTCATGCCCTGAATGCCGATTTCCAGCAGGGCGTCCTTCACCTCGTCGAGCTTGAATGGTTTGACGATGGCTTCGATTAATTTCATCCTTGCCTCCAGGGAGTAGCTCTCAAGCGTCAGCGGTCAGTCCTCGGCGGGAAATGAGTCCTGACCATCCTGTTGACGACTGAGAGCCCGATTGCGCAGAGCTGGCTTCACGAATACGCCCGCTCGTTATGTTGGCTCAAGTCCAAACCGGTCGCTTCTTCCTCAGACGACACCCGTAGCCCCGTTATGGAATCCACCAATTTGAGGATGACGAACGTGCCGACCATCGTGAAGATCGTCGTGACAGCCACGACTAGGAGTTGGATGCCGAAGAGGCCGGGGTTACCGAAGAACAATCCATCGGCGCCGCCCGGATTGACGACCTTGCTGGCAAACAGTCCCGTAGCCAGAATTCCGATCACCCCCCCGACTCCATGGATTCCCACGACGTCAAGCGAGTCATCATAGCCGAATCGCCCCTTCCAGACAATCGCGGCATAACACATTATGCCGGCGACCAAACCGATGGCAATGGCCGACATGGGTGCGATATAGCCGGCGGCCGGGGTCACGGTCGCCAATCCTGCCACCGCGCCGCTGGCGACTCCGAGCACCGTGGGTTTGCCGCGATGCGCCCATTCGGCACTGCACCAGGCAATAGCCCCCATCGCCGCCGCTGCATGGGTCGCGATAATCGCGGAGACGGCGATCCCGTTGGCGCCGAGCGCGCTGCCTCCATTGAACCCAAACCAGCCGAACCAGAGGAATCCGGTTCCGAGTAACGTCATCGGCAGATTGTGGGGCGCCATATAGTCGGTCCCATAGCCTCGCCGCTTGCCCAGCACGATGGCGCAGACCAGGGCCGCCGCCCCGGAACTGATATGGATCACCGCACCGCCTGCAAAATCCAACGCCCCCAGCTTGGCCAGCCAGCCACCGCCCCAGATCCAGTGCGCCAGGGGGATATAGACGAACACCGACCACAAGGCCGCAAACAAGACGACCGCCGTAAACCGCTTCCGCTCGGCAAACGCGCCGGTGATCAACGCCGGTGCGATGGCGGCGAACATCAATTGGAACAACATGAAGGCCTGGTGGGGAATCGTCGGTCCATAGACCGGGTGCGGCTCACTGCCCACCCCACTGAGCCCGACCCATTCCAAGCCCCCGATCACCCCGCCCCTATCCGGCCCGAACGCCAGGCTGTATCCGAACAGGATCCACAGCAGACTCACCACGCTCAGGATCATGACACTTTGCATGATCGTGCCGAGTACGTTCTTGGTCCGTACCAGGCCCCCGTAAAACAGCGCCAATCCCGGCATGAGCATCGCCAGCACAAAAGCCGAGGACACCAGGACCCATGCCGTATCACCGGTATCGACCTTCAGCGGCGTATTCTGCGCCCAGACCTGAGTCCCCCATGACTCCGCCAGCAGAATCAACACCCCGGCGACGCTCACGACGACCGTTTTCCGCTGTGCCGATCTCTTCACCATATCCTCCTTCGGCTGCGCCGCTCACCGATCGGCCTCCTCCCTGACTGAGCAGAGGAGGAGGCCCAGGCGAGAGACTAAAACGTCTTCGTGAACTTCAACTTATAGAAATCCTGATTGTCCGTCAGGTCCTTACCCGCCGTGAACCGGAAGGCCATGTTCCCCGGCAATTTCATTTCGACGTACGGTCCGATCCAGCGATAGTAGTCCTGAGCCGCCCCGGGGGCGCTGCTGTCTCTCGTCGTCAACAAATGCTCGTAGTGGGCCCCGAGGGACCACATGCTGTTCACACGCATTCCAGCACTTACCCAATAATGCAGGAAGTCCCAGGTCCCTCGACCACCGGTCTGACTGGTGCCCAAGCAATTCGTGTCGACGAGTCCGCTGCAACCGGTCGCACCGCCGCCTCCGCTGCCCCCTTCACTCCGGATGGCCTTGTAGTAGCCCAGATAGAACTCGCCTTCGAAGCGATCGTCTGTGTAATTCGCGATAATGTTGGGAACGACGCCTTCAAACGCCGTCGTTCGCTCGTTCACACTCCCACCGCCGTTGGGAAAGAAGCCGCCGCGAGAAGAGAGCAATTGCCCATGGACAAACCCAATCATAGGAGTGACGGATAACCGCTTTTCCAGGAAGGTAAAATTCAAGCCCATATCAGTTTCAAGCCAGGGCGCGTTGTCGTGCACACCCACGCCGTTGATCATGGTCCAATAGGTAAAGTTGAAGGCCAGGGCGATGTTGTCGGTCAATCCGTACGTCCCGTAGATGGAGGGATTAAACCCGAAGAAACTGTCGGCTTGCATCGCCATGGTGACCGACACGGGGTGTTTGGTCGTATCCATCAGGTCGTCTGTCGTCCCGGCTTGCGCCTCGCCGAGCGCCTCACCCCCAACCCCTACCAGTAATGCCAGCCCCAACACCCATGTCCGTGCCTTTCGACCAACCAGCATATTCATGACGCCTCCAAAGAGAGAAGAAGTAAAAGTGCCCGCTCAAAAGACCGTCGTACAGAACAGTCTGTAAGCCCCGTCTCTCTGGCGCCATTGCCAGTGTTGCTGACCGACGTCGTTGTCGGTCCTGTTGCGGCCCGTACTACCGGTACCCATTGGTGATCGGCATCCGTCGATCCTTCCCGAATGCGCGATGCGTAATCTTGATTCCGAGCGGGGCCTGCCGCCGCTTGTATTCACTCCGGTCCACCAGCGCGATCACCCGCGCGACCGTCTTCCGATCGAACCCCATCGCTGCAATGTCTTCCAACGCGCGGTCCTCCTCGACGTAGGCCTTGAGAACCGGATCGAGAATAGCGTAGGGGGGCAAACTGTCTTCGTCTTTTTGATCGGGTCGTAACTCCGCGGTGGGAGCCCGCTCCAGAACACGTTTCGGGATCACCGGAACCGGCCCGACCTGATTGCGCATGTGCGACAGCTCGTAGACCATGGTCTTCGGCACATCCTTGATCACCGCAAACCCTCCTGCCATATCGCCGTACAGCGTTGCGTACCCGACGCTCATTTCGCTTTTATTTCCGGTGGTCAGCACCAGATGCCCGAACTTATTCGAATAGGCCATCAGCAGATTGCCCCTGATCCGAGCCTGCAAATTCTCTTCGGTCGTGTCGGGACGCCGTCCCTTGAAGGATCGGCTGAGGGCGCGCAGGTAACTCTTGAACGTCGCGGTAATAGACAGGGTATCGACCTGAATGTGCAGCCGGCTGGCCAGATCGGCGACATCTTCGCGGCTAGCTCTGGACGTATAGGGCGAGGGCATGAACACCCCGAGCACATTCTCAGCACCCAAGGCGTCTACCGCGATGACCGCGGTGATGGCCGAGTCCACCCCGCCGCTCAATCCGATGACGACGCGCTTGAACCCGTTCTTGCGGACATAGTCCTGCACCCCGAGGACCAAGGCACGATAGGCCTCGTCGAGACGCCCCAGCGGAGGCTCTAGATCCGGCACCACGACTGACTGCAACTTTCTCGCAGGCAGGCGTACATCGACCCGATCAATGAGGGCCGCCACACGCGGCGGCAGGGGTTTCTTGCGTCCCTGGGCCAGTCGCGCCCGCCCCACGGCCGCGACATCGAGATCCGCAACGATGAGATCCTGCTCAAACGCCTTCCCCCGCCCCACGATCTCGCCCGCCTGGTCCACAATCATGCTGCAGCCGTCGAACACCAGTTCATCCTGCCCGCCGACCGTGTTGGTGTAGGTCACGATCAGGCGATTTTCACGGGCCCTGGTCGCCAGCACCTGTTCGCGCATCCGCCCCTTCCCGACATGGAACGGGGATGCGTTGATATTGACGATGACCTCGGCGCCGGCTGCGGCCTGCAGCCGCGTGGGCCCGTCCGAGAACCAGATGTCTTCGCAAATATTGACGCCGATCGTCACGCCGTCCAGGACCAGCAACGGCAGACGAGAACCGGGGTGAAAGTACCGGCTCTCATCGAACACGCCGTAGTTCGGCAAATGCCGTTTCCGGTAGGTGGCCAAAATCCGTCGATCGGACAGCACCGCTGCCTCGTTGTACAATTCATGCCGACCAGGCAGCGGGAACGAAGAAGCCTCCGACGCCGAAACAGCCGTCGCCCCCTGCCCGACATACCCGACGACCACGACCAAGCCGCGCGCTTCCGCCGCGACCGCCTTCAAGGCACGATGCGTGTCCGCGATGAAGCGGGGCTTGAACAACAGATCCTCCGGCGGATAGCCGGTGATGGCCAATTCCGGGAAGGCCACGAGGTCGGCCTTGGCCCGTCGCGCTTCCTTAATCCACGTCTGGATCAAGCGCGTGTTGCCGACAATGTCCCCGACGGTCGGATTGATCTGGGCCATGGCAATTCTGAGGGGACGCATATCTAAAGCCTGTAAGCCGTCGGCGCTCAGCAATCAGCTGTCAGCCTGAACACGAGTCATCGGAACTTCACGATCCTGGGCTGTCGGCGATCCTTGCCTGCTGATGGAAGTTATCAGCAGACTGATAAAAAAAACGTCCTCAGACCCACCTCGGTGGATCGGAGGACGTCGTTGTCCTGGTTCCAATGTATCGTTAGGAACGAATTGCTCGTCGGAGACGCCGTTGTCCCCGGAAATGATCCCGTGTGTATACCATCGGCCTAAGCAGGCTGTCAATCACTTGAACCGCACTTTTCCAGGGGAAACCGGGCGGTTCCGCGGTCAGCCTGTGGTACAATCGGCCGCCATGCGGCTCATGATTCGCCATCCTACCCCGACACAATCACGCCTCAGTGGTTTCCGGCTCGCCTGGCAGCTGGCGCTTGTTCCCTGTCTCCTCCTCTGCGCCTGCAGCCTCGGAACAAACCTGACTCCCGTCGGACAGGGCCCCCTGGGAACCGTCGCTCTTGAACGCCAGACCAGCCGTGGGACCACCGCCAAATACGGCACGCCGCAGACTTTTCAGGCGTCGCATCCTGCCCATCTGACGGCCTCGCTGATGGGACGCCTACTCACCGGCCTGTCCGTTTCAGGACTCGATCGGCCGGGAAGCAGCATGGCGCAGGAGAGTTATCCGCTGTTCTCTCACGAGGAGGTGGAGTTTCTGTCCCCGCTCATCGTCACCGCACTCGCACAGGCTCAGCCTGATCAACGGGTTCGCTTCACCATGCAGGATGACGGTCTCAAAACCCAAGGCACGCTCTACGTGCATAAGACCACGCTTCGAGTGACCCTGTCTCATTATCGATCGGCGGCTGCGGATGGTCAGGCCAGACCGGCGACACTCCTGCTCTCCTTCACCCCCCCACAAGCCCTTGTGCGAGCCGATGTTCCTCACCCCTGGATGATCGTCGAGCCGGAACAGCCGCGTATCGCCGTCTCCCTTGAGGCGTTGAGTCAACTTCCTGCGCCATCTCCTGTCACGGCCGACCACAACACCACTGCCGAGGCAGCACCGATACAAACTTCACCCACTGCCGAACAGAGCCGCTTGCAACAGGAACTCCAATCCGCGAAGGATGTGGTGGTCAAACAGGCGGAGGAACTCCAGAAGCTCAAGGCAGAGTTGGAATCGGCACGGCGGCAGTTAGCTGAGAAAGACACCGCTGCCTCCAAGGCCAAACCGAAAGCGGCACCCCGCAAGCCGACCGCAACACCCTAGCGCCGAACGGCAGCAGTCATTGGGCGCCGGAAAGAAGGTCCGGCTGCTGCGCCAGGACCTCCTTCGCGTCATAGACGTTATCAACGCCCACCGGCTTCTTGCCCTTGTACATCGTCACCGTCATCGACGTTCGTCGTGAAAGTGCCAGCACATCCGCACGC
This sequence comes from Nitrospira sp., assembly GCA_024998625.1. Taxonomy (GTDB): domain Bacteria; phylum Nitrospirota; class Nitrospiria; order Nitrospirales; family Nitrospiraceae; genus Nitrospira_A. Next base: position 29,535 of record JACOEL010000029.1, on the reverse strand, counting down.
TGGGCGAAGTGAAAGAAATCGTAGCCCTCGCGCAAGGTCAGCTCCGCGCAACGCCGTCGCAGGTAGGCATCCAGTTGTTCTTGCGACGTAAACGAACTAACGCGGTATTCCACACGATAGACGTGCTCCTTGAGCTGCTCGACCTGGTCCTTGTCGGCTCCGGCAAGCGGGGAGTAGTGACCGGTAGCGCAGCCACTTGTTACAAGAATTAGCAGAAAAATTGTGGCAACACATGGTCTCTTCGACATCCAAATCTCACCCATTCCCAAACAGGCTCGAACATGTGCAATTGCGTTCATTGATGATGGTGGACGTTCAGCGAAATCAGTTCACTATGGCACTTGGCCGTCAGGCGGGTCACAAATCACTCCACTCCCTAAGCCTCCAAGAGAGTACCGCCAATGAAGCAGAATGAGGTGCAGAAGACAAACGGAGCGAAGTAATAAGAAGGCATGGCTCGGGTTCAACTCCAGCACCGCGAAGATCGATCCAACTGCCAGGGCCTGCGCCCTCCCTTATGGTTGTCAGATGCGCCGAGTGGCAATCAACTCCTGTCCTTATCGGCCCGCTGTTCGATTTCTCCGGCTAGGAGAATGGCTTCTGCGATCTCTCGCATGGATTTGCGAAGATCCATGCTCTGCCGTTGAATCAATTTGAACGCGTCTTCCTCCGACAGCCGCTTCGACCGCATGAGATATCCCTTAGCCCGATCGAGCAACTTGCGGACCTGCAAGGCTTCCTGCATTTCAAACGATTTCTCAAGCAACGTGGTGTGCTCAATGGAAATCGCGGCCTGATTGGCAATCGCCTGCATCAGTTTGACATCCTCCGCCGTGAAGGTATGCGGCTTGGACGTATACGTATTGATTACGCCGATGGCCTTTTCACGCACCAGCATCGGCACGCACAGGAGCGAACAAAGGCCCTCCTTCGCAGCCATGTCCGGATACATATAGGTGCCTTCTTTGGTGACATCCGGCACAATGATCGGCCGGCGATCCTGGACGACACGCCCACTGATGCTTTGCCCGATCTTCACGTTGGGCTTGCGCCGGTACTGTTCGCTCAGACTTTGCGTGGCGGCGATCCGAAGTTCACCGGTCGGCTGATCCAAAAGAATGATGGAGCAAATCTTCGATCCCATCATTTGAGCCGTCATCGTCACAATCAACTGCAGCACGTCCTCGATCAATCGATTCGACGACACGGTCTCCGAGACCTGGGATAGCGTATCCAGTTGCAGCGCCTTCCGCGTCATTTGATCGTACAGGCGGGCGTTCTCAATGGCCCCTCCGACCTGCGTGGCGATGGTCGAGAGCAACGCTAGTTCGTCGGGCCGGTATCGGCGCGACCGTTTGTGCTGTACATTAATAACACCGACGACCTCCTGTTTGGTCGTAATCGGCACCGAGACGAACGCCTGGTAGCGGTCTTCGGGAAGGTTGTGAAAGAACTTAAACCGCGGGTCATCGCTGGCGCTGTTGGGAATGACGACGCGCGTCCGCTCCCGCGCGACCCATCCGGTGATGCCTTCGCCCATGCCGATGGTGATCCGCCCGATCAGCTTCGGATGCGGATTCTTGGAGGCCCGCAGGATCAGCTCGTCTCTGTTATCCGACAACAGATACAGCAAGCAGGCGTCGGCCTTAGTCACTTCCACGACCATATCCACGATATGCCGGAGCACGGCCTCCAAATCAAGTGTGTTGCTGATCGACTCGCTGATGCGATGGAGGGCATCCACTTCGCGCGTCTTTTCGCGCAAGGCTTGTTCGACTTGAGTCAGCGTTCGTTTGGTCGCCATTCCACTCCTAACGTGCCCGTCCGGCAGCCCTTGCGCGCGTCAATTCGGCTGCTTCTCTGGTGCGGACATCCTGAAACCAAGCGCGCGTCTTGGTTTTTTCCAGCGGGACGATGCACACAGCTCCGATTCGCCTCGGCAGCACACAAAAAATCGTTCCCGCAGACACTTTCTTGTCCTGCTGCATCGCGCCCCACAACGCATTGAACGAGACCTTCGGCAGCCGGTCCGGCAAACCCGCGGCTTTCACCAGTGCTCGCAATCGAACGACCACCTCAGTTCCACAATAGCCGAGGTGCCTGGCCATGTCGGCCTCATAGACCATCCCGACTGCAACGGCCTCCCCATGGATGAAGCCCCGATACCCGCCGAGGGATTCCAACGCATGCCCGATCGTATGGCCGAAGTTCAAGATCCGGCGCCGGTCTGCCTCACGCTCATCCTCCGACACCACCTGTGCCTTGATCTCACAGGACCGCTTCACGATGTGCGCAACAGCGTCGTCGGTCAACTTCCGGATCGATTCTATGTTCTGTTCCAGATACTCAAAGAAGATCGCGTCCGCAATCACACCGTACTTGATGACCTCAGCTAGACCGGCCATCCATTCACGCGGCGGCAGAGTCGCTAGCATCGCAGGATCGATGAACACCGCGCGCGGCTGGTTGAAGGCCCCGATCAAATTCTTCCCCTTCGGGTGATCGACCCCTGTCTTTCCGCCGACACTTGAATCGACCTGGGCTACCAGACTCGTCGGCACTTGCACGAACGGGATACCACGCTGATAGATTGCAGCGGCAAATCCCGTGATGTCGCCGATGACACCGCCACCCAAGGCCAGCAACATCGAGGAACGCTCAAACCTGGCATTCACGAGAGCATCCATGACCGTCCCGATGGAGCGAAGAGTTTTCGTCCGCTCCCCGGGAGGCAGCACGATGGGAACAACCGTAAACCCGGCCGCCTTCAGCCTGCGAGTCACCTGCGTGAGATAGTGCTTGGCAAGATTGCGATCGGTCACGACTCCTACCTTGCCCACGCATGTGAGACGCTTCAGTTCCTCCCCGATCTCCTGAAGAAGACCGCGGCGAATGACGATGGCGTAACTTCGCGCACCGAGTTCGACTTGAATAGAGGAAGACGGCCTATCAGTAGAAGAAATTGTCATGATGTCTTACACAGAATGTGGAGCAGGACTGAGTCTCAAGCCCATGATGGCGGCGAGGCCCGGGAAGCGAGCCAGGTGAACCATCCAGACACCCGATAGGCCATGAGGCGAAGGAGACTGGATCGTAACCTGCGATACTAGAGGGAGACAACACCCGGAAGGAGCGCTATCAGACAGGGGAAGAAGACACGTTCCGCAGGATTCGCCCCCATTGAGATAGCGTACCATCTTCAATGGGGGCGATTATTAACTTGCCGCGCTGGGGCCTGTCAAGTTGTAGAGCGCACGATCGTCGGCGTGAGGAAGATCAGCAACTCTTGCTTGGAGACGTTCTCGGTCTTGTTCTTGAACAACCAACCCAGGACCGGGATACGTGACAGATAGGGAATACCGGCCACGTTGTTCGACTGAGTATCGACGAAGACACCGCCGATGACCATGGTTTCCCCGTCACGCACCAACACCTGGGTCGTCGCTTCACGACGATCGATGCTCGGGCCGGCCGGGTTGCTCCGGGCGCCGACGGCGTTCCGGGTGGCCCGCACCTTCATGAGAATCTGCTTGCCGATCTCTTTCGGGTCGCGAGAGGTAATTTGCGGCGTCACGTTCAGCTCCAGATTCGCATCCACGAAGGTGGTCTGTGTTCCCTGCAGCGACGTGGTCTGGAACGGGATCGATTCACCCTGGGCAATCTTGGCGTCCCGCTTGTCCAGCGTCGTGATCTTCGGCGCTGCAATCACCTTGGTCAAGCCCAGCAATTCACCGGCCGACAACCGCACATCCAACATCGCTCCGTCGGTTTTCCCGATCGAGAACCCAGCACCCGGCACCGACGGCAATCCGGGGTTAGCCGGCAAATTGATCAGGAAGTCCGAGACTTGGGCGCCGAATGCCCCAGTGGTGCCGGTCTTGAAGGCAGACGTTCCGCTGGAACTTCCCAGCTGGTTGACGTTCTGGATACCCCACTGCACACCGAGTGAGCGGGTATAGGTCGTGTCGGCCTGAACGATGCGGGCCTCAATCTGCACTTGCGGCACTTCGAGATCGACGCCGTCCAGCAACTGCCGCAGGACTTCCAGCTTGGACTCCGTGTCGCTGATGATGAGGGCGTTGCTCGCGGCGCTGACCGTCATGGTCCCGCGCGGACTCAAGTTCTGGCGTAACGACGTTTGCACTTCCGTGGCGTTGAGATTCCGGATATAGAATACCCGGGTGACGATCGGCTCTGCCTTCGCCTTCGAGTCCTTGGCACGCGCTTCTTCATCCTGCTGCTTGGCAATATTCTGCAGGGTATCCACCCACACGATGTTGCCCTGGCGGATCATCCCCAACGCATTCATTTTCAGCAGCATCTCGAGGGCCTGATCCCACGGCACATTTGCCAACTTCATCGTGACTTTGTTTTTAACGCCCTCACCGACCACAATGTTGAAGCCGCTGACCTCCGCAATCAACCGCAGCACATTGCTGATATCGGCTTGCTGAAAATCGAGCGAAATACGACGGCCAATGAATCGTGACGCGCCGTTCACCACCTCATTGTTCTCCGGCTTCCGGTCTTCTTTCTGAACCGACTCCGCCGTCAATTGAATCGGCTGGGTACGAAACAACGTTTTGGGTGATTTATGCGCCACCAACATGGAATGGGACGCCGGCTGCTTCGGTTCTAGCAAGCCCGTCTGTTCCGTCGACGCCTCAACCTGGGCCATGGCGCCACCGTCCACGGCTTTGGTTTCAGCGATGGACGCCACCGCTTTCGGCTCCAGCGTCAGGACCAGGCGGCCGTCGGTTGAATCGATGGTATGTTCGACGGACTGCGTTAAATCCAGCACTAACCGCACCTTGTCCGGGTGATACCCGAATCGGACTCTCGACAACAAGGCATGCCCGACCATCAACTGTGACTGGTGGCCATCCGACTGAATGTGCGGCATGTCGACGACCATCCGACGATCCCCAATCATCTTCACGGTATGCGTGAAGACGCCGTTCCCGCTCAGAATCAACGTCATCCGACTCCCATCAGGTTTCGCTTCCACTTTTGTCAGCATCGTCGCAGCCGCGCCGTCGGGAACGGCGCGCTCACGGACAGGTGCCACACTCTCAACGGACACGGCCATACTCTGGTCAGTGGCCTGCGTGAATCCGGTCAGCCCGGTCGTCTCGCCTGGCGTCGCGGCTTGCACATATCCGGCAAGCCCCAACACTCCGGCCATCACAGCGACACTCAGCAGCGGATGTACACCAACCTGTGCTTGTTTCATTCTGTACCCTCTTTCGGGTGCAGGAGCTTGACGTATTCCCGCTCCTGTTTATTCCCGTACACGTCCGTGAACCGCTCTTGAACGATGATGCCTCGTTCGGTGATTGAACTGACCACACCATTGTTGGGCCCGATTCGTGTCCCACGGCGAATGCTGTACCCTTTGCCGTCCGGCGTCTGAACCATGGCCGTGTAACCGTAATTACCCCAGAGCACCCCGATCAAACTCAGCTCCGTGAGGCCGACACGCTGCAGCGGGGGAAGAGTCGCATCCTGCTCGGTCTGTTGGCCCAACTGGATCATGGGCAGGAAGGGATCCCGACGACCCGACGGATCGTACGATGTGCCTGAAAATTCCGTCGATAAGGAATCCCCCGATGCTGAGACCGGCGCTTCGGAACGCGAGGCTGGAGCTTCAACAGCCGGCCCAGAGCGCGGCCCCTCCGGCAACGGCATGACCTTCAGAGAATCGGCCGGCCGCATGGACGCCACCTGGCGCAAGTGAGGCAGTGTCTTCGCCTCGCCAGGCGACACCGCGCCCCCGCTCGCCAGCAGAATCGCCACTACGGCCCTCGACCCTCGCCACAAGATTCGTCTCTTCACGGTGCTTCCCCTCGCGTTGGGCATAAGCTAGGCTCCAATCCTCACTTTGGCTTCGCCGCAGCAGCGGGCGCGACGACCTTTTTCTCTCCCGGGGCAGCATAGGCCACCAGATCGAACACCGTCTGCGTGACCACACGTCCTTGATCGACACGAGCCGCGCCGATCCGCACATCCTGAACTGTCACGATACGGGACAGCTTGCTGATACGGTCGAAGAAGATGGCGGCTGTATGGTATCCGCCGGCCACTTCCACGTTGATCGGCATCCGAATAAAGAGCTTCGACGGATCCTCGGCTTGCGTGCCCGGCTTCCAGAGACGGACATCCAAACCCAGTCGCATGCCGAGATCGGACACTTGCTTGAGCAACATCACCGCCTCTTCTTCCGGCGGGAGGCGCTCCTTCTTTGCGGCCAATTCGATTTCCAGCTGCTTGCTCGCCGCCACCAATTCATCCAGATGTTTGACCTTCAAGGTCAGATTCTGAATCTCCGTATCCAACTGGGCGACCTGACCCTGAACCGCTTCCAGCTCCATGTTCTTGGGATCAACCACGTAGAAATAGAACCCTACCAAAATCGCCGCCACCAACAGTCCGAGCAGCGCGACTTTCTGACCTGTCGGAATGCTGCGGAGGCCGTCTAAGCTGATTGCATTCAGACTCATGTTAGCCTTTCATCGACAGGTCGAGTTTGAATTGATAGGTGTTCATTTTGTTGTCCAGTCCCGCCCGGCTCTCCATCAGCTTGATGGCGCCGAATTGATCGGTCCGCCGCAGGTTGTTCACGAATTCCACCACATCATCGTTCGTCAGTGCGCGACCTTCGAGCTCGACGTTGTTGCCTTTGAGATTCAACCGCACGAGCCAGACCTTCAGGGGATTCAGACTCTGACTGACGTGGTCCAACACCTTGACCGGTCCTGTCCGGCTCTTTTCAAGCTGATCGATGATGCGATTCTTCGCTTCAAGCTGCTTTTTTTTCTCTTCAAAGTCTTGCACGGCCTTGACTTGCTCTTTCAGCTGAGCGACCTGCCTATCCTTAACCTGCTTCTCGCTCTGTTTAGCCTGAATCTCCTCATCAAGCGAAGCGGCGTAATACCAACACCCCGTCAAGGTGACCAGCAACACTCCGATGCCGATCAAGGCCTCAGCACGTACATCCCACTGCGGTTTTGATTTTCTGGACCGGGGTCCAGTTGCGAGCAAGTTGATTCTAATCATCGGTCCCCCACCGTCCGAAGCGCGAGGCCTACCCCCACCGCCGCAAGCGGCCCCATTTCGGTCAACTGATCGGGATCGACGTCGCACTGCGACGTGTCGATCTCATTAAAGGGATTCGCGATTTCCACCTCGACGTGCATGCGATCGCGAAGCTGTTGAGCCAGACCCTTGACCTTGGCTCCCCCGCCGAACAGCAAGACCCGCGCAATTTCGCTCTCCGAGGAGGTTGTCTTGAAGTAATCGATCGTGCGGGCGATCTCCGACGCCACTTCCGCATTCACACTCTCCATGACCGATGCTAGTGTATGATCGTCGTCTCGGTCGCTTTTCTTGAGTTGCTCCGCTTCTTCGAACGAGACGCCCATTTCCCGCTGCACAGCCTCGGAATACCGGTTCCCTCCCAAAGGAATGTCGCGCGTAAAGAGGGAGACTCCTCCTCCCACGATATTCACGTTCATCACGCTGGCCCCGATGTTCACGAGAATCGTGGTGTCCTCTTGCGTGGCGGGCGAGGTCACCCCGTACATGTTCTCGACCGCAAAGGCATCGACATCCATTACGACGGGAGTCAGTCCCGCCGCCTTCACCAGCTCGGTCAATTCGTTGATTTTGTCCTTTTTCGCCGCGACCAGCACAATCGACATTTCGCTCTGCTCGTCCGGATTCTCCGACGGGGGCAAGACATGAAAGTCCAGGTTCACTTCATTGATGTCGAAGGGAATGTACTGTTCGGCAGACAGCTTCACCTGTGCATCGAGTTCTTCGTCGGGCATCGGCGGCAGCGAGATCTTCTTCACAATGACCGCATGGCCGGAGATGGAGATGGCGACCTGCTTCAATTTGACATTCTGTTCGGCCAACAATTCCTTGATGGCCGACACGACACGCCCTTCATCCATGACTGTGCCGTCCACGATCACTTCGGGTTCCAATTCCTTGACGGCGAACTTCTGCAACGTATACCGGCCCCGATGTTCCTTAATCTGCACCAGTTTGATGCTGCTCGAACCGATGTCGAGCCCCAGCAACTGCCGCTGCGGAGAAAACATCGAGAAAAATTCGATATCGGCCAGATTTTTCAGTGAAGCCAGCATGCTCATGCCCTCTCTACGCTACCTCTTTTCGCCCACCACCCATCACGTGCCTGATTTGCTCGATATTTTCGGCGGTATACAGACGCCAATTTCTCCAGTCGCGGGGCGGCCCGGTGATCAATCCTTCACGCTCCCAGCGAAATAACGTCGCGCGCGAGATGTCGAACATCTCGCAGACCTCATTGGTCTTGTACAATTTCTTTTTGGGGACATCGCTGACTTTCTTCACAAACCGCCTCAAACGCCTCTATTCATCGCATGTTTCGAGCCCACGGAATTAAGTATAGTTGATATAGTCCACCTGTCAAGAAAGCGGACTCCTCAGGGGCTTCTCGGAAGGAAACGGCGAAACAGCGCTCAGGAACTAGGGTTTTTGCATGTCGCGGTGGGTAACGGACACATCATAACCGAGGGCGGAAAATTGTTCCCGGAGATGCAACGCCATGGTCACAGACCGATGACGGCCGCCGGTACAACCGATGCCGATACTGAGGTAGCTCCGCTGGTCCCGCTCATAGAGCGGGACCAGAAAGCCGAACAAGCCTTGCAGGTGTTCGAGAAATTGACCGGCCGCGGGATCTCCCAACACATACTGCTGCACGCGAGCATCCTCCCCGGTCAATGCTTTGAGCTCGGGCACGAAGAACGGATTTCGAATGAACCGCACGTCGAAGAGCAGGTCGATGTCATAGGGCACGCCGAACTTGTACCCGAATGTGACCAGCGAAATGGTCATACGACGGCCGGCCGTTTCCTGGCGGAACTGCCGGATCAGCAACTCGCGTAATTCATGCACCGTAATGTTGGAGGTGTCGATAACCCGGTCGGCATGCTTCCGTAGTTCGCTGAGGCGCTCACGCTCAAACCGCACGCCTTCCACGACCGGCATATGCGGCAACAAGGGATGCGGGCGGCGGCTCTCAGAAAACCGACGAACCAGCACCTCTTCTCGGGCTTCCAGAAACACGAGTTGCAGCGCATGTCCCTGCGCTTTCAGCTCGCCCAACACCTTCGCTAAGTCCCCGAAAAAGACTCGCTCGCGAATATCGATGCCTAGGGCGACATTCTTAATCTCCCCGCCCTGCTGATGGCATAACTCGACAAAGGTGGGAAGAAGGGCCGGAGGAAGATTGTCGACACAGAAATATCCCGCGTCTTCGAAGGCTTTCAAGGCATGGCTCTTTCCGGATCCGGAAAGGCCGCTGATCACGACAAGATTAAGCGCGGCCATGAGCAGTGCGGGCGCGGTCGCTCGCGGGATCGATCAGAGACACTCGTCCATTCGGCAAACGCTGGAGTACCTGAATCGTGCCGGACAGCGCATTCACAAAGACCAGCACCGCGAGCTTCGAGGAATTGAGCGCCTCGACAGCCTCTTCCACTGTCAATACTTCGAGAGTCGGTCGAACCACTTCGACTTCGTTGCGCGCAGCCCGTGGAGCCTTCCGCGCAACTGCCCGCACACGTGGTTGATCGCCGAATTTGTGGTTGACCTTGCGCTCTTTCAATTTTCGCAGCTGGGCGCCGAGTTTATCGACGACTTCATCGATCGAGGCATACATTTCCTCGGTCGAGGTCTTTGCTTGCAAGCGCCGGCTCTGCACGACACCCACCACCTCGGCCACATGATGAAACTTTTCCACACTGAGCAGAATCTGCAAGGTCCCGAGCTTCAGTCCGTAGCGGTCCAGCCGCTCCATGCGTGTTTCGATATACTCCCGTAGAGCAGGAGTGACTGCCACATGCCGCCCTGTGATCATCAATCGCATTCCATCCTCGTTTCTCAGGCTGTCCGCACCACCGGACGTACAAACCCGTTGCGACGATTGTTGTACCCCAGGGAAACCTCCTCCCTGGTGCCGGACCCGACCAACTTAGAAAAACTTCCTGCGCTGGGTGGCGGAGGGTATATTGTCCTCCGCACGATACTTTGCAACGGTGCGACGCGCGATCAGCACCTGCTGCGTCCGCAGCCGCGCAGCGATCTCCTCATCTTTGAGAGGCTTGCGCGCGTCTTCCGCCGCAACCATTTGCCGGATCATCTCGCGCACCGTGAGGGACGACAACATGTCCGTCGGCTGATCGGCGCGCTGGAGCCCGGCGTTAAAGAAAAATTTCAACTCCAACATCCCCTGCGGACAATACATATATTTATTGGCCGTCACCCGGCTGATCGTCGACTCATGCATCCCGATATCCTCGGCGACTTGCTTGAGAACCAACGGTTTCAAGTGCTGGATCCCGCGCTCGAAAAAGCCTTCTTGGAACTTCACGATACTCGACACGACCTTCACAATGGTCTTGTTGCGCTGTTCGATACTCCGAATCACCCACTGCGCCGCCCGCAACTTGTCGTCCAGATAGGCCTTAGTCTCCGCCGATCCCGATTGTCCTGACGACATCAACTGCTTGTAGTACGGGCTGATCCGCATACGCGGCAGGCCATCGTCATTGAGCAACACTTCCCACACCCCTTCGTTCTTGACGACAAAGACATCAGGCACAATCGCATAATTCTGTGTGTTGGAGAAGGGGCGTCCCGGTTTCGGCTCTAACCCTTCGATGATGCGGGTCGCCTCGAAGACGTCATCCATCGAAATGTTCAGCGCCTTCGCAATGCGGTTGTACTGTTTCTTCTCCAGATCCTTCAGATGGTGGAGCACGATGGATTCCAGCACCGTCCCCTTCAGCACTCCCGGGCGCGACCCCAAGGAGCCAATCTGGCTCCGGCCCAAAAACTTCAGTTGAAGCAGCAGGCATTCGGATAAGTCCCGTGCCGCCACGCCATTTGGATCGAATCCCTGAACATCTTTCAGCACCGACTCAGCTTCCGCCACCGAATAGTCCGTGCCGGCGACCAGCTCATCTAAGCTCATCCGGAGATACCCGTCGTCGTCCAGATTTCCGATGATCAGGCGTCCGATCGCTTTTTCTCGATCCGAGAGGCCCGATAACGACAACTGCCAGACAAGGTGATCTTCTAACGACGTCGACTTCGCCACAGTTTGCTCATACGAGGGGAACTCCTCCTTCGAGGAAGAGCTGTACTCGGTTTCACCGCGACGCATGTCCGTATCGAAGTAATCTTCCCAGCTGGAGGCCGAAAACTCCTCGGCGTTTTCCCCGCTTTCGGCGGGCTTATCGTCGCCCTCTCCTCGCACTTCACTGGACACGGTGGTCGACGTATCGGGCTGTTCCCGCTCCGCCGTCGCCGTCTCCTCACTTTCTTCCGTCTCCGTCGCCAATTCATCCAACAACGGATTTTCCATGAGGTGCTGCTGCAGGCTTTGCTGAAGTTCCAAACGAGACAGTTGCAGCAATTTGATCGCCTGCTGCAATTGCGGCGTCATAATCAGTTTTTGACTGAGCCTGAGATCCAGTCGCAGCTTCATCGCACACTCACTCCCTGCCGCTACAGGCGGAATCCTTCGCCCAAATACACGGCCCTGGCCATTTCACTTTTCTCGATTACCCCGGGCGGGCCCGCTTCCAAGATCGTGCCTTCATTGATGATGTAGGCTCGATCGGTAATCGACAACGTCTCCCGAACATTGTGGTCCGTAATCAACACGCCGATATTCCGCCGTTTCAACCTGATAATGATTTGCTGGATGTCGGCCACCGCAATGGGATCGATGCCGGCAAAAGGCTCATCCAGCAACATGAAGGAGGGGCTAGTCGCCAATGCGCGGGTAATCTCCAAACGCCGGCGCTCCCCGCCTGACAAGGCATAGGCCTTACTCTTGCGAATATGCACCAGATCCAGTTCTTTCAGCAATGTCTCGACCCGCTCCATGCGCTCACTTCTCGAATAGCCCAGCATCTCCAGAATCGCAAGGATATTGTGTTCCACTGACAGCCGGCGAAACACCGACGACTCCTGCGGCAAATATCCGATACCCCTCCGGGCCCGCTTATACATGGGCAAATCGGTTATTTCTTGGCCGCTTAAGGCAATCGTGCCTTCATCCGGCTGACACAGTCCCACCATCATATCGAAAATAGTCGTTTTCCCTGCTCCGTTCGGCCCGAGAAGACCGACGACTTCGCCGGCCTGCACATCAAGCGACACCCCCTTTACCACTTTCCGCCCGCGAAAACTCTTCACCAGGCTGTTGGCGGCCAGGCGATCTGGCATGCCCGTTGCCGTCGAGCCGTGGGGGACCGATGTCTGGGCGTCAGAAGACGTGGGGATCACCGCTTTCCACCGCTTTCGCCCTCGATGACTACCTGAGAGTCCCCCTCCACCACACTGCGATCCTCGTCTAGGAACATAATGATCCGCTTGCCGGATACGCGCGTCCCCTTCTGCCAAGCCACCGGATCACCTGTCAGAATGATTTTCTTTTCATCTTCGTAGTACACGGCCTTCTGGCAGGTCGCGCGCCCATCTTCTTTCTCAATTCTCACTCGGCCTGTCGCTTCAACCATCCGGATACTACGCTCCGAGACCCCAGGAGCCGTATCCTGCCCTCGCGGCTCCGGCTTGTTCGCACTCGAATTGTTCTTCGACTTGGTCCCACCGTTAACATTCTTGCTGTCGACGCCATTGCGGTTGGGATGAAACGAGACCACCATGTGATCCGAATGCACCACCAATAGGCCACGAGTCAAGACAACCGCGCCGTCAAAAATCGCGGTATTGGCCTGATTACTGACCGTCATGGTGCGAGACGTAATCGTCGTCGATGCAGGGTTGGAAGTCGACTCTTTCGCAGCGCTTGGCTCTGCCCCGTGCGCCACGGGAATGGTCTGCAGCGCGACGCCGCTAAGAAGCAGGCACCACATCGACGCGCACGTCGTCCAACACCTGAAATTCTTCTGTGTCCATTTTTCCCAGCAACCCTCTGCCGGTGACTTGCAACCCATGTCCGTTAATCGTGACATGGTCTGGAGTTTGAATTTCATGCCGCGCATCGGTCCACACAAGATGATTTGTCTGAATGGTATAGCCACTTTGCGTTTCAACCACAATCGGCGTGGTCCTATTGGAAAGTTGAAAGTTCTTGGTCTGTGTATCAAGCGTGCCCTCATCACCGGCCAAGGTCAGTTCCTTTCCCTGAGCCCCGTACATAGTAATTTGCACATTGCTCAATAGTGCCCGACCCTCCTTTTCAAATAGACGCGCCTGTTCGGCTTGAACTTTCCACTGAACAAGATCGCCTTTTGTCTGGGTGAAGGTAAAGTCTTGAATTCTGGCGTCGGCCGATTCGGTGCCGACCGACGCGACCGAACGCGACGACGATCCAGGATTGGTGCGTGTGACGAGCAAATACCCAAGGAACGCTGCAAGCACCACACTCAGAGCTAGAAGGCTTCGTCGAATCCAACGTTCCCACATGGCAAAAAGCCCCTAATTTAAAGAGCTTCCCAGGTCACAGTCGGTGGCATGATAGTAGCATTCCACCCTGGCCAAGTAAACCTACAGCTCGCGCACGGCCCGAGAAACTGATCGGAGATAATGATGCAGAGGGGTGGGGAGGGAACACGGCCACGACGACCCTAGGATCGTCGTGGCTCTCGATGTTTAGCTTTCTGCTGGGGCAGAAGTTTTTTCTGTCGTATCTTTCTTCTCAGCGACCGCGACGTCCGTCGATGGCACAGCCTTCGGCTTCTCCGGTCTGGTCACCAATTCAATGGCAACCATCTCTGCAGCATCACCGATCCGCCGACGGGTGCGAATGATGCGCGTGTAGCCTCCTGGGCGCTCACGAAAGCGTGAGGCAACATCACCGAACAACTTCGCCACTACCGTCTTGCTTCGTAAGAAGCTCAGAGCGCGACGACGGGCAGGAAGCCCCCCCTCTTTTCCGAGGGTAATCATGCGATCGGTAAAGCCACGAACTTCCTTGGCCTTGGCTTCCGTCGTTTCGATTCGCTCATGTTCCAGTAACGAAGTCACCAGACTCCGGAACAGAGCCCATCGGTGTTTAGTTTGACGTCCGAGCTGTCGACCCTTCTTTTTGTGGCGCACGGTAGTCCTGTTCCTTTCTTACTCTGAACGTACGCCCGCGTCGCCTGACGGCAAGGCGTCGACTTTCATTCCAAGGCTCAGTCCCATTTCGGTCAGGATTTCCTTGATTTCGTTGAGGGATTTTTTTCCGAAATTCTTGGTCTTCAACATTTCCGCTTCTGTTTTTTGCACCAAGTCGGCAATCGTCTTGATATTGGCATTCTTCAGGCAATTGGCTGCCCGAACGGACAATTCCAACTCATTCACGCTGCGGTAGAGATTCTTATTCACTTCGTCCGACAAATCTTCACTGCCCGCAGTCGGTTTCGCATCCGAGCGCTCTTCAGGATTAATGAAGATATCCAGATGTTCGCGGAGAATGCCTGCCGCGTTGGACAACGCGTCACGCGGAGAGATTGTGCCGTCCGTCCAGATTTCAAGCGTCAACTTGTCATAGTCGGTCATGCGTCCCACACGCGCGTTCTCGACATGGAAATTCACCCGCTTAATCGGGGAGAAAATCGAGTCCACGGCGATCACCCCGATGGGCAATCCTTCTTCTTTATTTCGTTCAGCCGGCACAAATCCACGGCCATGCTTGATCGTCATTTCCAAATCAAGCGAGGCATCTTTGTCCAGAGTCGCAATATGCAGATCAGGAGTAAGAATCGTCACATCCCCATCGTGCGTAATATCAGAGCCCTTCGCTTCACCAGGTCCCTTTTTCTTGAGCCGGATAGTCTTTGGCTTGTCACCCTGCAACGCCAACCGCAGACTTTTCACATTTAGAATAATGGATGTGACATCTTCTGTCACGCCAGGAATCGTGGAGAATTCGTGCAACACTCCTTCGATCTTGACGGTGGTCACCGCAGCCCCCGTCAAAGAAGACAGCAACACACGACGCAGAGAGTTCCCCACCGTGGTGCCAAATCCTCGCTCAAATGCCTCGGTCGTAAATCTGCCGAATGTCGGGGAAAGAGTGTCCTTGTCGACTTCCACCCGCATGGGGATCTGAAAGTCTTTCATCGCTTTAATCATGACTCCCCCTTCATTAACTCGTGTATGCCCATCTATCGTTCAGCCATGGCCGGATGAGCAAGCCACTCTCCAACCACGTATTCTTACCGCGAGTACAATTCCACGACCATCTGCTCGTTGACCGGGAGCACGATGTGCTCCTTGGTCGGCAACGAACGGATAGTGCCCTTGCAGGCTGCTCGGTCCAATTCAAGCCACTCCGGAATACCCCGGCCATCCACGGCCGCCAGTGCTCCTTGAATGGGGAGGAGTTCACGGCTTTTCTGCCGGACCTCCACGGAATCCCCCGCTTTAACAAGGGCACCGGGTGCCTTCACTTTGCGACCGTTGATCATCATGTGACCATGATTGACCAACTGCCGGGCCTCTTTCCGAGAGGCTCCAAAGCCGAGCCGATACACCACGTTATCCAAGCGGCATTCCAGGAGGCGCAGCAATGTATCGCCAGTGACGCCAGCTTGCCGTTCCGCCCGCTCAAAAATGCCACGGAATTGGCACTCTTGAAGTCCGTAAATCCTCTTGAGCTTCTGTTTCTCACGCAGCTGCAGACTGTAATCCGACGTCCGCTGACGAGCCTGACCATGCTGCCCAGGGGGATAACTCCGGCGCTCAATCGCGCACTTCTCGGTCATGCAACGAGACCCTTTTAAAAAGAGCTTCTCGCCCTCTCTCCGACACAAGCGGCAGACTGGTCCACTATATTTTGCCACGCTACTACCCCTCCTCTACCTCAACGACTCAAGTACGACCAACTCAGCGATTACCTTGTTCTGATGACTTCGGGACCACAACTATACACGTCGGCGCTTGGGAGGCCGGCACCCGTTGTGGGGGATTGGCGTCACGTCTCGAATCAGATTGATGCGCAACCCGGCGCTTTGTAATGAACGAATGGCAGACTCACGGCCCGCCCCCGGCCCGTTGACATACACATCAACCTGCCGCATACCGTTCTCCATGGCTTTTCTCGCCGCCGCCTCTCCCGCTCGCTGCGCCGCAAACGGCGTACTCTTACGGGAGCCTTTAAACCCTTGATTCCCTGAGCTGGCCCACACCACGGTGTTCCCGCTCATATCCGTAATGGTCACAATCGTGTTATTGAACGATGCTTGAACGTGAGCGACTCCGCTCTGAACAATCTTCCGTTCTTTCTTCTTGCCCTTCTTGACACTCATAGAATCTCCCTCAGCGCATGGCGCCTGCTCGGTCTAATCTCTTATGCTCTCGAACCAGCGGGCTTCTGCGGTTTGCTTCCTACACCGGAGCGGCGCCCCTTGCGGGTACGCGCATTCGTCTTGGTCCGCTGTCCACGAACAGGCAACCCCTTGCGATGCCGGAGCCCACGAAATGTTCCGGTATCCACCAGTCGCTTGATGTTCATCGACACTTCTTTACGCAAATCGCCTTCCACGCGATAGTCACGTTCGATGACTTCACGAATCTTGACGATTTTGTCTTCACTGACATCCTTTACGCGAATGGATCCGTCGACTCCGGCCTTTTTCAGAATCGCCTGAGCGGCAACACGGCCAATTCCATACACATAGGTCAGACCGATATCGATCCGTTTGTCTTTTGGCAAATCCACGCCCGCAATACGCGCCATAATTACCCCCTAATTTCTTCCTTTGATTGCACCGTGAGCTGGCTTGAAGGGCCTTCGCAACACCATTCCGATGTCGCCTCGACCAGCCTCTTGCAGGCTCGGCAGATCCCTGCCAAGGCAACCCACATTCCGGTCAACCCTGTCGCTGCTTGTGACGCGGATTGGCGCATAATACCCGAACGACACCACGTCGGCGGACCACTTTACATTTCGCACAAATCGGCTTGACTGACGACTTGACCTTCATAGTAATTCCATTTCTCCACTACTTGAAGCGATAGGTAATGCGGCCCCTGGTTAGATCATAGGGCGACAATTGCACAGTCACCTTATCGCCAGGAAGAATACGGATGAAGTGCATCCGCATTTTCCCAGAGATGTGCGCTAAAATTCTGTGCCCATGTTCCAGTTCTACGCGAAACATTGCATTCGGGAGTGTTTCAGCCACCGTGCCGGTCACTTCTATGACATCTTCTTTTGGCACGTATCGGTACGCCTCCCAATCTTAATGTGATAGCTGTGAAAGAATTCGCGCCGGGCCATTCGGCTGAATGGCGATCGTGTGCTCGAAGTGAGCGGACCAGCGCCCGTCCTGAGTCACAGCCGTCCATCGATCCTCTAAAATACGAATCGCACCGCTGCCCATATTCACCATAGGTTCAATCGCCAACACCATCCCAACCTGAAGACGCGGCCCCTGCCCAGGCCGTCCATAATTTGGAACCTGAGGCTCTTCATGGAGCTGCCTTCCTATACCATGACCGACGAATTCAGTCACCACAGCAAATCCCGCTTGCTCAACATGAGTTTGCACCGCGTGAGAGACATCAGAGAGCCGATTACCGACCACGGCTTTCGCGATGCCTCGGTACATCGACTCTTCGGTCACTTGAATGAGCCGTAGAGCCTCGCTGCTGGCCGCACCAACCGGCACTGTTATCGCAGAATCACCATAGAAGCCTGAGACGATCGCTCCCAGATCAAGACCGATAATATCACCTTCCTTGAGGCGACGCTTCGATGGAATTCCGTGAACAACCTGCTCGTTGACGGATGCACACAGCGTCTTGGGATAGTTCCGATATCCTTTGAAGGCGGGAATGGCGCCACGAACTCGAATCGCCTCTTCAGCCATGCGATCCAAATCATCAGTTGTAATGCCCGGTGCCACCTTCTCCCTTAACAACTCCAACACTTCTGCCACCACACGAGAAGCCTGCGCCATCAACGAGACTTCGTCCGGCGTCTTGAACACGATCATCTAGCGCCAAGCCCAGAGAGCACCCGCGATAACCTCTCGTAAACGTGCGTCATATCGCCAGACCCATCAAGATCACTTAGGATTTTCTTCTTTCCATAGTAGGCAATTAACGGCGCCGTCTGCTCATCATACACCTTTAAACGAGCTTCAATGGTCTCGGGCTTGTCATCGCTTCGTTGAACCAACGCAGTGCCACAGCGATCGCATTGCCCCTCAATTTTCGGCGCGGCAAAATCTATATGATACACGCTCTGACACTTGGGACAACTCCGGCGGCCGCTCAGGCGTCTAATCACATCTTGGCGAGAGACCCTAAAATTAACAACCCGATCAAGGCTTACACCACGCTCGGCCAGAATTTCACTCAACTCTTCTGCCTGAGGAACCGTCCGTGGGAATCCATCTAAGATGAAACCATTCTGACACATCGGCTCAGTCACTTTGGCGCGAACCATACCAATAACAACATTGTCAGGAACAAGTTTCCCGGCGTCCATACTCTTCTTTGCTTCGATCCCTAAGGCTGTCTGATTCCTCACAGCCTCTCTTAAAAGGTCGCCGGTAGAAATCTTAGGCCAACCAAACTGAGCAGTTACCCGGTCAGCCTGAGTCCCTTTCCCAACACCTGGTGCGCCGAGAAACACAAGTCGCATCAAATCGCCTTAGGTCGTTCTTCCGCGAAGTTTGCCCTTTTGAAGGAACCCATCATAATTGCGATTCAATAAATGGGATTCAATTTGTTGGGCCGTATCCAGACCCACGCCGATTACGATCAAAAGAGATGTTCCGCCGAAGTAGAAGGGCATATTGAGCTTGTAGATCAAAAATTCAGGAATCACGCACACAATAGCCAGATAAATAGCCCCAGCAAAAGTGATTTTTGTCAGGACGGAGTAGATGTAGTCTGAGGTACGTTGGCCTGGCCTGATGCCAGGAACGAATCCACCATATTTTTTTAAGTTATCAGCCATATCAACCGGGTTCATGACCACTGCAGTATAAAAGAAGCAGAAAAATACGATCAGGCCGACATACATCAACGTATAAAGAAGGGAACCAGGCGCTAATTGAGAGCCAATCGCCTTGATCCACGGTGTTTCAAAAAATCCGGCGATCGTCGCTGGAAAGGCAATAATCGAAGAAGCGAAGATCGGGGGGATGACCCCGGCCGTATTAATCTTGAGTGGAATGTGAGTACTTTGGCCACCGTAAACGCGCCGGCCAATGACTCTTTTCGCATATTGAACCGGTACTTTTCTTCGCCCGCTCTCCAAAAATACAATGGCCGCCACTACGCCAAACATGATGAGCGTCAAGACAACTAGGAGTGGAAAGCTCAGTTGCCCCACCTTATAGAGGTCGAACGTTTGAGCCACCGCTGCAGGAAGTCTGGCTACAATCCCGGCAAAAATGATCAGCGAAATGCCGTTCCCGATTCCTCGCTCGGTGATCTGCTCACCCAGCCACATCAAAAAGCCGGTACCGGCGCAGAGCGTAATGACGGTCATGAATCGGAATCCCCAGCCTGGGCTGAGCACAAAGGCACCTTGGTTCATTTGCTCAAGACCGACGGCGATACCGAAGCCCTGAATCAAGGCGATTACGATCGTACCGAATCGCGTGTATTGAATAATCTTCTTGCGGCCTCGTTCACCCTCTTTCGCTAGTTTAGAGAGATGAGGAATTACCACCGTCAACAACTGAAGAATAATCGATGCGCTGATGTAGGGCATGATCCCCAGCGCAAAGATTGTCAGTCGTGAGAGCGAGCCACCGGAAAAAATATCCAGAAAGCCGAGAAGCGCACCGCCTTGCTTCTGCAGGAAATCAGAGAGGGCCTCTCCATTGATACCGGGCGTGGGAATGTGCGCGCCGACACGATAGACGATGAGCATCCCCAGCGTAAACAACACGCGCGTGCGGAGCTCAGGAATCTTGAAGATGTTTTGAAAACTAGTCAGCAGACGCTCAAACACAGGGAATGACCTCGGCCCTCCCCCCGGCTGCCTGAATCTTTGCCTCTGCTGACTTGCTGAACTTATGAGCCTGAACCACCAGAGGCTTCGTGAGCTCTCCCTGGGCAAGGATCTTAATCAGCTCTCCCTTTCGTCGCACAAGGCCTTCATTCATCAAGAGTTGGGGCGTAATGGCTTCTGTCGTTTCCAGATCAGCCAGACTTTTCAAATTAATGATCGTATACTCAGTTCGAAATTGATTCGTGAAGCCATACTTCGGGACCCGACGAATCAAGGGCATCTGACCGCCTTCAAATCCAGGGCGCTTCCCGCCGCCGGAACGCGCCTTAAGACCCTTGTGCCCCTTAGTCGCAGTCTTTCCATGACCGGACCCTGGACCGCGCCCGATTCGCTTCCGCTTGTGTTTCGCTCCTCGAGAAGGAGCAAGATCATGCAGCTTCATTGGGGACTCACTTCCAGTAAATAGCCCACCTTTGCAATCATGCCCTTCACCTGATCACTGGCAGGACGCAACACAGTAGCATTGAGTTTTCGAAGCCCCAATCCCCTCAGCACCAATCGGTGCTTATGCGGCGTACCGATAGGGCTCCGCTTCAGGGTGATACGAAGGCTCGCCTGAGCAATTGTTGATTTCTTTTCAGTAGCCATTAGACATGTACCTGCGCTTCGCTTCCAGCGCTGCGGCGTAGCCTCATCATTTCTTGAGGATCACACAACTGCTGGAGCCCATGAAGAGTGGCTCTGACGGCATTAAACGGATTGCCGCGGCCCAATGTTTTGGCAATAATGTTATGCGCCCCTGCGAGTTCGACCACAGCCCGCACAGCGCCTCCGGCGATGATTCCGGTTCCATCGGCAGCAGGCTTCAACAGCACATGCTCAGCACCAAACAGTCCGTGCACTTCGTGCGGTATAGTACCCCCCTTGATGGGAACGCGCACCAGATGCTTTTTCGCCTGTTCGACAGCCTTTGAAATTGCGACGGGCACCTCTGCCGCTTTGCCCTTCCCCACACCAACGTACCCCTGCCCATCTCCGACCACAACCAACGCGCAGAAGTTAAAACGCTTACCGCCCTTAACTACTTTGGCGACACGGTTGATAAATACCACCTTGTCTTTGAGGCTCAATTCTTCGGGATTGACTCGCACAACGTCATTCTCCTTTAAGTCGTCGCAATTGGCTCGTCACGAGCAATCTGCATGATTCCTTGCCTAAAACTGCAGGCCGCCTTCACGCGACGCTTCAGCCAAGGCCTTCACGCGACCATGATACTGCCGGCCTCCGCGATCAAAAACTACCGTAGAGACCTTGGCAGCCTTTGCACGCTCGGCGATAAGCTTTCCAACGGCTTTCGCACCCTCGATACTTCCCGTCGACTTCACGGTTTTGCGCAATGATTCGTCCAGCGTAGAAGCCGACGCTACCGTATGCCCGCGCAGGTCATCGATAATTTGCGCGTAAATGTGAGCACGACTGCGAAACACATTCAAACGCGGGCGTTCACTCGTCCCGATGACTGATTTCCTAACACGTTGTTTACGGCGTGCTAATTTTCTATTTTTTTCTTGAGTATTCATCAGATGCCTCTACTTGCCGGTCTTGCCCGCCTTCTTCCTCAAGACTTCCCCGGCGTATCGAATTCCTTTTTGCTTATACACATCAGGTGGCTTAATCGAGCGAATGTTCGCTGCGACTTGACCGACTAGCCGTTTATCAACGCCCTTAATGGAGATGAGGGTCTGCTTGTCGACCTTGACATCAATGCCTGCGGGAACGGTATACGTCACGGGATTAATGTACCCGACATTGAAACTCATCTCCCGTCCCTGAAGCTGCGCCTTGTAACCGACACCAGTAATCTCAAGGGCTTTCTCATAACCCTTCGTGACACCCTGGATAATGTTACTGAGCTCAGCACGCACCAACCCGTGCATCGCGCGTATCTGGCGCGCGTCACCGGAACGGTTGACCACTAACTGCCCGTCATTGACAGCAACGCTCAATCCATCGGTCAACTTCCAGTCAAGTTTTCCAATCGGGCCCTTAACTGAAACGACACGACCGGCCACCTTAATGTCCACACCAGCTGGAACTGAAATTGGTTTCCGCCCTATCCGCGACATACGAACCCCGTTACGTTACAGCGACCCCAGTTATTACCGCGCCTCAGCCGACACTTTTACCAGACGGAACAAAGAACTTCCCCACCTAACCCTGACCGCCTGGAATCACTGTCGGTCATAAGACCTTTCGAGGTAGAGATGACCGCCAAACCAATCCCATTCCTTACCTTAGGCACGTCATCCCGACCGACATACACGCGACGCCCAGGCTTGCTGATTCGACGCATACCCGTGATCATCGGTCGCGCCTCCTCAACGTAGCGAAGCTGGACGGAGAAGTAGGGATGACCGTCTTCTTGAACTTCGCCGTAACCAAGAATGAATCCTTCCTTGCCAAGGATATTGAGAATCTGCCGCTTCACCTTGGAAACTGGGATCTTCACCACATCTTGACGCCGACGAGCAGCATTCCCTAATCTCACTAACAGATCAGCAATTGGATCAGTAATCATGCATTCCTCTTCTACGCTTGCAGCGGCAAGCTTCCAGCAGGCCGACTACCAGCTTGACTTTCGCACTCCGGGAATTTCACCCTTGAGGCTCAGAAATCGAAAACAAATACGGCACATCCGAAAACGGCGCAAAAACCCTCGGACGCGACCACAGAGCCCGCATCGGTGATAGTCACGACAGACGAACTTTGACTTTGCAGCGGCCTTATTCTTGAGCGCTAATCTAGACACTGAATCCCCCTTACTGGTACTTGCCTACCACGCCACAGCTAGCGAACTAAATGCGCACTAGGCCCGAAACGGCATACCCAAGTGCTTGAGCAACGCCTTGCCTTCGTCATTCGTTCTCGCGGTAGTGACAATGGTGATATCCATACCGTGGATCGAGGCGACACTATCATACTCAATCTCCGGAAAAATCAATTGCTCTTTTAAGCCGAGCGTATAATTGCCGCGGCCATCAAAAGCCTTGGGGGATATACCACGAAAGTCACGGATTCGTGGGAGCGCGAGAGAAATTAATCGATCAAGGAACTCCCACATGCGACGGCTCCTAAGCGTAACCTTCGCACCGATGGGCATGCCCTGCCTCAGCTTAAAGCCGGCGATGGCCTTTTTTGCTCTTGTAGTCACAGGCTTTTGACCGGTGATGATCCCCAGTTCATTCGACGCACTCTCAAGTAACTTGACGTTCTGAATCGCCTCACCCATACCCACGTTTAAGACGATTCTTTCAAGCCTTGGAACTTGCATCAAATTTCCGTAGCCAAACTCTTTCATGAGAGCCGGAACTACCTGCTCGCGATAGGTCTCCCTCAGTCGCGGCGCGAATTGATGCTCATTGCCGGAGTCCTGAGAGATCTCAGGAACAGCCGCTTCCTTCTTTGCTGACGACTTTGGAGTAACTCCTTTGCCGCCCTTACCCTTCTCTACTTTTGCCATGAACGTCTTTCCTGTTCCGACTATTCGACGATTTCTTTAGATTTCTTACTCAGCCTGGCCCGCCGACCATCTTCCTGTCGCTTGACCCCCAACCGAGTTGGCTTCTTCGTAACTGGACACAAAAACATCACATTGGAAATGGCAAGCGGTGCCTCGCGCTCAAGAATCCCACCCTGACGAAGTTTTTGATTCGGCTTGGTATGACGCTTGATCATATTCAGTTTTTCCACCAAGACCTTGCCGTTTACAGTATCGACAGACAAGACCTTGCCTGATTTGCCGCGCTCACGGCCGGTCACCACCACGACGGTGTCGCCCTTGCGAATTTTCGTTTTGATTCGTGCCATCCCTACCAGAACCTTTCTTCCTTCAACTACAAGACTTCCGGCGCAAGCGAGATAATTTTCATGAACTTCTTCCATCGAAGCTCACGAGCGACTGGGCCGAAAATACGGGTCCCAACAGGCTCACCTTGTGCGTTGATCAACACACAGGCATTGCGGTCAAACTTGATGTAAGACCCGTCGTCACGGCGAACTTCCTTCGTCGTGCGGACAATGACTGCCCGACTCACATCACCTTTCTTCACACCAGCCTGAGGGATCGCCTCCTTGACAGCCACGACAACAATGTCGCCTAACGATCCATACCGACGCCTGGTCCCACCAAGCACATGAAAACACATGACTTGCTTCGCGCCGGAATTATCGGCCACATCCATGTATGTGTAATTCTGAATCATGCCCTGCCCTACTCACTGCTAAGGATCGAATCACCTCAGCGGTTCAAGTGTGTTCCGTAGTTACTTTTCAGGTTGCCCCTTGACCATGACGCGCACCACACGCCAATGCTTATCTTTGCTGATGGGACGTGTCTCACTGAGCTGCACCCGATCCCCTACTTTGCACACGTTACCTTCATCGTGCGCCTTGAGCTTTGTCACTCGGCGAAGAACTTTTTTGTAGATGGGATGAATGACGGAGCGCTCCACGGCAACGACCACCGTCTTATTCATCTTGTTGCTGACGACGTTGCCATACCATTCACGTCGATGTTGTTGGCCTTCCTTCATACGCCCCTTCTCTCCTACTTGGCGACCGGCTGATCGGCCTGTGTCTGCAACAATTCCAGTTGACGCCTGACTGTTTTGAGCCGGGCAATATCACGCTTCGTAGCCCGAACTTGCATCGGATTCTCTAACCGTCCGATCCCGAGCTGGAATCGAAAATTAAACAGCTCATGACGCAACTGCTTTTCTTTTTCGGCCAACTCATCAATTGAGAGACCGCTCAGTTCTTTTACATCCATCACATCACCACTCAACACGCGCTACAGGTTACTGAAACTCGCCGCGGACAACAAATTTAGTTGCGACAGGAAGCTTGTAAGCAGCTAATTTCAAGGCCTGCTTCGCGACATCGGGAGCTACGCCACTCATTTCGTACATGATCCGACCAGGCTTGACCACCGCCACCCAATATTCCGGGTTTCCTTTTCCCTTACCCATGCGAGTTTCAGCCGGCTTTTTGGTAATAGGTTTATCCGGGAATATTCTAGTCCAAACTTGCCCACCGCGCTTGACGAAGCGGGTGATGGCAATACGCGCTGCCTCAATTTGGCGGCTAGTGACCCAACCCGGCTCCAATGCCTTCAAGCCAAACTCACCAAGTGTAATCGCCCCGCCACGGTAGGCTTTCCCCCGCATGCGACCCTTCTGCATTTTTCTGAACTTAACTTTCTTTGGCGCTAACACAAACCCACCTTTTCCTTATCGAGGCTCTTCAGCCAAGACGGCCTAATGCCGAGTCTGGTTTCAGTTGAAGGGCAGGCAATAGTTCACCCTTGTAGATCCAGGTCTTCACACCAATCTGCCCCATGGTGGTATGAGCCTCGGCGAAACCATAGTCCACCTCGGCGCGCAAAGTATGAAGGGGTACGCGCCCTTCGCGATACCACTCTGTTCTGGCAATTTCCGCACCACCCAAACGTCCAGCCACCATAATCTTGATGCCTTGGGCCCCTAGACGAAGGGCAGACTGCACACTACGCTTCATCGCGCGACGAAACGCAACGCGCTTCTCCAATTGAGTCGCGACATTCTCGCTAACCAACTGCGCGTCCAATTCTGGCTTCTTGATTTCTTTGACCGTGATGTACGCCTGACCGGAGTATTCCTTCTCTAGAGTAGCTTTGAGCTTGTCAACCTCTGCGCCTTTGCGTCCAATGATGATTCCCGGACGAGCCGTATGAATAATCACCCGCGTCTGATCACCAGAGCGCTCAATTTCCACCTTGGCGACTCCAGCATGGTACAGCTTTGCTTTCACCATCTTTCGGATCTTAATGTCCTGATGGAGAAGCCTTGCATAGTCCTTATCCGCGTACCAGCGGGAGCTCCACGTGTAGTTATACCCGATGCGATACCCAATTGGATGTGTCTTCTGACCCATGAAGAATAACCCTCAGTCTAAGTGTAAAAGCTCTAGCTGTTCACCGCGGCGCCAGGAGCAGCAACCGCAATGGTGATATGGCTGGTGCGCTTCTGGATTGAGTTCGCCCGGCCCATCGATCGCGCCCGAAAACGCTTATAAATGGGGCCGCAGTTCACCACGGCTTGAGACACCCACATTTCGTCGCTGTCGCCCAATTCCTTCTGCTCGGCATTGGCAACGGCGGAACGAAGAAGTTTCTCAATGACACGTGCGGCATGCTTCGGAGTGTGCCGGAGCATAGCCAACGCCATCGGCACCTGTTGCCCGCGAATCATATCGATGACAATGCGCGCCTTCCGAGGCGTCACTCTCACAAATCGTAATATTGCTTTTGCTTCTGCCATAGCTGACCCCACCCAAACCTTCCGATCCTTCAGCGAACCAGCGATTACTTAAGAGCCACTGCTTTTTCGGTCTTTGCCTGTCCATGCCCTTTAAAAAACCGGGTAGGAGCAAATTCACCAAGCTTATGGCCAACCATATTTTCCGTGACGAAAACCGGAATAAACTTCTTCCCGTTGTGCACCGCAAACGTGTGACCAATCATGTCCGGCACAACAGTAGACCGACGCGACCAGGTCTTAATCAGTTTCCGATCCTTCGTCTGATTCATCAGCTCAACCTTCTTCATCAGATGATCGTCAACGAATGGACCCTTAGTAATTGAACGAGGCATTGTCCGCTCTCCTACTTCTTCCTACGCGAGATGATGAACTTATCGGTCGCCTTGTTCTTGCGGGTTTTATACCCCTTAGCCGGTGTGCCCCATGGGGACACAGGGTGGGGATTGCCTTGCCCTGACTTTCCTTCTCCACCACCGTGCGGGTGGTCGACAGGATTCATAACCACACCACGAACGTGAGGGCGTTTCCCCTTCCACCGCGTACGACCGGCCTTACCAACAACAACGTTTTCGTGATCAACGTTACCAACCTGACCGACCGTGGCCATGCAAGTCGAGAGCACCTTGCGCATCTCGCCGGATTTCAGACGAATCTGAACGTAGGCCCCGTCACGACCCATCACCTGAGCAGATCCACCGGCGCTGCGAATCAGCTGCCCACCCTTGCCTGGTTTCAATTCAATATTGTGAATCGTGGTACCCAGGGGAATATTCACGAGCGGCAACGCATTCCCAGGACGGACCTCGGCGCCGACACCAGACTGCACCACATCATCGAGAGACAACCCTACCGGCGCAAGAATGTAACGTTTCTCTCCATCCGCATAATGCAGCAAAGCAATTCTGGAGGAGCGGTTAGGATCGTATTCGATGGACGCGACCTTAGCCGGAATGCCAGCCTTATCCCGCCGAAAATCAATCTGGCGGTAAAGTCGTTTATGCCCACCCCCACGAAATCGAATGGTCTGGCGACCGTCATTATTACGCCCGCCTGTCCGAAGATGGAAACCGGTCAAAGCCTTCTCAGGCTTCTTCTTAGTCAGCTTCTCTCCCTGGATGGCCGTCATGCCACGCCGGCCAGGTGTCGTTGGTTTATAAACTTTTAATGCCATAGCTGATTCTCACTTTATCGAGAGACCCATCGGCTACACGCTTTCGAATAGCTCTAGCTTCTCGCCTTCCTTCAACGTGACAAATGCCTTCTTCCAATCAGACCGCTTTCCAACAAACCGACCGAGCCGCTTCACCTTTCCGCGAATATTCACCACGTTCACGCGGGAAACCTTCACCTTCAGAAGCGATTCAACGGCCTGCCTGATCTGAATCTTATTCGCGTCGGGATGCACCAAAAAACCTACGGTATTCCCCTGCTCACGCAAGGCCGTAATTTTTTCGGTCAATAACGGCTGTATCAATACCTGGTGCAGGTCGCCCTTCATGACCACACCTCCTTAACCCGACCTAATTCACTTTGCGGGATGACCAGGGAGTGACATCGAAGGACGTCGTACACATTCAGCTCTTCAGGCCTCAAGATCGTCACGCTGGAAAGATTCTTTCCTGCCTGAACGAGATGCGAATTGGCGTCACCAACAACGAGCAAAGCGGTGCCGGATATACCGAGTTGCGTCAGCGCGTTAGCGAGCAATTTCGTTTTGGCCTGATTGATGGATAAATCAGATACCACAACAACATTCCCTTCCAACACTTTTGCCGACAAGGCACTTTGTAGCGCTGCGCGGTACTTCTTTCTTGGCATCCCAAACGCGTAACTTCGCGGCTTCGGACCGAAAACAGTCCCTCCATGCCTCCAGACAGGAGAACGCAAAGAACCCGCTCGAGCTCGACCGGTATGCTTTTGCTTCCACGGCTTTTTGCCTGAACCGCTCACCTCACCCCTGCGCAGAGTGGATGCGGTCCCCTGTCGATCACAAGCACGCTGCATCACAACGGCTTCATGAACCAAGGGTACATGGGGTTTGCAGCCGAATACTTCGCTCGGCAAGTCTACGGTACCGACTTTCTTCTTTTTCGAGTCAACGACATCAACGATCGGCATGGCTCAACTCTTTTTTGACTTCCGCACAATAAGCAGCCCATTCACACCACCCGGCACTGCTCCGCGGACAAACAACAGGTTTTCATCTGGACGGGCGTCAACTACCTTCAGTCGCTGCACCGTGACGCGCTCATCCCCCATATGCCCTGGAAGGGCCTTATTTTTCCAAACGCGGGAAGGATACGAGCTGGCTCCGATGGATCCCGGCGCCCTGTGAAACATAGATCCGTGCGTTTCAGGGCCGCCAGCATAATTGTGACGGCGGACAACACCCTGAAATCCCTTACCCTTAGAAACACCGACCACATCGACCCAATCGCCCTTCTTGAACATATCGACTTTAACAGTCTGCCCGACGGCCACGTCCCCCATTGTAGGAAACTCTCGTAGCCAACGACTCGGAGGGGCTTGATGCTTCTTCAGGTGACCAAGCTCCCCCTGCGACAACCTCTGCTCCTTGACTTCGCCGAAGGACAGCTGCACCGCCTCATAGCCGTCACGTTCTTTCGTCTTGACCGAAACGACGCGGCAAGGACCAGCTTCGATCACCGTGACTGGCGCCAGCACACTTTCGTCATAAATTTGGGTCATCCCCAACTTTTTTCCCAACAATCCGTTTGTCATCGTCTTCCTGTCAGCTCAAGGGAGATTGGACGTTCCCAATCGTCAGAGCTTAATCTCCACGTCAACACCGGCCGCCAAATTCAATTTCATGAGCGAGTCCATCGTTTCCGGCGTCGGCTCCATAATATCTAACAACCGCTTGTGAGTGCGGATCTCAAATTGCTCACGAGACTTCTTATCAACGTGAGTCGAGCGCTGCACTGTAAACTTTTCAATGCGAGTCGGCAAGGGAATAGGCCCGACGACTCGAGCACCACTACGCCTCACAGTCTCAACGATCTCGACTACCGATTGATCAAGCACGCGATAATCAAAACCGCGCAACCTGATTCGAATTCTTTGATCGACTTTCACGCTCAACTCCTCACATGCCGGCCAATGGACCGGGACATCACTACGCTAAAATTTCCGTGACGACGCCCGAGCCGACGGTCTTGCCGCCCTCTCGAA
>JACOEL010000028.1 GCA_024998625.1 Nitrospira sp. | reverse complement strand
ACAGCATCTTCCGTCCCAGTTGCCAGTTATAGACTTCTGGCATTGTGAATCCTCCTTCTGAACATGATCATGTAGTTAATGGTTCGCATTCGTTTCAAGTACCGAGGACGAAGTGCCGAGAGGCGTGCCTCTCAGACTGTGTACCTCTGTCCTAGACCTTGATCTTGATATGTTCACCTTTAAGCCACTTGATCATGAACTCGTTTTCCTGACCCGGCGTGAACCCGGTCCGGACTGGTTCCCACGGACCACGCGCTCCGATACCGCCGTCTTCCGCCTTGGTGATGCGGATCAAGCATTCCTTCGGAACGGTGTTGATGCCATGGTGATCGATGGCATAGCCCCACTTGAACTTCCAGGCAATCGTGTGTTTGCCAGGGAGCGAGTCGGTCTGGTGCATCGGCATCAGCCAGTTCCGGGTAAAGGACTGTTGCGCCCCATACCGGAAGTTGGACTGATAGCCGGTGTCCACCGCGATGGCGCGTCCGTCTGGCCGCGTCTCGTGGCCCTTCACCGATTTCGCCGTCGCCACGTACGGAGCGTGCTTCGCCATCGTCACGTGGTACGGATATGCAGGGTTATACTTCGCCCGGATCATCAAGCGGGCGACCTTGTAGAACGGATCCGACGGTTTCCAGCCACGATAGGGCCGGTCCACCGGGTTACCGTCGACAAAGACGTAGTCGCCGTCGTTGATGCCACGGTCTTTCGCCGCCTGCGGGTTGATGTGCAACTGGTGCTCGCCGACCCCCGGTGTCCGTTTGTCCATCCGGTACGGATCGCCGAAGTTCGACTCATAAATCTGCACCCAGTCGTTCACCGACCATTGGCTGTGCACCCGGTGGCGGGTCTTGGGCGTCACGCAGTAGAACTGGTAGCCCTTCTCCCACAACGGGTTCGGATGCCGCTTGATTTCCGCCCACGGTAGTCTGATGTTCCGCACATGCTTGTCATCATGGTGCTGCGCGGTAATCGGAATTCCGTAGTCATCCGGCCGAATGAACGGATTGTTCGAGAAAATCGCATTCGGCAGATACGGCGTACACTCCGGGCCTTCCCGGTGGGAGATGAAGTTTTCGCCGTATTCAATGGCTTCCGGCTCGATCCGGTAGGTCTCGATCCGACCCGACCGCGTCCACTGGGGCTTGGACTCGTTGGTCTCTTCCCAGAGCGGGTGGCGCGGATAGGTGCGTCCCATGACCATCCAGCCCTTTTCCGACTTCAACATGACGTCAGCGCTGTACCCGTAGCAGGTGGCGCTGGCATCCAGCATCCGCTGCGGATAAACATCGACGCGGTTCATGTACACGAAGTGGAACACGCCGCGGAAGCGCGCATCTCCGGTCATTTCAGCCAACTTGGCTGCGACGCCGGCGAAGGTGTCCGCATCGTTGCGGGTGTCGTACAACGGACGGATCCCGCCCTTCCAGATCTGAATCCACGGATTGGAGACCGTGCCAGTCATTTCCGGATAGGTGAACTCCATCCACGAGTTGCAAGCAAACGCCACGTCGGCATGGTTGACGTCCGAGGTCATCTCGATATCTTGCGTGACGATCATCTCGATGTTCGGATCGACGTTTTTCACCATGTCATAGTGGTGTTTGGCGTTGTTCAGAATGTTCACGTTGGTCACCCAGCGGACTTTGCTGGGGCTCGGCATGTGGGTCTTGCCGGTGAACACCTTGCGACCGTACTTCGGCGTGTTGACGATCAAGGCCGTATCACCATGGTTCCAGTAACCGACTTCCTCACCATAGTAATAGGAACGGGTCTTGATCTCTTTGCCGTGGGCGTTTGGATCCAAGGTCAGGTTGAACGGATCCTCACCGGTATGTACCGCGAGGCCCGCACCGGACCATGGCACAGCGTTCCAGATACCGGCCTTGTAGTTACCGGACCAGGTATGGCAGCCCGTGCCGAACTTTCCGATGTTGCCGGTGATGGTCATAATGAACGCCGCCGCCCGACCCATTTCCGTCATGTGGAAATAGTGACAGACGCCTTCGCCGTTATGCATCGCGGCCGGCTTGATCGTGCCCGAATCGCGCGCCCATCGGACGATGAGGTCCTTCGGCGCCCGGGTGATCTGGTGAACTGTATCCAGGTCGTAGTCCTGGAGGTGCACCTGGTACATCTGATAAAGCGGCATCACGTCAATTTCACGACCGTTGAGTAGCTTCACCCGGTGGGTACCGGTCAATGCTGCATCGATGCCGCTTTCCTTGAAGTGGAAGCCGACCTGTTCCCGGTGCAGAGGAACTGCTTGGTTCTTCGCCTGGTCCCAGACCATCATGCCGCCGAGCCGTTCGACCTGCTCGGGCTTCAAGGACTGGATGCGTCCCGAATAGCTCTTGGAGAAATCCGGGAACTTGTAGTCCGCAATCACATCGCGCGGATCAAGATACTGGAGGGTATCCGTCCGAATGAGTAACGGCAGGTCGGTAAATTCCTTGATGTAATCGATGTCCTGCAAATTCTCATCGAAGATGATCTTTGCAGCGCCGAGGAAGTTCGCACCGTCGGTTTCCGGCCGCAGAGGAATCCAATAGTCTGCGCGGTAGGCCGTTGGGTTGTATTCCGGCGTAATGACGACGATCCGTGCGCCGCGCTCGATGGACTCGAGCTTCCAGTGCGCTTCCGGCATCTTGTTCTCGACGAAGTTCTTACCCCAGCTGGTGTTCAGCTTGGAGAAGCGCATGTCGGAGAGGTCGACGTCGCAGTTCTGGGTCCCATTCCAGAACGGATGGGAAGGATCTTGGTCGCCGTGCCAGGTGTAGTTGGAATAGTACTTTCCGCCCTGCGCCTTTTCGGCATCGACTTTGCGGATCCATGAGTCCAGCAACGGCAGACATCCGCCGTTGAAGCGGGTGTTCATCATCTTACCGACGATGCCGAGCACCGGCATACCGGCACGATGCTTGAACGTCCGCACGCCCGCACCCTTCATCATTTCGATCATTTCCGGAGCATAGCCCTGCTCGCGGAGACGACGGGCACCGGCTTCACCGCTGTAGCGCGTCGCGATGAGCACGGCGGCTTTGGCGACATAGGTGAAGGCCGTATCCCAGGACACCCGGTTGAGGTCGTCCAGGAAGCGGCTGTCAAACTTGTACTTGCGCTTCACATCGGGCGTCAGCTCGGGGGAGCCGTCGTCCATCCACTGCTTCCAGCCTTTCCGCATCAACGGACCCTTCAAGCGATAGGGGCCGTACACGCGACGGTGGAAGGTGAACCCTTTCAAGCACATGCGCGGATTGTGCGCGAACGTTCCGCGGTTGCCGTAGAGGTCTTCATAGGTTTGGTGGTCATAGTTCTGCTCCACGCGCATGACGACGCCGTTTCGGACGAACGCGCGGACGCGACAGCCGTGGGTGTCGTTCGGTGAGCAGCACCAGGTAAAGGATGAGTCGTATCGGTACTGGTCGTGATACACACGCTCCCAGGACCGATCCGGGTACTCACCCAGCGGGTTCCCAACCTCGATGACCGGCTGCAGCGCGGTCAACGCGAGGACTTTATCCGCCACGGCCACGGCCGCAACGGTTCCCGCCGAGATTTTGAGAAACTGTCTCCGTGAAACGGAAACCTGCATAATAGCTACCTCCTTGTGAGGCACATGAGTCCCTCATGCACCTGTTCGTACAACCTCACTACACTCGCCTAGATGCAATCTAGTCTGGGGTACCTCCTTTCCGTGTGTCGAATTGGAAACATTCGCCCCTCACAATTCGAAATTGTCGAGCGGACATTCGCTCGCGCTGTAGGAGTATTACAATTCACGTGCCGTTGCGTGCAGAAAATGTGGCTCCGGTTCGTCTTGGTAACGAGGAGTTAAAGTTAATTAAATCAATATGTTGATATTCATGATGAGGTGCGAAAGAAGACGGCGATGGTTGACGAAAACTCCAGGGTCAGTAACTGCTGACTACGAAGGGGGATGCTCTGTATAAGATATTGAAATATAAATACTTATTTGTGTCTGTAAACGCGGACGGGCAGTAGCATTGTTGTTTTATTCAATAAAACCAATTATTTAGATTGCTTTCGTGTGGGCGGGTGTCATGCTTTGCTGACACCGCTATTTTTCGTCTTTTGTATAGCGGCGCATGATCTCATGGAAGTAGGAACGCGGCAGTCCGGCGTCCTGGGCGGCATGGGTAACGTTCCCTTGATGGATGGTCAGTTTGGTTGAGATGTACCGACGGTTGAAGGCTTCCAGGACCTGCTCCTTGGCCTTGGCATAGGGCAGGTGAAGATAGTCCTCATCGGGGGCTTCCCGTTGCCGTTTGTCGGGCACGGCGAGCATGCCGGCCACATCTGCGATACCGATGCGATCGCTCTTGGCGAGCATCACCGCCCGCTCCATCACGTTCCGTAACTCCCGGACATTACCCGGCCATGGGTAGGCGACGAGCTCCGTGACGGCGGAGGGATGAAGATCCTCCACGCGTTTCGTGAACTCCTTGGCATAGCGCGCAATGAAGTGTCGCGCGAGAACGGGGATATCTTCCGTCCGTTCGCGGAGAGGCGGGACGCGGATCACCATGACATTCAGGCGAAAGAACAGGTCTTTCCGGAACTCGTTCCGTTTCACTTTCTCGGCCAGGTCCTGATTGGTCGCGGCGATAAAGCGCACGTTAACCTTCCGCTGTTGGGTGCTGCCGACCGCCCGCACTTCCCCGGCTTCCAGCACACGCAGGAGTTTCGCTTGCAGATTGGCGGGCAGGTCACCGATTTCGTCGAGAAAGACGGTGCCGTGGCTGCCTGACTCGATCAAGCCGGTTCGGTCGGCGACCGCGCCGGTGAATGCGCCGCGGACATGGCCGAACAACTCACTCTCGACGGTGCCTTCCGAAAAAGTGGTGCAGTCGACGACTTGAAATGGGCCGTCACTATCCAGGCTGCGTTCGTGAATCGCCTTGGCGATCAATTCCTTGCCCGTGCCGGTTTCCCCGATGATCAGTGTGGTGGAGGGGACCCGGGCGATGGCTTCGATCATGGCCATCACGTTTCTGATCGGAGGGCTCACGCCTACGAGGTTTTTGAAGGGGATGCGGGGAGCGGCTGGTTCGTCAGGGGAGGCCTGCAGGAGGATCTCCGACATACGCATGGCCCGATGAATGCGCGCCGAGAGATCCATTGTGTCGTAGGGCTTCACGATGTAGTCGAACGCTCCATGGCGCATCGCGTCAATGACCGTTTCGATCGCATGGACCCAGCTCACGATGATGACGGGGATGCGTCGGTTCAGATCCTGCACCCGTCGCAGGAGTTCGATTCCGCTCATGCCCGGCAGGCGCACGTCGGCGATGATCAGATCGACTGGTTGTTGCTGCAGCCGCTCCAGCGCGCCTTCGGCCGTGGCGTTGATGACCAGCGTGACCTGCTCATCCTCATGGCGGGGCAGCTCATGCTCGACGGTGCGCAAGAACAGGTCCACGTCTCCCGCGTCGTCCTCGACCAGCAGGATCGTGAAGACTTTGTGCTTGGTGCCTGACATGTGTGTCTTTCTCGGAAACTCCTAACGTCCGCTCTCCGCAATGGATTTTGGACTTGGTGTGGATCAGACTGGCCCTTGGTGCAGGCATCTCGCCCGTATCTTAGGAGGCGAAGGCGAGGCAAATCAACTCCGTGGCCCACTCCAAGCAGGGCTCGTCCTGGCGGCTATTTCTCGAAAATCAGCATGAGGTAGGCCAGGAACAGGAGCAGATGGACGGCTCCGAGTAGGAGATTGGTGCGTCTGACGGCAAAGGTGAGCATGCTGACCACGAAGGTCAGGACAAGAAGGATGGTATCGACTGTGTCGATCCCGAGAAGGATCGTGGACTCAGTAAAGAAGCCGATGGCGAGGACGGCTGGAATGGTGAGACTGATACTCGCGAGCACAGACCCCAGGAGAATATTGACGGAGCGCTGCAATTGATTGGCCAGAGCGGCCCGGACCGCGCCTAAAGATTCGGGGGCCAACACCAGCCCGGCCACCAGCACACCGCTTAACGCGTGGGGGGCATTCCACAGGCTAAGTGTGTAGTCGATCGGTGTCGCCACATGTTCCGAGAGGATGACGAGTGGAAGCAGGTAGGCTATCAGGAGAAGCGTATGGCGCCAGGCAGGCGTTTTCGTGGCCGGTTCAGGCTGACGGAGGAGTGCCGTTTCTCGTTTGCTCTGGCTACGGGGTGCCACGAAATAATCGCGGTGGCGCAGATTTTGAATCGCGAGAAACACACCGTACAACCCCAGGGACATCACGATGAGAAATGCGGATTGATGGGGGGAAAATGTCGGACCGGGTGAGGAAATCGTATAACTCGGCAGCACGAGCCCTAACACCGCCAGCGGGACAATGACTGCGAGGAACGCGTTCGCCCCTTGTAGATTGTAGGTCTGTTCATGATACCGCAGGCCCCCGAGCAGGAGCGAGAGGCCGACCATGCCGTTCAGCACAATCATGATCACCGCAAACATGGCGTCACGCGCCAGCGATGCATTTCCGTTGCCCGTATACATAAAGGCCGTGATCATCATCACTTCGATTCCGGTGACCGACAGGGTCAGAATGACGGTTCCCATCGGTTCGCCGAGCCGCTCTGCAAGGTGCTCCGCATGACGAAGGACCGCAAAGGCGGAGAGAATAATCACGAGCAGGAGCCAGCCGAGGATGGCGCTCAACCGAACGGGGTTAGAGAGGTCGCTCAGCCACTCATGGCCGGAGTGAAAGAACATGGCGGCAGTTCCGATAGGCAGGAGCAGGAGCCATTCTCCTAGCGTCCAGCCGGTCGGCTTCGTGCTGTTGTGGTTCGGGAAGCGGAGGACCGAAGACTCATGTTGAGGGGGTGTGGTGAGGGGCAACATGGTCGAGGGGAATCCGTCAGTCCGTCAATGAACGTTACTGCCGATCAGTTCAGGAGGTGCTCCTGAGCCCGATGATGCCGAGTACGATGCAGAGCAACGAGAGCACTTTGATGGTCGAGGCAGCTTCTGCGAAGAGAACCATGCCGAGCACAGCGGTGCCTGCCGCGCCGATACCTGTCCATACCGCATACCCCGTTCCTACGGGGATCGTTTTTAAGGCTTGAGCCAGGCAGCCGAAGCTCGCCGCCAAGGCGACCAATGTTCCCACTGTGGGCCACGGCCGGGTGAATCCTTCGGTGTACTTCAAGCCGATGGCCCAACAGATTTCAAAGAATCCGGCGACACAGAGTAAAGTCCACGCCATAGTTTCGTGTGCGTCGATCTTCGTGACGTGTGACTTAGAGAGTGAACATCACCGCCAAGGGAGGTACTCCCAGAATATCTATCGTACACGATCATCTCTTCCGGGTAACCTCGGCATATCACTAGGGACATCAAGCGGGGGCGTCAGAACAGCATGTGGCGCAAGTTTCTATGCCGATACGAAGTTGTCAGCGGGCAGGTTCTTCTTTGAGTGTTGCCGGTTTATCCGGCCGGTCGAACCATTGGTACAACACCGGCAAGACAATCAGCGTCAGCAGCGTGGAACTGACAAGCCCCCCGATGACGACGACGGCGAGGGGACGTTGCACTTCCGATCCGATCCCGTGGGCGAACGCGAGCGGCATCAACCCGAGGAGGGCGACCAAGGCGGTCATGAGGACAGGTCTGAGTCGAAGTGTGCAACCTTTGATGATCGCCTCGCCGGACTGAAGCCCATCCTCACGCAACTTGTTGAAGTAGGAGACCAGCACGATGCCGTTCAGGACGGCCACTCCGAACAGGTTGATGAACCCGACAGAAGCCGGCACACTGAGGTATTCACCGGTCAGCCAGAGCGCCACGATCCCGCCGATCATCGCGAACGGCAGGTTCATGATAATCAGCGCCGCATGGCGGACGGAATTGAACGAGGCAAACAAGAGTGTGAAGATCAAGCCGATCGTGATCGGCAGGATGATTTTCAATCGTGCCATGGCTCGCTGCATGTTCTCGAAAGAGCCGCCCCATACAAAATGATAGCCGGCTGGAAGATGAATCTCCTTCGCGATTTTGGCTTGAGCCTCTGCGACGACACTTTCGATGTCCCGGCCCAGCGTGTTGAACCCGACATAGATCCGGCGCTGCAGGCCCTCGCGACTGATCAGTGAGGGGCCTTCCTGCAGTTCGACCGTGGCGAGATCCCCGAGTGGAATCAAGGCACCGGAGGATGTCGTCAGCAGGATGTTCTTAATCGTGTCGACGCTGTTACGGTATTTTTCAGGATACCGCAAGGTCAGATCGAATCGTTTGTTTCCCTCATAGACGCGGGTTGCTGGTTCTTGCCCGATCGCCGTGGTAATAATTTCCTGAATATGAGCGACATTGATTCCGTGGCGAGCGATCTTGCTGCGATCGATGTCGATGGTGAGGTAGGTCTGGCCGAAAAGTTGCTCGACCCGCACATCGCCCACGCCTCTGACTGATGCCATGATAGCTTGAATCTTTTCCGCCGTACTCCTCAGCACCGACAGGTCGTCCCCGAGTATTTTTATGGTGGCTTCCGATCGGACGCCCGACAGCAGTTCATCCACGCGTTGTTGGATCGGTTGGCTCAGCAGATAATTGGCTCCCGGCACTTTCTCAATGCGTTTGCGAATGGCATCGTCCAGTGCCGATTTGGTTTTGGCGGTGGTCCACTCCTCCATAGGACGAAGGCTCACGACCGGATCGCTGGCATTGGGTTCCTGGGGATCGTTTCCCATCTCCGAGCGGCCGATCTTGGACACCACCATGCGCACTTCGGGAAACTCCAGCACGGCGCGCTGCATTTCTTTTTCAATCTCGATGGATCGATCCAGCGCGATGCTGGGATAGCGGATGGTCTGGGGCGAAATCGATCCCTCGTTCAAGATGGGAATAAATTCTCCTCCGAGAAAGGGAAAGAGGGATAGGCTGGCGCCCAGAAGCCCCAGTGCAATGCTCAGCACGGTGACGCGATGTCCCATCGCCCAGCGCAGGGTCGGGAGATACGCCCATTTGGCCCAGCGGAGTAGGAACGTGTCCTCTTCCGTTCCTCGCTTCAGCGCCATCGCGCAAAGAACAGGGGAGAGTGTCAGCGACAAGGCCAAGGACACCAACAACGCGATGATGATCGTATTGGCGAGCGGCTGAAACATTTTTCCTTCCATGCCCTGCAGCGTGAGAATCGGAAGGAACACGAGGATAATGATCAGGATGCCGAAGATCACCGGTTGCCCGACTTCGGTGACGGCGTGCAAAATTACCTCGGTTTTACTGAGGCGGTCGTCTTGCTGTTCGGCGAGATGCCGGTACACATTTTCCACCACCACGACCGAGCCATCGACCATCATGCCGATCGCGATAACCAGACCGCCGAGTGACATGAGATTGGCCGTCAGCCCGACCTGGTCCATAATGATGAAGGTGACCAGCGGCGTCACGATCAGGGTGGCGGTCACGATGAGGGCACTTCGCACGTTGCCAAGGAACAGAAAGAGAATCACGACCACGAGCACAATGCCCTCAAGCAGCGCTTTATAGACGGTATCCAGCGCCGCCGTAATCAGTTCGATCCGGTCGTAGAACGGAATGATGCGCAACCCGTCCGGCAGCAGATGTTTGCGGTGAATCTCTGAAATTTTGTCCTTGATGGATTGGACCACGTCACGGGCATTGCCGCCGCGCAACATAAGCACGATGCCGGTGATCACTTCGTGTTTCCCATTCAGCACGGCGGCGCCGTGCCGGACGGCGTGCCCGATCCGGACCTCAGCCACATCCCGAACGTAGACAGGGGTACCACCTACCTGTTTGACGACGATGTGATCGATATCTTCGAGCGCCTTGATCAGCCCGACGCCGCGAATCACATATTTTTCGTCGTCTTTTTCCAGAATGTTCCCGCCGGCATTCGCGTTGTTCTTCGCCACGGCATCGAATACATCATGAAGCGCCAGGCCGTATTTACGAAGCAGGCCTGGTTCGACCATCACCTGGTACTGTTTGACGAACCCTCCCAGCGAATTCACATCCACGACATCGGAGAGCCCTTTGAGCAGCGGTCGGATCACCCAGTCCTCGATCGTCCGCCGCTCCATGAGGTCCGAGTCGCTCATCACAAAGTCTTTGTCGTTGTCGTGCGGTCCCTCAAGATAGAATTGATAGACTTCTCCCAATCCGGTGGTGTTCGGAACCAATTGCGATGAGGAGCCTGGCGGCAGCAGCTCCTGAATTTCGAGTATTCGTTCGAGCACGACCTGCCGGGCCAAATAAATATCGATATCGTCCTTGAAGACGACCGTGATCATCGACAGGCCGACCTTTGAAAACGAACGAATATCCGTCAGCCCCGGCGCCCCCATGAGCTGGAGTTCCATGGGGAAGGTGACGAAACGTTCCACTTCCGCCGGGGACATGCCGGGTACTTTCGTGACGACCTGGACCAGCACGGTGGTGACGTCCGGGAAGGCGTCGATGGCAATGGTGCGGAAGGCGTAGATCCCTCCGGCGGTCAAAATACACGCCATGACGACGACTAGGACACGTTGACGGAGAGCGAAGGCCAGAAGAGAGGACAGCATCGGGTTACATCTGTTCCCCGAGCAGTTCGGATTTCAGCACAAACGCGCCGTTCGTCACGATTGATTCTCCCTCCAGCAGTCCGTCCTCCACCTTGATCTCACGGCCGTTCGAACTGCCTAATTTCACATCGCGTGCCTCAAATAAGGCGGGCTCGCGTTCGACAAAGACGAATTGCCGGTCACGGTCGCGTTGCACGGCGGACACGGGGATGAGAAGCGCGTTCGCCTCCGGTTCGGAATAGACGCGAACCGTGGCATACATGGCGGGTTTCAGCTTACGCTCCGGATTCGGCAATTCCAGGCGAAGACGCATCGTCCGGGTCGCAGGGTCGAGCACGTCTCCGACATAGGTGATGCGTCCTTGGAAGGCCTGCCCGGGATACGCGGCGACATGGACCTCCACCGATTGGCCTGTTCCGGTCTGATCGGGCCGGATGTAGGGGATATCTTTTTCGGGAATGACCGCCGTCACCCAGACATCCGTGAGGTCGGCGACCACGAACAATTTTTCCGTGGTTTCCACGACCTCGCCCTTGGTCAGGTTGCGAGCGATGATGCGGCCGTCGAAGGGAGCCACCACCGGGACGTGTGAACGAATCGTATGATTGCGATCTAAATTGCGCAAGTCTTCATCCGTGAGACCCAGGATCAAAAGGCGGTCGCGGGCTTCTCGCAGCTCGGCCCGAAGGCTCAGCATTTCTCCTTCACGTCGTTGCAACTCAGCCACGCCGATGACCTTTTCCTTCAAGAGCAATTCTGCCCGGCGGAATGCGCGCTCGGCGACGTTCAGCTTGGCCGTAGCCTTCAGGTAAGCTGATTGCGCCATACCCAGTTCGCTGCTATAGAGCAGGGCCAGAAGGGTGCCCCCTTTGACCTCCCGGCCTAGGTCGGCATAGACGTCGATGACCCGCCCGCGGACGAGCGTGGTGATTTCTGCCAAGGCATGTTCGTTCGGTTCGACGGTGCCGGGAAAGTCGCGGATCGTGCGAAACTCCGAGCGTGTGACGGGGTGCACGATGATGCCAGCCGATTTAATTTCCTCGGCGGTCAACCGAATCAGGCTCTTGTTGGCAGAGAGCGGCGGATCGGCTCCCGTCGCGTTGGGAGGAGGGCCATCGCATCCGGACAAGGCGAACAACGCGAGCGAGCCGGCCAGCATCATTAGGGCAAACGCCCAGTCACGTGTCTCCCGGAATGGTCTCGATCGGCTCGTAGCTTCTGAAGTGTGTTTCCTCATAGGGCGCCTCCCACCGCACGTTCCAGGAGCGCGAGTGACATGGAAAGATCAAACTGAGCCTGCGCATAGTCTAACAAAATCTGACGCTGCACCCGTTGGGCGTCGAGTACTTCGATGAGGCTGGATGCCCCTTGCTGGAAGCTGAACTTCGCGATTCGTAGCGCCTCATCGGCCTGTTTCAAGAGTCCCTTTTCATAGACCTCGATCAAGTCCGCCGTCGTTTTTGCATCCTGGAAATGCTGGCTGACGTTTCGGATCAGTTCGTTTCGTGCACGAAGAAATTCAGCTTCGCCTTTCCGTTTACTCCCGAAGGCCGAGATGATTTCGCCCTGCCGCCGATCCCACACGGGGGTGGGGAATGTGACGCCGCCGGTGAAGGCTTCCCGCCCGATTTCCCGCCAGTAGCTGCCTCCGATCGTGATATTGGGCACGCGGGCTTGACGTTCGAATTCCAGGCTATGATCGGCCTGTTCGACCGACTTGCGCAGGCGCACGATCGTCGGATGTTGGGTGAGCGCGCGTTCGGTCAGAATGTCGATGCCGAATCCCGGGCCCACACGGTGGAGTTGCCCATCGATGGCATACGTGGAGCCGAGTGAACCGGCCGTCAGGGTGTCGAGCATCACCCGATTGACCCGCACTCGATTGGCCGCTCTGGTCAGCGACTGATTGGCTTTCAACACTTCCACTCCCGAGCGGATCGCTTCGAACTGCGGACTCTCCCCCAGGCGTACCCTGGTCCGTACCGCCTTATCGACATCCTCCACGGTGGCCAGATTCTGCTGTGCGAGGATCAGCGCGCGTTGAGCCAGGAGAAGATCGTAAAAGGCGACCTTGACGTCGGCGACCAAATTCAGCTGGGTCTCCGCCAGTCCGGCCGAGGCGGCCGCGACGCCGGCTTCGCTGGCACGCTGCCGGGCCGCGCGCTTTGATGGCCACTCGATCGGCTGTCCGACGCTCAGATTGAATTCCGTCACCCGCTCGCGCAGCGCCGGATCGAAGAGTCCCAGGTCACGCATCCTGCCGACGCCGCTGTTGGCGCTGACCGAGGGGTTGAGATAGGTGTACGCGGCCACCTGTTGTCCACGGTTCTGATCGATGGTGCCCTCCGCGCTGGCAACCGTCGGATTGCGCGTCAGCGCAAGATTCAGCACCGCCTCCAGCGAATAGACCGGATCGGACGACCCCGGGGGCGGGGCGGTTGCCCGGTCGCCGGCGAGGCTGGAGATCGGACTCAAGAGCACAACAAATAGGCACGCGAGGAGCGCGAAGGCGGCGAGCAGCGCGTCGGGTCTGACCGCTGGCGCCGGTCGTTCATCCCAGGGCGTGGATCGTTGATATATGGAGGTCGCGCCGAGCTGTGACCCACATACCCGGTCTTCTCCGGTCTCTGATTGCTGCTGCGGCGCCTGAATCGGTCCGCGTCGACCTGCGTAGTTCATCGTCGCCCTTCCTCCCTCCGCAGAACCGTGCCCGGCACTGAACGGTGCGTCACGACTGCGCGATGTCCGTTGTCCTGCTTCAAACAACGTAACACCTTCCCTGAGCGAAGTCGATCAAGCGCGCCGGAGCGTGCGTCGCGAGCTACAGTGCGGAGAGGGCAGGAATGGAGGCCAAGCCGGGGATTCCAGCGAGAGTACAGACTGTGTGGTGTAGGAGGGGGCTCCCATTGACTTGCGATGAAGCGAGTCCAGCACTGTACGGTTCGATGGAGCCGGCCTGGCGAACAGGGCGAATGTCTGGTCCGATGCATCTGGTAGCGAACATTCCTCTGTAACCGATCCATTGTCGTTCTCCTGAAGCATGCAATGGATGGAGTTTTCGTAAAGACCGGACGACAACGTGGCTGCGGCTTATCCACGTTGGGGCAGCGTCGGTCGTGTCAGGGATGGACCTGTTATGCGTCGTAGAGATGTTCTTGCGTGAGTCGATGATACAAGGTGGTGCACTGGGGGCAGTACCCTTCGGAAAAGCTAGGGCCATGCGATGTCATATCGTGGTTCTCCATGAACGTCTGCATGTCTGACCATACCGCGCAGGAACTTCCGTCGGTCCTGTTGTCCCGCACTCGCCAGCAAACCTGGCATTGTGTGGCTGCGGAGTCCATCGTCCAGACCTCCTTCGACCGTACCGAGCCAGCATGACGGATGGGCATGGGGAACGGCGAAACATATGTACGTAGGGTAACGAACGTGCAGAGGAGAGACAACTAGGCGATATCCTAGGTCGGAGGTGAAATGTCCCGAGGCCGATGTCGGCGAGGACTGCGTCTCCGGGAGGAATTGAGGATCACTCCTGTTGAGCGACTAGCCCGGATTATTCCTGAATGCCGTCGCGAGGC
Organism: Nitrospira sp.; assembly: GCA_024998625.1. GTDB lineage: Bacteria > Nitrospirota > Nitrospiria > Nitrospirales > Nitrospiraceae > Nitrospira_A. The sequence goes on along the minus strand of JACOEL010000028.1, from coordinate 24,130 downwards.
GTTTGAGACCGGCGTCTGCCGAGGCTTCTCGCACGTAAGGCCGACGCAGGCGCACGTGCAGTCCGCCGAGGAGTCCAACGAGAACAGCCCTGCCGGGCGAGAGGATCGTACGGCGGAGCAGGTATTTATTCATGAATAGTCCGGCTAGGCCGATGTCAGTCCATGCGCGATCGCGTATTTCGTTAGTTCTGCGGTGGTGCGGAGGTTGAGATGAAAGATGATCTGGGATTTGTGAAACTCCACGGTTTTGGGAGAGATATTCAGCAGCGAGGCGATCTCCTTGATGGTGCGTCCTTCGGCAATGAGCTGCAGCACTTCACGCTGGCGCGGCGTCAGCTCCTGCCGTTGTGCGAACAGGCCGGCCTGCCCCGCGGAGAGGGTTGTGACCAGATCCTTCGTCAGCAGGGAGGTGACGAAATACTGTCCCTTCAAGACGGAGTCGATGGCTTGCTCCAGTTCTCTGGCCGCAGACCGTTTGAGCAGGTAGGCGGATGCCCCGGCTTTGAAGGCCTCGCTCACGTAGGCCGGGTCCGCGTGCATGGTGACGAAGATGAGTTTCACGTCGGGCAGCAGCTTCTTTAATTGGCGCGCGGCATCGACTCCGTTTAATAACGGCATAGAGATATCCAGCAGGATCAAGTCGGGGCGCAGCCGCGTGGCCGCGTCGAGGAGCGCGCGGCCGTCCTCGACCGCCCCCACGACCTCGCACCGTTGTTCCACGATTCGCCGGAATCCTTCCAGCACCAACGTATGGTCGTCGGCCAACAATACTCGAGGGGGCGTGGTCATACGGGAACCTCCGCGTGCGGAACTTTGATAGAGAGGCGTGTGCCCCGGTGAGGGATCGATTCGATCGTGACTGTGCCATGGACCAGGCGCACTCGCTCCGCCATGCTTACCAGACCGAGGCCTCGCGGGTTGTCGACGACCTTCTGTGTGTCAAACCCGACCCCGTCATCCTCAACCTGGAGCGTGATCGCCTCAGGAGTCGCAGTCAGCGACACCTTCACCTGGGTTGCGCGCGCATGCTTCATCACGTTGGCCAGACATTCCTGCGCGATGCGATACAGGCAGGTAGATACCGCCTGTGGAACAGACTGAGGGGCTTCACGGATATCCAGGGAGCCCCGGACGTTCGAGCGTACGGTGCAATCGTCCACGAGGCGTTGCAAGGCAACAATCAATCCCAGGTCGTCCAGAATGGAGGGATGAAACTGATAGGCCAGATGGCGCACATCGTCCGACAGCTCGGTGAGTCGATCCTGGATCGAACGCAGCTCTTTGCTGCAGTCGCTTGCTGAAGGGGGGAGGGTGTTTTCCAATGACTCGGCTTGGACGATCAGCATGGCCAGCCGCTGATTGATGTCGTCATGGAGATCCCGGGAGATGCGCCGGCGTTCCTCCTCCTGGGCCGTGAGGAGACGGGCCGCCAGATCCCGCAACTCCTGCCGGCTGGTGGCGAGATCGTGTTCGCTGGCGCGCAGGGATTCTTCCGTCTCGACGTGTTCAGAGATTTCACGCAGCAGGGTCTGGTTCACGTCGGCCAATTCCCTGGTGCGGGCGGCGACACGCGCTTCAAGTTCGTCCTTGGCTTGACGTAGTCGAATCTCCGCATGATGCCGTTGTCGCAGCAGCACGGCTGAGATCCAGACGACGACGAGACCGAGGGAAGCGTTGGTGACTCCCACCCACAGGGGAATGCTGTTCAGGCGAGGGCCTCCCACGGCTCCCACAATGAGCAGGCCGGTGGCGCCTGCGGCGGTGAGCAGCGGAAGTCGCGGATTCGGGGAGAATGAGGCCAGCAGCACGATCCCCGCGTAGAGCGCACCGATGGCGACCCCGAGCGGCATGAACAGATCGAGCGCAAAAAGGCCGCAGGTCAATCCGACGATGCCTGGAAGAATCCAGCTATTATGCTTGCTGGCCATCGCCTGCCTGATTCATATGCCCATTATCCGTTCCCGCGTGGCGCGGTTCAACCCCGGATGCACTCCCTGCCGCCTGCATGCTCAGTCCTGTTCCATTTGTTTCTTGAGGCGCCGGTCCAGGGCGAACCGCGTCAATCCAAGGTGTTTGGCGGCCAGGGTTTTGTTGTGATCCGAGAGGCGCACGACTTCCTCGATCAGGGCCGACTCGATATCGGCCAGCGTCTGTTGTCCCAGCACCATCTCAATGCGAAGGGAGGGGTGCTCGCCTTGCGCCATGGCCACGGCGATGTGCGGGGCCTGCTCGCGCAATTCGCGCGGGAGGCAGCCGGCGGTCAAGGTTTTGTCGTGGCAGAGAATCATGGCGCGTTCGATGATGTTCTGGAGTTCGCGAATATTGCCCGGATAGCTGTATCGCTGAAGGAGTTCTTGCGCCTCGGGTTCGATGTCGACGACCTCCTTGCCGAACTCTTTGCCGAATCGCAGCATGGCTTGCATGGACAGTGGGAGAATATCCTCTGTGCGCACGCGTAGGGGCGGGAGTTCGAAGGTCACCACGTTCAGGCGAAAGAAGAGATCTTCCCGGAAGCTCCCGCGCGCCGTGTCCTTCTTGAGGTCGCGATTGGTGGCGGTCATCAAGCGGAAGTCCACGGAGAGATCTTCCGTGCCGCCCACGCGCCTGAAGGTGCGTTCCTGCAGCACGCGGAGCAGCTTCGCTTGCATGGCCGGGTCCAGGTCGCCGATTTCGTCCAGAAACAACGTGCCGCCTTCGGCCTTCTCCAGCAGCCCGCGTTTGCGCTGATGCGCGCCGGTGAAGGCGCCCCGCTCGTGTCCGAACAGCTCGCTTTCAAAGAGCTCCTTCGGAATGGCCGTGCAGTTCACCGCGATGAAGGGGCCGGACGCGCGCGGGCTATTGCAATGAATGACCCGCGCGAGGAACTCCTTGCCGGTACCTGTTTCGCCTTGGAGTAGCACGGTGGACTTGGCGTTCTCCGCTACATCCCGAACCTGGCCGAGCAGGAGCTGCATCGCCGGACTACGCGCGTCGATATTGGAGAGCGCGTACGCGCTGTTCTGGTCTTCGAGCGAAAATTCGACCCGATGGCGCAGGGCGAGGAATTCGATCGCACGATCGACGACAGGGTCGACCCCTGAGAGGTCGACCGACTTGATCAGGAAATCGTAGGCGCCCAGCCGCATCGCTTCGACCGCATCTTCCACGGTGCCATAGGCCGTCAGCATGATGATCAGCGTCTGGGGCGCGATCGGTCGGAGCTGCCGGAGTGTGTCGATGCCTCCCATGCCGGGCATCTTTAAGTCCAGCAGGATGAGGTCCGGCGGATGTTGGGTGACGGCCCGGATCAGATCCTCGCCCGATTCGAAGCCGGTCACGGTGTGGTGGCGCCGCGAAAGGCGTTTGACGATAGCGGATCGAATGGCTGGTTCGTCATCCGTGACGTAGATCGTGGCCTGCATGCTGTTCCTCTTCCTGCATTCGTGGTGGCTGTTGTCGTACGGGGGCCCAGACGCGCACGGTGGTGCCGCGTCCCACTTCACTGTCCAAGGCAATTTCTCCGCCGTGGGCTTCGAGAATGTTACGGCAGATGGCAAGTCCTAATCCTGTTCCCCGTGGTTTGCCGCTCGTGAAAAACGGTTCGAACACGTGCGGGAGGTGGCTGGGGCTGATCCCGGTGCCCCGGTCTGCGACTGTGATTTCCAGTCCCGGCTCCATTCCGCGGGCCTGCTGAACCAGGGTGACGGTAATCGTCCCGTCGGACGGGCTGGCTTCGATCGCGTTCTGCAGGACGTTGAGCAGCACTTGTTTCAGTTGATCGCGATCGGCCTGAATGGTGTAGGGGGCGTCGGGCGCCGCGAGACGGATCGTCACCTGTTTGCGCGTGAGCGGCTCATCCAAGACCTTCATGACTTCTTGCACCAGCTGTCCCATGTCGAAGGCAAACGCCACGATCTCACGGGGTCGGGCATAGTCGATGATTTGGTTGACGATCCGATCGAGGCGTTTGGTCTCCTGCAGAATGACGGCCAGATCGGGGCGGCGCGCATCGGCTGGATCAGTATCGTCGAGCAAGAGGGACGTGGTCGAGCCGATGCCGACGAGCGGGTTTCTGATTTCGTGCGCGATGCCGGCGGCCACCTGCCCGAGAGTGGCCAGTCGTTCGGCCCGCCGCAGTCGCGATTGCATGAGATCGAGGGCCGTGATGTCCACGTTGAACCCCTGGTACATGACGACCTCTCCGGAATGATCGCGAATCGGGATGCGCCGGCTTAAGACTTTTCTGACCGTGCCGTCCGCATGGAGAAACCGGAAGACCGTTTCGTAGGGCTGTCCTTCCGTTACCGCCTGGGCGAATTCCTCGATGACCCGCTCCCGGTCTTCCGGGTGGATCGCGCGCCGGACTGCATCGGGGTCCTTCTCTTCGCTCGGGTCGAGTCCCGCGAGGAGGCTGTTGTATCGATTGCTGAACACGAGGGTCATCCCTCTGGTGGTGAAGATCCCGAAGGGCGCATGGTCGACGATACTGCGATACTTGGCTTCCGAACCGGCCAGATCCTGGTTGAGCTGGCGCAGGTTGGCTTCCGACAGTTGCAGCGCCGCAATGTGGGAATGGATGGCCGAGCTCATGGCGTGCATGACACGGGACAGATTGCCGATTTCATCCGTTCTTGTCATCACCGGGACGTGCGGGATCGGATGCGTATCGGCCGCCATCACTGCGGTGGCCAGGCGCTCCAGCGGCGTCGTGATGGAGTGGGCGATGAGGTGCAAGGCTGCCACCATGCAGATCAACGCGAAGAGGCCGCCGCCGAGGATGGTCATGAGCATGGTGTCGCGATCCTGGGCGAGTTTCGCGAGCTTGGTATTGAGTGCCGTCTGGGCGAGATGTTCGAAGCGCCCCATGTCCTGGCGAATCTTCAACATCAGCGTCCGCCCTTTACCCTCCTCGATGTAGAGCCGCGCTTCGTCGGGATGCTCCGCCTTCACGGCGTCGATCAAGATTTCCTTTTCATCGATGAACTGCCGGACGAGTTGTTGAACGGAGGTGATCAGCGCGCGTTGATCGTCATAGGCGGAGACCTGCGCTTCCAGCGTCCTACCGATGTTCAGCACATGATCCTGGGCGGTTCGGTAGGGGAACAGATAATGCTCCTGGCTCGTAAGGACGAAACCACGGAACCCTGTTTCAAGGTCCACGACAAGCCGAAGGTACTCCGAGGCCAATCGCTGGGAGTAGTAGATGTCATTGAGCTGGCCCTCGTCGTCGGAGAACGTCGTGACGCTGCGGTAGGTCAGGACGCTGAGGAGCAGAACCGTGAGCGCAGGAATCACCGACGCAAGAAACAACTTGCGGGCAATGGGCAGATTGCTGAGCAGGTCACTCAAGGGCGGTCGTAGTCTCCACCGATATCGTAGTCTGTGCGCTTGTCTGTGTGCAACTTTGCCGCCTGATCCGCGCTGTCAGGGAAAGCGCCTGTCCGGGGCCCCCCCTTGTCTTCAGCGGCTGCCGGTCCCTGTTCCGCATGAAGTTCCTGCGGCGGCATGTGAAATGAGCGGTTTCGCACCGTGCGCCTGTGCGATCTCGCCCATATTCATGCAATTCCTCCAGGGGGCGGATGATCCGGTCCGGTCAGCAGGAAACGTTCTTCCCGTCTGTCTCAGAGCGGTACGGATGGATGAAAAACGCTACGGCACGCGCCTTGCTCAAGTTGTATCACAGAAAGATCTCCGTGACCGTGCCACGCATCGCGCGACGAGTGCTGGCCGGCGAACCGACGAAGGAGGCTGCGATGGACTATGTGAAGCCATACGGCGTGGTGGACAGTATGCTGGCCGGCGGCGCGCTGAAGCTGAGTTTGCCGCCGCGTCAGTTGGTGCTTCGCGGCATGCTGGCTGGCGCCTATCTCGGGATTGGGACCAGCATGGCGGTCACCGTGGCCGTTGAAACCGGATACTGGATTCTCGGCAGTCTGCTCTTTCCCTTCGGATTGGCGCTGGCGATTCTGCTTGGCGCCGAGATCATCACGGGCAGTTTCGCGCTCTTGCCCTGCGCTGCCGTGGCCGGCCAAAAGAATGCGGGTTTGCGGCAGGTCTGTGCGAACTGGGGCTGGGTCTTCCTGGGCAATCTGCTGGGCAGCACCCTGTACGCAGGCCTGTTTGCCATCGCTCTGACCACCGCAGGAGATGCGCAAATCACTGCGGTCGGGACCAAACTCATTGCGATCGCCGAAGCGAAAACCAACTATTACGCGTCACACGGCACGGCCGGGCTCCTCGCGGCGTTCACCAAAGGGATGCTCTGTAACTGGATGGTAAGCCTGGCGGTGGTGGCGGCGTTCATGTCGACGTCATTTTCTGGAAAAATTCTGGCGATCTGGGGGCCGACCTTGTTGTTCTTTTCGCAAGGATTCGAGCATGCGGTCGTGAACATGTTTCTCGTGCCCGTCGGCATGTTGCTGGGGGCCAATGTCAGCGTGTCGACCTGGTGGCTCTGGAACCAGATCCCGGTGACCTTAGGGAATCTGGTCGGGGGCATGCTGTTTACGGGATTGGCGATCTATGGGGCGCACCATACGAGTGCGCCGGCCGCGACCCAATCCGTTCCCGCAACGGTGCCGGCTCAACCGGGGACTGCCCGGGGCGATCAGCCCGGCTATTCTCCTTCGTATTAAGTGATGGCGTACGGCGATGGCGGTTGTCTATCTCAGGCGATTGCATGGATGGCGCTTCGTGCTGTTCAATGCCGTACTCGGCCTGTCGCACATCGTCGTGTTGTTCAATGCTGGTTCCTACATTGCCCTGCTGCCGCATGTGTCGGGCGATCTGGGCGGCGTGTTACCGAGTTTTCTCACCTGGGCGCAAACCGACTTTATGGTCGGGTTGGCCCTGGGCTTTCCCCTCGCGCGCTACCTCTCGGGTCGTATCGGCGATTGCCGCCTGCTGATCAGCGCCTTCATCGTGTATAGCGTGGCGTCGTATTTGTGTGGTGATAGCCAGACGCTCGCGCAGTTTGTTCCCGCTCGCATTGTGCAGGGGATTGCCGGTGGCATCACTCTGCCGATCGCCCAGTCCATGTTACTCAACGAATACCCCAAGCGATTGAAGGCGGTGGCCTTGACCGTCTGGGGTCTGTTCAGCATTACGCCTTTCACCATCGGGATGCCGGTGGGGGGGTATATCGTCTACATGCTCGGGTGGCGTTTTCTGTTCTACCTGGATTTTGTGCTGACACTCGTGATCGTCGGCACGTTGGCCGCCTTGTTGTACGGGCGAGGCTTTCGCCGCCGGTACGCACGCTTTGATCTGGTCGGGTTCGCCCTGCTGGCGGTGTTGCTCCTGGGGCTTCAGACGTTGCTGAACATGGGCAACGATTTCGATTGGCTCGATTCGCCGTTTCTCCAGGCGATCGCGGTGGTGTTGCTCGTGGTGTTTCCCTGTTTCGTCATCTGGGAACTCGGGGAGCGGCATCCGACCCTGGACCTTCGACTCTTCAGGCATCGCAATTTTGTGATCGGCCTCATCAGCCTGACGCTCGGGTTTTTTTCGATCCAAGGCCTGTTGTCGCTGTTGATCGTGCAGATCCAACTCATTCTCGGCTATTCGTCCAAGCTGGCCGGGCTGGCCCTGTTGCCGCTGGTCATACTCGGGGCGCCTGCCATTGCGGTCATGCATATTCTCTGCAAGTACATCGATGCCCGTTGGTTGATTTGCCTCAATAGTCTGGGTTTTGCCTGGACTTTTTACTGGCTCGGCCTGTACGACGATCCGCATAGTTATGAAGAACTCTTCTGGCCGATGCTCGTAGAAGGCATTTTCTTGGGCTCGTTCTTCACCCCCGTGACGGTGTTGACCCTGCACGGCCTGTCCGGTCCGCTCATCATGCGCGCGGCCGAGGTCGCGAATCTCCTACGCGTGGCCGCGGGGGCGTTCGGGATCGCGTTTCAAGGTATCGTCTTGTTCCGGCGTATCCACTTTCATCAACTGCACCTGGCTGATCACTTCGGCGGGCGCCAGTCGATCTCCTTCGATCCGATGGGACAGTTGACGGCCAAACTCAGCGCGGCGGGATTGTCGCAGGCTCAGATCCAGGCCAAACTTGGACTGCTGATCCGGCAAGAAGCGGCGATTCTCGGTTTGAACGACGCGTTTCTCGTTGCGAGTTTCCTGTTTGTGGGGTTGGGCATACTCGTCTGGTTTGCTCATCCGACCCACTTGCCGGTGGCGCCGGCTTCGGCCGACGAGTTACGGGAGATGCGTGCCGAGGAGTTGATCGAGGAGATGCCATGATTTTTCCTCTCACGACCAGGCGCCGATTGCAGATCGCCCTGTGGATCGGCTGCGCGCTTCTCTTCGGCGGTTGTGCCTGGATTCCGAAAGGGGATCAACCGGCACAGTATCTCGATCCACCGGAGATGACGGAGACACTGGCGGAGGTCACGTCCCGGCTTCAGAATTGGCCGGAGGATCGCTGGTGGGAACAGTTCGGCAATCCAGAGCTGAACGGTTTGATCGAGCAGGCGCTCAAAGATAACCCCGGGTTGAAACATGCGGCGGCGCGGCTGCGGCAGGCCACTTCACTCGTGAAGGTGGAAGGCGCGCGGCTCTTGCCGTTTCTCGAAGCGGAGGCGTCGCTGACCTATGAGCGCATTTCACAACATGGCGTGTTCGCAGCCCTCAATCCGGAAGTGGCGGGCATCAGGATTATGTATGGGATTATCAACCCGTTGAGCTTCCGGTATGAGTTCGATTTTTGGGGAAAGAACCGGGCCATGCTGGAAGCCGCCCTGGGCCATGCGGCGGCTGAAGAAGCGGAAACGGCCGAAGTTCGACTACGGCTGACCACCGGCATTGCCCGCGCCTATTTCCGCGGCCAGGCGCTTCAACAGCAACTCGATATCGTCAAGACCATGGTCGGCATCCGCCGTGAGCTCAAGACGCTGGCGGAGACTCGGTTCCGGCTCGGACTTGATAACGACCAACCGGTCAAAATCGCGGTGGCCGACTATGAAGCCGCGTTCAAGCGACAGGCGGCGATCCGCGATCAGCTGGATGTGCAGCGTCATCTGCTGACGCGATTAGTCGGCAAGGGGCCGGATGAGGCGGCCCATCTTTTTGCCAAGCCGAACGCCATCGTCCCGAATCAGATTGCGGCACCGGATCATCTCTCCCTGGGATTACTCGTCCATCGGCCTGATCTGGCTGCCGCCCTCTATCGGGCTCACGCCGCATCGCGATTGGTCAGGGTGGCGACGACCCAGTTTTATCCCACCATCGATTTGACGGGCTTCGTGGGATTCAATGCGTTGACCTTGGCCAAGGGGACCGACAAGCTGGCGAATTTCCTTTTCAGCGGTCAGAGCTTTTCCTACGGCCTGGCGCCCGGATTGCGCATGCCCTGGTTTGAAGGCGGCCGGCTCCGCGGTGAATTGGGGGCGCAACGGGCGGAATACGATGCGGCAGTGGAACTCTACAACGACACGCTGCTGGAAGCGATGCGGGAAGTCGCCGACAGTTTGAGTGCCTGGCAAACGACCAATGAGATCATGGCCTCGCATAAACGGCTGGTGGCCTCGTTGGGCGACGACTGGCGGTTGGCAAAGGTGCGACTCGTGAATGGACTCGATGATGATCGGGAAGTGTTGCGACACCGTTATCCGGTGCTGGAGCAGGAATATGCGTTAAGGGCGCTGGAGAGCGATCAACTGGTGGCGGCAGTCGATCTGATCGAATCCCTGGGCGGGGGGTATCACAATCCGGACATTGAAAAACGGCCGAAACAGAATCCGAGCTAAATCCATGACAACCACAAACGCAGATATGGCTCAGCATCCGCCATCCGCTGGTGGCTCGCCGCCGGCCGGCCCCTACCGCATCTATCCGAAGGCCATTCGTGCGCGCCGGAATCGACGGCTGCTGGTCGTGGCGGGGTTGGTGCTGGTCGCCACCGTCGCCTATCTGGTGCACTGGTATACGCATGACCGGTTTTGGGTACGAACCGATAATGCCTACGTCACAGGGAACCTGGTGCCGGTCGCGGCGCAGGCGTCCGGCATCGTGACGCAGGTGTTGGCGGAGGAGACCCAGTTTGTCAATCGGGGGGACTTGATGATCCGGCTGGACGAGCATCAAGCCTACGCCGCATTGGGGAGGGCCCGTGGCCGGTTAGGTGAGGAGGTTCGTCGCATTGCGTCGTTGTTTATCAATCGGAAGCAGCTCGCAGAAAAACTGCGCTCGCGCCGGGCCCGGCTGGAGTTGGCCGAGCACGACATGGACCGGTATCAACGGGCCGCTCCGAGCGGCGCGATCTCCAAACAGATCCTGCAAAATACCGCAGACAAAATTGCGAGTTTGGACGCGGAGGTGCGGGAGACCCAGGCCGAGCTGGATTCTCTGGATGCGCAGATCGGGGGCACGACCGTCATGGCCCATCCGGCTGTGGATCTCGCCAAGCATCAGCTGATCGAAGCGCACCTGGAGTATGCGCGCCAACAGATCCGGGCTCCCGTCTCCGGATATGTCGCTAAGCGCAAAGCCCAGGTGGGAGATCGTGTTCAGCCCGGGGCGCTCCTCATGACCATCGTTCCGCTGGATCATCTGTGGGTCGAAGCAAATTTGCGTGAAACGGAACTGCAACATGTCCGCCCAGGCCAACCGGCCCTGGTGAACGTGAGCCTCTACGGATCGAAGCAAACGTTCCATGGTACGGTCGAGGGGCTGGTGCCGGGGAGCGGCAGCGCGTTTGCGCTGTTGCCTCCGGACAATTCGACCGGAAACTTCATTCACATCGTCGAGCGCGTCCCGGTGCGTATCGCCTTACCCTCGGACGAACTCCGGGAACATCCGATTCGGCCGGGCCTGTCGACCGTGACCAGTATCAACATCACCGAGTCCGGGCAATCCGTGTGGACCTCCTTGGCGACCCCCACCACGGCCGAATACGAGACCGATGTGTATGCCGACGAATTGCCTATGGCGGAATCCCTGGCAAAGGAGGTGATCGCGGCCAATTTGGTGCTCGGCGATCGTGGAGAGTCGATCGATTTCCTTCTCGGCGAAGAGGAGGAGATTCAGCGGATAGTGCCCCGGAAAGGCGCTATGCGTTCGTCCGCTGAAGGCCGGGCTCCGAGCGCCCACGACCGCATGCGTGCGTATCGTGATCCGGTGCCGAGTTCGTTCATTCCGCGAAGAAGTCCTGATCTGGGCGTTACAACGACGCCTCTCGCGCCTTCAATCGGTCCAGGCTCCGGATCGTTGGGCCCCGAGGCAGGGCAGAGCAACTTGCGACTGAGGTCAGGCTTTGAGATGGGTGAGGGCAGCACAGGACGTCATTAGTTTCCCTGTCGGAGCATCGGGAGGTTAAACCTTACCGAGCCACGTGATCCGCTAGGCAGCCACCGGTGCTACATTAAAGTTTGATGAAGATTCGATGAGCGACTGGAATCAGGAATGGGCCCAGCCTATGATGCCGACAGCGTACAAGCCACACCGACCATCGAGGCCTGCTTGCAGGTCAGTTCTATGTGCGCCTTCTCCTCTCCGGAGGACGGATGGCTTCAGCGCACGAGGTCTGTGAGCCGTTCATAGAGGGTCATGTTACGGGAAGAAGAAACACGTCGTGCATAACGCGGCGCTCAACTATCGCACCCTGTTGTCCGTGACCAATGTGCTGAATTCTCAGCGCAACCGGCAGAGTCTGTTTCGTGCCGTTACGGATCAGTTGACGAAAGTCATCCGGTGGGAGCGGGCTGGGATTACGGTGTACGATATGAAGTCGGACGCGTTTCGTTTTTATGCGGTGGAAACGAATCTGCCGAAGGTGGTGCTCAGAAGCGACGTGATGATCCCTCGCGCGCACAGCGCAGTGGGGTGGGTCTACGATCATCATCAGGTGCATGTGCGCCCTCACCTTCAGCGAGAGCGACTGTTTATCGAAGATGAGAGTTATCTCCAGGAAGGGCTTGGTCGCATGATCAACCTTCCTATGGTCGTCCAGGAAGCGTGTCTCGGAACGCTGAACATCGGCAGTATCGAGGCGGGGCCTCCGGATCCGGCCGATGTGGATTTTCTCCAGCAGGTGGCCACGCAGATCGGTTTCGCCATCGCTCACGTCAACGCCTACGAAGAAATCACCCGTTTGAAAGAACAGTTGGCGCGGGAAAACGTGTACTTGGCGGAGGAGCTGAAGGCTAATCAGGATTTCGGCATCGTCGTGGGGCGAAGCCAAGCATTCGAACAGGTGCTGACGCTTGCCCGGCAGGCGGCTCCCACGGGCGCCACGGTGATGGTGACCGGGGAGACCGGAACCGGCAAGGAGGTCTTGGCGCGTGCCATCCATGAGCGGAGTTTGCGGCGTGATCGGGCTTTTGTGCGATTGAATTGCGCGGCGCTCCCCTCAGGATTGATTGAAAGCGAGTTGTTCGGCCACGAGCGGGGCGCCTTTACGGGCGCCGAACATCAGCGGGTCGGCCGGTTCGAGCTTGCCGATGGCGGCACGTTGTTTCTGGATGAGGTCGGCGAGATGCCGCTTGAGGCGCAGGCCAAGCTCTTGCGGGTGCTCCAGGACGGTCTGGTCGATCGAGTCGGCGGCGCGAATGCCATTCCGGTCGATGTCCGGGTGATTGCCGCCACGAACGCCGATTTACACCGGGCGATCCAGCAGGGGCGTTTCCGCAGCGATTTGTACTACCGCTTGAACGTGTTTCCCATCCATATGCCTCCGCTCAGGGAACGCCCGGAGGACATTCCCATCCTCGCCCGACATTTCCTGCGGGTTCATTCGCAGCGGCTGAAGCGACAGTGTGAAGACTTCGATGGGCCGTCGATGGAGCGGTTGGTGCAATATGCCTGGCCGGGAAATGTGCGGGAGCTTGAGAACATCGTAGAACGTGCGTTGATCCTGTGTCACGAGCGCTTGTTGCGTATCGATCCGGCGATGGTGAATGTGCGCGTCCCACCCGAGTCAGGCCCTCGACGAACATTGCATGACGAAGAGCGACACCATATTCTTCAAACCCTCACCTTGCTCGACTGGCGGATCGAAGGACCCGGCGGCGCTGCAGACCAGTTAGGGTTGGCGCCGAGCACGCTCCGCAGCCGGATGCAGAAATTAGCCATTCGCCGTCCCTCCCGCAGGTAATCCGTTCCTCCGTGCCTGTCTCTCTGCTCACGATATGAATATGCCAGCCCACGATTGATCGTGGTGGAATCGTGGTATTCCACCACGTGTATTCGTGGCTGTTTCGTGTCGCCCGCGATCTTCATGAATTCTTCATTTCTGCCGTTCGATTTTTCAATGACATAGATATCCCGGCGTGAATCGTCCTCGTGGCATGTGAGGTGCACAAGGGGGCGTCGTGATTTTCTCTATTCTCGATCTTCTCAGTGATGCGCGTGGTTCCTCGCGCAGAGAGCCGCGAAGTGCTGCGCCGCCGTACGACCGGCCGCTCGTGCGGCGGGAACATCATTGGCCTGGAAGGAGGGTTCATTTGCATTGGCCTGTTTCGGTCATGGGGGAAGTGTTGTGTGGACGCCATGAGTCGTGGCGTCGGTAGGGTGTCCTGTCTTCTTATGAGGAGGTATTCATGATGCAGTTATCCCGCAGGCAGTTCTTGAAGGTCTCGGCGGGGACGGTCGCAGTCGCAGCGGTAGCCGACAAGGCTCTGGCATTGACCGCGCTGCAACCGGTCGTCGAGGTCGACAATCCCTTGGGTGAGTATCCGGATCGATCGTGGGAGCGCGTCTATCACGATCAATATCGGTACGACTCATCCTTCACCTGGGTCTGTTCGCCGAACGATACCCATGCCTGTCGCATTCGGGCGTTCGTCCGGAACGGTGTCGTGATGCGTGTGGAGCAGAACTACGACCACCAGACCTACGAAGATCTCTACGGCAACCGTGGAACATTCGCGCACAACCCGCGCATGTGTTTGAAGGGGTTTACCTTCCACCGCCGTGTGTACGGCCCCTATCGCTTGAAGGGGCCCTTGATGCGGAAGGGCTGGAAGCAGTGGATGGACGACGGCTCCCCCGAGCTGACGTCGGATGTGAAGCGTAAGTACAAGTTCGACAGCCGGTTCCTCGACGACATGGTCCGCGTGTCCTGGGATACGGCGTTCACCTACGTCGCCAAAGGCTTGATCGTCATCGGCACTCGCTACAGCGGTGAAGCCGGTGCGCGGCGGTTGCGCGAGCAAGGTTATGCGCCGGAAATGATCGAGATGATGAAGGGCGCGGGTGTGCGGACGTTCAAGCACCGCGCCGGCATGCCGATCCTCGGCATGATGGGGAAGCATGCCAATACCCGGTTCAACAACTGCGTATTGCCGTTGTTGGATAGCTGGATACGGAAGGTCAATCCCGATCAGGCGCAGGGCGGCCGTTACTGGAACAACTACACTTGGCACGGAGATCAAGACCCGTCGCAGCCGTGGTGGAACGGCACGCAGAACTGCGACGTCGATCTGTCGGACATGCGGTTCACAAAGCTGAATACGAGCTGGGGGAAAAATTTCGTCGAAAATAAAATGCCGGAAGCGCATTGGAAATTGGAGAGTATGGAACGGGGGGCGCGCCTCGTCATCATCACCCCCGAATACAATCCCACGGCCAGCCGTGCAGACTATTGGATTCCGGTGCGTCCCGAGACGGACGGCGCGTTGTTTCTCGGCGCGTCCAAAATCATTCTCGATGAAAACTATCATGACATCGATTTTATTAAGGGCTTTACGGACATGCCGTTGCTCGTGCGGACGGATACCCTCCAGTACTTGGATCCGCATGAAGTGCTGAAAGACTATCAGGTGCCGGATTTCACCAAGTCGTATTCGGGGCGCGTGCAGGGATTAAGCCAAGACCAGGTGCAGCGTCTCGGGGGCATGATGGTCTGGGACCTGGCGAAGGGGAAAGCCGTGCCGCTCCATCGTGAGCAGGTCGGTGTTCATCTGGCTCAAAGCGGCATCGACCCGGCCTTGACGGGCACCTATCGAATCAAGCTGCTCAACGGGCGCGAGGTCGACGTCATGCCGATTTATCAACTGTATACGATTCACCTCCAGGATTATGACCTGGATACCGTCCATCAGGTGAATCGCGCGCCGAAGGACCTGATTGTCCGCTGGGCGCGGGACTGCGGCACCGTCAAACCCGCGGCGATCCACAATGGAGAGGGTGTCTGTCACTATTTCCATATGACGTCGATGGGACGGGCCGCGGCATTGGTGATGATGCTGACGGGCAATATCGGGAAGTTCGGCACCGGGTGTCATACCTGGTCCGGTAACTACAAGGTCGGCATTTGGCAGGCGGCGCCCTGGTCCGGCGCAGGCGCGAGTGTCTATTTGGGCGAAGATCCCTGGAATTTGAATCTCAAGGACGATGTGCACGGCAAGGAAATCAAATACCGCAAATATTATTACGGTGAGGAGCCGGGGTATTGGAACCATGGCGACAATGCGCTGATCGTCAACACGCCGAAGTACGGTCGCAAGGTGTTCACCGGCAAGACCCATATGCCGAGCCCCAGCAAAGTCCGCTGGGTGGTGAACGTGAACATTCTGAACAACGCCAAGCACCACTACGACATGGTGAAAAACGTTGATCCGAACATCGAGATGCTGGTCACGCAAGACATCGAGATGACCTCGGACGTCAACCATGCCGACGTGGCGTTCGCCGTGAATTCGTGGATGGAGTTTACCTATCCCGAAATGACGGCTACGGTGTCGAATCCCTGGGTGCAGATCTGGAAGGGCGGCATCCGCCCTCTGTACGACACCCGGAACGATCTCGATTCGTTCGCCGGCGTCGCCGCGAAGCTGAAGGAAATGACGGGCGAACAGCGGATGGCGGATACGTATAAGTTTGTCTATCACAACCGGGTGGATATTTACGTGCAGCGCATTCTCGATGCATCGACCACGTTTTTCGGTTACAGCGCCGACGTCATGTTGAAGTCGGAAAAGGGCTGGATGGTCATGTGTCGCACCTACCCGCGGCATCCGCTCTGGGAAGAGACCAACGAGTCCAAGCCGCACTGGACGCGATCGGGACGCCTGGAGACCTACCGTATCGAGCCGGAGGCGATCGAATACGGGGAAAACTTCATTTCACACCGGGAAGGCCCGGAGTGTACCCCGTATATGCCGAATGCCATCATGACGACCAATCCCTATGTCCGGCCGGAGGATTATGGAATTCCCGTTACGGCGCAGCACCATGACGATAAGACGGTGCGGAATATCAAGCTGCCGTGGTCGGAAATCAAGCAGCACCCGAACCCCTTGTGGGAGAAGGGCTACCAGTTCTACTGCGTGACGCCCAAGACCCGCCACCGGGTGCACAGCCAATGGTCGGTGAACGACTGGGTGCAGATTTATGAGTCGAACTTCGGCGATCCGTACCGGATGGACAAACGGACACCAGGGGTCGGCGAGCACCAGATTCACATCAACCCGCAGGCGGCGAAGGATCGCGGGATCAACGACGGCGACTATTGTTATGTGGACGGCAATCCGGTGGACCGGCCCTATCGCGGCTGGAAACCGTCGGATCCGTTCTACAAGGTCGCCCGCTTGATGATCCGGGCGAAATACAATCCCTCATACCCCTATCATGTGACGATGGCCAAACACGCCCCCTATGTGTCGACGGCCAAGTCGGTGAAGGGGCATGAGACGCGGCCGGACGGACGCGCCATTGCGGTGGATACCGGTTATCAGTCCAACTTCCGGTATGGCGCACAACAATCATTCACCAGGAGCTGGCTCATGCCGATGCATCAAACCGACTCACTGCCGGGCAAGCAGGCGAATGCGTTGAAGTTCAAGTGGGGATTCGAAATCGACCACCACGCGGTCAACACGGTGCCGAAGGAATGCTTGATCCGCATCACCAAGGCGGAAGACGGCGGTATCGGCGCGCGTGGTCCGTGGGAACCGGTCCGGACCGGGTTCACGCCGGGTCAGGAAAACGAGTTCATGATCAAGTGGCTTAAAGGCGAGCACATCAAGATCAAAGTGTAGCGTGACGCGTGAATCGTATCTCGTGACGCGTCGCTCGCAAAGGGCGCGTCACGAACGACGAGCGACGGATTGCGACTGAAAGGAGCAAGTCAATGCCAGAAGTCTATAACTGGCAACTGGGACGGAAGATGCTGTATCCCTACGAGGAACGGCATCCGAAGTGGCAGTTTGCCTTTGTGTTCAACATCAATCGCTGTTTGGCTTGTCAGACCTGTTCGATGGCCGACAAGTCGACCTGGCTCTTCTCGAAGGGGCAGGAGTACATGTGGTGGAACAACGTGGAAACCAAGCCGTACGGCGGGTATCCGCAGTTCTACGACGTGAAGATCACCCAGCTCATCGAGCAGGTGAACCCGGGCGGGCAGGTGTGGAACGTGCGGGTCGGCCGCAAGCACCATGCGCCGTACGGGGTGTTCGAGGGAATGACCATTTTCGACGCGGGCGCCAAAGTGGGCCAGGCGGCGATCGGGTACATCCCCACGGACCAGGAATGGCGGTTCGTGAACATCTATGAAGACACGGCGACCTCGATGCGGGCCCTGGTCGAGAACATCGACAAGTCGGGCTTTACGCGCGATGAACCGTGGCGGCTCTCCGGCAGCAGCTTGCCGGAGCATGAGACGTATTTCTTCTATCTGCAGCGGATTTGCAACCACTGCACCTATCCGGGCTGCCTGGCAGCCTGCCCGCGCAAGGCGATCTACAAGCGGCCGGAAGACGGCATTGTGTTGATCGACCAGAATCGGTGCCGCGGGTACAAGAAGTGCGTGGAGCAGTGCCCGTTCAAGAAGCCGATGTATCGGGGCACCACACGCGTCTCTGAAAAGTGTATCGCGTGTTATCCGCGCATCGAAGGCAAAGATCCGCTGACGGGCGGTGAGCCGATGGAAACGCGTTGTATGGCGGCCTGCGTGGGGAAAATCCGCATGCAGTCGTTGATGCGCATCGGGGAAGACGGCCTGTGGGCGGAAGACCGCTGGCATCCCCTGTACTACACGATTCGTGTGGAGCAGGTGGCGCTCCCGCTGTATCCGCAGTGGGGCACCGAGCCCAACGGCTACTACATCCCGCCGCGGCATGCCCCTCGGGGGTACAACCGGCAGATGTTCGGCCCGGGCGTGGATAACGCCATCGAGAAGTACCTCGTGCCCAGCCGCGAACTGTTGGCGGTCCTCCAGCTCTGGAGAGCCAGCCAGCAGATCGTCTTCCGGTACGATGTCATTCCGGGTCCGAAAGTGTTTGAAACCCAGATCCACGGGAAGCGGTTCGAGATGTACAACGATACCGTGTTGGGCTTCAACAAGTCGGGCAAGGAAGTGGCGCGTATTCAGGTCGAAGAGCCGATCTATATTCGGCCGGCCGAGCGCGTGAACTGGCTGTAAGGTCGAGGGCCGCGCAAGTGCGCGGACGCAGCGATGGCCTTGCGCTTGGGCCTGTGCCGTCGATCCTGCGAGAGGAAGGCTGGTGGGTAGTCTTCGTGAGGGAGCGATGATCCTTCACGGGGACTGCCCACCCCGGTTACTTGCCGATAGTGCCGGGCAGAGTGGGCGAAGGCCGAGGGGGCGTCATCATGTTTCGGTTCGCTGATTGTATGAGGCTAGGAATGCGTGACAGAGAGTGATGAATTTCAGAGGACGATTCATAGGCGTTCTTGCCGTTGCCATAGCGGCGCTGGCCGCGGTGTTCTTCGGCCATCTGCTTCTCTTCGAGCAATGGCGGGTTCAGCAGGAGCGGCAGCTCCACCGTTCCAAAATTCTGGGCAACGTGGCGCATTTGCAACGGTTGGTCTTGGAGGTGGAAACGAACTTTCGCGGCTATTTGCTCACGGAGCAGCAGTCGTTTCTCGAACCGATTCGGCTGGCGGAAAATCGACTGAAAACAGGACTGGCTCAATTGACCGATTTGACCGCCAGCACTCCGGGTTTGCAGGCCGGAGTGAGCGTGCTTTCGGCGCGTCTCGATGAATTCGTTGAGAGCAAACGGAGATTGCTCGCGGTCATCGGGGCGGAGCAGCAGGACCTCGTCCGCTCGTATGTGCGGGGAGGGAGTGGGCGGGCGCTGTTCCTGACCATCGAAAAAGCCATCGGGGATTTTGAGGTGCGCATTGAGCGCGAACTGCCGAGTGAACCCATGACCTATGACTCTTGGCTGCAACGCGCACGCTGGCAGTTGTTGTTTGTGGAAAGTCTAGGGGGCATGGTGTGTGTCTTCCTGACGAGAGCGGTGCTTCTTCCAAATAGGACCGTGCTGGCGCCGAACCCTCGACCTCTTCTGTGAGTCTATCCGGGCCGGTGAGCTATCCATTCCATCGATTCAGTTGCCTGTCGTGATCTACCGCCCCAGGTCGCCCTCCATGTGTCGATTCGCACAGTGCGTGGCGTGCGAATTCGCTCGATTTGAGGGTGGGGAAATATGGAAACCATTGGAATTCCGTTCATGAGTAATGGCATGCCCCTTGCTTTGAAGACGTTCATCACAGTGAGCGCATACGGAACAAGGAGTTAGTCTATGGTACGGATGATCAAGAAAGTCGGAGATCGTGAGTTGGCCTGGGTGATGTTGGCGATTGCCGCGGTCGCTCTCTGGAGCACCTGGGGGTTGGCGAGCTAAACGCGATCCTTCGCACTGTCGATGCATTCCTTCAGGACCACGGCTTGATTATGTTCTTTGTCGGATGCCCCATAGAGTAATGTGACGGTCTGTCCTTGTGCGAGCCGGGCGAGATCTTCGATCGCGCGATTCTGTTCCGGTCGGCTCAGTTCTTTGCGGTAACGTGTCCGAAATTCCATCCACTTTGCCGGGTCATGGCCGAACCAGGTGCGGAGCGCCGTGCTTGGAGCCAATTCCTTCCGCCATGCATCGAGACGCGCCTGCCCCTTCGTGCACCCCCTCGGCCATATCCGGTCGACCAGAATCCGAATCCCATCGCGCGCGCTTGGTGTTTCGTAAACCCGTTTGATTCGAATCATGATTGCACAGCAGCCAGCCGCGCACGGCTACTCTTCGATGCCTATGGCAAGACCGATTGATGCGCGGAGCAGGTCGTGCCTGGTCACCGAATAGGTCACCTCTCCGTTCTCCTCGACCGGGAGGTTCAACAAGTGGTTGTCTGCCATGAGCTTGATCGCGTCTGGTATCGGTGTCGATTTACGGACGGCAATGGGATGTCTGGCCATCAGTTCTGTCGCCGTCAGACTGTTCAAGTCCTTTCCCGCCTCAAGGGCCTTGAGGATATCAAATTCGCTGATGAATCCCACATAGCGGCCCTGTTGATCCAACACCGGTCCACCGGATACATGCTCGGAAAGCATCTCGATCGTGATCGACATGCCGTCCTGTCCGACATGGAATTGTACCGTATTCGTTCCCACTATTTGGCCGACGGTTTTGAACCCTTCAGCTGGAATGCCTATACGACTCATGGTGTGTCCTTTCGATGGGGCAATTGTGCTCGAAGTCGCCACACGCCGGGGTGGCGAGTAGGAGACGTCCTCTGTGCCCGTGCTTCTCTGTGTTCAACCAATCCTTGCACTGCCTCATTGTTCGTTGGTTGAGCAAGCGAAGTGCCAGGTTGCCTGTTGTTGCGAGCCCCTGAACTCCTCTGCCGTTGCGAGTGAGGATCATGCCGAACAAGAGCGACTCTGAGCGATTCCGCACGATGACACTGTGCGGAATGTCTTGGTCGAGGACATTTGATCGCATAGAAACCAGACCGCGACCTCGCTGAATGGCAGGATTGTGTTCGCATCTGTTCTACGAAACGGATGGAGCACATCTTGCACTGTTTCTGAGCATGGGATGGAACACAACAGGAGCACAATATCCCGCTCCCTGCACAATGGAGGTGCGCGATGGACCCTCAGGTTGTTTCACCCGGCGATGTCGCCGTCGATGAGCAGATTCTTGTATTGCTGCAGCACCACCGGCGCCTCACCTTTCTCACCCTCGCCGACTCACTTCCATTATACAGCTGGCATGCATTGTTTGCGGCCTTGAACCGGCTCCGCGGTCAACACCTTGTTGACCTGCTGCCGCTGGCCACGGATTACGAAGTGGTCTGGCGGCAGGGGGGTGAGCTGCCGCCCCTCTTGTCTGAGGGGTCATGTCTCCTGGTGTAATGATGCGATCATCATGGCCGGATGTGATCAGATGCCTTGTGCTCGCGGAAACCTGCCTTCTGTGTGGCTGTACGACGGCAGCGACCGAACTCGATTTGCTGACCTACGACCGTAGTCAGAACCAGCACAAGATTGCCGAATTCTACAGCCGGGAAGCGACGAGACTTCGACTGATGGCGCGCGACTTGGATCATCGGGCTCTCGTGTACGAACGGCTCTTCGGGCCGGATTCCGATTGGGTCGAGGGAACGCGCTTGTTGGCCCGGTCATATGAGGATGCAGCGCAAGACCATGAGCGAACAGCCGAGCGGCACCTGACAGTGGTTCATGAGGAACTGGCCTCGACGTCCAGGTCCAGTGGGCTGAAACCCCATTGACCAGGACCGTTCTGACAAGAGAGGAGAAGGTCATGCGGCGATATACGACGATCCTCGCGGTCATCATCTTCGTCGGGGGGGTGCAGGCCTGTGGCAATACGGTTCATCCGGGACAACGGGGGCTCCGCTGGTATCCGCTGACAGAAGGACTGACGACCGAGACGTTGAAGAGCGGGTTCTATTGGAGAGCCCCATGGAACGACGTATTTGTCTATGACGTGCGGCTACAGAGTTATACCGAACTGGTCGATGCGCTCAGTGCCGATGATTTGCTGGTCAAATTAAAGGCGGCCATCATCATGCGGCCGGTTGCGGAAGAGGTGTACTTCCTTGCGCAGGAAATCGG
The DNA here is from genome assembly GCA_024998625.1 of Nitrospira sp. GTDB lineage: Bacteria > Nitrospirota > Nitrospiria > Nitrospirales > Nitrospiraceae > Nitrospira_A. The sequence continues at coordinate 2,325 of JACOEL010000028.1, read as the reverse complement.
GCCGGATTTTTATCCCAGGGTCGTGAAACCGGAATTGCTGGCTGCCGTACGGAGCGTGGTGTCGAACTATCCGATGGTGTCGGTCCCTGAGAAGAGCGCTGAGATTGCCAGCAAGGTACAGGCCGTCGTCGTGGAAAAATTGAAGGGGCGCCATCTGGAGGTCCACAGTGTGGCGTTGGCTGATATCGAGTTGGCCAAGATCGTGTTGGAAGCGGTCGAGCGCAAGCAGGCCAAGGAGCAGGAAAAGGAACAAAAGGAATTCGAGTTGGTCATTGCGGAAAAAGACGCCGAAATTGCGAGACGGAGGGCGCGAGGAGAAGGAGACGCAGTACGGATTCGATCGGAGGGCGAGGCCGAAGGGGTAAAGATCCGGGCGCTCGGGCAGTCCAAGGCACAGGAGACGATTACGAAGACACTGACACCGGACTATCTGCGCTACAAGCTGTACGACAGCCCGAACTCGAAAATGGTGTTGTTGCCGGACAACTTGCGTGTACCGATTCTGATCAATCCGGATCAGGATCGCGGAGTCAAGGCGACTTCCGAGAGTCTTATGCGAGCGGAGCAGGAACTAATGGATCGAGGGCGTTAGCTCACAATCCGCGACTGTTCGAAGGAGAGAGAAGGATGTCATGCAGCCGATGTCAGGGCTTGATGGTGGCTGAAATGTTGTTTAATCCCAGCGAAGGAGTCACTCATATGTGGATGCCGGTCACGCGCTGTCTGAATTGCGGCAATGTGGAAGATCCCCTGATCCGTCTGGCACGAGGTATCCCGGACCAGCTCCGTCGAAGTGCTCGGCCTGGCTCACAAAGACGAGGTGTGTGGAGCGCAGAGCTGCGCGGACAAGGACCGGGATAAGGGGACTCAGTCTGTTGGCGGCAGGCCTGGACATCCGTCGGACGGTTTGGTTGTGCCGGGACAGCATGTAAGGGAAGGAGGCGCCATGGAAGGGTATGGGAAGCGGGTGTTGATCGCAGATGACGAGGAGAGCGTACGTGGGTTGGTCACGACGGTGCTCGAGCAAGAGGGGTATACCGTTCATGCGGCGGTGGATGGGATCAGCGCGTTGGCTGAAATGAAGAAGCGGCGCTTCGATGCGGTCATCTCGGACTATCATATGCCTCGCCTGGATGGGGAGCAGTTTCTGCTTCTTACTCGTCTGCTGTGGCCCGAAGTTCCCGTTCTGCTCCTTTCCGGTGACTTGACCGAGTTACCGCTCACGCTTCAGAAACAGGGCACTGGCACCTTGGTTCCGAAACCATTCGACCCGCAGCGGCTGTTGCAGGCGCTGCACGAGTCGGTATCACGGGTGTATGCGGAATATCCCCCCGACCTTCGGCCTCTAAGGCCTCCTGAATTCGATCAAACGCTCGGTGTTGAATGCCTGCCAACCCGGATTATTCCTGAATGCCGTCGCGAGGCGGTCGAGACCGAAGCCCGCCGGGGCTTCTCGCAAGTGAGGCCGACGTAGGCATACTTGCAGTCTGTCGAGGAGGCCGAACGAGAATAGCCACGCCGGGTGAGAGAATCGGACGACGAAGCCGATATTGATGAATAGCCCGGGCTAGGGCTGCTGGTAACGGTGAAAATCTTTTTGGCCTGTGCTGAACCACACGATGCAATGTCCCATCACCCATTGCGGACGACTGATGAACGTTGATTACCGTGTCGGGTGTGACGTACGCACTGGTCTTGCATGCCTTCACTGTAGACGTTGTGGACATCGTGGGATGAAGGCGCGAGACGGGGTGCAACTGCTGTTTGCCGGGCAGCATGAATATATCTTCAGCTATGGCCCGTCCCTTTCCTATCTCAAAATTGCGCTGCCCGCGGTCGCGCTGAATCTGTTCAGGACACAAGGCGTGGAACCAGTCCAACTAGCGACCTACGTTGCCGAATGGGCACTCCTCATGGGACAGGTTTGCGGCACGGTTCGACCTTCGGGCGACCTCGTCCTTTCAAGTTGTTATGTGTATTGCCGACAGCAGGCGTTGAAACGCCCGAGCGTCTCATCATTCTAGGCCTCATAGCCCTGACCTATGGGCGAACTCGAATGAAGCCATGCTTCGATTACAATGGCGTTCTTCAGCAGCAATCGCCTCATGCGCCTCGGGCTGCAGGCGGTCATCAACACTCAACATACCCTGACCGTTCCTTGATCGAACGTGAACAGGAGATCATTCTGTTAGTCGGGCAAGCACTGTCCAACAAGGACAGTGCCGACCGCCTATACATCAGCAGCACGACCGTGCGTCATCACCTCACCCGCATTTTTGGTAAACTCGATGTGCACAGCCGCCAGCAGCTCCTGATTCGAGCGCA